>NZ_JAEHQU010000005.1:0-269646 GCF_016238105.1 Proteus sp. PR00224 | reverse complement strand
GGCGGATGAAGTGACTGCGGGTAAAGCCGAAGTGACTATTCCGGCAGATAAAGCAACTCCGGATGGCAATTATTCTGTGAAAGCAGAAATTACCGATCCTGCGGGTAATACGAGTGGTGAGGGGAAAGCAACAGACTTTATGGTCGATACAGTTGCCCCTTCAGCACCAGTATTAAATGCGGAAGATAATGGTTCTGTTTCCGTTGAACTGCCGGGGGATGCCAATAAAGGTGATACCGTAGAAATTACGTTTGAGGATGAAAATGGTGATAAACAGACTGTAACAATGGAGAAAGGGGATAAT
This sequence comes from Proteus sp. PR00224, assembly GCF_016238105.1. Lineage (NCBI taxonomy): Bacteria > Pseudomonadati > Pseudomonadota > Gammaproteobacteria > Enterobacterales > Morganellaceae > Proteus > Proteus sp. PR00224. Next base: position 269,342 of record NZ_JAEHQU010000005.1, on the reverse strand, counting down.
GGCTGGACATCTAGTGTTCCTAATTTGATCCCAGACAGTCAGGGTAATAACACTACTATTCCATCTGATAATGTAAAAGATAACAGTGAAGTGAGCGCAGTTGCTAAAGATCCAAGTGGTAATGAAAGTGATCCGGCAACAGCAACATCTAAAACAGATGTGTTACCGACAGTGAGTATCAGTGTTGATACAACATCAACGGATAGCAAAGGGGATAAGATTAGTGCAGATGCCTCTGTTTCCGGTGAAGTAACTGAAGTTCCTGCAACCGTTGAAGACACAGATGGTACTACCGGATTAGTGTATACCGTTGCTTTGGATTCTGTTGCAGCACAAGATGTGACTGTGACAATAACCTTAACAAATGGTGTGGGTCATGCCAGTGCGCCAGATTATTCAACGCTTGCAGGCTCTCAGCACGACGGAAAAATTGTCCTGCATGGTGACACAGGCAAAGTAACGTATGATGGTGCATCAACAGTAACGGTTGTTATTCCTGCTGGCTCTAAGAGTGTTTCATTTATGGTTGATCCAACAATGGAAGCTAACCAAAATGCATTTAATGCCGAGGGTATGGAAAAAGTGGTTGCAACCATTACGGGAACATCTGACAACGCTACAGCCGCAACAGATATAGTAAATAATGCGGGTGCTTCAGCAACGGGTGTTATTTATGATGGTAACCCGATTTCATTACGTAATCTGGATGGTGATTTTACGCTGAAATATTCGTTATCCTCATCTAAAGCGGGAACAAACGATTTTGGATATACCATCGGTGCTAACAGCGGTGATGCTGATCCTATGTTAACAACTGATTATAACGATACAATTTATGTTGGTTATTATCAGGATGGTAGCGAAACTTCATCATACAGCAATGTGGCTAACTCTTCAGATAATGGACCTGATGGTACAAAAACAGATGGTAATCAAAGTATTACAACTGTTGATTTAGGGGCTGGTGATGATCTGATGGTGGTTCGCGGTAATATGTTAGCCAATACCCGAGTCTATGCTGGTGAAGGTAATGATACTTTTACTATGGATGGTATGAATACGGCGTTGCGTGTTATGTATGCTGGCAGTTATCTCTTTATGGAATCTGGTGATGACACCGTTACGATTAAACGTACAGGGGTAACAAATGCTGGCCAAATCTATCTTGGCTCAGGCAGTGATACTTTTACCCAAGGTGATGCTAATTCTCAAAATAATACTGAATTATCTGGTTTATTAGATCTGGGGAGTGGTACTCAAGCTAAGTCAAATCTGCCAAAAGAGTATCTTTCTGTTTATCAGGATGGTGGCAATTTCAGTCTGGGTAATGACAATAATATTGACGCGGTTACGGATGTTAATACTGTCACTATTTATGGTTCTGTATCTGGTGAAATTCTAGGTGGATACGGTAGTGATAATATCACTATCACTAAAAACCTAACTGGTAATGTTTCTGTTGGTGATAATACTGATACCTTAACTGCTGGGTGGATTTATGGTGGTGCTACTGTTTCTATGGGGGACGGCAATGATACTGTTACCGTCACTGAGGGGGCATATAACACAACTATTTCACTAGGGGCAGGAGATGATGTATTTGATTCCACTGGTGCAACTTTAGGTTCAGCTGCGACGACCATTGATGGTGGTGACGGGAATGACACAATCAAAATAGGCACTATTTCAAATGGTAAAATAACCATTGATGCGGGTGCTGGTGATGATATCGTTGTTCTGACAAAAGACTATGATCCTAAACCTATTGGTAATCAGGGTTATATTAATGGTGGAGAAGGTAGTGATACTCTAGTTCTGACAGGGACTATTTCTGTCAATCTGGCGACAGGGAAAGATGAAGGTATTGCTGGCTTCGAGAAAGTTGATATGACTGTTGGCAGTGATCTGAAAGTAGATAATGCATCTCAAACCGTCAAATTAACAGCATCGGATGTATTGGGAATGAATGCAAATTCAACGATTTATATTTCCGGTGATGCTAATGATAAAGTTGATTTAGGGGCTGACGGAGTTAACACCTTAGGGACATTTACCGCTACAGCCACAACAACTAAAGCAACTGCATTAGATGGCACTGAGCATACTTATACGCTTTACAGTAGTGCAAGTGGTGCTAATGTCTATATCGATAATAATATTATTGATAATGGAGGTGTTTTCTAATTATCTGTTTTAATTAAATCTAAGGCTGCTCGTTCGAGCAGCCTTATTATCCAATCATAAATTTCTATATTTAGATTGTATTTTTTATTAGAGGTAATATCTGTGTTTTCTATAAATAAACTCAAAATAATAACGTTTGTTATTTTTGGAGGCGTATTATTTAATTCACATGCGAATTCTTTAAAATATATATTAAATAACTCATTAAATAATGCGCCCGAGTTATTAGAAGCTAAAGCCGATATAGATATAGCGGTTGCAAGAGTTAATCAGGCTAGGGCTCAACATTTTCCCGTAATAAGCGTCACTGGAAATAAATTATTAGGACAATATCATCGTGATGAAAGTGATTATGATAATAATAGTTTTACTCCAGGACTAAGAGGAGAATTAAATCTCTATTCTTTTGGTGGAATAGAAAATGATGTTGAACGTAATGAAAAAGAACAGCTCTATTATCAATTTAAATATAGCGAAACGAAAGAAAATGTCGCTTACACCATATCAGATCTCTATTTAAAAGCATTGTTAGCCAAAGAATCTATTGCGGTAAAGAAAAAAAGCTTAGATAGGCATAATAGAATTATCTCTGAATTAAATGTGATAGCCCGTAATGATGAAGGGCGTATTTCTGAATATGTTCAGGCAGAAGCAAGAAAAATATTAGTAGAGCAAGATATTAACTATTATGAAAAAGAATTAATGACAACGCTGAGTACGTTATCAAAATATACAGGGTTTCCGGTTGGAGAGAGTGATCTTGTCAATCCTTTTGATGGAATGACAGTCAGTGATATGTATAGAGAATTCACTGCGGAAAATAATAATCAAAATCCGGCCTATCTTGTGAGCCAAGCCGATATAGACGCTAAAAAAATGGGCGTTAAAGTTGAAAATAAAAAACAATTACCAAGAATTAATTTAACTGGAAATATGACTAAAGATGATCGTCAGATAGGTATTGATGTGACATGGGATATTATTAATTTTTCATCATTATATTCTGTTGATGAAAAAGTAAGTCAGTTAAATGCGGCTCAACAGAGAATGGATAGGGTTATTCGAGACATTGAAGAAGCAAGACGTTTATCGGTAATTAATATCCAAAAAAGTACTCAAAAATTAAAGATATTAGATGCACAAATTTTATCATCGACAAAAGTAGTCGATTTTTATCAATTACAATTTAATGTTGCACGCCGTTCTTTGTTAGATGTTTTGAATGCAGAAAAAGAGTTATCTGATGTTGAATTATCTTACGCCACAACATTGGGCGATCTCAGACACGGGATGCTTGATTATTTGTATGCACAAGGAACACTTTCTCGCTGGGCACTTAATTCACTCACACACTAATAAATTAAGGTAAATATTGTAGTTATGAAATTGATCATAGAAGGTCTTTCTCTTACAACTCAGTTATTAGGCACACATTTATCCGTGGCTACACTAACTGCGCATACAATCCGTACCGCAAAGATGGGAATTGATTTTTCATCACTGATTGAATATCTGAAGAGTGAAGGATTTGAAAATACATTATCACAACGTTTATTAGATGATATTCCCTCTCTGGCTATGCCAGTATTATTATTATTAAAAAATGAAGAGAGTGCCGTTTTAACAGAAATTTCATTTGATGAAACTGGGCAGCGTAAATATAAAATTCAGCAAGTCGATGGTTTATCTGTTTGGTTAACTCAATCAGAATTAAATGAAAAGTATTTAGGTTATTGTTGGTTTATTAAGCCTCGTATCGCAACAGATGTACGTTCAGAATTGCCCGAATATACGATGCCTAAGGCATGGTTTTTTAAAGTTATTTGGCGCTTTAAAAAATATTATTATCAAATTATTCTCGCCACTTTTGTGATTAATTTTCTAGCACTTGTTAGTTCATTATATGTCATGAATGTTTATGACAGAGTGATACCAAATAAGTCATATCAAACTCTCTGGGTTTTAAGTATTGGTGTAATTCTTGCAATATTATTTGAATTTACAGCAAAGATGATCCGAGGACGGTTAACTGATATTGCTGGTAAAAAAGCTGACCTAATTATCAGCTCGGCTTTATTTAGAAAGGTTACCAATCTTAAATTACAGGAAAGACCTATATCATCTGGTTCCTATGTTAATAATTTACGAGATTTCGAATCTGTCCGTGATTTTATGACGAGTGCGAGTTTATTAACATTAGTAGATATGCCTTTTTTAATTTTATTTGTATCTGTAATTGCGCTTGTTGGGGGCAATTTAGCTTTTGTACCACTTACGATAATTCCACTGGTTATTATTGTTGGGCTTTTAGCTCAAATACCTTTATCAAAATATATTAATGAATCGATGAAGGAATCATCTCAAAGACAAGGATTAGCAGTAGAAGCTATTGAAGGTATAGAAACGTTAAAAACGAATAATGCAATGAGTTGGGCACAAAAGCGTTGGGATTATTACACGGCAAAAACAGCTTCTTCATCAATGAAAGTTAAAAATATCAGTAATTTTGTTATTTATTTTGCTGTTATGATGCAACAGTTAAATACGATATTTTTAGTTATTATCGGTACTTATTTAATTCATAGTGATGATCCCGCAAATAAAATTACGATGGGGGCTTTAATTGCAACAGTTATTTTATCCGGTAGAGCATTATCACCATTAGGACAAATTGCGGGTTTAGCTATACGTTTTCAACAGGCTTGGGTCGCATTAAAAGGTGTAAACGGCATCGTTGAAAGACCTTCAGAACGTGAACCTGATAGGAAATATATTACGTTAAAACAAATGAATGGAAATATAAAATTCCAAAATGTTTCATTTGCTTATAATCAAGATAGTAGCAGTGTAGTGAAAAATTTATCATTTGAAATAAAGCCGGGTGAAAAAGTTGGAATACTTGGGCGTATTGGCAGTGGTAAATCAACGACTTTAAAATTAGCAGCTGGGTTATATCCGACGGAACAAGGGAACATCACACTAGATGATGTCGATATTCGCCAAATAGATCCTCATTATTTGCGTAATCAGGTGTTGTTATTAGAGCAGGAACCAAGGCTATTTTTAGGTAGCTTAAGAGAGAATCTTGATTTAGCTCGTATGGATGGTTTTTCTAGTGATCAAGATTTGATTGTAGCACTAAAGCGATTTGGTTTAGATAAAGTCATTAAAAAGCATCCAAGAGGCTTAGATATGTCCTTGGGGGAGAATGGGTTAGGTCTTTCTGGTGGGCAAAAACAAATTGTTGCTTTGGCTAGAATGACGATGAGAAATCCAAAAGTTGTCTTACTTGATGAACCAACAACGGGACTTGATCAATATTCAGAAATTCAGGCATTAAATGCCATTTCAGCATGGTGTCGCACAAGAACATTATTAGTTGTTACTCATCGACCTCAGGTTCTGAGTATCGTCAACCGAATAATTGTTGTTGATAACGGTAAAGTTGTGATGGATGGCCATAGAGATGCGGTTTTACAGCAGTTAGCTAAAAATGAAAAAGAAAAACAAATGACTGTTCACTCAAAAGCCAAAATAGATAAGTAAGATTGAGAACGTTGAAATGAATGAATTAAATAAAAAACAAGTGACGCCTCCAAGTCATTCTAAAGAAGCTTTTTCTAATAAGGATTTAGCACTTCTAAATGACTTACATGCAGCACTTCAGCACGAAAAACATCATAAGAGCTTTATGATGATCACAATGTTGCTGATTTTTTTGATTATTTTTGTTATTTGGGCATGGAATAGTAGTCTTGAAGAAGTTACTCGTGGGCAGGGTAGTATTATTCCCAGCAGCCGGGAACAGATCATTCAGACACTGGATGCCGGAATATTAAAAAGCATGGAAGTCAAGGAAGGGGATATTGTTGAAAAAGGACAGGTATTGCTGACTCTGGATGATACCCGTTCCTCGGCTATTTTGAGAGAGAGTGAAGCGAAAGTTGATAATCTTGAAGCCATTCGAGCAAGACTTAAAGCGGAGGCATATTCTACTGAACTAAAATTCCCTGAGGGATTAGCCGCTGATTTAGTGGCGCGTGAAACAACGGTATACAATATACGTAAAGAGGCGCTGGGATCAGGGGTAAATAATTTACAAAAAAGCAAAGCTTTATTAGACAGAGAGATCGCAATAACAAGACCTATTGTTGCACAAGGTGCGATGTCTGCTGTGGAATTGTTGCGAATGGAGCGACAGTCAGCCGATATTCAATCTCAGATAAATGAAAAGAAAAATAAATATCTAACGGAAGCAAGTGCTGAATTAGTTAAAACGGAAGCAGAATTAGCTCAGGCAAGGGAAAATATGGCAGGGCGTGCTGATCCGGTCGAACGAGCATTAATACGGGCTCCATTAAGAGGTATAGTCAAAAATATACGTATTAATACTGTTGGCGGAGTAATTTCAGCAGGGCAGGATATTATGGAAATTGTCCCATTGGAAGACCAACTATTAGTTGAGGCTTATATCAGCCCGAGAGATGTTGCTTATGTCCGTACAGGAATGCCTGCATTAGTCAAACTAACTGCTTATGATTACGCTATTTATGGTGGATTGGAAGGTATTGTTACTTTAGTTAGCCCAGATACATTGCATGATCAAAAGAGACCTAGTGATTTAAAACTCAATCAAGATGAAGCTTTTTATCGTGTGTTAGTCACTACACAGAGTAGTCATCTTACTGACAAAAACGGAAAGGAATTACCTGTCATTCCAGGGATGATTGCTGGTGTGGATATTAAGACGGGTGAAAAAACAGTATTTCAATATTTGATTAAGCCAATAACTAGGATGAAACAAGCATTACAAGAAAGATAATTCTATTTTTAATATTATGCAGTCTTGTTCATATAATAAGGCTGCATTAGAAATAATATTTTAAGAGAACAAGAAAAGTCATAATGCAATAAAGGGATTGTCTTGTTTGAAAAGAGATATTGAAAATTATGAAGAGTAGAAAGCAAAAAACCAGCCCTAAGGCTGGTTTTTCTAAAGATGGTGCCCGAACTCGGAATCGAACCAAGGACACGGGGATTTTCAATCCCCTGCTCTACCGACTGAGCTATTCGGGCTAACGAGGCGCATTAAACCGTATTCAGCGTGATGCGTCAACGTCTTTTTAATAAAAAATGCAAAAATAAGTTTGTTTGCTTTCTTTTTACTCTATTCGAGTTTAAATTTTCATCATAAGCTATTTTTTAGTAAAAAATGCTTAAATAACAATCAGTAAAGATATTCACTTTTTTGCATATCAAAGAGAAAACCTTCTCTTTTTTTGATGATTAAATTTGTTTTTTGCTACTCTACAGATAGAAATTGAGTACAAACAAAAAAACAGATCATTTGTCTCGTTTTCTAACGCTTACAACTAACTTAATGCACCATTTTTTCGGCATTGAGCAATCTTAAGAATATCTTCTGCCAATAATTTTGCTGTAATAATATCATCAGCATGATGATTCACCATTAAACGGCTTAAACAGCCTTCTAAGATGAGCTCCATCTGTTTGGCAACTAACTCGCTATCTTCGATATCAAGCTCGCGTAGTAGCGTTCTAGAGTAATCAAATGAGCTTTGTTTTTGACGTTGGCTTAATTGGTGGATTTGAGAGTGCTCATCAGGATATGCGCTACAAGCAGCAACAAATAAACAACCTGGGAATCGGTTTTTTTCTAAACGCATAGCGAGTTGATCGTAACGTGCCAGTAGTTTTTGTTCGATAGAGAGTTCTTCATCTAACATTACTTGGCGTTGCCAAATATCAATTTGTTGTCCGTGGTGGCGAAGACAATCAAAAATCAATGCATCTCTATCAGGCCAGAAAGGGTGAAGATCAGATTCGTTGATACCCGAATCTTGAAGAAGCTCAGGTAAGGTTGCAGCTAAGCCGTATTGCTCTAATTGGATAAGTACGTGGTCTAATAACGCTTCACGTTGCACGGAAATCTCCTTAAATCACGTTGTCGCGAGAACATCATAATTAGCAGACTTTAGCTAAAAATGAAAGCGAGGAGCGATAAGCTAAAATGAAAATACCCCATCTTGCGACAGGGTATTTTCTTATTTTTTATTTCTTTTAAGTGCTAAGCACTTTTTTGCAATGTTTTAATTTTTTACTTCAAACTACAAAATCATACCGCCGAAGAGGAAACCAAATCCGACAGCTAATACCACACCAATAGTACCTGGGATAAAGAATGGGTGGTTGAAGACTAATTTACCGATACGAGTTGTACCAGTGTCATCCATTTGAACTGCTGCAACCAATGTTGGGTAAGTTGGCAGAATGAACAGACCAGAAACCGCAGAGAAAGAAGCAATTGCAGTTAATGGAGTTACACCTAATGCTAAAGCCATTGGCATTAACGCTTTCGCTGTTGCTGCTTGAGAATATAACAGAGCAGAACAGAAGAAGAAGATAACTGCTAATAACCAAGGATGGCCAGTGATTAAGTCACCCGCAGTCAGTTTGATCCAATCGATGTTACTTGAAACGAAAGTATCACCTAACCATGCAACACCCAGAATACAGATACATGCACTCATACCTGCTTTAAAGGTGCTTGAGTTTAGGATGTTGTCAGTTTTCACTTTACAGAAAACAGTGATTAAGGTTGCAACACTCAGCATGATGATAAGAATGGCGTTAGTGGTGTTCATTAACGGTTCTTTCACGATGCCTAAGCTTGGGCTGTTGATAATTGCATAAGTTACAACACAGACAACACCCAGTAAGAACAGCATTACAGATGATTTAGCACCTGATAATGTTTCTCTACGTTCTTGGCTACCACGTAATTCAACCAGACCTTGTTCTAAACGCTCACGATAGACAGCATCATCAGACAGTTTTGAGTTAAATACCCAAGACACGATAAATGACATCAGAATGATAGCAAGGAAAGTTGCTGGTAATAAGATAGACAGCAGAGTGATATAACTTACAGTGTTACCTTCACCCACCATTGCAGGGTTTTCCATGACAGAAGCCATGTAAACAACAGCCGCAGAGATAGGAGATGCAGTAATACCGATTTGAGCTGCAACAACACCGGTTGATAAAGGACGGCAAGGTTTGATGCCTTGTTCTTTTGCAACTTCAGCGATAACTGGCAGTGTTGCTAAAGAGATGTTCCCTGTACCTGCAAATAGAGTTAAGAAATAAGTCACAATAGGCGCAAGAATTGTGATGTATTTTGGATTGCGTCTTAACAGTTTTTCAGTTTGGCCAACAAGATAATCCAAACCACCAGCAACCTGCATCGCAGAGATTGCGGCAATAACAGCCATAATGATGGAGATAACATCAAAAGGGATTGAACCAGGTTTAACACCGATAGCAGCTAAAACTAAAACCCCTAAACCACCGGCAAACCCGATACCAATTCCCCCAAGTCTCGCACCGAGGAAAATGGCCAGCAGAACGATAATCAATTCTACGGCTAACATAGCGTTTACTCCTTGAGATAATTAAAAAAATGAGAAAGATAAGTTAAATTTTTGTTTTTACAATCAAGTAAAAAGGCACGTCCCTTAAAGAGTCCGTGCCTTGTATTTTTAAGAGCTCATTCTTATGTTTAACATGGTTATGTTATGAAACATAATTATTAATCATCAAAGCGTTTTGCTTTGTAAGCCGGGTTTTTTAAGTTCTCAACAGAGAAGATATCATCCAGTTGTTCTTCGGTTAATAAACCACGTTCTAGAACAACTTCACGTACACTCTTACCTGTTTCTGCACAAATCTTACCAACGATGTCGCCGTTATGGTGACCAATGAATGGGTTCAGATAAGTAACGATACCGATTGAGTTAAATACGAAGTGTTCACAGATTTCTTTGTTCGCAGTGATACCATCAACACATTTTTCTACTAAGTTACGGCAAGCGTTGCTTAACAGAGAAATTGATTCGAACATTGCTTGACCAATTGCAGGTTCCATTACGTTTAATTGTAATTGACCAGCTTCAGCTGCCATAGTGACACAAGTGTCATTACCGATAACTTTAAAGCAAGCTTGGTTAACAACTTCTGGAATAACTGGGTTTACTTTAGCTGGCATGATTGAAGAACCTGCTTGTAGTTCTGGAAGATTGATTTCTTTCAGACCTGCACGAGGACCAGAGGACAGTAAACGTAAGTCATTACAGATTTTAGACATTTTCACAGCTAAGCGTTTTAATGCACCGTGAACCATGACATAAGCACCACAGTCAGAAGTTGCTTCAATTAAGTCTTCTGCTGGAACACAAGCTAAACCAGTTACTTCTGCTAATTTTTTAACAGACAGTTCTTGGTAACCAGGCGCTGTATTCAGACCAGTACCGATAGCTGTTGCACCTAAGTTCATTTCTAACAGTAACTCAGCAGTGCGTTTCAGGTTTTTGATTTCTTCTTTCATCAGTACAGAGAAAGCGTGGAATTCTTGACCTAAAGTCATTGGTACAGCATCTTGTAATTGAGTACGACCCATTTTCAGGATGTCTTTGAACTCAACTGCTTTTCTATCAAAACCTGCTTTCAGCAGTTCGATAGATTCTGTTAATTTGATAATAGAGTTATAAACCGCTACACGGAAACCACAAGGATAAGCGTCGTTTGTTGATTGGCTCTTATTGACGTGGTCATTTGGGTTCAGGTATTGGTATTCACCTTTTTGATGGCCCATTAATTCCAGACCGATGTTTGCGATAACTTCATTGGTATTCATATTTAATGAAGTACCTGCACCGCCTTGGAATACATCAACTGGGAATTGATCCATGTGTTTACCTGTTTCTAATACTACGTCACAGGCTTTGATAATCGTATCAGCGATTTCACGAGGAATAGTGTGAAGCTCTTTGTTTGCTAATGCAGCAGCTTTTTTCACCATTACCATACCGCGAATGAATTCTGGAACATCATTGATGGTACGATCACTGATGTAGAAGTTTTCAATTGCACGTAAAGTGTGGACGCCGTAGTAAGCATCAGCAGGAACTTCTCTTTTACCTAACAGGTCTTCTTCGATACGAGTTTTATTTGACATGAGAACCTTCTTATTAAAATTTTAACTGTCTAGTTATGCGCTTGTTAATAAAATATATCGTTAACGGTTAATAATGTAATATAACTTACCGTTTTGCTTGGTACTGACACGATCATATTCGGGTTGTGAACAAATACCTTTAAGCTGGATCACTTTATACGTAAATAACCTCTAAATATTTTCTTTTTGTGATCTATCTCATGGATTTTGCAGTTCTACTTCTCTTTTTAACGCCCCTTGAAAAGGAGTGTTAGGCTCCCCATTATTATGTAGATAAACTAAGAAAAAGCGAGTTCGTAAACCATCACCTTAGATGTAGTTCACACTCCTTTCTATTAATAATATGAATCTTTTTTTATAAAAAGGAGAACCAAGTGCGTTGGCTCCCATTAATTGTTATCTGCCTTCTTATCTATATAGAAGCCGTTATTTTCGTCAATGTGGCATCTTCTATTGGCGTTCTTACAACACTATTCCTTGTGGTGCTGACTTCTTGTGTTGGTGTCTCACTGGTAAAAAATCAGGGCGTAAAAAATATTGCTTCAATGCAACAAAAACTTGCAGTGGGTGAAGTGCCAGCAGCAGAAATGGTGAAAAGCGTTTCATTAATACTGGCAGGTATTTTACTGTTGATCCCAGGCTTTTTTACAGATTTCTTGGGCTTGCTGTTGTTATTACCACCATTGCAAGCGCTATTAGTGACGAAACTGATCTCTCGAATTCAAATTTATTCAGCAGGTCATGGTCAAAGTGGATTTTCTTCTAATCAGAATGGATCAACCTTTGAAGGCGAGTTTCAGCGTAAAGAGGATTCACCGAGTAACCAACTGAATAATAAGACGGAAGATCAGGATAACAACCATTTTTCTGACAAAAAATAATTAGCCCAAAGCATAATCAACTGAAATGGGGAAAATTTGAAAAAAAATCACACTTCTCCCCTTGAAGTTTTACTGGATGCCCCCACCTGTATCGTCATGGTACTGGTTCATCTTGGGCACTGGTATCAACCTTAATCCTGATATGGACTTTTTTATAGGAGCACTATTAATGAAGATTCGTCCATTACATGACCGTGTTATTGTTAAACGTAAAGAAGTCGAAGCTAAATCAGCAGGCGGTATCGTACTGACTGGCACTGCGGCGGGTAAATCAACTCGTGGCGAAATTTTAGCCGTAGGTCAAGGCCGTATTATGGAAAACGGCGACGTTAAACCACTGGATGTTAAAGTTGGCGATATCGTAATTTTTAACGACGGTTATGGCGTTAAAACAGAAAAAATTGATAACGAAGACGTGCTTATCATGTCTGAAAGCGACATTTTAGCAATTGTAGAAGAATAATTTTTCTCTTTTAAGATCTTCTTAAACTGAACGAATTCAAAGGAAATATACGATGGCAGCTAAAGACGTCAAATTCGGTGTAGATGCTCGTAATAAAATGTTACGTGGTGTTAATGTTCTTGCAGATGCAGTTAAAGTAACTTTAGGTCCTAAAGGTCGTAATGTTGTTTTAGATAAATCTTTCGGCGCACCTGTTATTACTAAAGATGGTGTATCTGTTGCTCGCGAAATTGAACTCGAAGATAAATTCGAGAACATGGGCGCACAGATGGTGAAAGAAGTTGCTTCTAAAGCCAATGATGCGGCAGGTGATGGTACTACAACTGCAACAGTATTAGCACAATCAATCATTGCCGAAGGCTTAAAAGCAGTTGCCGCTGGCATGAACCCTATGGATCTGAAACGCGGTATCGACAAAGCTGTTCTTGCAGCAGTCGAAGAACTGAAAAAACTGTCTGTTCCATGTTCAGATACTAAGGCGATTGCTCAAGTTGGTACAATTTCTGCTAACTCTGATGAAACCGTTGGTACTCTGATCGCGCAAGCGATGGATAAAGTGGGTAAAGAAGGTGTTATCACCGTTGAAGAAGGTACTGGCTTAGAAGATGAGCTAGACGTTGTTGAAGGTATGCAGTTTGACCGTGGTTATCTGTCTCCTTACTTCATCAACAAACCTGAAACGGGTACAGCAGAATTAGAAAACCCATTCATTCTGTTAGTTGATAAAAAAGTTTCTAACATCCGTGAATTACTGCCTGTCTTAGAAGGTGTTGCTAAAGCTAACAAACCTCTGCTTATCATTGCAGAAGACGTTGAAGGTGAAGCACTGGCAACATTAGTTGTGAACAACATGCGTGGTATCGTTAAAGTTGCTGCTGTTAAAGCACCTGGCTTTGGTGATCGTCGTAAAGCAATGTTGCAAGATATCGCAACATTAACTAACGGTGCTGTGATTTCTGAAGAAATCGGCATGGAGTTAGAAAAAGCAACATTAGAAGACTTAGGTCAAGCAAAACGTGTTGTTATCAACAAAGATACAACCACTATTATTGATGGTTTAGGTGATCAAGACGCTATCAGCGGTCGTGTATCTCAAATCCGTCAACAAATCGAAGATGCAACTTCAGATTATGACCGTGAAAAATTACAAGAACGCGTTGCTAAATTAGCTGGCGGTGTTGCAGTAATTAAAGTAGGTGCAGCAACTGAAGTTGAAATGAAAGAAAAACGAGCTCGTGTTGACGATGCTCTGCATGCAACTCGTGCAGCTGTTGAAGAAGGCGTTGTTGCGGGTGGTGGTACTGCGCTGGTTCGTGTTGCTAACGCTCTGCGTGATATGGTTGGTGATAACGAAGAACAAACAGTGGGTATCCGCGTTGCATTACGTGCAATGGAATCTCCAATGCGTCAAATCGTTGCTAACGCAGGTGAAGAGCCATCTGTTGTTGTAAACAACGTGAAAGCGGGTGAAGGTAACTACGGTTATAACGCGGCAACTGATGTTTACGGCGATATGATTGATATGGGTATCTTAGATCCAACTAAAGTTACTCGTTCTGCACTGCAATTTGCAGCATCTATCGCAGGTCTGATGATCACAACAGAAGCAATGATCACAGATTCACCTAAAGATGACAAAATGGATTTAGGTGGTGCTGGCGGTATGGGCGGCATGGGTGGAATGGGCGGCATGATGTAATTCATCAGCTTACCGTTTTACAGAGAAAACCCGAGCTTAGGCTCGGGTTTTTTTATGTCTAAATACGATCGAGATTTGAAAATCACTATTGTAAATTAATACTTAGTGGGTAAAGAATTTCGAAAACTTTCAAAAAAATATTTGATATTTTCTCGTCAAATCCGATATTGGGCACGAATTGTCACTTCTGGAGTTTGGATCAGATCCTGTATATCTTATTATTAGTATACATAATATCCCCTTTTTTGGGGTTTATTTGTTAACATAATTCGCATATCATACCTTTAGTACACAAAATCACCCCTTATAAAGGGTGGTTTCGTTTGAGGTAACACTATGGATTTAATAACCGCTGTTAATACTTTTGAAAAATTCGCTAATCAAGGCAGAAATATTTTTCTCACCAGAGATTTAGAAAAACTCTTTCCTGATGAGTCCCAAAAGACACTGCAAAAATCAGTCGATCGATTGGTCTCTGCTAATGTGTTGAAGCGAGCGTCAAAAGGTGTATACATCTATTCGCATGGCTCGTTAGGACCTTATCCTTTGGAGCGCTTAGCCGAAAATATTAGACGAGGCCATTACAACTATGTCAGCCTTGAATCAGCTTTGTCTCAGTATGGTGTTATTTCACAGATTCCCATCGATAGATTAACCATTATGTCAACGGGGCGTTCAGGTGAGTTTAAAACCCCTTGGGGAGTTATTGAAATTACTCATACGAAAAAGAAACCGTTTGAAATCATCAATACAACCATAAAAGGAAGAGGGCCGATGAGGATCGCGACGAAGGAAACGGCTGTTAAAGACTTGATACGGGTTGGTAGAAACACACACCTCATTCAACCAGAGGAACTTTATAATGACTGACCTCGTTGATTTTAACAAATTGGTTGATGATATTGTCATGCAAAAAGGCTATGTCTCCAATAGACCTGTCGTAGAAAAGGAATTGTTTTACTATGACATTATTTTTGCTTTATCTTCGGCAGGTCTTTTAAAGAGTCTTACATTTCAAGGTGGTACATCACTCAGGCTTTGCTATAACTCAAACAGGTTTAGTGAAGATCTGGATTTTGCTGGTGGTCGTGACTTTTGTTCAGAGCAGATGCTTGAAATTAAAGGCTGCATTGAAAAGTATGTTGGTGAACGTTATGGATTAGAGGTCGTTGTTAAAGAACCTAAAGAATTGAGAAAGGAGCCGGAATACGCTGATGTTAAAGTTGATAAATGGCAAATTTCAGTGACGACCAATCAGGGTAAAAATGATTTGCCGAAACAGAAAATCAAAATAGAAATAGCCAATATCCCAGCGTACACACAAAGTATAAAAACACTTGTTTCAAACTATGAGCAGCTCCCAAGTGGATACTCTGATCTCATTATTCGCGTGGAAGAACTCACAGAAATTATGGCTGATAAATTGGTATCTTTCCCAGCAACGACAAGTCATATTCGATATCGAGATATGTGGGATTTGGTATGGTTACATCAGCAAGGTGCAAAACCTGACGCTGAATTGGTCATGAAAAAGATTGCTGATTATAAACTGAATGATGAATTTGAAGGGGTGTTACAGGAAAGGATTGGCTCTTTACCCATACTGGTGAAAAGTGCCAGATTTGAAGGTGAAATGAAACGCTTTTTACCCGTATCCGTAGTAGAGAGAACCATCAATCAGCCGGATTTTCTGATATTTCTACAATCAACCCTTCACGAATTGCTGATTACTATCCAAACAGATATCTATGGTAGCAAAGATCCGAAATCAGAGAAAAAATTTGAAATGTAGATAACAATTTAAGCCCAGATCTAGATAATGAAGTGACCCTAATGACTAAGGTCACTTCGTAGACTCGGGTCTTTTTATGCCGTTTTATTTCAGAATTATCAGATAATTCATTTTATATATAATTAGAAACAACTTATTTCTTTACAATTAGGCAACAGATCGTTTTTACTGCACCGCTTAAAAAATATTAAATAAATTGGGGTGCTCACCATGTCTGTCGTCGCAATTGTACTTATCTTTCTTTTTGCCGTGATTGTGAGTGTGTTTATCTCACGATTACTGTCAGAAAAAATTCCTTTGCCATTAATCCAAATTGCGGTTGGCGCATGTTTGTCGATCTTTGGCTTTGAAGTGGCGTTTGATCCACATCTTTTCTTGTTCCTCTTTATTCCTCCATTGCTGTTTTTAGATGGTTGGCGTATTCCCAAAGAGGCGTTGTTCCAAGAGATTAAACCGATTATGTCGTTAGCGATCGGTTTAGTTGTTGTTACCGTAATTGGGATGGGCTTTTTTATTCATTGGCTTATTCCTTCTATTTCGCTTGCGATTGCTTTTGCATTAGCCGCGATTTTATCGCCAACCGATCCTGTTTCTGTGTCTGCAATGACAGTCAATTCGCCACTTCCTTCACGTATGACACATATTTTAGAAGGCGAGTCGTTGCTTAATGACGCTACAGGCTTAGTCTGTTTTAGCTTTGCGGTCGCAGCAGCATTAACAGGTTCTTTTTCTATTGCTTCAGCAACGGGGCAATTTTTATTAGTTGCTTTAGGTGGTGCTGCGATTGGTTTGATTGTGGCTGGCGTGATTGGGCGATTAAATCAGTTTTTGGTTAAACGTACTGGTGAAGATCCAGCTATCCAAATCTTGATCAGCTTATTGATGCCGTTTATTGCTTATTTATTAGCGGAGCATTTCCATGTATCTGGGATCTTAGCAGCGGTTGTTGCTGGTATTGCAATGCACTACGAAAAAATCGTGGGTCGTATGCAAGCAGCGACACGTATGCAAAGTAAAGCGGTTTGGGATACGGTTCAGGTTGCACTTAATGGCATGATTTTTATTCTATTAGGCGAACAACTTCCTGCAATGTGGAAAATTTTACCTGAAGTGACGCAATCGGCGGGTGCAACTAATCCTTGGGCAGTTGTAGGTTATATTATCGTTATTACAATCGGACTTGCTGTACTGCGTTTTTCGTGGGTATGGGTATCGATGTCGCTGACGGTATTCCGTTCTCCTAATAAACGTTTATCTCGTCATGATCTGCGCTTAATGGCGATTATGGCAACAGCGGGTGTTAGAGGTGCGATTACACTAGCAGGTATCTTAACCCTTCCTTTATTAATGACAGATGGTTCACCTTTCCCAACACGAGATCTCGCCATCTTTATTTCCATGGGCGTTATTCTCTGTTCATTATTGATAGCCACAATTGCATTGCCGATTTTAACTAAAGGGCTATCAGAAGATTTACCTTATGAAAATGATGAAATTCGTACGCGTTTGGCGTTAAACGAAGCGGCGATTGCGCATATTAATGAGCTAATGAACCAACCTTGTGAAGATCTTGATGAGATGTCACTACGCAATGAGGCAGGTTCACATTTATTAGAAATTTATAGCCGTCGTCTTGATAGTGAAGACAGTGTGCAAGAAGGGGCGCTTGATCTGAAACGCTTGTTTAGCATGGAGCGTCAGTTGTCTCGTAGTGCATTAAAAATAGAGCGCGATACATTACAGCAGTTACGTAAATCACGTCATATTAGCGAACATATTTTTCATCGTTTACGCCATGAATTAGATTTAAAAGAAGAAGCGTTGAATCATCATTTGAGTTAATTTGTTCAATATTATCTTCAGATAGCGGTTTGCTGTCTGAAGACTTTTAAAAAAATGAACTAATTGTGTGTTCATTCTCGCACTGTGTAGGCTGAAAATAGGTCAGATCGTTTTAAAAGCATAAAAGCGGTGTAGAATAGGGGCATTATTGCTTTGTCTATCTCAAAGCCGAATTTGTACGTTAAAATAAGTTTGAAGCGAAAATAATATCTTAAGGCTATTGGCTAATGTGAGATAGTGATGATGATTTATTTTTGCGCATAAGAGAGATGACAAGGTATATTGTTGTCATTACTAAACGGACACTCAAATAAATGAGGGGATCATGCGAATTAAATTGTTATTGGGAGCTGCTGCTGCGTTGTTACTAGCAGGCTGTTCTGCAACAAACACATTAAGCACTGCGGGCTCACAGGTACAAATCACTGATACGCAACCAGGCAGTGAATGCCAATTATTAGGAACAGTGACTGGTGTTCAAAATAACTGGTTATCAGGTTCCCGTACTGAAAGCCAATCACTGCGAGGTGCTGCTAACGATCTACGTAATAAAGCAGCCGCAATGGGTGGTAACGTTATTTTTAACGTTGGTACTGGCGCAGGTAGCTTTGTTGATAGCTTTGCACCATTAGATAGCAAAATGAGTGGACAAGTTTACAAATGCCAATAAGGGCATTTTATTTATTCACTATTTATTAGTCTGCTAATAGATAAAAAGCTGTAGTCACTTCATCTATTTGAATTGAGCTACAGCTTTTTTGTTTTTGTGATATGGATTATTGCTGGCGTAATCCAAGATCTAACAACGTTTTACTAGGTTCACCACCAATTTCACGCGTGAGTTTAGGTACCATATAACCTGAAACTAAGCTCATTAGTGCTTTCATGATCTCTCTTGCTTCACTGTCTGGCACCATAAAGTGAGCAGCACCTTGCACTTTATCTAGAACATGTAAGTAATATGGCATAACGCCGGCATCAAATAGTGTGCGACTTAAATCCGCAAGGACTTCAGCACTGTCATTGATACCTCGTAATAACACACCTTGATTCAATAAAGTGACGTTGGCATTTTTTAGCTTTGAACAAGCTTCTCTCAATGCGTCATCAATCTCATTGGCGTGATTGATGTGCAATACCATGATATTTTGCAAACGTGATTGTTGCAGGCGTTTGCATAGCGTATCCGTAATACGTGCAGGGATAACCACAGGTAAGCGAGAGTGGATACGTAAGCGCTTAAGATGAGGAATAGCCTCTAATTGTGTTATCAACCAATCAAGCTCATCATCTTTCGCCATAAGGGGATCTCCCCCTGAGAAGATGATTTCATCGAGTTTTGAGTTATTTTTGATATACTCAATTGCTTTTTGCCAATTCGCTTTGTTTCCTTTGTTATCTTCGTAAGGAAAATGACGACGAAAACAGTAGCGGCAATTGACAGCGCAACCACCTTTGACCAGAAGCAATGCACGATTCTGATATTTATGTAATAAACCTGGCACCGCATTTTGTTGCTCATCTAACGGATCCGTAGAAAATCCTGGTGTTATGGTAAATTCAGCATTTGCAGTTAATACTTGTAAAAGTAATGGATCGTTAGGATCGCCTTTTTTCATGCGTGCAACGAATTCACGGGGAACCCGTAGCGGAAAAAGCCGTCGCGCCTGAGCCCCTTTTTGGAGATCAGCGTGATGTTCCAACGCTAAAAGTTGGAGTAATTCAACAGGATCACTGATTGCCTGCGCGAGTTGTGTTAACCAGACTTCTCTGGTGGGGTGATTATGAGTTACAATGTGTGCCATTTTTTGGCTATGCCATTTTAAATTAAAAAAGTTAGAGGATATTCATGGCTTCTTATAATACCAACGATTTTCGTTCAGGTCTTAAAATCATGTTAGATGGCGAGCCAGCCGTCATTACTGAATGTGAATTTGTTAAACCAGGTAAAGGTCAGGCATTTGCTCGTGTGCGTCTGCGTAAACTGATTTCTAACAAATTACTGGAAAAAACATTTAAATCTACTGATTCAGCAGATGGTGCTGATGTCATGGATATCAACTTAACTTACCTGTACAACGACGGTGAGTTCTGGCATTTCATGAACAACGAAACCTTCGAACAATTAGCAGCAGACGAGAAAGCTGTTGGCGAAAATGCTAAATGGCTGATTGACCAAGCTGAGTGTATCGTAACACTGTGGGATGGTCGTCCTATCGCTGTTGTTCCACCAAACTTTGTTGAATTAGAAATCGTTGATACTGATCCAGGCCTGAAAGGTGACACCGCAGGTACAGGTGGTAAACCAGCAACATTAAGCACTGGTGCGGTTGTTAAAGTTCCACTGTTTGTACAAATCGGTGAAGTTATCAAAGTTGATACTCGTTCAGGTGAATACGTATCGCGCGTAAAATAATCGCATAGATTATTTTACTGAGCGAAACGATAAGCACAATAAATAATTACCGCAGATAATGTTAAATATCTGCGGTATTTTTTTATTTTAATTTATAAATATTGATTGATAGGTAGTATTTTCTTTCTAAAAATTTGAGTGATTTGTATTACTGCATTATTTAATTTTATGTGTTATTATTTTGTTTCTAACTTATTTACCCCTTCATTATTCCTGATGCCAAAATAGAATGTGATATTCAATATTGGAATTGGTAAAAAATAACCATTTTTTTAAAATAAGTATGTAGGTTGTTTTGGTAAAGACAATCCACAGCAATATTTATTTAAGTTATTTTGACTTTCCTTTAAGAGATATTGAAGAGTATAGATAAAAACATTAATCCTGTAATATTATTGATCTTTATTTTATATTTTAGTTGTACTAGGGAAACCCTTTCAATATAGACATTTACTTTGATATATCTCTTTTATTTTTTTCTTCTTTTCTTTTATCCTGTGATTAATATTAACTAAATTAGGTTTTTTAAATAAAATCTCATTTCTTTTCATCTCTCTTTTATTATTAATTTTCTATCCCAAAATAACGATAATTGAATCATTAACTAGATTATTATTTAGTTTAAAATAATCATTTTCGGTTAATACTTTTAACTCTGAAATAAAATAATTGCTAACACTAAATAAAAACTCTATCAAATATTATGGTATTTGAGTAATAACGCCAATTAAGCAGAAAAAATCGATTTTTATCTGTCTCATTTCATTTCTTACACTCTAGTTAAGTGTCAACGTCATTATTGTCGATACGTCATTCTTAGTTCCTTCTTGTGTTTCTATCTTAATGATTTTTATCATAAATAAATTAAATCCTCTCTTGGCATGAAATATGCTTTATCTAAAGAAAAATTGACGACAGTAATGCTGTTAAACGTTTTTCTCGGAGGATGTGGCGAATGAATCGCTTTGTAATTGCAGAGCCACAACGATGCATAGGGTGTAATACCTGTATGGCAGCTTGCTCAGAAGTTCACCAAGCTGTGGGTTTACAGGCGCATCCGCGTCTTACAGTGGTAAAAGTGGAGGATCAGACAGCACCGATGCTTTGTCGGCACTGTGAGGATGCTCCTTGTGCTCGCGTGTGCCCAGTCAATGCCATCACTCATGAAGATAATATGATCTTTCTTAATGAGAGCCTGTGTATTGGCTGTAAGTTGTGTGGTCTAGTTTGTCCTTTTGGTGCAATTATACCATCAGGTAGTAAACCCGTTAACTTACCGGCTGTTTTTGAACACTTTGTGCCTGAAGAAATGTTGGCAGATGTGCCAGCAAGTCTTCCAACAACCAACCCATTCCTTGCATGGAATGCAGGTATCCGCGCAATCGCAGTGAAATGTGATTTATGTGCTTTCTCTGATGAAGGCCCTGCTTGTGTCAACGTATGTCCAACCGATGCATTGCATTTAGTTGAAGAAGACAAACTTGAAGAGCAGATGAAAACGCGTCGCTTAGGCTCTGTGATGGAACCCATTACGAATCTTGACGATTTATCTACTTTGACACAGGAGCGGAAGTAATATGGAACCTCTTCAGTTACTGCTGTGGTCAGTCATCCTGTATGTTGTTGGTGGCGTTATTGCACTGTTTTTAAAAAAACAGGAAGGGTTGGCAATCCTTATTTCAGGGATCAGCGCAATCATTGGTGGTGTCTTAGGTATTTTAAGTGCATTACCGGTTATTTTTGGTGGTGAAATCGCTACTTTTACCGCCGCAGGGCCTTTCGATTTTGCCGCCTTTGTGGTGCGCATGGATATGTTAGGCGCCTTTATGGTGTTCGTCATTTCATTA
Source organism: Proteus sp. PR00224 (assembly GCF_016238105.1). Taxonomy (NCBI): domain Bacteria; kingdom Pseudomonadati; phylum Pseudomonadota; class Gammaproteobacteria; order Enterobacterales; family Morganellaceae; genus Proteus; species Proteus sp. PR00224. The sequence continues at coordinate 247,181 of NZ_JAEHQU010000005.1, read as the reverse complement.
CTGGTCAGCGTGTGTGCGCTTTATTCTCTTGCTTATGTGCAAGAATATAAAGGACGCGGCGCTTGGAGCATGGGATTCTTTATGAATCTGTTTATTGCTTCTATGGTTGGCTTAGTGGTGATGGATAATGCGTTCTACTTTATTATCCTGTTCGAAATGATGTCACTGGCTTCTTGGTTCTTAGTTATTGCTGACCAAGATGACGAATCTATTCACGCAGGTTTACTCTACTTCTTTATTGCTCACGCAGGCTCCGTGTTAATCATGATTGCCTTCTTCTTGATGTGGCGTGAAAGTGGTAGCCTTGATTTTGATTCATTCCGTCAACTCTCACTTTCTCCTGCGATGGCCTCTGTGGTTTTTTTACTGGGCTTCTTTGGTTTTGGTGCCAAAGCCGGTATGTTGCCATTACACAGTTGGTTACCAAAAGCTCACCCCGCAGCACCTTCACATGCATCGGCATTAATGTCAGGTGTAATGGTTAAAATTGGTATCTTCGGGATAATTAAAGTCGGTATCGATTTGTTGGGTGCTACTGAAATGTGGTGGGGAATTGTCGTCCTCGCATTCGGTGCGGTTTCTTCTGTATTGGGTGTTATGTACGCATTAGCAGAGCACGATTTAAAACGTTTACTTGCATGGCATACCGTTGAAAATATCGGCATCATTTTAATGGGTGTTGGTGTCGGTATGGTAGGAATGGCAACAGATCATCCTGTTATTGCCGCACTTGGCCTGTTAGGTGCTTTATATCACTTATTAAACCATGCGGTGTTTAAAGGATTATTATTCCTCGGAGCTGGCGCCATTATTAATCAAATTCACACTCGTGATATGGACAAAATGGGTGGGTTAGCCAAACTGATGCCTTACACTGCAACGGCATTCTTAATTGGTTGTATGGCGATTTCAGCGTTACCACCATTAAACGGTTTTGTTAGTGAATGGTATACCTATCAGTCTCTATTTACGATGAGTTACGAAGGTAACTTTGTGATGCGCTTAAGTGGTCCTATTGCCATTATTATGCTGGCAATTACAGGGGCATTAGCGGCAATGTGTTTCGTTAAAGTCTATGGTGTTAGCTTCTGTGGCGGTCCTCGTAGTGAGCAAGCAACAAAAGCAAAAGAAGTACCACTACCAATGACGATTGCGATGGGTTTATTAGCACTTTTCTGTGTTGTGTTAGGTGTGGGAGCTGCTTTTGTTGCACCAATCATTGCCAATATTGCAATGTCTCTTAGCGAAACCAGCGCATTAACTGTGGCTCAAGGCTCAATGCTTGTTCCTGATACTGCATCACAAGCAATGTTCTCTCCAGCATTAACATTTGTTTTATTAATTGCTCTACCGCTTATCCCATTCCTGATTTACCTCGGCCTAAAAGGCAATCAACCTGCGTTTCGTCGTAAAGGTAATCCTTGGGCGTGTGGTTATGTGTGGGAAAAAGATATGGCAGTGTCAGCAGGTGGCTTTACTCAAGCATTACGCAGCATGTTTGCACCACTTTATCGTATGCGTAAACAACTTGATCCATCTCCATTGCTATCTCGTGGTTTTAATAAAACACAGCTCGGTGCTGAAAAGGTCGAACCATTCTGGGATGAACGCATTATTTATCCTCTGGTTCGTGGTATCCAACGTTTTGCAAAACGTATCCAATGCCTACAAGGCGGGGATTTCAGACTCTATTGTCTATACGTTGTTGCAGCGCTGGTCATCTTGCTTTTAGTCATCGCAGCGTAAGGAGAGGGACTTATGACTTTCCAAGAAGCACCTACGTTAATGATGGGTATATTCGCACTAATACAAGCACTCTTTTTATTGGCGATAACCCCATTATGTACAGGTATTTCGCGCACAATTCGCGCCAAGATGCATTCGCGTCAAGGCCCTGGGATTTTGCAAGATTATCGAGATATCTTTAAGTTATTTAAACGTCAATCAGTAGCACCTGAGCAATCTGGCGTGATCTTCCAAGTGATGCCTTATGTACTACTTGGCAGCATGCTGGTGGTTGCAATGGCACTGCCTGTCTTTACCGCAACGTCACTGTTTGCGGGTGCAGCCGATCTTATCGCACTGATTTATCTGTTTGCACTTTATCGTTTCTTCTTCTCTTTATCGGGTCTGGATTCAGGAAGCCCATTTGCTGGTATTGGTGCTAGCCGTGAATTAACTCTGGGTGTGTTAGTAGAGCCTATCTTAGTGTTATCACTGATTGTGGTGGCTTTAATTGTGGGTTCAACCAACGTCGGCACTATTAGTGCAACACTTGCTCAAGGGTGGGTATCACCAACTGCCACACTGTTAGCCTTATTAGCTTGTGCTTTTGCTGCATTTATCGAAATGGGAAAAATGCCATTCGACGTTGCAGAAGCTGAGCAAGAGTTACAAGAAGGACCATTAACTGAATATTCAGGCTCTGGTTTTGCCATGGTGAAACTGGGTCTTGGGTTAAAACAAGTGGTAGTGGCTGAACTGTTCTTAGCCATATTTATTCCTTTTGGTAAAGCAACAGAATTCACCTTTATTGCACTGATCATTGCGTTAGTTTTAATGGCAGTAAAATTGTTAGTGGTGTTTGTATTAGCGTCATTGGTTGAAAACAGTTTAGCGCGTGGTCGCTTCTTACTGACTCACCATGTGACATGGTTAGGATTCGGTGTTGCGGCACTGGCTCTTGTTTTCTATTTAACCGGTCTATAAGGAGCGATGATTACAATGGAAAATATAGCTCTTGCGACCTTACTCATCCCATTTGCGGGGGCGTTGATTACGTCCTTAATGCCAAATCGGATGGCGAAGTGGTTATGTACACTGTTCGCTTTATTAGCCACATTAGGAACGGTTGTTTTAGGTTGGCAGTTCCTCGCTGAAGGTAAAGTCGATACCACAATTACGCTAGTACAATATGGCGATGTTGCGCTCTTTGGTTTTACCATTGATCGTGTCAGTACATTGATTGCTTTCGCTGTTGTGTTCTTAGGATTGTTGGTGAGTTTTTACTCCACTGGCTATCTAACCAATGGCAACCGCGAGCATCCACATGATGGTACTCGTCGCTATTATGCCTTCTTGTTGATTTTTATTGGTGCAATGGCGGGGTTAGTCCTTTCATCGACTATTCTGGGGCAACTCCTGTTTTTCGAAATCACCGGGGGATGTTCTTGGGGATTAATCGGTTACTACCAATCTGAAAAATCGCTCCGTTCAGCAATGAAAGCGTTGTTGATCACTCACGTTGCTTCAATCGGTCTTTATCTCGCTGCTGCAACTCTGTTTGTGAGTACGGGGACATTTGAATTAACCGCAATTGCAACCTTAGATGAGCCAACCAAACTGATTGTATTTGGTGGAATTCTCTTTGCTGCTTGGGGTAAATCAGCGCAATTACCACTGCAAGCTTGGTTACCTGATGCGATGGAAGCACCAACTCCTGTGAGTGCTTACTTACACGCCGCGTCAATGGTAAAAGTCGGTGTTTACATCTTTGCTCGTGCGATTATGTCAGCAGATGGTGATGTTCCTCACCTTATTGGTTGGGTGGGTATTACCATGGCGGTTATCACGTTGATTTATGGCTTTATGATGTATCTGCCACAAAAAGATATGAAACGCTTGTTAGCATGGTCAACTATCACTCAGCTCTCTTATATCTTCCTTGCATTATCTATTTCAATCTTTGGACCGCGCGAAGCGTTTGAAGGTGGTATTGCTTATATCTTTAACCATGCCTTCGCTAAAAGTTTGTTCTTTTTAGTTGCTGGTGCATTGAGTTATAGCTGTGGTACTCGTATGTTGCCGCGCTTAAAAGGGTTAATTAATAAATATCCATTATTGGGTGTGGGTTTCTGTGTTGCCGCGCTGGCAATCGCAGGTGTTCCACCAATGAATGGCTTCTTTAGTAAATTCCCAATTTTTGCCGCAGGTTTTGAACTGTCGAGTGTTTTCTGGGTGATGACACCAATTATGGTGCTAGTACTGATTGAATCTGTTGCTAGCTTCACTTGGTTTATCTACTGGTTTGGTCGTGTCGTTCCTGGCAAACCAAGTACAGAAGTTGAGGAAGGACAGCCTGTTCCTATGGCAATGCAAATTGTAATTGGAATACTGATTATTATGTCCTTTGCATCCAGTGTTATCGCAGTCACTTGGCTAGGATAAGGGAGATAAATCATGACTGGAGCACTTATCGTAAACAATCTGGCGGGGTTAATGATGATCACCTCGCTACTGGTAATTGGCGCGAAAAAGCCAATTGCATCCTGTTGGTTCTATGCATTGCAATCTTTCGTTTTAGTGATGATTTTCGTCACTTTAGCCAATACATTAGATGCACACCAACTCACACTTTGGGCCATTACCGCTTTCTTCACTAAAGTTCTGCTTGTACCACTTATTCTAGGATTTGCATTCCGTAAGTTATCCGATCCTAGTGCGAATGCTGGCGTTATCAGCCCAGCAATATTAATGCTGCTAGCCGCAGTGATTGTGGTCTTAAGCTGGTTCGTCGTTGAGCCAATTCAAATACCAATGGTCGTTGATTTGAAACCTGCACTCGCAGTTTCTCTGGGACATTTTATGTTGGGTCTGCTGTGTATCGTGACTCAGCGAAATATCCTAAAACAAGCTTTTGGTTATTGTTTAATGGAAAACGGCTCTCACTTAACACTGGCATTATTGGCGTGGAGAGCACCAGAACTGGTCGAAATCGGGATCGCCACTGACGCCATCTTCGCTGTGATTGTGATGGCAGTGTTGGCTCGTAAGATTTACCGCACGCTCAACACACTGAACGTGGATCAACTGACCGCGCTGAAGGGGTGAGGAGATGAACCAAACAACCATGTTAACGATTTTAATGTTTTCACCGTTGGTATTTTCAATACTGGCGTTTCTAAGTCCGTTATTAAAAGCCGGTGCGCGCCCTATTGTGACGGGTATTCATGCTATTGGTATCACCGTATTGTTAATCGCTGCATTAGGGACTGTGGCAGATGTCATGTCTCATGGCGAAATATTGGCTGCTGCTAATTGGGTTCATGTGGATAGCCTCGGCGCATTATTTCTCGCCATCTTAGGTATTATCGGCTTTTTAACGGGGCTTTATTCTATTGGCTATATGAATCATGAAGTGGATGAGGGCGAAATCTCAGTACGCACTTTGTGTAATTACTATGGTTTCTTCCACCTCTTTTTGTTCACCATGTTATTGGCAATCACCAGTAATAACTTGATCTTAATGTGGGCGGCAATTGAAGCAACAACCTTAAGCTCTGCATTCTTAGTCGGAATTTATGGTCAACGTTCTTCTTTGGAAGCTGCGTGGAAGTACATCATCATTTGTAGTGTGGGTGTGGCGTTTGGTCTTTTCGGGACTATTTTGGTTTATGCCAATGCCGCAAGCTTTATGCCTGATCCAGATCAGGCTATCTTCTGGACTGAAGTGTTGAAATATACAGACCAGTTAGATCCAACATTGATGCATTTAGCTTTTGTCTTTATTTTAATCGGTTTCGGTACCAAAACGGGTTTATTCCCAATGCACGCATGGTTACCAGATGCACACAGTGAAGCACCAAGCCCTGTCAGTGCGCTGTTATCAGCAGTTTTACTGAATTGTGCGCTGTTAATTATCATTCGTTACTACATCATTATTGATGCGGCAATTGGTACTGAATTCACACGTAACTTATTGTTAATCTTTGGTTTCCTCTCTGTTGCTATCGCGGCGTTCTTTATTCTTATTCAGCGTGATATGAAACGTCTTTTAGCGTATTCCAGTGTGGAAAACATGGGATTAATTGCCGTCGCATTAGGGATTGGCGGACCAATTGGTATTTTGGCTGCTTTATTCCACACCTTAAACCACAGCTTAGCGAAAGCACTGTTGTTCTGTGGTTCAGGTAACGTGTTATTGAAATATGGTACTCGTGATTTAAATGTCGTGAAAGGCATGTTTAAAGTGATGCCATTAAGTGCAGCCCTTTTTGCTGGTGGTGCTTTAGCGCTAGGTGGTATGCCGCCTTTCAATGTCTTTATTAGTGAATTTATGATTGTTGTGGCAGGTTTAGCTTCTCAGCACATTGGCTTAACTATCCTATTATTATTGTTATTGACCGTAGTATTAGGTGGTCTAGTTCGTATGGTGGCTAAAACTGTCTTTGGTCCAAAACCTGATGTTGTTGCTAAAGGTGAACTGGGAATTTTAACCACATTACCAATGGTCATTCTGATTGCACTTATGCTGTTAATGGGAACTCACATTCCTAAGCCTGTCAGCGAGCTGTTAGAAAATGCCGCTAATATCGTGATGAATATTGATAAAAGTGAGTCACCTACTTATGCATGGCCAACGGCTTTAATCAGCAATCCATCCACATCGGTTCAGGAGATGTAACGTGAGCTACCAAAATTATGTCAGTAGAAAAGAGGGAAAAGAACTAGGCGGAGATTACGTTGCCAAGGTTCGTGAGAAATTCCCATCAGCCGTTCTTGATGAAGAGCGACAAACCGCTGATCAATTGACGATAACAGTAAAAACGGAATCACTCCCTGAAGTGGTGGAATATCTGTATTACGGCTTAGGCGGTTGGTTACCTGTTTTATTCGGTAATGACGAACGTAGTTTAAACGGGGACTATGCTGTTTATTACGCATTATCAATGGAAGAGGGTGAAAAATGCTGGGTTGTTGTAAAAGCCCATGTTAGCCCAATCACTTTAGAGTTTCCGTCAGTGACACCGCGTGTACCAGCCGCAGTGTGGGGTGAACGTGAAATTCGTGATATGTATGGTCTTATCCCTGTTGGTTTACCTGATGAACGTCGTTTAGTGCTTCCAGATGACTGGCCTGAAGAGATGTATCCACTGCGTAAAGATGCGATGGATTATCGCCAACGTCCAGCACCCTCAACTGAAGTTGAAACTTATCCCTTCTTGAACGAAGGTAAGCAAGATGCACGCGTTGTGCCAATTGGTCCAATGCACATTACTTCGGATGAACCAGGACACTTCCGCTTATTTGTAGACGGTGAAAACATTGTCGATGCCGATTACCGCATGTTCTATGTTCATCGTGGTATGGAAAAACTGGCAGAAACCCGTATGGGTTATAACGAAGTGACATTCTTATCAGACCGCGTGTGTGGTATCTGTGGTTTTACTCACAGTGTGGCGTATGTGACTTCTGTTGAAAATGCGTTAGGCATTGAAGTACCACGTCGTGCGCATACTATTCGTTCTATCTTATTAGAAGTTGAACGTCTTCATAGCCATTTATTAAACATTGGTTTAGCTAGTCACTTTACAGGCTTTGATACTGGCTTTATGCAATTTTTCCGTATTCGTGAAAAATCAATGCAGATTGCAGAGATGCTCACTGGTGCGCGTAAAACTTATGGCTTGAACTTAATTGGGGGTATTCGTCGCGATATCTTAAAAGATCAGCGTCTGAAGACTATCCAACTTGTTAGAGAAATGCGCAAAGAAGTCACTGAATTAGTGGATATATTGCTATCAGCGCCGAATATGGAACAACGTACTGTTGGTGTTGGTATCTTAGATAAGAAAGTGGCTCGTGATTTTAGCCCAGTAGGTCCAATGATAAGAGCGAGTGGTTTTAAACGTGACGTGCGTTTTGACCACCCATTTGCAGATTATGGCAATCTTCCACTGACGCTCTTTAGTTATGAAGGTGGCGACGTATTTTCCCGTGTGATGGTACGTATTAAAGAAGTCTTGGATTCAATGGCAATGATTGAATATGCCTTAGATAACTTGCCAGAAGGTCCATTATTAACCGAAGGCTTTACTTATCAGCCATATAAATTTGCTCTGGGCTTTACTGAAGCACCACGCGGTGAAGATGTTCACTGGAGTATGTTGGGTGATAACCAAAAATTATTCCGCTGGCGTTGCCGTGCTGCAACTTATGCTAACTGGCCAGTATTACGTTATATGTTGCAAGGAAATACCGTTTCTGATGCGCCGTTAATTATCGGTAGTCTTGACCCTTGTTATTCCTGTACTGACAGGGTAACGCTCGTCGATGTGAAAAAACGTAAATCTAAAACAGTTTCTTATAAAGAAATTGAACGTTACAGCATCGAACGTAAAAATTCGTCGCTCAAGTGAGGGAATGAACGATGTTAAAATTGTTTAAAACCATAATCAAAACAGGCGAAGCAACGACCAAATATCCGTTTAAGCCTCTGGATTTACCTGATGGTTTCAGAGGAAAGCCTGAATATGATGCACAGCAATGCATTGTCTGTGGTGCCTGCACCTCAGCATGTCCTGCTAATGCGTTAACGATGGAAACGAATTTGGAAACAGGCGAGCGTCATTGGCAATTATTCATTGGCCGCTGTATTTATTGCGGTCGTTGTGAAGAAGTTTGCCCAACAAGAGCGATTGTTTTATCCGATATGTTTGAAACGGCAGTGACTAAAAAGTCAGATCTTTATATTAAAGGCACTTTTAAATTATTGAATTGCCGTGAATGCCATCAACCATTTACGCCTAGAAAATCAGTTGAATATGCGATGGAACTATTAGTGCAATCAGGCTGGGATGAGCAAACCGTAGAAGCGATGCGCCCACAATTTGAAACTTGCCCTGAATGTAAGCGTAAACATAACTTGTTATCTGATGGTCGTGAAAATATTAGTGTGGGCGAAATTGGGAGTACAATAAAATGAGTCTACCAGAAATTCCCATTAATCATCATGTTAGCCAGCCTATCACCCTTGATGATCAGGTTAAAAAGCTAAAGCAGACATTGTTGAAAGATATTCAGCGTTCAGCTTATGTTTATCGTGTTGACTGTGGTGGTTGTAATGGTTGTGAGATTGAAATTTTCTCCGCAATTACACCGGTTTTTGATGCTGAACGTTTTGGTATCAAAGTGGTAGCCTCGCCTCGTCACGCTGATATTTTATTATTCACTGGCGCAGTAACGCGCCAGATGCGTGTTCCTGCATTACGTGCTTATGAATCAGCGCCTGATCCAAAAATCTGTATCTCTTATGGCGCTTGTGGCTGTGGTGGTGGGATTTTCCACGATCTTTATTGTGTATGGGGTGGTAGTGAATCTATCGTGCCTATTGATGTGTGGATCCCAGGTTGTCCTCCAACACCTGCGGCGACGATTTATGGATTTGCTGTTGCACTGGGCTTGTTAGACCAAAAATTAAAAGGCGAATCGCACATTGAAGTAGAGAATGAAAAAGCCTCTCTAATTCTGCCTTCGATTCCTTTAGATGCTCGCGTGATGATTGAGCGTGAAGCGCGCCGTCTTGCTGGCTATTATCAGGGAAGACAAATCAGTGATCATTTCCTCACCTTATTAGAAGGCGCTACTATTCAGGAAGTCAGCGGACGTGTAGATGAATGGCTACGACAAGCGAATGATCCTCGTTTATCTGAGATTGTAAAACGCCTTGTTTATTCATTAAGCCAAGGGGGTATTTATGCCTGATGATGCTAACGTTTACTTTTGGTCATTAAGACAAAAGTTTGTTGATAGCGATGATGATATTCCTGCGGAAGCGCAACAGGTCATGTATTACTCACTCGCGATTGGTCACCATGTGGGTATGATTGATTGCTTAAAAACAGAGCTAGTCTGCCCTTTAGAAAAATATAAAGCATGGATTGACTTATTACCTGAAGGTGAAGCCAAACGCAAAATGCAAGGATTGCTAACATTTGGCGAAATCAATATTAACTCTGAGCATACTCACTTATTAGCGTTAGCATTTGATCCTATTATCAAAAATGAAGATCCCATTTTTAGTGAGTGGAGTCAAACGCTGATTAAATTACTGGGTGAGATCCACGCAGAGCCTGCTATTTATTTGATTGTGAAGAGAAAGCCATGAGTAAAGCAATGACAGCACCTAAAGTGGTATTAACAGTCGGCAACAGTATGATGGGCGATGATGGTGCAGGCCCTCTGCTTGCTGAGTTAATGGAAGCAAACCCTATTGATGGATGGATTGTTATCAACGGAGGAAGTGCGCCTGAAAATGTCTCTTATCAAGTAAGAGAGTTACAACCTCAATGTGTTGTCATTGTTGATGCCGCAGATATTGGTTTAAACCCTGGTGAGATTAGGGTGATAGATCCTGACTACATAGCGGAAATGTTTATTATGAGCACTCATAATATGCCGCTGAATTTTCTTATCGATCAATTAAAAGATGATATTCCAGATATTACTTTCTTAGGGATACAACCCGATCTCGTTGGTTTTTATTATCCAATGACCGAAGCGGTAAAAAATGCCGTTGATGAAGTGTATCAAGGGATCAAGTCTTGGAGAGTTGATTACTTTCCAGCGCTTGAAGTCTGCGATGAAGAAGATATTGAAGAATAAAAGTACAACAAGTATCCACCGATTTTTGATATAAATAAAAAAGAAAAACATCCGCTTTGCGGATGTTTTTCATTAATGAGTGATATAAGTGTCATTAGTTATAAAAAAAGTGTTTTTTGTAACTTATATTACGCATTGTTATTGCTGTGCTCTTTTAGTAATGAAAATAAGACATGAGGAGAAAAAGGGATCAGTCCAATCTTTAATCCAAATGGTTTAAATGCTTTATTAATAATGTCAGCAGAATAATTACCTTTGTCATTTTCTATTTCTGATAGTGTCTTGCGTGAAATATTAATAAGTTTTGCATAGCGTTCTTGGTTTAAACTTAATATTTTTATTCTTAATATTTTTAATGCCTCTCCTTGGCTTATTTCTCCAAATAACAACTGAGACATGATCTGATTAATCACTTCTTTTCTGTCCACGGTTGCAACAGATTGACGTGTTTTAGATACTCTAGCCGGAGATTTGCTTATTTGGATTTTATTTTTGACATTACTCATGATAGTAATCCCCAGCGTTCTAGTTTATTAGGTATAAAATCAAAACCAAATGAAGGCATTGTGAGGATTTGTATTGGCACACCTCTTACCTCTAATCTTTCTTTTAACGTAATGAGTTGTAAGGCGGTTTCTTTTAGCGCGTTAATTAACTGTTCTTGTGGTATTAAATCAGATAAAGAATTTGCGATATTAATAAAATTATACTCTCCTCCCATTTCACTTTGTGAATGCCATTTTGTTGTTCTAGCAATACCTTCAGGATCAGCCTTCATCGGTGCAAAGTCATAGATAGGGGCAAGATAGATTGAGTTATTGTTTCTTATAAAAGAAGTATTTCGACCATGGTTATCACTATTACCAAAAATGATATTCAATAAATCTCGCCTTACCCATTCAATAATAAAATCGTTTGTATCAAATTGAAAATCAAATTGGGTGACCATATTACTTTGATTAATTTTATCAATTAATTCTCTGATCACTGTTTCATGATATAGAGTTGTGCCTGGTGCTTTATTCAATATGGAATAGACAGATTCTATAGCTAAACGAATAACTTTATGATTTTCTCTTTTGATATCAAAACGAGGAAGCCATAAAGAAGGGTAATTATTTCCTTCTTCTAGACGCATACCTTCAATAGAAATAGTATTGAAACCCATTGCAGTAAGTTCATGATAAAAATGATATTCTGTTCTTAAAATATCACAATCTATACTTGAACGTTTTCCTCTCGGAAATTTAACTAAGTAATATTTATCATGGTTAGATATATCATCTTGATAAGTATCAATCCAAACTTCTTCATTATCACTGCATCTTAATAACAATTTCGGAGCTTCGCCTCCGGCACCTGTTGCACCACCAGCGGCTGCGCCTTTACGTTGTGCGTAATCTAGAAAATCGCTGGCTCTATTTTTGACATCATCAATAGTAAAAACAAGGTGTTCATTTAAGTTAGAAGGGGCTGGCAGTGATTCTTTTACACGTAAGTTACCAATAGGTGAAATAGTACCATGATAAAGTAATTCATAGTTTTGTTGTTCTACAGTCAAATTCGAAATATCAAGATATTGAACCCAATATCTCCGACTTGCTCCACTAGGTACAATATCATCTAAAAATTTAAGCCAACTTGGAGAGCCATTATCATCAAAATAAAGGGCAACAGGATGATTAATAGAAACAGAGTGGTTGTCGTCTTGATACAGGTAATCCACTGAATAATTTGTTTCATACTCTAATTCAGTGATTGGATAGGTAATATCATACTTGCTTGCATATAATGTGCGATCATGATCAGGAAAGTTAATAATAGCAATATCTCTCCATTCTTGATCAAGGAATGCTTGTAATGTTACTTTTTCCATATTGATTGCCTTATAAATACAATGAGTGATATTTCACTCATTAAAACATAAAAATGAGTTTTTTGTAACTTATATTACGCATTGTTAAATTGAATGCCTGCTAATAACATTTATTCTCCACGCTAACCTTAATTTTCCCTTTAGTTATCTCTTTTAAAAAATAAACCACCTTAACCCTTTCTTCATAAGAGATAAAAAGAAGTTAATTATACTTATCTTCATTAAATATCATTTTCACCTTTAGTTAGTTAAAAATTAAGTTTTCATTAAGAATGAATTAAGGGTAATTAACTCTGTGAATTACTCTGTTTGCTTGTTTTCAATACTAACTATTTAAGGAGAAATTCTTTTCTTAGCTAAGAATATAAAAGGTGGGTTATGTCTTCTTCTATACCTCAACTGAGTATCGTTGTCGCCATTTATAATGGTGAGAAATTTTTATCTCAATTTTTCAATGGATTACAATCTATTAAATTAAATGATTGGGAACTCATTTTAGTTAATGATGGCTCTAGAGATAATTCACTTAAAATATTGCAAAAATGGAAAGAAAGATTTCCTCGAGTCACTATTATTGATCAGGAAAACCAAGGTGTATCTGTTGCTCGTAATGTTGGATTTAATATTTCAAAAGGTCAATATATTGTTTTTCCTGATATTGATGATGTAATTCATCCTAATATGTATGACAGAATGCTTAATGTAGCTAAAGATGATAATTTGGATATTTTAACCTGTAATGGTAATTATGTTTATACAGATGGGCGTCCTTCACGACCTATATTTCCATCTAATCGCTTGCAGACAACGGGCGTTTTAACAGGGCCGCAATGGCTAGAAATTGCATTAAACTCTAAAAAATTCTTACATGTGACTTGGCTAAATATTTATCGTCGTGAATTTTTACTTGATCATGGTTATTATTTTGAACCAGGTTTACATCATCAAGATATTCCGTGGACAACTGAAGTGTTATTAACAGCGCGACGGGTTAAATATATCGATGAACGCTATTACGATTACTTGATTCATTCCGGATCGGTTTCTCATGCAACACCTAATGACAGTATTCATGTTAGAACAATTCATAATTACATGAAAATATTAGAAATGCTTGATGCTATTAATCAAAAACATAAGAAAGTGGCTCAAAATATTAATGCGTGTTATTGGCAAATCGCAAAAGAGGGTTTGGGAATTATTCACTCAATTGTTGCTATTCAATCTATTGAAATTAAAAAACAAATCATTAAAGAATTTTTTGATAGAGGGATATGGACGCTGATCTGGAAAAATGCGAAAGATCTAAGATTACGTTGGCGTTTAGGTCGACGCTATTTTAAATTAAAAAGAATATTAAATTCATGATCACAAGAGGGCACAATAATGTGCCTTTTTTATTTTCAATGTATATTAAATAAAAGGAAATAATCTAATTTCGTTAAAAATTCATTTTATTTCGTTTTGCGCTCACTAATAAATTCAATGATAAATATATAACTTATTTATTAGAAAAATACTGTGCACTTGCTAGAATTTTGCCATAATGAGTATTACTCCTTAATAAAAGTTTATGTAAAATCAATAAACTGGCGAATATTATTCGAGTAGTTGAATAAAAAAACTTATTATGATGCCACAGGTTTAGCCTTTATCTGCATCAAGTTGCAGAGCATCACAATTACCATTGTTATTTATCTTGCTTCAGCCTCTTCATCTTATTTAGATAGAGATTGATGATAAGTCGTATCTAAAAAATCGGAGAATGTTTTATGTCTATTCGGTTTGGTTGGCGTCAATCATTAGCAACCTTAACTTGCTTAGCCGCGTTAAGCGTCCCTTTTGCTGCATCTGCTCAAACGTTAAAATTAGCTATTGGTGAAGAGCCAACAGAAGGCTTCGACCCAATGCTGGGCTGGAGTCATGGCAGTTATTTACTTCTCCATAGTCCATTGTTAAAGCAAAATGCGGATCTCTCTTGGTATAGCAATATGTTAAGTGACTATCAACCAAGTGAAGATGGTAAAACATGGAAATTAACGTTAAAGCGAGATTTAAAATTCTCTGATGGCTTACCGCTTACAGCAAAAGATATCGTATTTACTTATAACAATGCGGCTGCCAGTGGCGGTAAAGTTGATATGGGTAACTTCCTCTCTGCAAAAGCAGATGATGATTTGCATGTCACTATCACGCTAAAAGCACCACAAAGTACTTTCGTAAACGTGCTCGGCTCTTTAGGTATTGTTTCTGCCGATAAGTATGATGAAAAAACCTACGCACAAAAGCCAATTGGTGCAGGTCCTTATCGCATGGTCAGTTTCCAACCAGGTCAGCAATTAATTGTTGAAGCAAACCCTTACTATGCGGGACAGAAAAATGATTTTGAAAAATTGATTTTCGTTTTTCTTGATGAAGATGCCGCTTTTGCTGCTGCGCAAAGTGGGCAATTAGGTATTGTGCGTATTCCACCCGCAACGGCTGCAATTGCTAAGAATTTACCAAATACTAAATTGTGGGAAAGACCAAGTGTTGAAAATCGCGGTATTGTTTTCCCAATGGTAAAATCAGGTGAGAAAAACGCCCAAGGCTATGATATTGGTAATGATATCACCGCTGATATCGCTATTCGTAAAGCCATTAACTACGCGCTAGATCGTAAGTTGCTTTCAGAACAAGTCCTTGATGGTTATGCCGTTCCTGCATATACCGGCGTAAAAGGCTTACCTTGGGATCAAACCGAAGCTGCCTTCAAAGATGGCGATATTGTAAAAGCAAAACAAATTCTTGAAGATGCAGGCTGGAAGCTGAATAAAAACGGTATTCGTGAAAAAGACGGTTTAGAAGCAAAACTCACTTTATGGTATACCAGCGGTGATGCAACACGTCGTGATTTAGCTGAGTCAATTCGTGCGTTAGTGCAACCTCTTGGTATTCAAATGGATCTTAAATCAGGAAGTTGGGATACCGTAGAGCGCTATATGCACTCAAATCCAACTTTATTTGGTTGGGGTAGCCTTGATCCGATGGAGTTATATCATCACTACAGTGCTAATGCCGCGGGTGTTGGTTATTATAACCCAGGTTATTACAAAAACCCTGAAGTCGAAAAACATCTACAAGCCGCACTTGATGCTCATACATGGCAAGAAGCCGTTCCTCATTGGAAAGCGGTGGAGTGGGATGGTAAAAACGGTGTGGGTGTAAAAGGTGATGCTGCTTGGGCTTGGCTGATGAATGTGCAACACACTTACTTAACTAATCCTTGTGTTGATCTGGGTACAGGAACACCTGAAATCCATGGTTCATGGTCATTATTAAATAGCGTAGATACTTGGAAGTGGACTTGTCAGTAATACGTCAAAGTGCAGGTTTTTTCCTGCGATTACTCTGCCTGCTGTTGGTGACAACAGCAGGTGTTTTTATTTTATTAAGTTTTTCACCAATCGATCCCATTAAGGCTTATATCGGTAGTGATCTACTGAATGTTCCTCCTGAACAATATCCTTTAATTGCAGCGCGTTGGGGAATTGACCAACCTTTATGGATGCGATTTTGGCTTTGGTTTAGCCAAATCTTTCAAGGGGATTTTGGCTATTCTATGTTGTATAACATGCCTGTTATTGATGTTATTCGTGAACGTGCAGGGCCTTCGTTTATTTTGCTTTTTTCAGCGTGGGTATTTTCCGGTGTTATTGGTGTTGCGATGGGATTAGTCGCGGGTCGATACCTTAATCGCTGGCCAGATAGAATTATCTCTACTTTATCTTATTTATTAGCCGCGTTACCGACATTCTGGGTAGGATTACTGTTGTTATCTCTGTTTTCTGTCACTTTACATTGGGCGCCAATTTGTTGTGCGTGGCCAATGGGAAGTAGTGCCGAGACCGCAACGTTAAGCCAGCGTTTTTCTCATCTTATCTTACCTATGATTGCGCTTGGTTTATTAGGAACAGGGAATATCGCACTGCATACTCGGGCTAAAGTTGCGGAAGTAATGGGAAGTGAGTTTATCCATTTTGCTAAAGCGCAAGGTGATAAAGGTTGGGCTATGATGATATTTCATGTTCTACGTCATGCCATTACGCCTGCACTTTGCTTACAGTTTGCATCCATTGGTGAACTGCTCGGTGGCTCTCTCTTAGCAGAGAAAGTATTTGCTTATCCGGGATTAGGACAGGCAACCGTTGATGCGGGGTTACGAGGTGATATTCCTCTATTAATGGGTATTGTGGTTTTCAGCACTATTTTGATTTTCTTCGGTAATAGCATTTCTAACGGTCTATTACGGCGTATTAATAAAGGAATTTTGCGAGACTCATGATTTACGATCCGAACAAGCCATTGTTGCGACTTTTGTTAGTTACCCTCGCGTTAATTGGGTTAGTGGCGTATGGCTTTTCTGTTTCTCATACTGATATCGCAATGGATTTTCTGGCTAGGAATCAAGCCCCATCAGGTCAATATTGGTTTGGGACGGATAACTTAGGTCGTTCATTATGGCTACGTTGTTTTCAAGGCATGTTAAGTAGCTTAAATATTGGTGTAACAAGTGCGGTTGTGAGTGGCACGATTGCGTTGATTTTTGCGGGAATTTCTTCCATTAATCGCTATTGCGATTTTTTTGTAAGAGGTGTTGTTGATGCGCTCTTAGCTCTACCTCATTTATTACTGCTGATTTTGATCTGTTTTACGTTAGGTGGTGGGCAACAAGGGGTGATTTGGGCAGTGGCATTAACTCACTGGCCTAAACTTGCATTGATTTTACGAGGTGAAATACAGCGTATCCGTGAAGCGGATTATGTGATGTTATCGCGTCGTATTGGCAATTCACCTTTTGAGTGCGTAAAAAAACACTATATTCCAATGCTATTACCTCAGTGGATCGTGGGAACCTTGTTAATGTTCCCTCATGCAGTATTGCATAGCGCAGCGTTAAGTTTCCTCGGTTTTGGTCAGGCTGCGCATGAACCTTCACTCGGCTTATTACTGGCAGATGCACTACGCTATTTAAGTACTGGCTCTTGGTGGATGGTGGTGTTTCCGGGGTTAATTTTGATGTGCTTAGTATTGATTTTCGATCAATTTGCTAAAGCAATGCAGCAATTATGGCTAAGAGGGGCAGGATGTTAAGTTTTGAACAGCTTTCCATTGATATCGCACAGTTTCGTTGGTTAGGAAAACGAAATTGGCAGCCGTTGCTAAAATCAATCTCATTGGATATTAAACCCGGAAAGATGCTGGCATTAGTGGGCGGCAGTGGTGAAGGTAAAAGTCTGTTATTACAAAGTGCGCTAGGACTTTTGCCTGCCAATATGCGAGTTCGTGGCGCGATTAAACTGAATGGGCATACATTAAGTGAACGAGAGCTTATTGCTTATCGTGGCAATACTTTTTGTTATATTCCGCAAGGCGTCAGTGCTCTCAATCCATTGATCTGTATCGGTGAGCAGCTTAGCCGTTCTGCGCGTTTAAGTGGTGCTGATATCACAACCGAAGATATTGTCGAGCAACTCGGTCTTTATCATCTTTCTAGCTCATTAGTAAAAACCTATCCAGCAAAACTGTCTGGTGGAATGGCAAAACGAGTATTAGCCTGTAATGCAACACTCTCTAATGCACAATATATTTTGGCTGATGAAATCACCTCGTGGCTTGATGATGAACATGCGTGTTTGTTATTAGGGCATTTAAGAGCGTTATGCAATCAAGGTAAATCAGTGCTTTGGGTTACACATGATTTAGCTTTAGCTGCACGGTTTGCGGATACGATAGCGGTGCTTAATCAGGGAGAGGTTAACGAAATTATTCCCGCTAATGTGCTTAATCGTCATGAAGGTAGTGAGTGGTTGAAGACACTCTGGAGTGCATTACCTGAACAACAATTTATAAATACAAAAGAAACATCACTTAACCCATTATAATATTGTGTTCTTAAGTCTTATTTTTATACATTTCATCTGTTATTTCTGGAGTTATCTTTATGCCACTTTTAGAGTTAAAACAATTATCTGTGGAACAAGCAGGTAAGGTGTTATGGCAAGATCTCTCCTTTTCGTTAAATGCGGGAGACCGACTTGGTATTTCAGCGCCAAGTGGCACAGGAAAAACAACCTTAGGTCGTGTTTTAGCACAGTGGCAAGCACCCACTCAAGGTTCAATTCTTGTTAATGGCAACCCATTGCCTAAAAAGGGTTATTGCCCCATTCAATTAGTTCCTCAACATCCTGATAAGTGTTTTAATCCTTTTCGAACAACAGGGGATAGCCTCCGAGATGCTTGGACGCCTGATGAAAGTTGGTTTGAGAAATTACGGATAAAGCAAGAGTGGTTAACGCGTAGGCCTAATGAATTATCGGGTGGAGAGCTGGCGCGTATTGCTTTATTAAGAGCGTTAGATCCTCGCACTCAAATATTGATTGCGGATGAAGTAACGGCACAATTGGATGCCCAAATTCAAGCTGAAATTTGGAAAGTTTTAATTGATGAAAGCCAAAAAAGACCTTTAAGCTTGATTATCTTTAGTCACAATAAGGCGTTACTTGAAAAAGTCTCGACTAAAGTGTGGTGGGTTGATACGGAAAAAAGTATTTCTACTATTAAAAATAACGGACTATCTTAATCCGTTAGTGAAAAAAATGGCTTCCTATATTTTTATAGGAAGCCAAATATTACTGCTAAACGTAACAATATGGAATTAGAAACGATAGGTGTAGTTAATACCAAATTGCATATCGTGATTGCGATACGTGGTCATTTCCCAATTTGCTTTAGTACCAATAGATGAGTGTTTATCCACTTGATACGTTAATCCAATATGAGCAAATGGGCGTTGTTTTAACTGCTTTTTATTTTCTGAATAATCAATATCCTGTTGACCTAAATAATCAATATGGCTACGAAAATCACCTTGATGATGTGATAGGTTCCATAATAAACCCGCTTTGGTGTTTAGTATGAAAGATGAACCCAATAAATGATCCATGCCTAATCCCATTTTGGCTAACAATGAGTGTGCGTTAAGCGCATCATAGTGTACGGCAAATTGTGCATTTTGAGTTTCACTATAAGCTGAACGTGAGATTTGATTAAAAGTAAGCCCAGCAAAGGGTGTCAGTAATAAATCATTGTTTATTGAATAAGGGTAGTAACCTTGTAACTCAATGTGATAACCAGAAATCTTAGCATTACCTTTACCCGCTTCAGTATCTTCTAATACCAGTCTTTCGATAGAAACTTTTCGATTTAAATAAGCCCCTTTTAAT
Source organism: Proteus sp. PR00224 (assembly GCF_016238105.1). Classification (NCBI taxonomy): domain Bacteria; kingdom Pseudomonadati; phylum Pseudomonadota; class Gammaproteobacteria; order Enterobacterales; family Morganellaceae; genus Proteus; species Proteus sp. PR00224. The sequence goes on along the minus strand of NZ_JAEHQU010000005.1, from coordinate 227,657 downwards.
GACAGATGTAATGCATTGCTATTTAATTCTGCATTGAGTGATGGCATTAAATCTAGGCTAAAACCAATTAAAGGTAATGCATAACCTTGATATTGATACCCTTTAGGTAATGAGGAATAGACATCAGTATCAATGGCAAGTCCGACAACGAATGGAATAGCGTTGATATCAAAACGATAAGCACCACTTAATCCCGTTTGTGTTGCATTGGCTTTATTTATGTTTTGGTAGTGTGCAAAGCCACTAATACAGGCTTTTTCAGTACCCACAGAACAAGTTGCTGAAGCTAAATGGCGCAGTTGTCCTTGTTGCATATCCATCAGTTTATAACCGTTTTCAGCCATTAATTGCATTGATTTATAAGTATTTTCAATGTCGATAGGTTTGCTGATAACGATCGATGGTTTTGTGTTTTCTTTCTCTTTGGCCTTTTCTTTAGTGCGTTGTGCAAGTTCATCTTCTACAGAGATAGTGTTTCCAATATTTTTATCTATCTCAACATTAGTATTTTCTTGGCGTTGTTTCTCTTCTTGTTCAAGGCGCTTAGCCTCTTCTTGTCGCTGTTTCTCTGCGAGTTCTTGGCGTTTAGCTTCTTCTTGGCGCTGTTTCTCTGCGAGTTCTTGGCGTTTAGCTTCTTCTTGTCGCTGTTTCTCTGCGAGTTCTTGGCGCTTAGCTTCTTCTTGGCGTTGTTTCTCTGCTAGTTCAAGGCGCTTAGCTTCTTCTTGGCGTTGTTTCTCTGCTTGTTCTTGGCGTTTAGCTTCTTCTTGTCGCTGTTTCTCTGCGAGTTCTTGACGCTTAGCTTCTTCTTGGCGTTGTTTCTCTGCGAGTTCTTGGCGTTTAGCCTCTTCTTGTCGCTGTTTCTCTGCGAGTTCTTGGCGTTTAGCCTCTTCTTGTCGCTGTTTCTCTGCGAGTTCTTGACGCTTAGCTTCTTCTTGGCGTTGTTTCTCTGCGAGTTCTTGGCGTTTAGCCTCTTCTTGTCGCAGTGTTTCTTCATCGATAATTTGTTTATCTTCTTTTGTATTATTTATTTTCCATGCGACAAGTTTCCATTTATTATCTCCATCTTGTGCAACACCAAAAATAGAATGACCATCTCTAGACAATGAGTGGGCTTCGGATTCATTATCAGCATTTCCTAGACCTTGTAATGAAATCATTTCGTTCTTATTATAAAAATAAGCAAAGCCATTTCTCAGATTTTCTGATTCAATATCACTATTTTCATCGTTGTATTCTTTTACAAAATTCTTTCTTTTTTTATTATTTTCTGACCAACCAACAATAATGTTACCATCACGAGAAATATCGGTTGCTTCGGAGTTGTAATTTTCGTTTTTAGTGAATGCTTGAGGTGTTATTATTTTATTTAATTTTGCATCATAGACGAATGCTTTACGTAACAGTTTGATATCTTTGCCAATAACATTATCAATACCATAATCAATAGCTACTTTTTCGGTTAACATTGTCTCTAACCAACCAATGGCTATATTGTTATCAGAAAAAGCATTTATTTTTGATGAACCATAACCATAAGTAGTTTTTCGAATAATATTTAACTTATTTTTTTTTCTATCATAAACATAACCTAATCTTATTCTTTTTATTACCTCGTAAGCTAATGCACCAGTTTTCTCTATTTCTTCAATATCTTTTTCAGTTAGTTTTAAATCTTTTCCATCCTTTAAACTGGGTATTATTTTCTCTAATTTTTTCCATTGAGCCGGAAAGCGTGGATTACCTTTTCTGTCTAGTGAACCATATAGAAAATGACCATCTGCTGATACTCCCATAATATCAGGACTTTGATCTTCGATTATGTTATCACGATCATATTCATCTTGTTGATTATCTTTTAAAAAATCGAGAGTTTGATAAGCTTTAAATTTCTCTTTTTCTTGATGATCTTTTAGTGCGCTATTTTCAAGTTCAGAAAGTAATATCTTTGTTTTATTATTAAGATCATAAATAAAAAATGTTCTTTTTTTAAAAGGAACATAAGTTTTCTCTCTATCATTATCTCTTGAATAAAGACTGAATAAACCGTCATGAGTAGTGAAATAATGATTGTCTATATCATCAATAGTTACAATTTCTTTTGATTGTGTATCATAGATGAAAAAAACATTTTCTTTGTCATCTGTTTTTCCATAACCTGTCGCAAATTGTCCATTATCTGATAAAGACAAAAAATTTATTCTGTGCAAGTTGTCTATTTTTATTTCTTCAAAGCTCGCTCCAGAATTGTAGCTAATAAGATTTCTTTTTCTTTTACTTAAAATTTTATCTTTACCATCAAGGATTATATCTGTAATAATTAGAGTGTTTTTCTGATTTAAAAAATGAGGTAAATCTCTATCGGAAAACGTACCATGTAAATGTCTATTATTACCTAAGTTTAAATTATTACGATTAATCTCCTGAAATTTAAATTCAATGTCATTTGTTTCTATTAATGGTGATGGACTATTTAAAGCGTAGCTATATGTAGAATTAATTATTATTGAAGCAATAATTGATAGTTTTAGTTTTTTTTTATTCATAAGCATAAATTGTATTCCATTTATATTGGCAGGTTTTTTTGAAGACTAATTTGATCTTCTTTTTCTGTCAATATAAATGGATTTTATTTTAAAATGCATTGCTAATTATATTTATTATAATTTTAAATTATTATTTTTTGTTTTTATTGATTTTTGTTATGAATATATTTCAGGGGTTTTAACGTTGAATATATTTCTTTTATTTAATTCTTTACTAAATAAATCAATATGTTGTTTTTGTGCTGATGTCCATTTACTTGCTTCGCCATATACGCCATGCTGATGAAAAGCATTAATTCTAACTAATACTGATTTACCAAGCGAATTAATAAACTGAGAAAGTAATTCAATATTCTCTAAATAATCAGTTTTTTCTGGAATATATAAAAGGCGTAATTCTGTAAGCAAATTATTATTAGCTAACCATTTGATTGATTCTTTAATACGCTGATTGCTACGACCGGTTAAATAAACATGTGTCTTTTCACTCCAACTTTTTAAATCGATCATGGCACCATCCATATAAGGGGCTATTTTTTGCCAACCATTAAGAGAAAGTGTGCCATTGCTGTCGATTAAACAGGTGAGATGCTTGAGATCGGGGGCTTGCTTAATTGTTTTAAAGTATTCGATTAAAAAAGGAAGTTGTAACGTCGATTCTCCGCCACTGACAGTGACACCATTAATAAATGCAGCGTATTTACGTGTAATAGTGATTAACTCATCAACGGTATAACTTAATGTCATCGGGCTTGATTGACGAGGGCATTGCTGAATACAGGTGTCGCATTGTTCACAACTGGCACTGTTCCAACTTATAACACCATTTTGTAATGAAAGTGCTTGTTGTGGGCAAGTCAGAATGCAGTCACCACAATTGTCACAGATCCCCATTGTGTAGGGATTGTGGCAATTTTTACAGCGTAGATTGCACCCTTGTAGGAAGATGGCTAGGCGATTGCCCGGGCCATCGACACAAGAGAAGGGCAGTATCTTATTTATCGAAACGCATCTGCTGTTCATAACTGATCACACGCGGTTTACGCTCAGTAATATGGCAGTTCGCGGTGGCTTCATCGCCTAACCAAGTGGTGTTTAAACGAGAGCCTTCTTCTTTGTATTTTTTCAAATCAGATAAGCGCACCATATAACCGGTGACTCTCACTAAATCATTTCCACCCACATTTGCTGAGAACTCCCTTAGCCCTGAAGCGAAAGCGCCTAAACACAGTTGCATTAATGCATCAGGGTTTTGTTTAATGGTTTCATCTACCGTTAAAATATCGCTAATACCTGAAGTATAAAACGCATGATGTGGTGCAACAGTCATTAAGTGGGTAACGGGATCTGGCTCTTTACCATAAGGAATACGCGTTGCAGGAGTGGTGCCAATATCCGAACTAATGCCCGATTGTGCATGTAGCATGGCACGCTGTTTCCAGCCATATTTCACAGGGGTATCCGCGACAAATTGCGCTAATTTTTCACTAATAATATAGCTGAGTTTATTTGCTGATTCGTTATCGCCATAAGCGACTTGTTTGCCTTCTTTTTCAAGTAATAAAGCAACGGCTTCTGCCATACCGTAAATTCCAAACATAGGGGCAAAGCGATCAGGTGAGATCAAACCTTCTTCCACTAAGAAGCTTTGTTTAAAGAAGTGGGATTTTTCATAGAGAAACTCACAGCGGGCATCGATGATCTCGATTTGTTTTTGCATATAAAATGGCAAGACATTTTCAAGAAAATCGCAGCTATTTTGGCTGCGCTTTGCCACTTCTTTAAGGTTAATCCGTACTAAAGTGCTACCACCACCACTTTGAGGTAAAGAGTTATAACAACTCACAATACCGTATTCATCTTTACCAAATACGGCATCTTGTAAAGTACCGTTGGCAATATGGGGTTTACTGCTATGGCAAATATTGGTTATAGCTTGATGCAATAGGTCAGAAGGCGTCGAATTCGCATCATAAATAAAGGTGAGATTAGGCGCGACTTGTTGAAGCTCGACATCTACTTTTAGAATTAATCGCGTGATGATGGAGTCTTCAGGGCCAATATTGGCATGCATAAACGCATCAGGCAGTGTTCTATCAAGATAGCGCCAAAAACGTTTTAATTTAGGATAAAGCTGCTCTTCGGTAAGAGAACCGACATAAGGCAGTAAAATTTTATCAATACGTCCTAAGTAAACGGGCATTGAGGTAACTGATGGAACATGATGATAAAGAATGGTCAGCATGTTTAGTGCATCATCAAAATCTTGTGCAGGTTCTAGCTCTAAATAGCGAGAGCCTTGTGCTAAAAATTTCGCGTAATCAGGTAATACATAACGAGGTTTATAAGGTGCATGACCTTCATACATATCGCAAATGACCCGTTCATCTAATGCGCTAGCTGCATCTTTAGGAAGTGCAGGATAAGGCAGCATATTTTCAGCTTCTAAAGCGAGAAAATGACGTTTTTGTTCAGGGGAAAGGGTTGGGTTTTCTACGATTTGTTGACAACGTTGGATAACAGATTGTTCAGTCATAACCACCTCAGCACTCAAAGAGCCAGAAAAAGATTTAAAACTTATCTTTTTAGATTAATGAATTGGCTAAGGTTTACTGTGATTTTAAACAAATCCCTTTTAAAGATTAAGGGAATAGCACGAAAATACGCATAAATTAGATATATCTAAATTCAATTTGTGTTGGCTAAAAAGTGAGTTCAGCTCATCACTCAACTCACTTTTTATTTTTTAATCGGATAAGAGTTTATGCTTTATTTGAGCTATTTTCGGTGTCGTTATCTCTCTCTTTGACATTATTTTCTTCTCCTTCTTCTTCATCACTTTCTTTTTCTTCAATATCATCTTTTTCAGTGCGAGGTGGTAAATTGGCCGTTAATAAATACGGCGATTGTTGCCAATGAACAGGTGTTAATTGAAGAAGGTTATGAGAAAGCAAAAAGCCAATGGCAAGTGCGACCAATAACATCACACGTAATAAATTCGTGGTGTTATCCACTTGGCTAGATTCAGTGACAAGCTGATGAGTATCCAGTGTGAGCCTTAAAAAGCCTTTGGGTTTATCTTTACCTGGCACAGGCACAACAAGCTGGTGATTAAACGAGCCCCCACTTTTTTGCCCTTCTAGTGCTAATCGCTCTTTAACCGTGACATTTTCACCACTATGCGCTATTTGTGTGCCATCTTCTAAATAAAGGCTGGCATCAAGTACCCGACTATCATGAGTTAGATGATTTAAATTAGCCATAATGAGGGGATTTACGTTATCTTTGCTACTGTCATCTATATAAGTGGATAAAGAGAACGCAACTTGTTCTGCCAGCGTTTTTGCAAGCTCTTCAAACTGAGTAATACGGGCATGCTGATTAGCACGGCTAAAATAAGACGCGCCTTGCATAAGAAATGCCAATAGTGCGATACAAATCAGTATAATCGCCGTTTTTTGGAGTTTGAATTTTAGTTTGTCTTTAAGCATGTTCATCCTTTTGCGTAAGCAAGTATATGCATGTTGCCAGATGAGCCAGAGATAGAATAGGCTGAATAACGATTATTTTGTTCCGACAGGGGAAAACAGGAGAATAAGTATGTCAAATAGTCTGACCTATTGCTATTTACCGGATGAGATCCGTAAATGGCCAGGTCTGCCGTTATCACTCAGTGGTGAAGAGGTGATGCCACTGGATTATCGTGCGGGTGATAGCGGATGGTTACTTTATGGACGTGAACTTGATAAGAAAAGAATAAGTGAGTTCCAACATAAATTAGGCGTGGCAATCGTGGTGGTTTCTTCATGGCGCATTGACGATTACCAAGTGGTACGTATCGCAGGTAGTCTAACCCGTCGAATTCGCCGTTTATCTGATGAATGTGGCCTAGATGTCGTTCCTCTAGGTGAAATTCCTCGCTTACGTTCTCCAGGACTTTTAGTGATGGATATGGATTCAACGGCGATTCAAATTGAATGTATTGATGAAATAGCCAAACTTGCTGGCGTGGGGGATAAAGTTGCAGAGATAACAGAACGTGCCATGCAAGGGGAAATGGATTTTAGTGAAAGCTTAAAGTTGCGTGTTGCTGAACTGAAAGGCGCTGATGCATCTATCTTGCAAAAGGTGATGGATGATTTGCCTCTTATGCCGGGATTAACCAGCTTAGTGCGTAAACTTCAGGCGATGGATTGGCATATTGCTATTGCGTCAGGTGGCTTTACTTATTTTGCGGATAATTTAAAACAAAAATTACGCTTAGTGTCTGCTGTTGCTAATCATCTTGAAATTAAAGATGGCAAGTTGACAGGTAAAGTCAAAGGTACGATTGTTGATGCGAAGTACAAAGCACAAGTGTTAGCGCGTTTAGCGAAAGATTTAGAGATCCCAATGGAGCAAACCATTGCCATTGGTGATGGGGCAAACGATCTTAAAATGTTGAGAAAAGCAGGGCTTGGTATTGCTTATCATGCAAAACCTAAAGTGTATGCTCAAGCAAAAGTCGCTATTCGTCACGCCGACCTAATGGGTGTATTGTGCGTTTTAAGTGGTGGTCTAAAACACGAAGAGCGTTAAGCGCGTTTTTCTAAAATTGTTATTGTTGGGAGAGAAGTGTGGCAAAAGCAGCAAAAAGAGCCTTTGTATGTAATGAATGTGGTGCAGATTATCCTCGTTGGCAAGGGCAATGCTCTGCTTGTCATGCGTGGAATACAATTACAGAAGTGCGCCTTGCTGCCGCCCCTTCTTCCCGTAATGAGCGCTTTAGTGGATTTGCGGGTGATGCAAAAGGCGTTAGCCGAGTTCAAAAGCTCTCTGAAATTAGCCTTGAAGCCTTACCGCGTTTCTCAACGGGCTTTAAAGAGTTTGATCGCGTATTAGGTGGTGGTGTAGTCCCTGGAAGTGCCATTTTAATCGGGGGAAGCCCGGGCGCGGGTAAGAGTACCTTATTGCTACAAACCATGTGTCGTTTAGCAACAGAAATGAAAACGCTATATGTTACAGGTGAAGAGTCACTCCAACAGGTAGCTATGCGTGCACATCGATTAGGTTTACCGACAGCAGAGCTAAATATGTTGTCAGAAACTAGCATTGAGCAAATTTGTTTAATTGCCTCACAAGAACAACCTAAATTAATGGTGATTGACTCTATTCAAGTGATGCATATGGCAGATATTCAATCTTCACCGGGTAGTGTTGCTCAAGTGCGAGAAACCGCTGCTTATCTAACTCGTTTTGCTAAAACCAATGATGTTGCCATTATCATGGTTGGTCATGTGACAAAAGATGGCACATTGGCAGGGCCTAAAGTATTGGAACACTGTATTGACTGTTCTGTCATGCTAGATGGTGAAACGGATTCTCGTTTTCGTACCTTACGCAGTCATAAAAACCGTTTCGGCGCCGTTAATGAGTTAGGCGTTTTTGCGATGACAGAGCAAGGATTACGAGAAGTGAGCAATCCATCTGCTATCTTTTTAAGTCGAGGTGATGAAATCACATCAGGTAGCTCTGTTATGGTTGTGTGGGAAGGTACAAGACCTTTGCTGGTGGAGATACAAGCCTTAGTTGACCACTCTATGTTGTCCAATCCTCGCCGTGTTGCAGTGGGATTAGAGCAAAATAGATTAGCTATTCTGCTTGCTGTATTACATCGTCATGGCGGGTTACAAATGTCTGATCAAGACGTTTTTGTGAATGTGGTTGGTGGGGTAAAAGTCACAGAAACCAGTGCAGATTTAGCCTTGTTATTGTCATTAGTATCCAGTTTTCGTAATCGTCCTTTACCTCGTGATTTAGTGATATTTGGCGAAGTCGGACTTGCAGGTGAAATTCGACCAGTCCCTAGCGGACAAGAGCGTATTGCAGAAGCAGCAAAACATGGATTTAAACGAGCGATTGTACCTAGTGCAAATATGCCGAAAAAAAATCCCCCTGATATGAAAGTGTATGGTGTGAAAAAGCTGTCAGATGCGTTATCTGTCCTCGATGATTTAGAAGATTTCTAAAGGAGTGAAATATGGGACCTTTTGATTATATCAAACAGGCTATCAGAAAAAATGGTTATACTTTACAACAGGTTGCTGATGAAAGTGATATGACAAAAGGCTATCTTAGCCAATTAATTAATAATAAAATCAAAAGTCCCAGCGCTCAAAAGATGTCGGCTTTACACCAATTTTTAGGGTTAGAATATCCCGTAAAAAAGAAAACGATTGGTGTTATTTTTGGTAAGTTTTATCCGCTTCATACGGGGCATATTTATTTAATTCAACGTGCTTGCAGCCAAGTAGATGAATTACATGTCATTTTATGTCATGACGAGCCTCGTGATAAAAATCTATTTATCAACAGTGCAATGTCACAACAGCCAACGGTGAGTGATAGATTGCGTTGGTTATTACAAACCTTTAAATATCAAAAAAATATTCGTATTCATGAGTTTGACGAGCACGGTATAGAGCCACAACCCCATGGCTGGGAAATGTGGAGTGAAGGGATCAAAATGTTTTTGCGAGAAAAGCAGATAACCCCTGATTTTATCTATACCAGCGAACGAGAAGATGCGGATCAATATAATGCTTTCTTGGGGATTGAAACGGTTTTGATTGATCCTGAGCGTTCATTTATGAATATCAGTGGCAGTCAAATTCGCCAAGCACCATTTAAATATTGGGAATATATTCCAACGGAAGTAAAACCCTTCTTTGTGCGCACAGTGGCGATTTTAGGCGGTGAATCCAGTGGTAAATCCACGTTAGTCAATAAGCTCGCCAATATTTTCAATACCACCAGCGCATGGGAATATGGTCGTGATTATGTGTTTTCTCACCTTGGTGGGGATGAAATGGCCTTACAATATTCTGACTACGATAAAATTGCATTGGGACATGCTCAATATATTGATTTTGCTGTTAAATATGCAAATAAAGTGGCATTTGTTGATACGGATTTTGTCACCACACAAGCATTTTGTTTACGTTATGAAGGTAAAGAGCATCCCTTTGTTCAAGCGCTGATTGATGAATACCGTTTTGATTTAGTTATCTTGCTAGAAAACAATACGCCGTGGGTAGCAGATGGCTTGCGTAGTTTAGGCAGTGATAAAGAGAGACGTTATTTCCAAACCTTACTGATGGAAATGCTCGATAAAAATAATATTGAATATATTAAAGTTAATTCCCCTGATTATGACGAACGTTTCTTAAGTTGCGTTGAATTAGTGAGAGAATTATTGATGATGCAATCAAAGCATATTGAATAATATAAAGATTAAAAACGCCATTAGTGGCGTTTTTTACATTGAATAATAAAAATAATTACTCAATTTTAAACGTCTCTCTTCCCTCTAAAGAATAGATCGTTTGTATTCTTTATCACTGATGATCTATCAGAACAAAATCACTTACCAAAAGATAAAAATACATAAAAAAATCTGTCAAATAAGCTATCTACGTAATAATGCTATTTTTTTCAATAAGGTGAAAAAGATTACTGAAAATTAATGCAGGGATCTCTATTATAGATAGCAGGTATAGATTTATCGGTGTGTATTTCTTTTGCCATTAGGTGTGGGGAGTCACACTCTCTATCTTCATTCGCTCAGGTGAAGAAGCAGACTATTTTTCGTAAAAGGACAAGATAATGGCGCAACCTTCCCGTGTTTCACTTCATATCAAGAAAACAGTCATTTCGTTAGCGATCGCTGCTTTAGGTTTTACCGTCTCATCAAATGCATTGGCTTACCAAAAAGTTCATCAACCAGATAATAGCTATCAACAGTATGTCTCTCAGCGCCAAACGGTTGATAGTTTGATCCAAGATGCATTAGATGCTTTTAAGTCACCAGCGCGTGTCTCTGATGCTGGCTTTACGGGAAAACTGCCATCCAATATGGAAATTGTGGCGCAAAAACTACAGCAAGCTTATAAGTTAGAACCTTATCGCCTCGATTTATTATTTAGTACCGCGAGTGCTTATATCTATAACAATGATGTTTCTCGCGCAATTACGATTTATAAACAGATTTTAGAAGCGGCTCCTGATGATATTGATGCGCTAATTTATGTCACTTCATGGACTCGTTTTGAAGGTAAAGATAAAGAGAGCGAAGCGTATTTCAATAAATTGAAATCATTAAATCCAGCAAAAGCAGAAGAAATCAGTCGTTTCTTTGCACAAATTGATCGCGTTAGCAAAATGCCGTTAAGCGATAAATTAACGCCTGCTGATTTAGCGAAATTGAAGAAAACCAAAGATAATAATGCGATTGTGACATTAGGTTATGCGTTAAATCCTGATGGCACTATGAATAAGATTTTAATTGAGCGCTTAAATAAAACTTTAGAAGTCGCTAAACAATTGCCTGAAGCAATGATTGTTGTGACTGGGGGCGTACCTAAAGCGCACCAAACTGAAGGTAAGTTAATGGCAGATTGGCTGGTGAAAAATGGGATTGCACCAGAACGTATTTTCCAAGAGAACTATGCGCGTACAACTGTCGAAAATGCGTTATTTAGTCGCTATGCTTTAACCAAACATCGTATTAAAACAGCAGTGATTATTAGCTCTGGTAGCCATGTTCGTCGTGCTGACGCAATTTTCACTATCGCAAGTTGGCAAAGTGGCCCAAGTGATATTACTTACTTAACGGTTGTCGCTCCTGATAAACCATTGGCCGAATTACAAAAAGCCAGCAAATCAGATATACAGGGCATTTATCGTGATGGCTTAAAAGCGTTGGGCTTATGGAGTTTCCGCAGCTATCCATTAGAAGAGCGTTGATGGGAGCGTTTTAACGTTAATTAACTTAGAAAGAAAGTCTCCTCAATAACAAAAATGATTGAGGAGGTTTTCATCATTTTTTCAATATTAAACAACGATAAAGCATTCCTTCAATATCTTGTTTTGTACTTATAAAAAGTAATATATCGACCGTATTATTTTCTTCATTGAATTCATATAAACAACGAAACTGACTGTTTACATCAATACGTTCACGAATAGCGATCCCTTTATCTGCCAACATTGCATTATAACGATAACGGGTAGGATCTTGAGAAATAGCATCAATAGCTGAGTCAAAAAGTTGATCTATAAATACAGCCGCGGTTTCACTGTTATTGGTGCAACTGAGTTTAAATGATTCCGCATCTTTTAATGACCATAGAGCCGTCTCTGATACTCTAATGTTTACAGTTTTTTTCAAAAGCACCTCTAATATTAAGTTCGAGATCCACGTAGTTTTCTTTTGACATCTTCAGGAGACATAACTTGCTCATTTGCTATATCTTCTTTCGCTATCATTACCAATTTCAATAGAGCATTTGATTGACGCTCTTTTTCTCTTTCTTGTAACTCCAGTTGTCTTTCTTCGGCTGTTTGTACAAAAAGCTCCGCTTGACCATTTTTTGTAATATAAACACCACCTTGAAATAATTCTGGATTACCAAGTCCTTCTCGAGCTAGTTTTTGCGACATCGTTATAGACATAATAATTACCTTCATTTAATTGCTATTCATATGCAAGATAGACATAAATAGCGAACTCCTATAATTATTGACTTTATCTTGCTATCACATAGGGTGTGATAATGATTATTTTATTATTTTTCGCTGGGGTGTCAAATTTATTATAAATTTGTACACGCTTAATTTTTATTGAATTGATAACAATTATCATTACTATTGTTTCTCACAATAGTTTATAACGAGAATAATAAAGTGAGAATTCCTCTGATGATATGTGCATTAATGGCATCTTTCCCTAGTTTTTCCAATTGCTTAACCGTAACCGAAGGCAAAGAAATAACAGGTCAGTTTGATAACAACAACACGTTGTGTTTTACCACGCAACTAGAGAGTCAACGTTATGCCGAACTGAATGTGAAAGGGATACAAAACCTGCGATTAGAAACCCCAAATGGCACACATATCCGTAGCTTATTAAAAGATATTCCTGCGGATGGGCAACAAAAAGTGCGTTTTTTATTGCCTGAAACCGCAAGTTATCAATTAGTTGCACAGGGTGAAAAGGGAAAATCATGGCAACTCATACTGACAACACAGCCTTATCAACCTTTAGATAAAGATGCGAAAATTGCACCTATTAGTCCTCGTTTACAAACACTTGCTCAACAACTCAATCAACAAAGTATTCAGGCATTTTGGCAACAAGTACGCCATGAAGGTACACCCCTTATTGAGCCTTATGATAAGGATAAAAAGTTAGTCACTTTCTTATGGCAAGGTGCAAAGAAGAATGTCTATTTATTGGGATCACCAGAGGGTAATCATGATCCATTAACCCATTTAGCCAATAGTGATATTTGGTATCGTAGCTATATCGTACCTAACGATACATTAATGCAATATAAATTAGCGCCTGATGTGCCTATCATTGAAAATGCAGAGCCATTCGAACAACGTCGCGCTATTTTAACCACAGCACAGGCAGATCCGCTGAATTCTCAAGATTCACCAAGCAAATCTGAGGATATTTATAATCACTTTTCTTTATTATCGTTAGATAGTCAACGTGAATGCCAATTGCCTGATATTCTTGATAGAAAAATGAAAGGCAACACAGAAATTGTGCGTTTTTACAGTCAGCTCTTAAATAACGATCGTGAAATAGCGCTTTACCAGCCCGCTCAAAAAATGGAAGTACCTCGACTCTTAGTGTTATTTGATGGTCAAACTTATCGTCGTCAATATGGTATTGATCAGTTTTTTGATAAGCAGATCGAAGACGGGAAATTGGCGCCGATGATGATCCTCTTTGTTGATAGCATTGATAGTGATCGCCGTAGTATTGAATTACCGCCTAATCCTGATTTTTATCGCTTTTTAGCCGACGAATTATTTGTTTGGTTGGAAAAAGAGAAAGGTATTCACGTATCAGGAGAAGAAACCATTGTGGCAGGTTCGAGTTATGGAGGATTAGCGTCTTCATGGGTGGCATTTAATCGCCCTGATCGCTTTGGTAAAGTGCTGAGTATGTCAGGCTCTTATTGGTGGGCGCCTGAAAATGAAGAGCCTGAATGGCTTATTCGACAATTTGAGCAAGCAGATAAAAAGCCATTACAGTTTTTCTTAGAGGCGGGGTTATTTGAAAACCGTGGTGATAAAGGGGGGATTTTAAGTAATAATCGCCATCTTAAACGGGTTTTAGAACAAAAAGGTTACCCAGTTCAATCGCTAGAAATGGCAAGTGGGCATGATTATATCTCTTGGTGTGAAACGCTATATCTCGGTGCGAAAGCATTAACTAAAGAACATTAATATTGATAATGACAGGAGCTTATGAGTGATGATAAACGGCATAAGCTTCTGATTTGTCACCAACCTGTCATAAAGCTGTCATCAAAATCGCATTTACTCTTCATTTCTCTGTCATTTAACTGCCGTAAGCTTTTCCTGACTTAAAACATTAACCCTGTTTTTTACTTTAGAGTGCAAGGAAAAAGCTATGTCTCATCGTTACCAACGTTCTATTTTATCCGTTATTGTAACAACGCTATTAGCTGGCGCGAGTTTCTCTTCTTTTGCTGCTCCCGTTGCTGCTGATGCCATTTTAGCTCAAGATCGTGCAGCAAAAGGTAATATCACGGAATTTGGCGGTGCTCGCCGTATGACTCAAGATCAAACTGAGGCATTAAAAGCCGCTTTAAATAATAACCAAGCGAAAAATGTAATCCTCTTTATTGGTGATGGTATGGGGGATTCTGAAATCACCGTTGCACGTAACTATGCCGAAGGTGCGGGTGGTTTCTTTAAAGGTATCGATGCCTTACCTATTACGGGTCAATACACACACTACGCTTTAGACAGAAAAACCCAAAAACCTAATTATGTAACAGACTCTGCCGCTTCTGCGACAGCATGGGCTTCGGGTGTGAAAACCTATAATGGTGCATTAGGGATTGATGTGTTTGGTAAGGATCATCAAACTATTTTGGAATTAGCAAAAGCCAATGGAAAGGCGACAGGGAACGTGACAACCTCTGAAATTCAAGATGCAACACCTGCGGCTCTGTTCTCGCATGTAACAGGACGTAAATGCTATGGCCCTGTTGAAACCTTAGAGAAATGCTCAACAAACGCATTGGAAAATGGCGGTAGAGGTTCTATCTCTGAGCAATTATTAGTGACTCGCGCTGATGTCACATTAGGTGGTGGAGCAAAAAGTTTTGCTCAAACGGCTGTAGCGGGTGAATACAAAGGCAAAACGTTAGAGCAACAAGCCATTGAGCGTGGTTATCAAATCGTGAAAGATGCCAAATCACTCGATGCGATTACGCTTGCGAACCAAGATAAGCCTGTACTAGGTTTATTCCATGAAGGCAATATGGCAGTGGCATGGGAAGGCCCTAAAGCGACTTACCACGGTAATTTAAACAACCCACCTTTAGAGTGCAAACCTAACGCTAAACTTGATCCGAATGCGCCAACACTGGCACAAATGACCAAAAAAGCGATCGATTTGCTGAAAACCAATGAAAATGGCTTCTTCTTACAAGTCGAAAGTGCCTCTATCGATAAGCAAGATCATAATGCGAATCCTTGCGGACAAATTGGTGAAACTGTTGCGCTAGATGAAGCCGTACAAATCGGTTTAGATTTTGCTAAACAAAACGGCGACACTCTGATTATCGTGACTGCTGATCATGCTCATTCAAGCCAAATTATTGAAGCTGATGTGAAATCCAGCGGGTTAACACAGGCACTTATCACTAAAGATGGTGCGGTTATGGTGGTGAATTACGGTAACTCAGAAGAAGAGTCTCAAGAGCATACAGGAGCACAATTACGCGTTGCCGCTTATGGTCCACATGCGGCTAATGTGGTTGGGTTAACTGACCAAACAGATTTGTTTTTCACAATGCGTGATGCGATGGGTCTGAAGTAAGTTCAAGTTGAATTTATAGTCTGTCTGAACTTGTAGTCGAATTGCCTTACTAAATTGTTGTATTTTCGCGCGACTTAGAGAGATACCCTCTAGTCGCGTTTTTTTATTAAGAATTGAGTCTGCTAAAAATAAAATGATAATAAATCAATAGGTTATTTATAGTCTGATTTTGAAAGTGACACTTTCTCTGCTATAATTAGCAGAATTCACACATTAATCCATATAATATTCTCAACTTCTCCATTGATTATTGCACTTAAGTTGCAATATCTTTTTGTCTAATAACCCAATGTGTTATTAAGGCATTACCAGCAAATATCTTTTCTCAGAGCGTTATCTGCTCATGGTCTTTCTCTTTTTTATGAGATTGAAGGAGAACAGAGTCAAACAAACAACGATAAGAATAAGGTTATTTTTTCTATGCTGACACTGCTTCATTTACTCTCATCTGTCGCGCTTCTTGTCTGGGGAACACATATTGTTCGTACAGGCATTATGCGTGTTTTTGGCTCTGATTTACGCCGAATTTTAGGTAAAAGTATTAATAAAAAATCCAACGCCTTTCTTGCGGGGGTGGGCGTAACGGCATTAGTGCAAAGCAGTAATGCGACGGCACTTTTGGTTATCTCTTTTGTGACGCAAGGACTGATTTCGATTACACCAGCACTTGTTATTATGCTAGGCGCGGATGTGGGTACTGCGTTAATGGCGCGTGTGCTGACATTTGATCTCTCTTGGTTATCGCCACTCCTTATCCTTATCGGTGTTATTACTTTTTTAAGTCGTAAAAAAGAGCGAGTAGGACAACTAGGACGTGTGGGCATTGGTCTTGGTTTGATTTTGTTGGCTTTACAACTCATTGTGGCATCGGCAGAACCTATTATGCACGCAAGTGCAGTCCAAGCTATTTTTACCTCTCTCAGTGGCGATACTATTTTAGCGCTATTGGTGGGGGCACTCTTTGCAATGGTGAGTTACTCGAGCCTTGCGGCAGTGTTGTTAACGGCAACATTAAGTGCAACAGGGTTAATGCCATTATATATCAGCCTTTCCATTGTAATTGGCTCAAATATTGGTAGTGGGTTGCTTGCATTAATAAGTAGTCGGGGACAAAGCGTTGCCTCTCGACAAGTTGTGTTGGGAAGCTTATTTTTTAAACTGATTGGCGCATTGATTGTTTTACCATGGATAACGTATCTTGCTTCTGAAATACAAAAATATGGCTTTTCACCGGCTGAAGTCGTTATCTATTTTCATGTTATTTATAATCTTGCTCGCTGTATTTTGATGATCCCTTTTGTCGGCATAATGGCGAAATTATGTCAGCGACTCATTCCTGAATTACCGACCACGGGCTCTGAAATGGCACCGCGTTATTTAGATCAATCCGCTATTGATACGCCTTCATTGGCAATTGCTAATGCGGTTAGAGAATCACTACGATTAGGTGATGTTATAGAACAAATGCTGCAACGTTTTACTGCGTTAATGGAAGGCGATCGTCAGCAAAAAAGGGAAATTAGCCAGTTAGAAGAAGAGGTAGAATTACTCCACAGCAGCATTAAATTGTATATGGCACAAATTCAACAGCATGATCTAGGAGCTGAAGATTCTCGACGTTGGGCTGAAATTATTGATACAGCGATGAATTTACAACAATCATCCGCTATTATTGCGCGTATGTCGGCTGAAGTGGTTAGCAAAGGTTTAAATCACCACTTGTTTTTATCGGAGGAAGGACGTCGTGAATTACAGACACTCCTTGAGCGTCTGCAAAGTAATCTGAATCTGGCGATGTCGGTATTTGTTTCCGGCAACATGGAACATGCTCGTAAATTACGTCGAGCAAAACATCGTTTCCGTTTACTCAACCAGCGTTACTCGTTTGCCCATGTAGAACGTCTTCATTTGCATAATATGCAAAGCATTGAAACCAGTTCACTGCATACCAGTTTGCTCGGTGATATGAAACGGTTGAATTCCTTGTTCTGTGCTGTGGCTTATCACGTACTAGAACGAAGTGAATCATCATCAGAACAGGTTTAATAATGAAATACATTATTCGTCAATTAACACGAAATGAAATTCCACAAGTATGGGCAATTGATAGAACCGAGCTTATTGAAAAGCTATATGTCTTAAAAGAAGGAATATTGCTTTTATCAGAGCAACGCTTTGATATGAAAGGTTGGCCAGAAGGTGAATCAGAACATTACACACCTGTTTTACTTGAAAGTTTTGATCGAGGAGCGCCTTTTTGGGGTGTTTTTAAACAAGATCAGTTGGTCGCGGCGGCAAGTGTTGATCCACAAAAACGGGGTCAAAATGGCACTTTACTTCAACTCTCTTTTTTACATGTTAGCCACCAGCAACGTGGGCAAGGTTTAGCACGAATATTATTTGATTATTGTGTGGAATATGCGAAGAAAAAAGGGGCTGGTGGATTATATATCTCATCAACACCTTCTGAAAATAGCGTGAATTTTTATCAGCATTTAGGGTGTCGTTTAATTGATATTCCTGATCCTGAGCTTTATGAAAGAGAGCCTGAAGATATTCATTTAGTCTTTCATTTTATCGAGCCAAATAACGCTTAATTTTGTTTATTGACTATGATAACAACATAATAAAATGAAATGCTTTATCGTGAAAATGATAAGGCATTTTTTATGCCTGAGACTAAAGAATACACATAACCATTTAAAAAATAAGGATATAAGGTAAGTTTTTTTCTTTATATAAGTTGATTTAGCATAAGTGTTATATATAATAATGAAAATCATTATCATTAATGGTGAGTTATTATGGCTAAATCAACGCGCTTATCTCCAGTTACGTCTTGGACATCTCGCATTAGTTTATGGGAAATGTTGGCGGTTTCTTCTTTACTAACAGTGATCACGCATTCTATTGCAGGAACATCCGCTTTTACGCTGGTTTTAGTGGTTTCAATGCTGTTATCAACCTTGATGCTGTTCCATAAAAAATTACAAATGTGGGTAATGATCCCCGCAGGCGTTGTATTAACCTACAGTTTGATGACACTTTTAGTCGCGTATCATGGATAGAGAAAAGAACACTCGGTGTGTAATCGAATGGGTGTTATTACAAGGAAAAAATAAAGGCTCATTGAGTGGTGCGAAGAGGGGGACTTGAACCCCCACGTCCGTAAGAACACTAACACCTGAAGCTAGCGCGTCTACCAATTCCGCCATCCTCGCAGTTTTACTCAATCATTTTTGCTCTACAAATTGTTTGGTGCGAAAGGGGGGACTTGAACCCCCACGTCCGTAAGGACACTAACACCTGAAGCTAGTGCGTCTACCAATTCCGCCACTCTCGCAATATCAACATCATCTGTGCAGATAGGTGGCGAATTTTATGCTTTTTATTTTTGGCGTCAATTATTTTTTATCAATAAATTATCTTGGTGATGAAAAATAAAACACCTTGGAGCATTACTTAAAATCAGTCCAAAAATAAAGCCCTGTTATAAATAACAGGGCTTGTGATTACTCTTTTTTAGTTGCTTGGTAAACTTTGAATTTACCTGTTGATGCAAGCACTTCATGAGAGCCAAATACATGATCCAGTATATCTGGATAAGGGATAAATGAATTCGCCACAATGCGTAATTTACCGCCTCTTTTTAGATAATTTGGTGCAAGGCGTATAATATCTTCAGCTGCTTCATAGCTTGTACCTAAACCATCATGGAAAGGTGGGTTTGAGATTATCCAATCATAAGTCTCTTCAACTGCTGAATAGACATTACTCGCAATCACTCGACCTTCTAATTCATTCACGTTTAAGGTAGCGATACTAGAAGAAATTGCCGCAGCATTCACATCACACAGTGTTAGTTTCAACATTGGGTTTTTCTTGCCAAGTACAGTAGCAAGAACACCACAACCACATGCCATATCCAGTAAATCTCCAACCATTGCATCATCAAAAGTTGATAGTAATAAACGGCTACCCTCATCTAATGCATTTTGGCTAAATACACCCGGTAATGCCATTACAGTAAGATCGTCATGGCGATAAGTTTGCCACCAGTTATTACGGTCAAACAGTGTTTGATATGTTTGAGTACCAAAAAATAAGCTACAACGGCGTGCTGAATCTATTTTTTTAAGTTTAGCGATACCGTTCATTAATTCTGTGGCACTTTTAACACCGCTACGGTTTTCACCGACGATAAAGATTTCAGTACCCACTTGTAAGTTAGAGCAAAGGCTACGCAGTTGGAAAGTGGCTTCGTTTTTATTTTTAGGCCAAAAATAGATCAAGGTATTGCAATATTTCACAAAGGATTGATCAGCAACTAAACCAAAGAGTACGTTATCACCCATTGATTTTAGTAATGGTAGCCATTGGTGATATTGGTTGGTATATGCTCTGACACTTTTCGCCTGAATTTGCGCCGCGAAAGTATCTTGAAGATCACCTGCAATAAGTACATGCCTGTCTGCGAAATGATCTAGGTGACGAAGAATAACTTCGCTAGCAGGGGACAGTGAGGACATTATGATTATTACTCCTTAAAAAACATGAGACGCATGATATCAGATATAAAGAAACCGACGCTATTTATTGGCGTAGTTTATGCCCTCTGATACTATGTACCGTTGTTCTACACTTGATAGGTAAGCATAATGAGCCGTAAAGACAGAATGTTATCCCAACTTGGAATTCGTCAGTGGGTACTTCGTAAGCCTGCTGTGTTAAAAGGCGAGCATTCTGTTCAATTTCCGGATACAACACGTTTACTTATCATTACTGATGATACCGTTGATCTAAATAACGGGCTTTTCTCTGATATTTTTAGCGCCATGGGGATAGATAAAGACGAAATCTATTGTATTACAACAGATGATGTGAGCATGCTCACAGAATCATTTGATCTTCCCTGCTGGTTATTAGGCACTGATCTCATACTTCCCTCTGAATATACTTCTCTGAGAAGCCCTTCATTACATCAGTTATATTTTGATGCTGATGCAAAACGCGATCTTTGGAAACAAATCTATCAATATGAAGACCATTTCACTCTTAAACCCTGCTGATTTACCTTTAGCATGGCAAATTGAAAAATTAAGTCACTCATTCCCTTGGAGTGAAGAAACATTTTATAGTAACCAAGGAAGTCATTATTTTAATCTGAAAATTTGCATTGATAATATTATTGTAGGTTTCGCAATTACGCAATTAATATTAGATGAGGCAACACTTTTTAATATTGCAATCCATCCTGATTATCAGGGAAAAGGTTATGGCAAAGCGCTTTTACTAGAACTAATTGAAAAACTTGAGAAAAAAAATATCACCACCTTGTGGTTAGAGGTGCGAGAATCTAATGAAAAAGCGTTCAATCTCTATGAATCTATAGGATTTAATTTCGTTTCGAAACGCAAAAACTATTACCCAACAAAGACGGGGAATGAAGATGCGATTATCATGGCTTATCCTATTTCTTTCTAATTAAATTTTTATTTAAGTTAAATTTTAAACGCCTTCTATTAGGCGTTTTTTATTTTATTTAAAGTATTAGAATTTTATTTTTTATTAATTGTATTTAAAATTTATCTTTATTTTTACTTAATGTAAATTTATAAAGTTAATTTCACTTTTGTCATCGTTTAATTTTAAAACACTAGGTGATTATCACGGTGTTAAAAAGGTGAATAGTATTTAAAATAAGTAAATTGAGTATTTATTTTTGTTTTAAATAAAGTGATTGATCTCTAAATATAGAAAAATTAAATCTAAATAAAGGTGTATTTATTTTGGTTTTTATATTCAATCCCAATTTTAACCGAAAATAAATAGGCTAATTCTTTGCTTTATTAGTAGCTCAAAAAGGTAACTTGTAAAATTTTTAGTAAACATCGGTATGCTGAGAGTTTCAATGAAAACAAGGTTACTCTATGAGGCGATAGTTAGATTGGTTCTTACAAAGCAAACAAACCAAAGCATTGCAGATGTTACTCGCAGACTGAACTAAGTAAGCCTTCTAGGTTTTAGTAATGTGGGTTTAAAAATTGGCTATTATACGGCGATTCTCGCCGTAAAATGATAAAAAGATAAACTAGAGAAAGGATTTGGTGTTTAGAAATGATTAGTCATTCCCTGCGAGAAACGGTGAAAGAGTCTTATAAACAGTCTCTTAAAACTCTTTTACCTTATGGCATGTTAGCTACAAAGAAATGGCTTGCAGAGCAGGGCTTGAGTGCGCATTCATTAGATAACGCTGTCAAAACCGATACGTTATTGCTACTAGCTACAGGTGTTTACAGCCAGTATTCCCGATCTGTCACTTGGGAAGGCGTAGTAGCTTCTATGTAGCGTATGATGGGTAAAAGTGTAGATGAACAACTTCCGCCTGTTGTGGTAGGTGGATTATCAGCGCTTTCCATATCTGGTTTGTCACAATATTTGTCATTAGGGAGTACACCTCATATTCATTTATATGCAGCGAAAAAGCTTCCCTCCTGGCTTGCGAGACTGTCATTACCAATTAAGTTCGAAGGGCATAGTACAAGTAAACTTTGGCCTGATAGCTTATTCAAAGATAGAGCATTTGTTAAAGAGTATAAATGGGAAGAGCAATTGCCACCTGTGTATTTTTCATGCCCGGAAAAAGCCATATTGGAGGTGTTGGTGGATTTGCCTGAAAGTGAGTCATTTGAACATGCCGATGAGTTAATGCAGGGGTTGGTGAACTTATCTCCAAGAAAGCTTGATACGCTCTTAAAAGCATGTAAAAGCGTAAAGGCCAAACGCTTGTTCTTTTGGCTTGCAAAACGCCAAGCTTATCCTTGGTTTGATAAGTTAAATGTAGAAAATTACGATTTAGGCTCAGGTAAACGTGTTGTTGCTAAAGGTGGAAAGTTGGATACAGAGTATCTAATAACAGTACCTCAGCATATGGCATTGGCAAGTAAAGGATCAGTTTAGTGGAACTAGAAGCCGTAAGGGTGCGCCTAGTAGACCTCATTCACCAAGGACTGACCAATATTGAAAAGGCTTTTTTGCTATCCTTTAAAAATCGAAAGCCCAATTGGTCTTTACTCAGCTTGGATGGAGCCAGTGAGCTTCCTGCCATCAAATGGAAACAAATCAATTTGGCAAGAATGCCGAATGAAAAACATGCACAAGCCCTAGAAAAGCTGAAAGATGTTCTCGGTATATGATTTCTAAAAAATAGACATTTATGTCGTGTTGAACACTTCCATGCCGTGCTCCTGTTACAATATTAACTGTTACAAGATCGAGTATTGCAGTTTAAATTGTAGAAATGGTAACCAATTACGCAACCATTGATTGTTTATACTGACAAGATAGGCGAAAATAAGCGCCAATTAAGATTAACTTACGGGTTGAATGTCTTTATAGTCACTTTAATTGTTACTTATAGCAATATATCAGTGTTTTACATTCTCTCGTCTATCAACTAGAAGATCACCATTGATGTCTAATCCTATTTTTCAGCAAGAAGTTGCTCGTCGTAGAACTTTTGCCATTATTTCCCACCCCGATGCGGGTAAGACAACCATCACTGAAAAAGTGTTGTTATTCGGACAAGCAATTCAACGTGCAGGAACCGTAAAAGGCCGCGGTTCAAATCAGCATGCAAAGTCTGACTGGATGGAAATGGAAAAACAACGTGGTATTTCTATTACAACCTCAGTCATGCAGTTCCCTTATGCAGATTGCTTAGTTAACTTATTAGATACCCCGGGGCATGAAGACTTCTCTGAAGATACTTATCGTACTTTAACCGCAGTTGACTGCTGTTTAATGGTCATTGACTCCTCTAAAGGTGTCGAAGATCGTACTCGTAAGTTAATGGAAGTAACACGTTTACGTGATACCCCAATTCTGACCTTTATGAATAAACTCGACCGTGATATTCGTGATCCAATGGAAGTCATGGACGAAGTTGAAACAGAATTAAAAATTGCGTGTAGCCCAGTTACTTGGCCTATTGGTTGCGGAAAGCTCTTCAAAGGGGTTTACCACATTCTGAAAGATGAAACTTATCTTTATCAAACAGGTCAAGGTCACACTATTCAGGATTCTCGTGTCATCAAAGGGTTAGATAACCCTGAGCTTGATGAAGCTATTGGTGATGATTTAGCAAGTCAATTACGTGATGAATTAGAATTAGTATTAGGTGCTTCTCATGAATTTGATCATGAGGCATTTTTAGCTGGCGAATTAACTCCAGTGTTCTTTGGTACAGCATTAGGTAACTTTGGTGTTAACCATATGCTTGATGGCCTTGTAAAATGGGCGCCAGCACCAATGCCACGCGAAACCGATGTGCGTAAAGTTACCGCTTCTGAAGAAACGTTCACAGGTTTCGTCTTTAAGATCCAAGCAAATATGGATCCTAAACACCGCGACCGTGTTGCATTCTTACGTGTTGTATCTGGTATGTATGATAAAGGCATGAAACTGCATCAAGTTCGTCTCAAAAAAGATGTGGTAATTTCAGATGCATTAACCTTTATGGCGGGTGACCGTTCTCATGTTGAGCATGCTTATCCTGGGGATATTATTGGTCTTCACAACCACGGAACCATTCAAATTGGTGACACCTTTACTCAAGGTGAGATCCTGAAGTTTACAGGTATTCCAAACTTTGCCCCAGAATTGTTCCGCCGTATTCGTTTACGTGATCCGTTAAAACAGAAACAGTTACTTAAAGGATTGGTACAGTTATCAGAAGAGGGTGCTGTACAGGTCTTTAGACCATTGGCAAATAACGATTTAATCGTAGGTGCCGTGGGTGTGCTTCAGTTTGATGTGGTTGTTGCAAGACTGAAGAGTGAATATAACGTTGAAGCAATTTATGAATCCGTTAACGTTTCAACAGCACGCTGGGTTGAATGTAATAACGAGAAAAAACTCGAAGAGTTTAAACGTAAAAATGAACAAAACTTGGCACTTGATGGCGGCGATAATTTAACTTATATCGCACCAACGATGGTCAACTTGAATTTAACGCGTGAGCGTTATCCTGAGGTTGAGTTCCATCAGACCCGTGAACACTAAATACTCGTTCTTACTCGTCATACTTCAAGCTGCAACGTTGTTGACTGTGGCGTTCACTCGCACTAGTCACATACTGATGTATGCTCCTAGCGACTCATTCACTTGTCGCCTAGTTGCACCTTGAATTATTTAGAGTAAGGGTGCTGTTATTTGAATATTTAACTCAATGAAAAGGCTATATTTTTAATATAGCCTTTTTTGTTTTTTTACCTCATTGCACATTATTTAACAATAACACTCTGTGAGATACTCGATTTCTCTATCAAATTCGTTTTGTATACCCTGAATATCCTGCCCAAAACCCTTCTTCATTCGGAATTACTCTTTTTTTTTTCTGCTAAAATTATACTCGTTTTTATACTTATTTATAAATAAATGTAAAATTTTTTATAATTTTATGGGTTGTTAATAGAATAAAATCATTAGGATTAGTCTTTATTTGTTATTTTTTGCTTTATTAAATGCCAATAGATTATTAGTGTAATAGCTTAGTTTGTTAAAATTTTTTAGTACTTAATAAAAATACACATATTAAAAATACACATATTTCCTATCGCAGTTATTGTGATTAGGGGGAGAGCAATGAAACAATATAAAACGCTAAAATTAGCGTTAGTAATGTCAATGGGCTTAACTTTTTTCAGTATGGGCGCGTCAGCCGAAACATCGTGGTATAGCGAAATTAATACTGTAACGAATAACACAGGGCAGAATCTAAGCGATACTTCTATTTCTAATAAAATTAAAGATACGCTATTGGCAATGCAAGATATCGATAGTGACAATATTTCTATTCGTACTGAATTTGGGCATGTCTTTCTTTCAGGTTTTGTTGATAGTAAAGCGCAAGAAGAAAAAATATTGCAAGTTATTGAAAAAATTGCAGGTGTTAAAAGCGTAGACTCAGATGTAAATATCAAATCATAAATATGATTTTCTTTTATATTCGTCATATTCTAAGAAGATATTGTCTAAATTATTTATATGAATACGTAAAAAGAATGACGCCAAAAAAATGTGAGGGTATCCTTTGTTAAGTTGTATAAAGGAGACATTATGGGGAAGTATATACCTGTCACATTAAATAATATTACAGCACTCGAATTTCAATCATCACTGCCACAAGGTAAAGTTGCTTTAGTTTGTGAAGGCGGGGGGCAACGCGGGATCTTTAC
The DNA here is from genome assembly GCF_016238105.1 of Proteus sp. PR00224. Lineage (NCBI taxonomy): Bacteria > Pseudomonadati > Pseudomonadota > Gammaproteobacteria > Enterobacterales > Morganellaceae > Proteus > Proteus sp. PR00224. The sequence continues at coordinate 201,966 of NZ_JAEHQU010000005.1, read as the reverse complement.
TGCGGGTGTTCTTGATGAATTTATGCGTTCACAGTTTGATCCCTTTGATATTTTACTTGGGGTATCTGCGGGAGCGCAAAATTTATCTGCTTTTGCCTGTGGTCAGCGTGGGTATGCACGTAAAATTATTAATCGCTATACAACCAATAATCAATTCTTCAATCCTATTCGCTTTGTTCGTGGCGGTAATTTACTCGATCTTGATTGGTATATAGAAACAACGGCTAAAGAAATGCCTCTTGATATGCCAACAGCATTACGCCGTTTTGATGCGGGTCGCGAATTTTATATGGTGGCAAGTCGTTCTGATAATTTTCAGGCAAATTATTTTCAGCCCGATGAACCGACTTGGCTTGAGATAATCAAAGCATCCAGTGCCATTCCTGCTTTTTATCGTAATGGTGTCTTATTTCATGATGTTGTTTATCATGACGGCGGTATCAGCGATGCTATTCCTGTGAGAGAAGCTTATCGACGTGGTTGTCGTACTATTGTCGTTGTTCGTACCGTTCCTTCTGAATATCAATACACAACAGAATGGGTTGAGCGTATGGGAAAATGGTTTGAAAATAGCCGTTTACAGCGCTTTATGGCGATGGCTCAAGTCCATATCGAAACCTATACCGACACAATTAAATTTATCCAATCTCCCCCAGAAGATGTTGTTGTTATTGAAATATATCCACCAACTACATTGCAATCTAGTGCATTAGGAAGTCGTTTAAATGCATTAAATCATGATTATCATGTGGGTAGACGTTGCGGGCGTTATTTTCTGGCGACAATTGGCCAGCATTTTTCTAAGAAAAAATTCAAACAGTACGATAGAAAAGTCTTTAGTTTGTTTGAACAAGAAGCGAAGGCTGATAAAGCGGAGAATGCTTCTATTATTCAACAAGGAACTCGGAGCGTACATCCTGACGTGAGGCAAATTCAGAATGAATAAATTTATTGATACTCACTGCCATTTTGATTTTCCGGTTTTTTATGATGATATTGCCAACAGCTTGTCACTAGCACATCAAGCTCATATTGAAAAAATAATTATTCCCGCCGTTGCACGTTGGAATTTTGATGTTGTTGCAGAGTTAGCGAATAATCATCATCAATTATATTGTGCATTGGGGTTACACCCTTTATATATTGAAGAGCACACTGAACAGCATCTCTTGGAATTAAAACAGAAATTAAAAACAGCTTCTCGTTGTGTTGCCATCGGAGAGATAGGGCTTGATGACTATATGGATAATCCTCAGCCTGAGAAGCAAGAGGCGTTTTTAATTGCACAGCTTAAACTAGCGATTGAATTTGATTTGCCTGTGATCCTACATTCACGTAAAACCCACGATAAGTTAAGCGCACTTTTACGCCGTTATGATGTGCCTCGCAAAGGGGTTATTCATGGTTTTGCAGGAAGTCTGCAACAGGCAGAAAAGTTTATTCAGCAAGGCTATTTTATTGGCGTTGGTGGAACTATTACTTATGAGCGAGCACAAAAAACTCGCCGCGCAATTGCCTCGTTACCACTAGAATATCTGTTATTAGAGACAGATGCTCCTGATATGCCTGTGAGTGGTTTTCAAGGTGAACCTAATCGCCCTGAGCGTATTCAGAACGTTTTTTCCCAACTCTGTGAGCTGCGTCAAGGATCACCAGAGGTGATCGCAGAGCAACTCTATCTCAATAGCCTACAATTATTCCGATTAAAAGATAACACCTCGTCTTTATCCTAAACTTATTTAATCAAAAAGATTAAAAATACGCCTTATTTTAATTGTACTTATACAAATAAAACGTTCATTTATTTCTGCTATTTAAGATTAAAGCCATCATTTGTTAATCGAATGATATTTTTTTTAAATTAGCCTATTCAATAAGTGCGTTTTTTAGGTTTATTTATGTGATCTACTTCTCATTTGTGGGTTTTGTGTTGCTTTTTTCAAGCGCTATTTGTGATGGATATAGAGGGTTCTTTTTCTGGACTAGGTATAATTATCTGGCAAAAAGAGTCAATAATCTCAGGCTAGAGCATTATTGATAATCCATTAAATTTTTATGTGAACAGGGATCCTTCAATGCAACTCATTATGAGCTTGGTCGGAATGGCAACATTAATATTGATAGCCATTCTATTTTCCAGCAATCGACGTGCAATTAGACTACGTACAGTTGGTGGCGCATTCCTTATTCAGATTGGCTTAGGTGCATTTGTTCTTTATTCCGACGGTGGTCGCGAAGTGCTTCTTGCGGTTTCTGATGGTGTTAAGAATGTTATTGATTACGGCAATAATGGGATGAGCTTCCTATTTGCAGGCCTAGTATCAGATAAAATGTTCGAGTTGTTTGGTGGTGGCGGTTTCGTATTCGCCCTACGCGTACTGCCTGTTATCGTGTTTTTCTCCTCTTTAATTGCTGTGCTGTATTACCTCGGCATTATGCAAATTGTGATTAAGATTCTTGGTGGTGGTTTACAAAAAGTCCTTGGTACATCACGTACAGAATCGATGTCTGCAACAGCCAATATCTTTGTGGGTCAGACCGAAGCTCCGCTTGTTGTTCGTCCTTATATTGCAAGAATGACAACCTCTGAGTTATTCGCTGTTATGTGTGGTGGTCTTGCTTCTGTTGCGGGTTCTGTTCTTGCTGGATATGCAAGCATGGGTGTGCCATTAGAGTATTTGATTACGGCATCATTTATGGCAGCACCAGGTGGTTTACTCTTTGCTAAGCTGTTGATCCCTGAAACAGAAACGCCAGACGATCAAAAAGATGCGCTGGATAAAATGACCGATGAAGAAAAACCAGCAAATATTATTGATGCGGCCGCAGCTGGCGCATCTTCAGGTCTACAACTGGCACTTAACGTCGGTGCTATGTTACTTGCTTTCGTTGCGTTAATTGCATTAGTCAATGGTATCTTAGGTGGCATTGGTGGCTGGTTTGGTTATGAGAATTTCTCATTAGAATTAGTATTAGGTTGGGTTTTTGCACCTATTGCTTTCTTAATCGGTGTACCTTGGAGTGAAGCGACCGTTGCTGGCTCATTTATTGGTCAAAAACTAGTTATTAATGAATTCTATGCTTACTCTGAATTTAGCAAATATCTACAAGATGAAGCTCAAGTTGCTGCATCAGGCTTAATCATCTTATCAGAGCAAACAAAGATAATTATCTCCTTTGCACTGTGCGGTTTTGCTAACCTCTCTTCCGTTGCTGTACTGCTAGGTGGTTTAGGCGGAATGGCTCCAAATCGCCGTAAAGACGTGGCTCGTTTAGGGATGAAAGCCGTACTTGCTGGTACACTCTCTAACTTAATGAGTGCGACGATTGCAGGTTTCTTCTTTGCATTAACCGCAATGGCTGTTGTTGCTGCTTAATTGATTTTGATTATAAAGAGCAGATGGGTTTTGCCTGTCTGCTCTTTTATGTTTGTTTTCTGCTGTAATGTTAACTACTTTTATTGTGAGAGATATTTCGCAATTTGTATTGAATAGGGTCAATAGCGATATCATTTCATATTGATCTCGCTTTTTTTGCGTTATAAAGACGACTTAGAGGCGTTATTCGAGTAACATTAAACCAGAAAATGACCTAATTGTGATGTTGGTCACACTTATATGTCATTGTTTGCAAGTTGCATTTGATTAGTGTGACGTAAAGCACATCTAATTGTTCCTTAGCGTGTTCAAATAAGATGTGCTGAAACTTCATGGAATGGCGAAGGCTCAATGACGGGTCGCCGAAGTGAGCATAGCGCGGTGAGAGGGAGCTCAGCTGTCGTTGTAGCGCAAGTTACAACAACATCTTCAAGGAACCAAGTCCGCTCGCCAACAAATTTAATCGCTAACCTTAAGCGTACGCCCAAAAGGGCTTGAGAAACATCGTTGGAGAGTTTTATGACAGATTTAACCGCTGCAGCGCGCCTTGCGCTGTCTTTGATGGATTTAACTACATTAAATGATGACGACACTGATGCAAAAGTGACTGCATTGTGTCATCAGGCTAAAAGCCCTGAAGGGAATACAGCCGCTATTTGTATCTATCCACGTTTTATTCCGTTAGCACGTAAAGTGTTACGCGAACAGGGTACTCCAGAAGTCCGTATCGCAACCGTAACTAACTTCCCTCATGGTAATGATGATTTAGATATCGCATTAGCAGAAACCAACGCGGCATTAGCTTATGGCGCAGATGAGGTTGACGTAGTTTTCCCTTACCGTGCATTTATGGCAGGTAACGAGCAAATCGGTTTTGATATCGTTAAAGCATGTAAAGAAGCTTGCGCAGACGCGGGTGCTTTACTGAAAGTAATTATTGAAACGGGTGAGCTGAAAGATCCAGCGCTTATCCGTAAAGCATCTGAAATTTCAATCAAAGCAGGTGCTGACTTTATTAAAACTTCCACAGGTAAAGTACCTGTAAATGCAACACTGGAAAGCGCTGAGTTAATGATCCAAGTGATCCACGATATGGGTGTTGGCAAAGAAGTTGGTTTCAAACCAGCGGGTGGTGTACGTACCGCTGAAGAAGCTGCTCAATACCTTGCATTAGCTAACCGCATTATGGGTGACAACTGGGTTGATGCCCGTCACTTCCGCTTTGGTGCGTCAAGCCTGTTAGGTAATTTATTAGCCACTTTAGGTCATGGCGAACAAAAATCGTCTAGTGGTTACTAATCCATTCGTGAAATACGCCCACTTTTCGTTATTGTGGGCGTTACCAATGCTATAAAACCAGGAGGTTGCAGTGTTTCTTGCCCAAGAGATTATTCGTAAAAAGCGTGATGGTCATCCTTTAACTGAGGAAGAAATTCGTTTTTTCATTAATGGCGTCAGAGATAATACTGTTTCTGAAGGTCAAATTGCTGCCTTAGCAATGACTATTTATTTCCACGACATGACAATGCCAGAGCGTGTTGCTTTGACATTAGCTATGCGTGATTCCGGTTCAGTACTGAACTGGAAAAGCTTAAACTTAAATGGCCCAATTGTTGATAAACATTCAACCGGTGGTGTGGGTGATGTTACTTCACTGATGTTAGGGCCAATGGTTGCTGCTTGTGGTGGTTATGTTCCTATGATTTCTGGTCGTGGATTAGGTCACACAGGCGGAACATTAGATAAGCTTGAAGCAATACCGGGCTTTGATATTTTCCCTGATGATGAGAAATTCCGCGACATTATTCGCAATGTCGGCGTTGCCATCATTGGACAAACTAATTCATTAGCACCTGCTGACAAACGCTTTTATGCTACCCGTGATATTACTGCTACAGTTGATTCAATCCCGCTTATCACTGCATCTATTTTAGGTAAAAAATTAGCTGAAGGCTTAGATGCATTAGTGATGGACGTTAAAGTTGGCTCGGGTGCTTTTATGCCGACTTATCAAAAATCGGAAGAGCTGGCTGAGTCAATTGTCCAAGTAGCAAATGGCGCTGGCTGTCAAACCACTGCACTGTTAACTGATATGAACGAAGTATTAGCTTCTAGCGCAGGTAATGCGGTTGAAGTTCGTGAAGCGGTTCAATTCTTAACAGGCGAATATCGTAATCCACGTCTATTTGAAGTCACTATGGCGCTGTGTGTTGAAATGTTAGTATCAGGTCGTTTAGCGGATGATCGTCAACAAGCTCGCCAAAAACTGCAAGATGTGTTGGATAACGGTAAAGCAGCAGAAGTCTTTGGTCGTATGGTTACAGCACAGAAAGGCCCAACTGATTTTGTTGAAAACTACAATAAATACCTGCCAACTGCGGTATTAAGTAAACCTGTATTCGCTGAGAAAACAGGATTCATCACAGAAATGGATACACGTGCATTAGGTATGTCTGTTGTGACATTAGGTGGCGGTCGCCGTAAAGCGACTGATGCTATTGATTACAGTGTTGGCTTAAGCGACATCGCAGCACTTGGTGCTGAGATCAATACAGATACACCTTTAGCAATGATCCATGCTAACAGTGAAAAGTCATGGCAAGAAGCTGCGGCTGAAGTCCGTAAAGCGATGGTAATTGGTGACAGCAAACGCGAAGCTTCACCAATGGTGTACCGCCAAATCAGCGAATAAGAACTCAATTACGATTTATAAGTGACATATCCGTAGCCTACGGAGAATGACACAGGAGAGAGAATTATGAAACGTGTACATATCATGGTATTAGATTCCTTCGGTATCGGTGCTGCCGGTGATGCGGAGAAATTCGGTGACCAAGGTTCAGACACTTTAGGGCATATCGCACAAGCGTTTGCTGACGGTAAAGCAGATAGAGACGGCCGTAAAGGTCCTCTTCATTTACCTAATCTTTGCCGTTTAGGTTTAGGTAAAGCTGCGGAAGAATCAACAGGTAAATTCCCTATCGGTTTAGACAAAAACGCAGATATTATCGGTGCTTATGGCTACGCGAGTGAAATCTCTTCTGGTAAAGATACTCCGTCAGGCCACTGGGAAATCGCAGGTGTTCCTGTTCTATTTGATTGGGGATACTTCAAAGAACTGAAAAATTCATTCCCACAAGAGCTGTTAGAAAACATCGTTAAACGTGCCAAATTACCTGGATACTTAGGTAACTGCCACGCATCTGGTACAGTGATTCTGGATGAACTGGGTGAAGAGCATATGAAAACTGGTAAGCCGATTTTCTATACCTCTGCTGACTCTGTATTCCAAATTGCATGTCATGAAGAAACTTACGGTTTAGATGAATTATATGAGCTGTGTGAAATTGCTCGTGATGAACTAAACAAAGGCGATTACAATATTGGTCGTGTTATTGCGCGTCCATTTATCGGTGACAAACCAGGTAACTTCGCTCGTACAGGTAACCGTCATGATTTAGCGGTTGAGCCACCAGCACCAACTATGTTGAAAAAACTGGTTGATGAAAAACAAGGCCACGTTGTTTCTATCGGTAAAATTGCTGACATCTACGCAAACGTAGGTATCACTAAGAAAGTGAAAGCAACGGGTATTGATGCTCTGTTTGATGCGACACTTGAAGAAATGAAACTTGCGGGTGATAACACTATCGTCTTTACCAACTTTGTTGATTTTGACTCCTCTTACGGTCACCGTCGTGATGCTGTAGGTTATGGTGAAGCACTTGAGTTATTCGATCGTCGCTTACCAGAACTGATGGAACTGGTAAAAGAAGATGACATTCTTATTTTAACCGCAGACCACGGTTGCGACCCAACTTGGCCAGGTTCTGATCATACTCGTGAGCACATTCCTGTTCTGGTTTATGGTCCTAAAGTTAAACCAGGTTCATTAGGTCATCGTGAAACCTTCGCGGATATCGGTCAAACTGTTGTGAAATACTTCGGTTTATCACCAGTCGATTACGGTAAAGCGATGTTCTAATTTTATTTCGGTAGGTATAGCAATATACCTACCGAATAATATTTAAATAGTAAAAAGATCAATTAAAAGGAAGAGTTATGGCTACCCCTCATATTAACGCAGAAATGGGCGATTTTGCTGATGTCGTTTTAATGCCGGGCGACCCGCTTCGTGCTAAATACATCGCTGAAACTTTTTTACAAGATGTCCGTCAAGTAAATAACGTTCGTGGTATGTTAGGTTTTACAGGTACGTATAAAGGCCGTAAGATTTCTGTTATGGGTCACGGTATGGGTATTCCTTCTTGCTCAATTTACGCAAAAGAATTAATTACTGATTTCGGCGTAAAAGTGATCATCCGTGTGGGCTCATGTGGTGCGGTATTACCAGACGTTGAACTACGTGACGTTGTTATCGGTATGGGTGCATGTACAGACTCTAAAGTTAACCGTCTACGTTTCAAAGACCAAGACTTTGCCGCTATTGCAGATTTTGAATTAGTTCAAAATGCAGTATCTGCAGCTAAAGCAAAAGATATTAAAGTTCGTGTTGGTAATATCTTCTCTGCTGATCTGTTCTACTCTCCAGATCCAGAAATGTTTGATGTTATGGAAAAATACGGCATCCTTGGTGTTGAAATGGAAGCTGCTGGTATCTATGGTGTTGCCGCTGAATATGGTGCAAGAGCACTAACTATCTGTACTGTCTCTGATCACATCAAAAAAGGGACACAAACTACAGCAGAAGAGCGTCAAACGACTTTTAACGAAATGATTGAAATTGCATTAGAATCTGTTCTGTTATTAGAAGACTAATCAATACATCTCGTTGCTTAATAATAGTAAAAACCCAATTCTTTGAATTGGGTTTTTTTATGTCTAATCAATAATATGGCAAATTAAGGCGCATAAATATAGGTTTCTAAATAAGGATCCATTTTAATTGAGTAATTTTTTAAATTATCCAGACTTGGTGTTAATGGCCCTTTGCACTCTTTTTTACTGATAATATTATTGTCTTTATAAACAATAACACCATTAAATTGCCATCCTCTACCTTCACCGTCGTAAACAACGTAGCTGTAGTTCCCATTCTTAAATCGAACATAAGTCGATGCCCCTGCAACAAACATCTGATGCCCGTAAAAGACATTATTATTGGGTTGTTGAGGTACTGGTAGTGTTATCTCTGTTTTAGCAAGTGTGCCATAACGATACACAGGGGGTTTTCCCTGTTCAGCGGATACACTGACATACTTACCATTTTCAAGTTGGCAGGTAAATTCTTCAGCATGGACACTTGCGGATAATAATACGAATACAGCAACAACAGCCATATGTGCTTTCATATTGTGTTCTCCGTTAATTACCTACTCTATTACTTTAAGTATCGGCAAAGAAAACAAAATATGTAGAGTAAATATTCTGATTATTTAGCCAAGTTACTAATTTTCATTTTAACCAATATTTGTTTTATTTCCAGAATAATCAACTGTGATAATTTCTTTGTTTATTTTTTCATTGAATGTTATCTGCCAAACCAGCCTTATCCAATATTTTATACCTAATAATAGTTAAAATTAGAATTAATTTGCTAATTATGAAAAATATCATAGTGATTTCTTTTGATTTTGTTCTTTTTAATTAAATTAAATGTAATTTTCACTGTGCCAATTGTAGAAATAACAGATTAATTCAATTAATTAAATTAAGAGTTCAGTAATATCAGTTGGTTAGCATTCTATTGTTATATTTTGATTATATTTCAAATAGTTAATAGTATTGCAGGTGATTATTTTTGTTTTTATCTTTATTTTCATTGTGATGTCAGTCACATAAGCATATAAATGAAATAATCACATCTGTAAATTTAACTTTCCGAAAATTTCTATTGTATTGATATTAAATAAAATATTTTGTTTTATGTGGTTGCCAGCAGAACCTATGCGATCGCATGAAGCACTAACTAATTTAATTAGAAAATGTATAGTATTGCTATGCAATCAATTTAAAATTTTGTCGGTTTCTATTTGGAGAATATAGTGAAAAATCAAGATTTATTAGGTCTATCTTCTGCTAACATTCTAAATGCGGAATTTGAGAAGAAATACCACGACGTTATTGCTCACTTTTTCAGCCGAGATCCGAAGTATTGGCCGATATTTCAGGATAAAACCATCCAATCGATTACACAGTTTAGAAAAACAACGACTAATGATAATGACCAATTACAGCGTTATTCTAATGGGCCACAATTACTTGAACGTTTAATGGCAGATACACAAATCCAACAAAACATTAATTACCCAGAAAACGATCCTAATGAATTACTGATGTTAGTTTCGACACTGTGTAAAAACTGGGAAAACCCACTCGCTGTTGAAAACGTTATTGCGATGCCAAGTGATCCAGGTGTTTATGGATCAATCTTAGGATTAATGGGCAATCCTAATATGGTGTATTGCGAATATTCAGGTGTTGCTGATGCGTTAGAAAAAGTGACGATCAAAAAAGTCGCAAAATTAGTGGGATACGATCCTGAAGTTGCCTCTGGTGTATTCACTCAAGGTGGCACCATGTGTAACTTATATGGTTATCTTTTTGGCTTACGTAAATCTATGCCAAATTCTAAACATTTAGGTATGGCAGCAGATCAAGACTATCGCATTATTAACTCTCAAGGTGGTCACTATTCAAACATGACCAACCTTGCACTATTAGGTGTTGATGTCGATAACAAAACGATCCGCATTAAAGTATCTGAAGATAATACTATTAATTTAGAACACTTAGAGCGTGAATTAAGAGCCTGCTTTACTGTTAAGTGTAAAGTGCCAACTATCATGTTAACCACAGGCACAACAGATACCTTTGGTGTCGATGATGTGAAAGGTGTTTGTGAATTACGTGACCGCTTATGTGAAGAATTTGAGATCCCTGTTAAGCCACATGTCCACGTTGATGCTGCCGTTGGTTGGCCGATTATTTTCTTCTTAGAATATGACTTTAGCGGTAACCCTCTAGCAATTAATGATGTCACTTTAGAAGGCTTACGCCAGAACGTTGAGAAATTCAAACATCTGAAATATGCCGACTCTATCACTATCGACTTCCACAAATGGGGATATGTACCTTACACCTCAAGCTTAGTACTAGTGAAAAATGGTAATGACTTCGTTGCACTGGAAAACGATCCTGAAAACTTCACCTATTTTGAGCACGAATTAGAAGGTCAAACCCACTTACAATCAACTATTGAATGTACACGTAGTGGTGTGGGTATTTTTGGTGCTTATTCTGCGATGCACTATATGGGCATTGAAGGTTACCAAACTATTATTGCCCACTGTTTGCAAAACGCGAACTATATGCGCCATCAGTTATTAGAGATGGGCAATGCAAAAGTGATCGTGCCACAAAACCAAGGGCCAAGTGTTGGCTTTAAATTGTATGATCCAAACTTAGTGAAAGATCCTAATGTTGCTTTTGATCTAGAGTTAACGTGCGCTACAGACAAAGAAGCGTATGATTTTATGGTTCACAATACTCAGTGGCATAGAAAACTTTTCTTACAGCGCGGTAGAGAAGGCTTATTTACTAACTGGGTTGATTCTATTGCTTGTTCTAAATATGCAAAAAATAACCGTTATATTTATCTTCCAGGTGAAAAAGCGGTATTTATGAACCCAAATACTGAACGCGCACATATTGATAATTTCATGAAGATTTTAACTGAAATGAGTCAAAATATGAGCTGGAAAAAGGCTGCAAAAATCTAATTAAATCCTTGTCTGATTAAATAAAACAAACTGTACTTTAGTAGAGGAAACTCATATTAAGGTACAGTTTTTGTTTTATATGATAATAGTTGCAGATTATCTGAGTTGGCTATCTTTACTACCACGGCGATTATATCCACTAAAGGCATTATTCTTTTTATCAATTACCTCTTGGCAATTTAAACAATAACGTACGCCAGGAACGGCTTTTTGCCGAGCCACAGAGATTGGCTCACCGCACTCATCACAAAACGCAGCGCTTTCGCCGTGTGTCATTTGATTGCGAGCTCTTGCAATTGCATCATCAATGGTGGCATCGATTTGCTCTTGAACAGCACTATCATTAGCCCATCCACTTGCCATCATATTCTCCTACTTTAACAGTGAATATAAACATTATTATTGGGGCTTTGGTGAAAAAATCAACAGAGAGAAAGGGGAAATGCGTCTTAGGATATTGCAAGAGAAATAAAAAACCCCTCATGCAGAGGGGTAAATTTTAGAGGCATAATACGTCGTTGTTATTGTTTTTGTTCTCTAATAAACAGAGAAATAATAAAGAAGAGGGCGACGAATACGATAATTAGGTTAAAGCCAACAGAAACATTATAGCTTTCTGAAACCTGACCTATTAATGAACCAGCTAAGGCTCCGCCCAATCCTGAAGCAACATAAATAAGTCCCATCACCGAGCCACTTTTGCTGGTTAATTTTGTAGCAACCGCTGCGGCTGTTGGAAATAGAACAGATAATGCAAAACCAAACACCATAAATAGATAAACAACATCTTGCACAAAAATACGGCTGACAATAATGGCTATCAGAGAGAACAGTGAGAACAGAATAAGCGTTTTGCGATCACCTAATGCAAGGTTAATAAAGCCACCAATAAAGCGACCGATGGTAAATAAGAAAGCAAAACTAGAAATAACATAAGCCGCTGTTTCTGCTTTTTGCGCATTGCTCATATTCCCAATATCCATAGAGGTATAGAAAATAGGGAAGAAGTTTAAGAACGCGGCTTCGGCGGCAACATATAAAGTGATAAATAAAATAACCAGTAACAGTGACTTTTGTGTCAGTAACTCTAAAAAGTCACTGAATTTCATATCGACTTGTGCGCTACTTTCTATTTTTAAGGTGCTTAATACTAAAATAATCACAGCAACAATAACAGCAACACCCACATAAAAGGTACGCCATGAAATAGAGTGTGAGAAGAGATATTGTAAAATAAGTGGGGTGACAATCATCCCTACACCAAACATGGCGTTAGAGACGTTAAACATCATCCCTGCTTTCTCTTTATAGAAAGTCGGAATAACCGTCACGATAGAGACAAGCATCGAGCCAATCCCTAAACCAATCACCAGATAAAAGCCAAAAAATAGCATCACATTGAAAGCAAGGCTGGTTCCTGTTAAACCGACAGCCATCATTAATGAGCCAATAAACATCATGACTTTTAACCCTTTCTTATCGGTAAAATAGCCCGTTAATAAACTGGCGACTAAAAAGCCGATTTGGAAAAAGGTAATTAATGAGCCTACTTGGCTCATATTTAATGAAATATCATGTTGAACCTGTTCGAGAATAAGCCCTTTTGTATTTTGAATGCCACCGAGTAAAAACATCGTGACAAACAGAAGGAAAAAAACTTTCCATTTTTGTTGTTTAGCCATAATTTGATCCTGATTTTCCACGGTGTATTATTTTTTAACTGTGTTGTTGTTATAAGAGTTATTATTAGGTGTATTGTGTTCACCAATCGCATCAAATAATTCTTGCGTCGCCCATCCGTAGCAATAATAAAGCAGAGAATCACATGCACTTTCTTCTGCAGCAATAACCGCTTCAATTAATTGAGAGGCTGGTAAATTCCACATTTGAATACCGCTATAAATAAAGGTATTTGGCTGTGAAAGCTGGCGAACTTTATTATTTTGTTCTGCAACAAAGTGAATAGGGAAGCCTTGCTGTTTAAAGGTTTCATATGAAATATCATAAGGTAGTTCAAATAAACGTTTAAACGCAGTAAATGCACGCTCTTGGCTTTCACTGTCATGAGTAAAATGATTAATTAACCCTTGAACATCTGCACCACCCCCTAATTTATGATAAGGGAAATGTTTGAGTGTTGAAGAATAACGCGTTAATTCATGATAGTTCTGACCTAAGATCCAACTGTAAGCGGGTGGCCACAAATCGAGCCATAACGTAATTCCACCTGCTGTTTGTTTTGCATCAGACAGTAATCTTTCAACCAATTGAGTCACACTTTGTTGGCGAAATAGTTGCCATGCTTTTAACAGAGGTTCTTCTTTTAATGCGGTAACAGGCGTTTCGAAATCCCCTTGTTTTAATGAATCAGCTAAAGCAGCAAGGCGATGTTTGATTTTATTAACGGGTAAACCTTGTTGCACCATTTTCTTTTCACAGTGAGGGCAAAAACAGGTAAATAGCCCTGCTGGATTCACTTCTTTGCCTGCCCAATCAGGGAATCGAATTCGATCAATTAAAAAGGTGTCATAACCGTAGTTTTGTTTTAATGCTGTGAATGTCTTTTGCCAAAGTTGTGCAACATCGGGAGCGTTAGGGCAGAGCCAATGCGCTTGTGGACGGCCTTTAAAGTCCACTACTTGATTATGTTCTACATCCCCGATGAAGTCGCCATTAAGAATATTAGCCCATGGAATGACTTTATATTTTCCACCATCAGTGGCTTTTTTTATCGTCATTAGCGGATCTGCACCCGATAAAATTGTGGGATCAACACGTTGGCTTAGACGAGGAAAATCGGTATGAGTATTGATGTGTAATGTACCTGTTCCCATAACCACATTATGAATAGGGTTATGAGGCAGATCGCCAACAGGGTAAGGGTTACGTTCAAAAATCGTATTAATTTCGACAAATAAATGCTCAACATGCTTCATACCGTCAAGGCGTTGAAGAATAGCGGGCATGCCTTCGTCTAAAATATCATGTGGGTGAAGATGTATTCCTGCCATGAGTCGCTCCCATCTCGTTTAAAGACTTTTTTATTAGGGTTATCTCAATTGGATCTCGGGCATAAATTGAATTGATGGATAAACCGTAGCTAAGGCGAGAATAGCAATGCCATAAAGCGGGCCTTTTTCCCATAATTCAGAAAGCTCGATATTCACTTTGGTGTTAGCAAATAAATGTCTATCTAGATTTGCCTGAACACGCGGTAAAAAGGTGTCAGCAGAACGGGTGATCCCGCCTGTTAATACCACTTTTTCCAGATTTGCAATGGCGACTAAATTCATAATGCCGATAGCAAGATAATCTGCCATTTCCTCAACTAAGGATTGAGCAAGCGGATCACCTTGTTGTGAGGCTTGAATAATCTCAATCGCACTAAGATTTTCCCCTCGCAAGCTCGCCATTCGCTCACTTAAACCTGAGCCGGAGCAGAAACTCTCAAAGCACCCTTTATTGCGCCAATTACGAAAAAGATGATCACGAGCAAACATCATATAGCCGATTTCACCAGCCGCATTGTTTGCGCCGCGGATAACTTTTCCATCCATCAGCAAGGCGGAGCCTAATCCTGTGCCAATACCAATCAGTGCACAACTGTGTGTATGACGGCAGCGGCCTTTCCACATTTCACCCACAAGTGCTGCACGAATATCATTTTCGAGTACAACGGGTACATTGAGTTTTTCTGTAAGCTGTTGTGCTAAAGGTAAGTTATCCCATTGAGGTAAGTTAGGGGAGCCTTCTAGCACAACACCATTTTTGATATCGATGATCCCTGGTGTGGCGACACCGATAACATTGATCTTTTGACGGTCTACGCCGCTTTTTTCGATCACATTTTCAATACTTTGTGCAAATTGCGTAATAAAGTCATCACGGTCGTCAGTATCAAAGGTAGGTTCTTGATATTCATACAACAATTCGGCATCTAAGTTAAAAACCGCATAAGCTATCTTGGTTCCACCTAAGTCAATGCTGACACCTAAACTGTGTTGAGGATCGAAGTTAACTAAAATACCTTTTCTGCCTTGTCCGGCTGGCGAACTGACTCCGCTTTCATAAACGATTTTTTCTTCAAGGAGATCGTTAATAATTTCAGACACCGTCGCTTTTGTAATTCCGCTAATTTTGGCTATCTGAGCCCGTGACAAAGGACCTTGATGACGAATGACATTTAATACAAGCGAGGCATTCATTTGCCGTAATGTATTGGGTACGTTCGGTGTCACGTTACTACTCCATTTGTTTAGAAACAAAACTAAAAGATGTTTTTTTTATATAAAATCGTCTGTGTTTGACAGTTATGCACCGTTTTATTTACTTTGTAAAGTATAAAGCAACTAATTAGTTTAGAAACCATCCTAAATGAGTTTATGATCACAATTTGATGAGTTTGATTTGCACAATGTGATCCTCTAAAAAATCTTCAGTGTATATATTCACTGCACATATTCTTAACGCAATAAAACGGCTAGAATTAAATCCATATCTATTGAAATAAAGAGAACATTAGAATGAAAAAAGGAATGTTATTAAAGGGGGTGATAGGGATGTTATTGTTATTCCCAGTGTATTCACAAGCGATAACGCTGAGTGCTTATCTTCAAGTTAAACAATTACTTACTCAAGATAATCCTGCTAATAAACAATTAGAGTCCGTGACACAAGCTTATTTAAACGGTATTGCGAATGGATTGAATTTTTATGCTGTTGCTGTGAAAATTGAGAATCAAAATAACGATGATTTTCGTCCTCTTTATTGTCCACCGCCTAAAATAGAACAAAATGGAGATTTTATGGTTAAGCATATTGATGCTTATTTAGATAAAAATCCCATTGTTAAGCAGAAACAAAAAAATGCACCCATAGAATTGGTTTATATTCTTGCATTACAAGATGCTTATCCTTGCGATAAGTAGAAAGAAAAATAGCCACACTCCTTGTGGCTAAAATGATTTTGGTGTGCTCTTTTTCTTGTTATTTACTTCAGGTTGCCTCTCTCATAAGCCCCTTGATGGAAGACACTCAAGCCGTCGCTGCTTCAACTTGTTTTACAGGAACAAGATGACAACAATCGCTTTCACCGGTTTTCTCAAAAGTTGATAAACGGGTGATCAAGAGTGAATTCATGTCTGTTAATAATCCCTCTGTTTGCAGTTTTTGCATGATGCTTTCATCGCAGTCATTGTTATTTTGACGTTGATAAGCCACAGGTGTTACACCACGTAATACAGTTAATTGACCTGCAAGTGCGGGATTATCTGTTAATGCATATACGTTGTTGTTCGGCATAAAGCGTGACAATAAGGTCACTGATTTGCCATTTTCTGTTAATGCGGCAACACTTAAATGCTTGTCGTCATGGAATGCTGTGGTTGCCGCGGCTAATGCAATCCAACGACCTGTTTGTGAATAGTAAGACGGTGATTGCCATGGGTTTTCTGTGTTTGCTGCAAAAGAACGCTCAGCTCCCTCAGCGACTCGCGCCATTGCACTAACGGCTTCTACAGGGTATTTCCCTGCTGCCGTTTCTGCTGAAAGCATCACAGCATCCGTTCCATCACCTACGGCATTAGCGATATCCATCACTTCAGCACGCGTTGGCATTGGGCTTTCAATCATCGATTCCATCATTTGAGTTGCGGTAATAACAGGGCAACCTAATGCGCGACAACGTGCAATGAGTTGCTTTTGTGCGCCTGGTAAGCTGGCATCACCAATTTCTACTGCTAAATCACCGCGTGCCACCATAATGACATCAGATGCTTTAATGATGTCATCCATGTTTTCTTCACAAGAAACCACTTCTGCTCGTTCAACTTTAGCAACGATTTTGGCGTGACTCCCTGCTGCAATCACTAAGCCTCGTGCATATTCAATATCAGCACCATTACGTGGGAATGAAACGGCGATGTAGTCTGCTTGAATAGCCGCTGCTGTGTGTATGTCTTGTTTATCTTTGTCTGTTAATGCAGGAGCAGATAAACCACCACCAAGTAAGTTAATGCCTTTACGGTTAGATAATTTGCCTCCAACAGTAACGACAGTCTCTATTTTATTATTATTGACGGCGCTGACTTGTAATTGAATATTGCCATCATCAAGTAACAGAATATTCCCTGGTGTGACTTCTTGAACAAGTTGTGGGTAGTCCAAACCAACTTGTTGTTCGTCGCCTAATGTGCTGTCTAAATCTGCATTTAGAATAAAGCTATCGCCTTGTTTTAATTGAACTGAATCATTTTTAAAGTTAGCGATACGAATTTTCGGGCCTTGCAGGTCAGCTAAGATCCCGATAAATACACGATGTTTTTCTGCGACCTGACGGATAGTTGCGGCTGTGGCCTGATGCTGTTCGCGAGTGCCGTGTGAAAAGTTTAAACGAAATACGTTAGCACCCGCCATAATCAGCTTTTCAATCATCTGTTCTGAACAGCTAGCTGGGCCAAGAGTCGCAACAATTTTTGTCTTACGCATAATGACATTCTCTTTTTAAAGAGGGATACCCAAAGGTATCCCTTGATGACAACTTAATTAATTCATTAATCCATGGTAACTTTTTTCGCATTCCAGACTAGCGTCGCTAAAATCATGGAAACGATGGCAGAACCAATCCAGAAATACTGTACTGTGGTGAAGTCGTAGTGAGTGATATCGCCAACTTGTGTGACTTTAATCAGTGATGCTGAAATCAGTTCTTGAGCCGATGCTGCAATGTAAGCGAACAGTCCGATAAAGCCTTTTACTGCACCTACTGCGTTTTTCGGCATCAGGTCACAAGCGGTTAAACCTGCTAAGAACACAACCAGACCACCCATTGCAAAACCAACCATACTTAATGCAACAGCATCCATAACACGGCTTTGTGGACCCCAGAACATCAGTGCAAAACCAGCGATGTTGGCGATACCATAAATTAGAGTTGGAATATGACGGTTAGCGTTAAACAGTTTGTCTGAAGCCATACCCGCTAAGATTGCGCCGAAGAAACCCGCGATTGGGTAAGTAGACATGGCGAAACCCGCATCAATCAGTGAGTAGCCTTTTGAACCTTGTAGGTAAAGAACGGCCCATGAACTGATTGCATAACGAGAGATATACATAGCCGCACATGCTGCTGCGATGATCCACACTGTTGGTTGTTTTAATACGAATAACTGAGCGCGACGTGTTTCTTTAGGATCGCTTGATTTAACGGCTTCTGACTCTTCGCCATATGCGGTTGCTGGATCAGGTAAGCCATAAGTACGAGGACGATCTTTCAAAATCATCAGCAAGATGATGCCCGCAGCAATACCTGCGATACCTGCACCGATAAAACCTGCACGCCAGCCGAAGAAGCTCACTATGGTTGCCGTTAAGATCCACGTAATTGCTTCACCGATATTACGCGAGCCACCCCAGATGGAATAAACTGTACCGCGCTGTTTTGGCGAGAACCATTGGAAGATAGAGACACAAGAAGGTGCCGAACCGACAGATTGGAACCAGCCGTTAATACCCCATAATAGGATAAAGAATAGGCTCGCCGTTGACATTCCCATGAAGATACAAACAAAGGATGAGGCAATCAACGAGATGGACATAAAGCGTCCAATATTGGCATAATCTGACAAGAAGCCGTTAGAGAACTTACCAAAAGCGTAGGTAAAGAAGAACGCAGAACCCATTAAACCGAGTTCAGCGGTGGTTACGATACCTGCATCCAGCATAGGTTTTTTCACCACACCGAGTGCCATACGAACCACATAGAACATGGCATAACCAAGAACAAGACCAAAGAAGACCTGCCATTGGTGCTTTTTATATATTGCGCGGATCTTTTCACTTGACGCTTCTATTAGCGGCAGATCCTTTCTGGTTTTAAAGAAACTTAGCATAGAGATGACTCCGAATATTATTCATGTCTGAAGCTGATTTTGGTTTTCAGAGCTGATGCTATTCATTTAGGTCATCTTGGTGCAAAAGAGGGAATTTGAGTCATCGATGACACATTCTGCTGAATCGGTGAGTCAAATTTGTAACATCGCTATTAGGCGTTGGTTTAAAAATGAGTGAAGATATCGTCGTATCATTGTTAGAAATGAGTCATTAAGGACTCATTAGCCCAAAATAATAAATATTGCTAAATATCAGAAGTTTGAAGTTCGACACATTTTTATGTTTATTCAAAACAAAACCAGGGGTATGTCCATGAGAATAAAAATAACACTGAGCCTCGTCTGTTTACTGTTTAGTTGGCTGTTTATCACACCGGTGCGTAGTGATGAGCAGCCACTTGTTATACTGACGACACTTTCAGATACACCAATGCGACCACTTACAGAGGCTTTTAGCGCTCGTTATCCAGATACTAAGGTGCAAGTGGTTTATCGTCGCGTCGCGATTGCAACACGGATGATGAAACAATATCCCACACAGCCAGTTGATATTGTGATGTCGTCATCGGCTAATTTTTTCCATCATCTAGATAGAGAAGGGCTACTAGCTCGATTACCCGTAAATTACGAAACGCCAAAATGGTTAACGCGCCATAGTGATATCTTAAACGATAAGATAACCACGGTTGGTTATTCCGGTATTGGGATTATGAGTAATACGCAATACTTACAAAAACTCGGTATTCCTGCACCTAAAAGTTGGGTTGATTTAAGTGATCCTATTTACCAAGGGCACTTAACCATGACCACTCCAGCGAACTCTGGCACGATGCAATTAATGGTGGAAAATGTGCTACAAGAGTACGGCTGGGAGCGTGGATGGCAGATCTTACTCGAAACCAGTGGTAATCTTTCCTCGATTTCGGCACGTAGTTCCCGTGTCAGTGATGCTATCGCCAGAGGCATTGTAGGTGCAGGCCCAATTATCGATAACTACGCTTTTAATCATCAGAAACGCTTTGATTTTGTCGAATTTAGCTATTTTGATAAGTCGATTATTTTACCGGCTTATGTTGCTATTGTTGCCGAAAGCAGTAAAAGAGACACCGCAGCTAAATTTATTGCCTTTCTTTTATCGGATGAAGGACAAGAGATCATCTATAAAAGTGATATGGCAAAGATCCCATTAAGCAAAGAGATTTTACGTAATAACGATGAACTTGCTAATAACACGGAATTTATTTTAAACAGCAATGAGGCGTATCGCCGTAGTGAAGTCGTTAATGCGTTATTTGATCAAATGATCACCCATAATTTTCCTTTAATGCGCCAAGTTTGGAATGATATCCACGAAGCAGAAAGACAGGAAAATAAAACGCCAGAACGTATTTCTGCGATCAGTAAAGCGCGAAAAATAGCAAGTTCAGTGCTTATTAGCGAAAAAGAGGCTAATTCACCGACATTACAAGCGTTATTTATGAAAGAAGCCGATCAGCGAGAATACTCTGATCAAGCATTAGCTGTGCTGTATCAATGGCGCACATTAGAAGCTGAAAGGCTTGAACAAGCACTGGTTTTATTGAAAGAGACAAAATCACCCTAACCGCCTTGTGGTTCAAATATACAGCAGGAAGCGCTGTTTTTATGAAAGGTATTACGGATGAAATTATTAGTGCCTAAACAATTTGGCAAACTAGGTAGACGCCTGTATATGGCGTTTATCTTTAGTTCTTTACTCACCTTATTGATTGGTGTGGTTATCTTTTTTATGTGGGGAAAACTGGCGACACAAATTAATGCGTCAGTGGGAGAGTCTCTACCGATGTTAACCACCAGCTATACCATGGAGCGTTATAGCACCAATTTACAGATGCTATTAAAAGAGCGAGAACAGACTCAACGAAAATCGATTTCAGAGCAACAACAGCAGGAAATTCATCAGTTATTAGATAATTTGCGTGAGTTTCCTATTGAGCAAAAGCCACAGCGTGATTTTTATACTCAACTTGTTGATGAGTTATCGGAGCTTATTAATCAACAAGATGTATTATTGGATAAACGACGTGAATTAGAAAACCGCCTTGCACAATTATTAGGGCAATTGGCGTGGATGCATGACGCCGTTGGTGAAGACATTAAACCACTCCTTAATGAAATTGAGTGGCATGTCAGCCAAATGATCAATGAAAAAAATGTACAGGAAAACAGCCTACAACTCCTATTGGAATCAACCTTATTACAAGAGTTGTTTACGACAGAAAATGAATTAATCAGCTTGGTTGAAGAAATTGCACATCAACGTTATAGCCGTGATATTGATGTCGCTTTCCACTATATCAGCGTCAAAATTGATGAAATTATTGCCTTAAATCAGAAACTAAAAAGCTATCCATCGACTATTGCCCATCGTCAGGTATTACAAGAGATTATTGCGATCACCCGTTATGACGGTGATATCTATCAAACACTGATTGATGATGTGGAAAACGAGAAAAAGCTCAAAGCATTAACTCCTGAATTAAATGAAAAATTATCACAATTTGATAATGCCGTCAGAGGTAATGTTTTTGCTACAAGTGAAGCGCTAAATAAGCTTAATGATAATACCCGCAAACTAATGGCAACAGGGAAAATCGTTATTGTAGTCATCATTATTGCATCACTATTGCTGAGTATTATTGTGATGAAAATCTTGATTGATAGAAGACTTATCGCAAGATTGAATAAACTAAGTGATGACTTAGCGCATGTAGCCAAAGGTCATTTAACCGAGCCTGTACTGATTGAAGGACAAGATGAAATTGGCCTGTTAAGTCGCCGGCTTCGTCGATTTTGGCGTCAAATGAAAGAAGTTGAAACCAGCAATGCGTTAAATCTTATTAATAATACCGATGCAAGTTTAATTACCTGTCACCACGATGGCAGAATAGAAACGGTAAACCCAAGTGCAGCAACACTATTAGGTACAGGAAAAGAACAAAATAATAAGCCACTTTGGTTACTGTTTAGTGGTGAGGCGAGCACCATGCTTAAAGCGCAATTTAGTTCAAGTGGTCAGCTTTACTTATTAGGGCAGAGTGAATGTACTATCAGGATGGTAAAAGAAGGTGAGCCTCATTTCTTACAATTTAATATTCGAGAATATCCTCATAAAGATGAACACAAATATATTGTGACGATCACGGATATTACGCGCCAAGAGCTAAGCAGATTAGAGCTTCAACGGCTGGTGGCATTAAAAACACAAGATTTGCAGGATAAAAACCAGCAATTAAATGAAGAGATATTGCGCCGTGAACAGGCACAGAAACATTTAATTCAGACACAAGAAGAGTTAGTACAAGCAGCTAAAATGGCAGTTGTAGGGCAGGCGATGACAAGCCTTGCACATGAGCTTAATCAGCCACTCTCTGCAATCAACACCTATCTATACAGTGCAAAACTGACTATGCAGATGGAAAAATACGATCAATTACCTGATTCTATCGAACGCATTGAAAAGCTGTGCGCACGAATGAATCGAATAATTACTGCATTGCGTAATTTTTCACGTAAATCTTCGTCTGAAATTAGCTTTGTTTCAGCGCCATTAAAAGAGCTGGTAGATAGTGCGATGGTGCTGGTGGAGTCCCGTTCTAAACGAGAGCAGTGCATTATTACGAATAATATTCCTGATGAATTAACCATTTGTGCAGACCCGACACAAATTGAGCAAGTCTTGGTTAATTTGTTTGTTAATGCAATGGATGCTATTGCGGGTGTTGGTGAAAGCCAAATCACAATTGATCTTTTATCTGTTGATCCTAAACGAAAATTAGTGGCGATCGCGGACAGTGGAAAAGGATTCAATTCAGATGTTTTACCAAAACTATTTACCCCATTTACAACAACAAAAGATGTGGGGCTTGGGTTAGGGTTATCCATTTGCCGTTCAATTATGCAACGGTTTGGTTATGAAATTTACTTGGCCTCTACATTAAATGGTGGCGCCATGGTTGTTTTGGAGTTTACAGATGACACAATCACACATGCCTGATATCGACGTTTTATTAATTGATGACGATGAAGATATTCTTGAATCTTATCGCCATTTACTCAATCTTGCGGGAATGGTTGCTAGAGTAACCGACTCACCAGAAAAAGCATTAAGCCTTTTAACACCAGAATGGCAGGGTGCTGTTGTACTTGATATCTATATGCCAGCAATGAATGGCATGGAAGTATTAGAGCGCATTAAACAAATTGACTCTCGTATCCCCGTTATCATGATCACAGGACATGGCGATATACCGTTAGCAGTAGAAGCGGTAAAAAAAGGCGCTTATGATTTTATTGAAAAACCGATTAATCCACCTGTTTTCTTAGAGTTAGTGGCGAAGGCACACAAAGAGCGTCAATCCATTCTTTCGCTTAGGAATGCGGTAATAAGTACCACACAAGAGCGATTAGTGGGAGACAGTGCGCAAATCACCGCGATTAGAGAGCAAGTACAACAAATTGCCGATATTGATAAAGATTTAATGATAGAAGGGGAAATGGGAACAGGGCGTCATCTTCTTGCTCAGCTATTGCATGAATTAAGCCCACATAGTGATAAAGCTATCCAAACAGTCGATTGCCAAAATTTATCAGATATCAAACAGGTTATTGCTCAAATTGAAGCGGATGAAGTAGGAACGCTGATTTTACGTTCTCCATATGATTTATCATCTGAGGCACAACGCTGGTTAAGTTCTTATCTATTAGATATGGAACGCCAAGGAAAGCGCCACTTTAGAACGATTGCGATTTTAGAAAATAATACACAGCAACTGGTAACAGAAGGACGATTAATCCCTGAATTCTATTACTATTTTTCACAAATCACTTTTTCACTGCCTCCGTTAAGTGCCAGACGCCCAGACATTATTCCGTTATTTAGGGCTTTCTTACGACAAAGTGCACAGAGGCTCGGTATTGCGGTACCGAAAATTGATCGTAATTATCTCGATATTTTAAAGCGTTACGATTGGCCGGGTAATATTCGTGAGTTACGAAATGTTGCTGAATTATATGCGGTAGGCATTGTGAAAATGGTTGATAGTGAACAACATCGCGCCATTATTCCACCTGAAGGCCCTTTGGATAATCTTGTGGATGAATATGAGCGTCGATTAATCGAAGATGCGTTATATTTATTTGCGGGACGTGTTAGTGATGTGGCGGATTATTTGGGTATTCCACGTAAAAAGCTGTATTTACGAATGAAAAAACATGATCTCGATAAAGATAGCTATAAACCAAAAGTTTGATTTACCCACTATTCAATAACAAAGAAGCGCCATACTGGCGCTCTTTCACAGTTTTCTTTTGTTGTTATTATATTTAATATTTTATATTAAGTTTATTTTGCCTTTTATTTTACCTGTAATCGTAAAAAGATAGAATTTATCATTTTTTATATTTTAATAGGTCTTGTTGTGGATAAAAACTCTGTTATTTTTTTATTCAATATTTACACCTTTTGCGTGTCAAAATAGTGAGCTGTTTTAAATTTATTTTTCTTAAAATCTTATTAATAGCTAAATATAAAAATTGGGTGTCTTTATTTGACGTTAATAATGGTATTTTTTATATAACAGTTACGAGATATTATTGTTATTGCTCCATAATTGACTATATTAAAAAGAATGCTCTTTAAAGGAGTATCATATTTAATTTGTATTTATAATTTATTTTTAATTCTTGTTGAGAACAAATTAACGATATTTAAATATGTTGTCATAATTAGATTATCTTATTTCTAATTAAATTAAAGAATATAATATAATTTCTCAATTGAGATGAATCCTAAGTGTTTTTGTATATATGCTGGCTTTATCGTGTCAGCAAGATATTATTTTCTATATTTTGATATTTTTTCGTTATAAAAAACTTATTATTTTTATTTGTTTGGTTTTTATATTCATTTTACTTGCTATGAGTGTTAATGATGGCGGCTTTATTTTTTATTAAGTAATAATATCTAATCTATATGTAATTTTAGTTTAAAATACTTTAATTGCTCATCTAAAGAATTGTTTCATTTGATAACTATCCTCTTATTATACTAATAATATCATTTTTTGACTTTTGACTTAATTTACGCCTTTTGCGAGTATTTCATTGCAAAACAAGTAAAGAAATATTATTTAAATTGTTTCTTTTCTTTAATTTCTTACTCTTACTTTCTGATTAAAATTTATTAATTATTTATATGTCAAATTAAGATGTTTTTATTAATTAAGAAACTTAATTTCTAAAATATTTAAAAATGACGTTTAAAAAGTTAATAAGGTTAACTTATTCCGTAAATTAATTTGAATATGAATGCATAAAGGACACATTCGTAGAATATCCCCTATTTTGGTTTTATATGGATCTGTGAAGTTTAAAGAAGTTTAAATTGTAGAAGGGCGATGTATTTATTATTTATCGCTTATTTAGTCAGAAGCCAAGAAATATCACTATCTTTATTGTATATAAAGGAAATTTTATGAAATTTACTAAATTAGCTTTAGGTGTTGCGTTATCTTTAGTTGTTGCTGCTCCTAGCTTTGCAGCAGATCCAGCGGAAAGCCGTGAAGGTAAAGTGCGTTTTACTGGCTTTATCAATGATGTTCCTTGTTCAATCGATGATAAAAGTTTAGATCAAACTGTTAAGTTTGGTGAAATCGCATTGCATGAACTGACTAGCAATAAATTCCGTTCAGATAGCGAAAACTTCGATATTATTCTGAAAAACTGCTCAACTGAAACTTACAAAACTGCAAAAGTATCATTCACTGGTGCAACCGTAAGTGGTTTTGACGGTTATACTGGCGAATTACTGGGCTTAGGTGGCAAAGTACAAAATGCAGGTATCGTTATCACTGACCGTGGTAATAATCCAATTACTTTTGGTCAAGGTTTCCCAGTAGCAGGTCACGCTTTAAATAATGGTGACGGCTCTCTCACAACATTGCAGTTCTCAGCTTACGTGAAAGGTAATGAAGCTGTTGATAAGAAAGCAACAACGGGTTCTTTCGACACAGTAGCTAATTTCAAAGTTATCTACGAATAATTGTTGTTTTTTTTTATAAGATGTGTGGCGCTTAGGCGCCATGCATCTCATCAATATTGTCTTCTGTTAATAATGCTGAGGATGGCATAGCAAAATGAAAAGCATGAAAATAAATACGATCACAAAAGTAATGCTTTTATTCTTTGTTCCTTTTTCGTTGCCTATTTTTGCAGAAGAAGCTGTAGATTTTAATACCGATTTCTTAACAGACAAAGGTATTGAAAATACTGACTTTACTAAATTCTCTTACGCAAATTATATTCAACCAGGCACTCATTTACTGGCAACTGACGTTAATAAACAAAGAGTAAGAAACGAAGAGCCTATTTTATTTTTTTCCCCAGATTACAACGCAGAGTTATCTATTCCTTGTATCACCCCAGAGGTTTACCCCATTTTAGGTTTAAAATCTGAATGGGAAAAAAAAGTCACTTGGTTAACAACGAATAATACCCAGTGTCTTGATTTCCGCTCCGTGCCAAATATGAATGCTGTGGGTGATCTCTACACCGGTATTTTAAGTATCAGCATTCCTCAAGCCTTTATGGAATATCAAGATCCAAGTTGGGATCCGCCATCACGTTGGGATGATGGTATTGCGGGATCCTTTCTTGATTACAATATGAGTAATCGCCTTATTCGATATGAAAACAACGATAAAAGGACCGAAACGGGAACCAATATTAGTGGTGTAATGGGCATTAATATGGGCGCTTGGCGTTTTCGTTCAGATTGGCAAGCCTCTGGCGGTAATTTAAATAGCAACGATAAATCATGGCGTTGGAACCAGCTTTATATTTTCCGAGCTATTCGATCTTTAGGTGCAAAATTAACGTTAGGTGAACAATATCTCTCATCAGAGCTTTTTGATAGCTTCCGTTATCTTGGTGCTTCATTAGAAAGTGATAACGCGATGATCCCGCCTCGTTTACAGGGCTATGCACCTGAAATTGCGGGAGTTGCAAGAACGAACGCCACGGTTATTGTGCGTCAAGATGGTCGTATTGTTTATCAAAATGAAGTAAGTCCAGGGCCGTTTCGAATTCAAGATGTCAACACATTTGGGGGCGGTACCTTAGATGTTTCTATTGAAGAACAAGATGGTTCTGTTCAAACATTTAAAGTAGAAACCTCGCGTTTAGGTACACTGACAAGACCTGGCCAGTTTTTATATAAGCTGGTGATGGGTAAGCCAACTAAAAATGAACATGACACTGAAGGTCCTGCATTTTCATTAGGCTCCTTTTCATGGGGGGCAGCGAATAACACCACGATTTATGGCGGATTATTAGCCTCAACTGAATATCAAAATATTGCTTTAGGTCTAGGGCAAGACTTAGCGCCATTTGGGGTGCTTTCTTTTAATATTTCGGCTTCGCGTGCTGAGATGGGCAGTAATTTTGATGATAAGACACTATCTGGTACTTCTTATAACGTTACCTATTCGAAACAATTTGATCAAATAAATAGCCAGATTACGTTTGCGGGTTATCGCTTCTCTCAACGAGACTATTTAAGTATGACTCAATTTTTAGATGGTCGTTATCGTGGGCTTCATATTGATAGTGGTAAAGAGCTTTATACCGCCATCTTTGGTACAGCTTTCCCTGATTACAATATCAATACGTATTTAAACTATTCTCGCCAAACCTATTGGAATCGACCTTCAACTGATAACTACAGTTTTACGGTTTCTAGTTATTTTGATTGGGCTAATTTTAAAAATTTATCCATTAACTTATCCGCGTATAAAGTGGAATCTAGCCATAATAATGATGAAGGGGTTTATGTGTCATTAGGTGTACCGCTAGAGCGTAATGATGCCAATATTAGTTATTCGGGATCATTTAATCGCCATAATACGAGTAATTCTGTTAACTATTATGAGCGACTGAATGAAAGAAGTACCTATAACTTATCTGCGGGTACGTGGGATAGCGATAAAGTGAATCTGTCAGGTTTCTATAATTACGACGGTAATTTAGCAAAACTGACGACAAGTGGAACTTATACCCAAAATAATCAAAGCGCTTTATCGATGCAATTAATGGGTGGGATAACGCTAACCCCAGAAGGGGGAGCATTGCACCGAGTCACTTCAATGGGAAATTCACGCATATTGGTTGATACCAATAATGTTGAAGATATTCCGATTAAAACAGGTTTAACACCAATTGAAACTAACCGTCACGGTAAAGCAGTTTTAATGGGTGTGCAAAACTATTCTCGTAGCCATATTACGATTGATATCAATAATCTTCCTGAAAATGCTGATGCTGTTCAATCATCCCAATACGCTACCTTGACAGAAGGGGCGATCGGTTACCGTAAATTTAACGTGATTGAAGGTGAGAAAGTCTTAGCGGTGATCACGATGGCTGATAAGAAACATCCTCCTTTTGGCGCCAGTGTTTATAACAAAGATAAATTAGAAGTCGGCATTATTTCAGATGATGGTTTTGTTTATTTATCAGGTGTAAAAGCAGGTGAAACATTAGATCTTGCTTGGAATGGCGAAACTTGCCAATTCCAATTACCTCAAGTGCTAGAAAATAATTTAAGCAACATGTTGTTGCTTCCTTGTAAGTAATTAAATTTAAGTCAACGGTGAATGAAATGAAATATATCAATACAAAAACATTGGGCGCTATCGTTACACTTTGCCTTTTTTCTCAATCCGCTTATTCCGCTATCGCATTAGATAGAACTCGTGTTTTATATAATGAAGGTGAGCGCTCAGTCAGTATGGTTTTAGAAAATGAAAATGAATCTAAACCTTATTTAGCACAGTCTTGGCTTGAGAATAGTAAAGATGAAAAAATCAATTCTCCTTTTGTGGTAACACCGCCAGTTCAGCGTATCGAAGCCGGTAGCAAAAGCCAAATTAAAATACAGGCATTACCAGCAACAAATATGTTGCCCACAGACAGAGAAAGTATTTATTACCTTAATGTTCGTGAAATTCCACCTCGTAGTGATTCTCCTAATGTTTTACAGATTGCATTGCAGACAAAAATTAAAGTGTTTTATCGACCAAAAAGCATTGTTGCACCAAGCCGTTTAGAGGCTAATCCAATGGAAAAAGACATTGTGATTGACAAACAAAGTGACCATTACAATGTGAAAAATCCGTCGCCTTATTACTTAACCATTACCAAAGTCAGAAAGAACAATACGGAAGTAAAAGACTTTGAAGCGGTGATGATTGAACCTTTTGGTCAACGTTCACTGGGAACAAAAGTGGGTGATTTAGGTACGACACCTACCCTTGAATATCTCAATGATTTTGGTGGGCTGGTTGACTTAACATTCCAATGTCGTGGAGATATTTGTTCAGCAAATATCAAAGATAAGAAGGCGTAATATTATGCTTATATTCCGAGGTGTAATACTTTTTCTTTGTATGAGTTTTCTCGCTCCTTCTGTATGGGCTGTTTCTGGCTTTTTAAGAGTGACTGTGAGTGGGAGTGTGGAGTCACGCCCTTGCAAGATTAACGATGGTAAACCTATTGAAGTGAACTTTAATGATGTGATGACCACAAGAATAGAAAACGAAAATTATAAACAAAAAATGGATTACACCTTGGATTGTAAAACAACAGGTGACCCAAGTATGTCACTGAAATTTACCGGTGACGGCGCTGGGTTTGATACGCGTTATTTAAAAACAAGCGTGACAGATTTAGGGGTGTTATTTAAAACCGCTGACACCAATGTTTATATGACAGAGCCGTTTAAGTTTAACTATCAAACTCGACCTGAGCTTTATGCTGTACTCGTGAAAAAAAGTGGCGCCGCGCTACCAACTGGCTCCTTTACGGCGACTGCAACTATGCAGGTTTATTACAACTAACGGAGGAATAAACAGTATGCGTTATTATCCATTCCTCACGATGTTATTTTTATTTTCAATATCATCTTCACCTAGTCTAGCGAAAGATAATGAGACACAGGTGCTGATTAAAGGTAATTTATTAACGCCACCACCTTGCAAAGTGAATGACGGTAATATGATTGAGGTGAATTTTGGTCCTGTGGCGATAAAAACGATTAAAGGCTATGACCAAAAAAGAGAAATTAATTACCAAATTACCTGTGAAGAAAATTTAAATAACTGGAATATGTATTTATCGATTGATGGTAATAAAAGTAGCTTCGATCCTAATGGGCTGAGAACCAATATTAATGAGTTAACCGTAAAATTTATGATGGGTGATTCCATTATTGATTTAAATAAAAAGTATTCGGTTAATTTAAATAACCCTGAAAAAATTTGGGCAGTATTGGTGAAAAAAGAAAATAGTGAACTGGTACCAGGTAATTTTACCGCGGGTGGTACCTTGTTTGTGGAGTACCAATAATGAATAAATCAATGTTATCTGGTTGTATTATTGGTAGTTGTTTATTGTTTTCATCTTCTGTCTTTGCGGCTGAAAATCTTAATATCTTTGGTTCATTAATTATCGCACCTTGCAAAGTTCTACCTGAACACTCTCAGGTTGATGTGGTATTTGATGAAATTCGCTTAGATGATATTTATAAAAGTTATTTTGAATTCGAGAAAAAGGATTTCAAAATTACTTTATCAGAGTGCGATATCTCTATTGCCAAGCAAGTGAAAATAAAATTTGAAGGGGCAACTCATAATGAACTTGCCGGATTATTAGCATTAGACGATAACGCTAATAATCCTGATTTAGGAATACAAATTACGACTAAAGAAGGAGTCCCTATTAAATTAGGGGATTACACTAGCTTATATAATATTCCTAATAATGGCATTTTTGAGCTTAATTTTATTGCTTATTTGCAAGCGACAGCAAAAGCGATCGCAGATAAATCAATTAAGCCGGGGCATTTTTCTGCTACTGCCGTGTTTTCTTTGAAATATGAGTAAAAGATAATGAAAAAAATACAGCAAATTTTAAAGTTATTAATTGTACTATGCAGTTTTTCTCTATTTAGTGTACAAGCAGGTTATTTTACTTATATTACTAAATCAGGTCCTTCTCCAGAAATTAAAGGTAATATTCGTTATGACTATGTGTTGGAATATTGGACGGAAATGGGATTTACGCCAAACCCTTGTAAAAGTTTAGGTTTGAGTGGTCGGTGTTATATTCAATTAAACCACTTCCACTCAAAACCTGATAAAGGAGGAACGGGTACTGAGCATCGAGCGAGATGGCGGTGTGATGTAGATTTACAACATTTAAGCTCTATGGCTGAAATACGCGATGTGGCTGTTAATCAATGCGGGTTGACTTTCCCTTATGTGAATTATAGTACTCATGCTGGATCTGTTACTGTTGATGAATGTATTGCTTTTTTTATGACGAGTAGTGCAACGGGAGGAAGTGGAAGAATGGTACCTGGTGGCGTATGTGGTATTGCTCCACCGCCTGAAGGTAAATGTGCATTTGTTTCTAATAATCTTACTATTTCACATGGTGTACTTGATGTGACACAAGTTGATGGTAATGAGGCGGAAGAACAATTTGCGCTCACTTGTAATGAAACTATGCCAGTAAAAATTACCAGTTCGATGGAAGATCATTTTTTAAACTTAAAACCAGATGGTAGCATCCGTTCTTTTTTAACGTTAAATGGTTCACCTGCATCAATTGGTACACAAGTTAACGCAATAATGAATGAATACACCTATGTAAGAGTGAAGTCAAAACTTCAAACTAATGGCACTCCTTCATTAGGTAACTTTAGTGGTGCTACGACATTGGTATTATCAATACCTTAATAAAATTAGAAGAGTCAATAATGACCTAGATTTGATAGCGTTTTTCGTTGACTTACCCGCACATTATTGTGCGGGTTTTTTTTGTGGTTAATTTGAAAAGCGGTTTATAACATTATCGGTTCGATAACTAATTCGCTCTTATTGGTATCTAATTTTAACTTTTGGGATTCAGTGACTTTTAATAGTTCGGAACCTAAATTGACTAACATCGGTAAGCGCATTTCAGCCGCGATAATGGCGCTGTGAGAGAGACTATCACCTTTTGCTAAAGCAATACCGACCAATTGACTATCAACTAATTGAATTAATGTGGAAGGGAAAAGCTCTTTTGCGACCAAAATAGCGGGTTGTGAAGGGGTAAAGCTTGGGCGAGTTTTATCTTGTAAATGGTAAAGCACTTGATTACGTAGATCACGAAGATCGAGTTCACGCGCGCGTAAATAGGGATCGGTAAGTGCGCAATACATCTGTGTTCTTTCTTGCATTTCATCCGACCAACTTTGCTGGGCACTGATCTTCTCTGTTTTGATGCGATCTATCACGCTTGTTATTAACTCATCATCATCTAACATCATGATATGACCGTTAAAAATAGCACCAATATGCTCACCTAATTTTTGGCTAGCTTTATTGGCACTCTGTTTTAGTGCTTTTAGCGTACTCTTTATTGCAAAATTAAGTTTGCCAATTTGAGCATCAATATCAATCGGTTCTGATAAGTTTTCGACGGGTGAGAGCTCTATTTCATGCCAAACAAAAGCAGGTGCTTTAATTTGAGATACAGGGGCTAAAATACCGTTTAATGTTATGGTATTAGAATCAGAAGGTAGCTCTTCACCAAAGCCATTTCGGGCAAGTTCAAGAAAAGCCGCAATCGCCTCATTTTCTTGTTCACCAGAGGCAATTAGCGTTATCTCATCGCCTTGGCGAATTTGTATTAATGAAAGCTGATTTAAACTGAGAGGATTAATACGTCTATCCCCTTTAACTAATTGATAATCAGCTTGAAAAGTAGAAAGCACCTCAACTAAAGTTGCCGCCGGTCTTACGTGTAAACCATGAGGATTACGAACTACCCAACTTGCCTCTTTACCATGAATTTTGACAGGGGCATTAATATCATTTTTAGGTTGAACGAAATTTTCACCAAGTTGGATTTTCTTTGGATATAAAGAATTTGAAGCTTCTTCAATCACTTTTTCTAGTGATGCCCCTGAAGATGCCGCTACAACTGCTGCAAGTGTACCTTCAACTAAAGGTGCTGAGCAGAGAGTGACTTTCTCAGCTAGCTCGGGATCAAGTAACTCAATCGCAGTTTCTGCACTTAAGATTGCACTGCCTAAATCCATCATCACAACAATAGATTGTGCTTGTGATAGCGATTCTATCGCCGTCATAATTTTAACGGCATCAGTACCAATCGCATGTTCTTCATCGTTGATACCTGCGGCAACCGCAAGTTGGCAATGAGTCGGATTAAGCATCTGACTGGCAAGTTCTGCCACACCATCAGCGAGATGTTTACTATGAGAAACAATAACAATATTTATCATGGTAGACCTTTATTGGTTGCTTGTATTGGTTGCTTGGTCAGTTATGCATTAATACTATTAGCAAGGGCTTGTATCATCAGTACCACAGAAGCACTGCCAGGATCTTTATGTCCGATACTGCGCTCACCTAAGTAACTTGCTCGCCCTTTTCGAGCTTGCATCGCAATGGTGTTTTCAGCGGCTTTTTCAGCGACAACTTGTGCTTGAGAGAGGGCTTCTTTGATAGAAAGGTTTTGTTCATTAGCGTGTTTTAATGACTCAACCACAGGCCACCAAACATCACACATGGTTTTGTCATTTGGCTCTGCTTTTCCTCGGCTTACAATGCCTTCTACACCTTCTGTTACCATTTCAACAAGTTGATTTAGTTCTAGGTTTTGCAATGAAGCTGTAGGTTTGGCTGCACGAATAAAGAAGGTACCAAATAAAGGACCACTTGCACCGCCAATATTTGAAAGCAATGTCATGCCCGTAGTTTTGAGGATAGTGCCAATATCTTGTCCTGCAAACTCAGGTAGTTTTTCCTGCACTTTTCTAAAGCCACGGTTCATATTTAAACCGTGGTCAGCATCACCAATTTCACGATCTAAATCCGTTAAATAATCACTATTTTGTTCAAACAGTAGTGCACATTGTTGTAACCAAAGAATAATTTGAGCGTGAGTTAAAGCCATTTTGTGTTCCTTTTCTTGTTATTAAAGACTTATTTCACCATCGCAGGTGTATTCACAGGGGCATCCCATAAGGTAAGTAACTCGTTATCAACTTTTAATAACGTAATTGAGATCCCTGACATATCAAGCGAAGTACAATAAGAACCAATTAAAGAACGTTCGATGGTTAAGCCAAATTTTTCACAGCATTGAGTTAAACGGTTATAAACACCATAAAGTTCAGATTGTGGTGTGGCACCAAGGTTATTAACTAAAACAATGACGCGATCGCCAGATTTTAAAGGCTGTTTTTCCTGATTTTCCTCGATCCAAGTGCCGCTTTCACGATCCCAATTGCGGATCACTCGTTGATAGTGACCATTCTCAATCAAGGTATTAAACATGGCATCAACAGTATCATTGAGAGAGGTAAATTTACGACGGTCAATACCTGGTTCGCCGTGAATACCGACACCAAACTCCATTTCATTTTCAGGTAAAGTAAAAGAAGGTTTTCCTGCGGCTGGAACGGTACAAGCTTCCAAGGCAATGCCGATAGAAAAACCATTGTTATTAATGTGATGACCTAATTTAACCAGTTCATCAAGAGAGTCGCCTCTTTCAGCTGCCGCACCCAGTAGTTTTTCTATTAAAACGGTATTGGCAACACCACGGCGTCCTGCGGTATATAAGCTATCTTTTACCGCCACGTCATCATCAACTAATACCGTTGCAATTTTTACACCATCGTCATGAAGCAGTTCTGTCGCTGTTTCAAAGTTAAGCACATCACCGGTGTAGTTTTTTACGATCATTAAAACGCCTTCACCGCTATCAATCTCTTTGGCACAGTCATACATTTTATCAGGTGTTGGTGACGTAAATATTTCACCAGGACATGCACCATCAAGCATTCCTTTACCGACAAAACCTGCATGCATGGGTTCATGTCCGCTACCACCGCCAGACAATAGAGCAACTTTACCTTTTACTGGAGCATCTTTTCGCGTGACATAAAAAGAGGAGGGATGAAGTTTGATTTCAGGATGGGCTTTAGCAAAGCCTTGTAGTTGTTCAGATAACACATCATCAACTCGATTAATCAGCTTTTTCATCTTAAATGCTCCATTTGAAATTTGTGTTTAGTCTTCAAACCAGAAATGAGGTTTCTGGTTTAGGGGCTGACACATTATTTATTAAAGGATTGGTAAACACGGCATCAATAGGCGATGTTTGTTTTATTTAAAACATAAGAATTATTTTTATTTAGATTAAAAATGAATCTACATCATTTATCTTTCTATAAGAATAGGTTAGTCAAATAACCTGTCAGAATGGGAGCAAGATCATAAAAATAAATGAAAAAAAGAGTGTCTGTTCGAGATGATTACATGCCTTGCAAAAGAGTAAGTGCTTTCTCTCGTTGCTCTGGAGAAAGATTTTTAATCACGTCTAATAACAACGTATCTTTGTTTTTTGCACTTGGCATAAGAGTGTGACTAAACGTGAGGTTTAAAACAAAGGTATGTCCGCATTCAGGATCACGACAAGCACAATAGAGATCAGATAACTCTTTGTGTTTACGATTACTTTTCTTTATAAGCGCTTTTTCGCCACATTCAGGACAATAAATAGTTAGGACACGCATGTTATTTTTCTCTTTATTATCAGTTCTATTATGCTTTCTATATTAGCTTAAATTTGTATTATAACCAGTCTTATTATTGTTTTTTGATGTAAATAATTGTTTTGAAGCGATTTAAAGGTGCTAAAAACAAATAAAATTGTTTTAAGTGGGTGGGTTAGTTCGGTTATTGTCGGATAAACACACATAACCGATGTTAACCGAACAAACTTACTAGCCTAAAATACAAAGTTTGTAGATAATGGCTTCACGTTAAATCATACGGAGATGAGCAACATATTGAATTTATTATTTATTTTTTCTGTTGTTTTTCAGTGTGAGTAGAAGGCAATAGACAAGGATGTCTATTACAAGTTAACAAGGAAGTGAGTAAAAATACTTTTCAATAGTTGAGGGCTGGGTGTGAAAGGATTTCGCATAGCGTTCAAGTGAAAAGTGTTAAAAGCTGATCTTTATAATAAAAGTCGATGAAATAAGTTTTGTCTCGAATGACTAAGGAGTTAGGTCATGTTCAACACACAAGCGTTATATGCATGGATTGCACTCATGGCGTTTAGTTTGGGTTGGATTGCTCAAGGATGGCATCGAGACAATATGACGTTAGAACAACGGATGTTAATAACGGTAATCGAAGATCAGGTGAGCATGGATGCTTGCCCTGATCTTCAACTTTTTTCTTCTTTTTTTGGCGATAAATCACTAGAACACGCTTCTTCACTTCGGTTTTCTCCGTCATATCAAGAGATGGTGAAATTGAGTTTAAATAATCAGTGTGCCAATGCTGACTTTATTACTGTGTTTAATAATACACAATGTGAAGTTGGTGGCGATTTAATTAACTGATAATTAATAGATTTATTCTATTTTTGTCATGTCTTTATTGTTATTTATTCACCCTCATCAAGCCTAAATACGCTGACGCCCTTTAGGGCTAATAAGTTGGCCTTGTATGTCCGCGATACCAATATGTGCTATACAGCCTGCATTAAACTGTAAATAGTCATCTTCGATACCATCAGAAAAAATAACCCCATTTTCAGGCATTAAAGATTCTAATTGTAAAGGTGAATCAGGCTCAATTGTTCCAAAGGTTAGAGCTACGCCTGTTGTTCGACTTGGAAAAGGTTCTCTCACACTAAATTGCAGCTTTTTGTCACCCCAGCTAAATCCTTGTAACAGGGGATGTGATGCTTCTCCTGTGATTGCCATCGCGCCAGCGAGAATAGATTGAAACCAACCTGTCGAGCCAAGTCCCGTAGACACAATAATTCCTGATGAAGATTGTGCTTCTTGAGCACCACTCCATTGTAAAATATAGCGTGCAGACGTGTGGCTTTTGGGGCCAATAAATAGATCATTAACGGCTAACAGTGATTGGCCATCATTGGTTGTCGCTTGTGCAAAGGTCACGGATTTAAACGGCATTTTCTGATTAATGGTATTAATCACCGTCTCTTTTAATTCACCTATTTCAAAAGGAAGTAATTTGCCATCCCATCTTGAAGGATCGGGATTGATGGCAATAATAGGCTGTCCATTAAGGTATTTCAGTGTATTGGCGACCAGCCCATCTTGACCAATCACCACCACAATATCGTGGGGTGAGAATTGATAGCTAGGCAATAAGTTTCTTTCTAATAGCTGAAAACGTCCCAATGATTTTAAAACCAGCTCTGCTTCTGTTAGTTGTTTTTGATATAAGTTGTGTTCGTTGAGGTAATCCGTTACCTCAACATTGTTGTGTTCTAAATAGAATTTGGCTTGTGACCACGTATTAAAACGCTCAATTAATTCCTGTAAGCGGCTTTTTCTCATCACCAGCACAAAGCGAAAATCTTCGTTACGTTGCATTATTTACTCCCTTTTTTCATAAATTGGCTAAATAAATCAGGAGTGATATTTAACTCACCAATTTTCCCTGAATTCAGCGCTAAGGTTTCAAATGCCATTGCCATTAATTGCTGAGAGTCCATTTTTGCTAGTGCCATGGCTTTTAGGTTTTCAACTGGCAGTTCACGATAAGCACGCATGGTCGCTTCAATAGCATAAGCATCAGCTTCTGATTGTGTTCGCTGATTTTCAGCACTTAACGCGACCAGTTCTTTACGTTTTGCTTCAGCATTTACTTTGGCTTCAAGGCGCTCTTTTTCAATCTCCGCTTGTTCCCGTAATAATGTGCGTTCGTTTTCTAAACGTGCTTCTTCAATTTCTTGTCGTTTACGTTGAACAGATAAGTCGGTTTCCAATTCAGCCTCTTTAATGGTGCGTTCTTGTTCTACCGAGAATTTACGACGAGCATAAATGGCATCGTCGGCTTCTTTCAGTAAGGATTCTCTTGCTTCGGCTTCGAGTGCTTTTAAGGTTTCTGGTGATGGAGTGATTGCTGCAATAGAGACATCTAAAATCGCAATACCTAATGCATCTAATGATGGGTGTTCAATTAATTGTTCCATCACCAAAGTAACTAATGATTGGCTAAGTAATAACGCTTCTCTAAGTGGTGTACTTTGGATCTTTGCTTGGATTAAGGTTTGTGCAATACGCACAACACGATCACTGAGTTTTAGTGGATCTTCTGATGCATAAGATTTGCCGTTTTTGCTCAAGTTAAAATTGAGCACTTCTGCGGCTTTTTCAGGTGTTTTGACCTGAAATGAAATTTGTCCTTGAATGCGTAAGCCCTGAAAGTCCGAGGTTTGAAAGTTGAAAATAAATGGCGCTTCTTGGGCGTTTAAAGGTAGTGCGGCAATAGAGGTTGTGGCTGAGTTATACCAAAAACTCAATCCTTTACCTTGCTGGCGAATTTTGCCGTTTACCGATTTAATAATGAAAGTTGATGAGTCTGCTTTGAAATAATTTAAGTTAAACATAGGATATCTCCAATTAGTGTCCTTATGACAATAACTTGATTGTGTCCTATCGACACTATGCTTGTCAACTGATTTAGTGTCTTTATGACAAAATTTGATTTTTTGCTGTTTAGGCTTAAAATAGTTTCATCGTTTTCTAATAAAGCTTACGCCATGAATGAACAAGATTTTTTAGCCAGTTATAACCGCCGTGATTTCCTATCCCCACTGATTACTGTTGATGCGGTACTGTTTACTTATCATGAAGAGCAGTTAAAAGTATTGTTAGTGAAAAGAGGAGAGCATCCTGAAAAAGGAAAATGGGGTTTACCTGGTGGATTTGTCGATGAAGTTCAGGACAAATGCCTTGAAGATACTGTGCTAAGAAAATTAAAAGAGAAAACGGGTGTGATCCCTCCTTATATTGAGCAACTTTGTTCCGTGGGAAATAACCAGCGTGATGTAAGAGGTTGGTCTGTGACGGTCTGTTATACCGCGTTGATTGCACATCAAGTGTGTGAAGCACATATTGATTCCGTGGATTCGGTAATGTGGTGTCCTATTGATGAGATTGCACAACAACGCTTAGCTTTTGATCACCATGAATTAATTACACAAGCAAGAGAGCGATTAAAGCAAAAATCACTCTATTCGATTGTTCCCGGATTTGCATTGCCAGAAGTTTTTACCTTGCCAGAGTTGCAACATGTTCATGAAATTCTGATTGGTAAAGAGATCCAGAAAAAATCCTTTAGACGACGCATCGAACAAGCCGATTTATTGATTGATACAGGAGAAAAACGGGCAGAGAGAGGACGCCCTGCAAGTCTGTATCGACTTAAAGAGGCGTCTGCGGATTATCGTTTTATTCGAAATCTTGAGTTTTAATTCTTAAGTTGTTTTACAAAGTAATGAGCGCCATCTCGAATGGCGTCATCAGCCACTTTCATCATGCGTGAGTAGTGTAAAAAGGCATGTAATGTGCCTGGATACATTTTATATTCACAAGGTGATTGATGTGCTTCAAGGGTTTTAAAGAGAGTCACGCTATCATCAATAAGTGGGTCGTATTGTGCGCTGGCGATAAAGCAAGGGGGAATATCTTGCGTTAAATCGTTATTAAATAAGCAATAATAAGGTGCATCACGATTGCCTAACGCGGTTAAATACGCATTATCATATTCTTCTAGATCTTGCTGGCGCAACCCATCCCATTCACCACCATAAAGCCGACGGCTAGTGGAATCACGTAAACCGTATAATCCATACCATAATAAAGCTGCACTTACCTTGCCACAGTGGATTTGTTTGTCGCGTAACCACAGTACAGTAGCAAGCGATAACATGGCTCCCGCAGAATCGCCTGCAAAACCAATGTGTTGAGTGTTAATACCGTAGTGTTCAGCATGTTGATCATAAAACTGGCAGACTTGCGCTGATTCATCAATCGCTTGTGGATAATGTGCTTCTGGTGATAGTGAGTAATCAATACCAATCACTGCACAACTTGTATAAGACGCGAGTAAACGCATAATGCGATCGTGGGTATCTAAATTCCCTAAAATAAAGCCCCCACCATGAAGATAATAGAGTGTTGCGGGTGTTTTTTCTGTGGGTTGATAAAGGCGTGTTAGAACCTCGCCATAAGACGTGCTAACGGAAATATCTTGAATGCTAAACATTTCGGGTGCATCTGCATTCCAATAACGTCTGTCTTGATTGTAAGCAAGGCGCATAGAAGGGTAGTCATTACTTTCTGGCGCAGGTTGCGGATTATCTGCATAAAATTGCATAACTTGCTGCATTTCTGGCGAAATAAGTTCTAGTACATTGATTTTATTTTTAGTTTTCATTAGCCCCTCCAATTATCACTGCTCGGTATTGTAAATACTGGGGCTTAATAAACTGGGATCTTGATATCCAATATTGAACGTTAGCGCTAAATAGCAAGGGTGAGACGTGAATATGTGATCTGACTTTGATTTAAATAGGACGACTGAAATATGATTAATTGCACAGTTTTTCTTAACTAAATATTTAATTGAGAATAGAAATGATAATGAGATATATTATTGTGTCTTTATATTTAATCTTATTTCAGAAAAGAAAAATGAAAATAAAATTAGCTATTTTAAGTTTACTTTGCAGCACCATTTTATTAAATGGATGTGCTATTCAATCAACACAGTCGGATGTGCAATTATTGAAAGCAAAATTAGCCGATAAACCAGAGGAAATAACTCAGAGTGAAATAAATGAGTCAAATCTTACGGTTAAAAATCATCCTAAGAATTTATTACGAGTATTTCCTAATTATCCTGCAAAAGCGTATTCTCAAGGCATTGAGGGAGCGTTAAATATAAAATTTGATATTGATGAAAATGGATATGTGCAAAATATTAGGATGTTAGATTCCCCTTTAGTGGAGGTTTTTGGTTTATCGACTATTCGAGCTATGGAAAAATGGCGTTATGAGTCAGGAAAACCGACAAAAGATTTAAATTTAACAATGGAATTTAAACGTTGATTTAAAAATAGCTTATAGCAAAGAGAATAACCCACGATAAATTAAATGGATTATTCTCTCTTTATCGTTAATTTGAGACTAATTGCACCACAACCAGTCGTCCGCCTTCTTCTGTTGATAATACAAATTGCAACCCATCTGTTAGCGCAATTTTATCGCCAATGGCTATCTGTTTTTTCTCTGGCAATACCATCAATCCCTCAATACGTTCATTCACCAGCCACCATGTTGAATTGTGAAAAACGAAATAACCGACACGTTTTTTCTGTTCATCAGTAGTGCGTTCATTGGGCGCAATAAGGCGATTAACATGCCAAGGAAAGAGTGATTGATTACTCCATACCATTAAGCGGTGATCGTCAGGTCTGAAACTGCCTGCCTTACGTGAAGAGTAGAGATTTAAAATCGGCAATTGGCCTTTATAAGGCGTATGGCAATAAGGACAAACGGGCTGTGTTTTTCCAGAAAAAACATACCATTGCTGTTCACAATCTTTATTTTGACAAGGCTGAACTAAATCTACCGTTTTGACTAAAGCCGTCTCCCATTCATCTGCGGTAGGGCGTTGTGAAGGATCGTGTAATCCCGTGATAAACGCTCTTTCAAAAAGAGGCGTAAGGTAAGGCCCCATAATGGTATAAGGGATTTTTTGGGGATCAGCCCAAGGTAGCGATGACGGTTTTACCTGATTAAGTTTTACCGCATTGCTACGATCAGTTGGGTGCTCAATAAATAACGCTTTTTCACCCATAGAGAGCGTTTCATCACGCATTTCATCGTCAAGATCGTGAATTTTACCGCCCCGTAATGGGTGACGATAAAACAGATACATATAGATTAATACTGCAAGTGCGTGTCTATCTGTCGTGATGCTTGGCAAAATACGGTTAGGATCTTCTTTCGGTAAATGGCTGGTTTTTACTACTTCAGATGCAATAAAGTCAGGGGTTCCCACCACATCAGGCGGATATTTACCGGGAACCACTA
The DNA here is from genome assembly GCF_016238105.1 of Proteus sp. PR00224. Classification (NCBI taxonomy): domain Bacteria; kingdom Pseudomonadati; phylum Pseudomonadota; class Gammaproteobacteria; order Enterobacterales; family Morganellaceae; genus Proteus; species Proteus sp. PR00224. The sequence goes on along the minus strand of NZ_JAEHQU010000005.1, from coordinate 159,908 downwards.
AACCGTCAATATCAATCACACAGGCATGACCTTGCTCAGGATCGATAAGGACGTTTTTATAGCTTAAATCACTGTGGCATAAGCCTGCTGCATGCATTCGTCGTACTGCACGAGAGAGCAATAAACAGACTTTAAGGTAATTTAATAGATTGCCTCTTTCACGAGGATCGAGAAATTTATTTTGGTTATTGGCACTTGCAAACCATTTACCTTCTTTTTCTCGACCTTTTATCGCAAGAAAGTCATTGTTTTTAGAACCATATTTAAAGAAAAAGTGGGATTGATAAGTTGGAACAACAATACCAATTTTGCCTTGATGTTCGACAACATCCGTTGGCCAGCAAAAGAGGTTTTTCCAATATTCTCCACCACTTTGTTCAAAGATATTATGTCGATAAGAGCCTGTTATCATATCGATTCTATCTTTGGCTTGTGCATTCTGTTGTGTTTTATAGAAGGCAACAACGTAGGTTCGGTCAGGGGAAAAATAGACATCTTTCATTGAGCCAGAGCCAATGATCTCATTGACGTACTGAACTGTTTTTCCACTTTGCGTTGTACAGGTAATGATCTCTGCCATGAAACTCACCCATTCTCTCTTTTATGATTACCAAGCCACAACCAGAGTGCGGTCATCGTGATTGCCTGCTGAAAAGAAATTCAGCCATTCAGCCAATGCGCTATCTGCATGTTCAGGAGAGGCTAAACAAGGCGATATTTCATCAATGAATGCAGCCCATTTATTGGGATCTTGTAAGCCATTATCCGTTTCAAATACGGGATCGGACACTCCGTCTGTCATTAAAATAAGATGTGAAATTTCTTTCCACTTACCAATAATAATGCGTCGATTAAATTCAGCATCGTTGAGCGCACTATCATCAAGAAAACGGGTTTGTCCTGCATATTCACCACTATCAGGAATACCTAAAATACGCACTTTTCCAGCAGGACCATAAGCGGCAATCGCACCATCTCCCATCCAAAATGAGGCAGCAAATAACTCATCATTGATACGCAAAGAAACCGTGGCTAATAACGTTGTTGAAAATGATTTTACGGGTTCATTAATATGAATCGCTTCATTTTTGAGGTTATTAATTGCTAATTGGGCGGCATTACGAAAGAGTTGTGCAAAGAAGCTTCCTACTTGATTAATGGCGCTGTTGTTATTCCATTGATGGATGGTTTCAAGATGAGGTTTAATTGCTTCATTTTCCACATTTAATTGTGATTTTAAATAGTGGCTGACCGTATTGATAGCAATGCGTGAGCCTTCGCGAGAATAGCGAGCACTGCCTGCACCATCAGCAACAATTAAAATATTCCATTGGCTTTGGTTATCGTGGTGAATATAAAAATCATCATCACGGAATGTGCCTGCATGTTCATGAGAACGCCCACGACGGCTTGCTCCTACAATTCGAATGTCTTCTTCAAGAATAAGTTGGCTATCGATGTGGGCTTTGGGATAAGGGCTATCAGCGGGAGGTTCATTGATTTGCCATAAGCTACGCGGATCAGGATTGATGATTAATAAGACTTCATCTTGATAACGAATAGCATTAACAGACCAATGGACAACCAATATGAAATTGCCACTTTTTGTTGGCATTCCTACTAAGCAACAACTTTCATGATCAAAGGTTATTCCAACTCCTTCAGGGACATCAACCGCTTCAATTTCGGCAATTTCGAGGGTATTTAGCTCGATACTGAGCGTAGAATTGAATGCAGTGCCTACTTTTGCATTAGAAAGGGTAATTTTTGCCGTAGGGCGATGAATAATCGGTTTTTCTGTTGGCATTGGTGATGAGTGTGTTGGAATTTGACCTGGCTTTAATGGACACTCTTCTGGTAATGATGTTTCTTCAGCAGCTAAATTGCGAGCTGGTGGCAATAACAGAAGAATAGGGGGGATTTTGTCTTGTGGTGTTATTTTTTCTGCCGCTTTAGCATTGATTTTATCAATAATAAAATCAATGTATTGAGCGATTTCCACATCTTCATACAACGCAATAACGAGCTCCTCATGTACAGGAATGCGATGTTGTGTCAGTGTGTCATCAATAATCAGTTTTGTGAGTAGGGCTTTTTTATCCATTAGCCTTTACCTCGTGTGACATCAAAGTCAGATTGGCTGCTGTTATCACCAAAGGTGATGTTGTTATCACACCAAGGGCAAACAACGCTTTCAGGGCCATTCACACAAAGTAATTTACCACATTGGCAAACGGCAAAAGCAGTAGCATTGCCACAATAAGGGCAGCCAGGTGTACCATGAAGTTCGCTGGTGTTAACTTGATATGCCGTGGCACTGAGATCACTCCATGCAAAGTAATCTTCATTTAAGGTGTAGCAACCCGTTAAGTTAAAACCATTAAGATTGAGGTTAAAATCGAGCCCTGAAGCTTTCATTGGTGGTCGTTCATATTTCATTAAATAAGGTGAACGTGTGTGGCTACAACGCCCGACAAAAGTGACACAAGACTCATCATAGGCACGAGCAACATCATCTTTCGCAAGACGAACAATATACTCTGTTTGATTTAAAAGTGGCGGTGGCTCTTCGCCAACACTTCGGCTATGAGAAACCACTGACATCGTTATCCATTTAATGAAACGAGTAAAATCGCCTTCTTGTGCTTCGGTAAATAACAGCACGTTTTCAGTTAATTGCGATAGCACATGTAAGTCTGCACTTAAGCCTAATCCAATCGCAATTAAGTTAACTTTGTTGGCGTAGTGAGCTTTCCAGCGCTTGATCTCTTGCGCGTAATCATCAGTAGGTCTGCCGTCAGTTAAAAGATAAACGACAGGTTTCCAATCGCCTTTTTGCTCAAGTGTGGTTTTTCTTACTTGCGTGTCGATTTGGTGAGAAAGTTCTCGTAATGCGCTGCCTAATGACGTGCCTCCGCCTAAAGGAAGTTGAGGAGGATAAAAAGAGACGACTTCAGTGAGTGGAACAATCGTTTTTGCAACACCAGCAAAGGCGATAACAGAAATACAAGCCGTTTCAAGGGCGTGCGGATCTCTTCTCAGATCGTTAATAATAGTTGTTAGACCGTCATTCATCTTTTTTAGGTTTTCACCGATCATTGATTCTGAACAATCTAAAACAAAGAAAATGGGTAGCCTTCTCATTGTTATACCTTATCTCTTTATCGTGGCTGTTATGTATTGTGATGGATAAACCAAAGTCTGAATAAAATAAAAGCAAAGCCTTTTGGAGCGCTTTGCTTTTATAGATCACAGTACCAGTTGGATTTCAGGAGGTGGCGGCGGTAGGGTGTCTTTATCCGTATTCACTCCTGCACTTGAACTGCCAGATGCGACACTGGCAGAAACCCATTTAAAAAAGCCAGAGAAGGCATTGGAGTCTAGCGTTTCTAAAGCTACCACTTGAGATGTAAGCTCTTTAAGGTGATCGTGTTTGGCTTTAGGGCCAACAGCACAAGCGATGATCGAACCAAATGAACGCTTTTTCACTTCTTTAATCGCTTCACCATAGGCGTAAGCATCAGACGGTGTGCCATCCGTCATTAAAAAAACGAGAGGACGCCAGTCACCTTTTTGGTCACCATCGGAACGTTTAATATCACGATCGACACACTTGATTAAACATTCCAGCGCAGCACCAGTGAAAGTACCGCCAGAGCTAGGTACGGTGATATCTGAGAATTGGAAATCTTCTAATGCAGTTAATGGGATAAATTCACGAGCCTCGTTATCATAGGTAATGATAGAGATATGCACGCTTTCTAATGCGTAAGGATCTTGTCTCAATGCATTAAGCATTGTTTGTATCCCAACGTTAACCGCATGAATAGATTCACCTCTCATTGATCCTGAAGTATCAATCAGCAGGTAAACGGGAAGTCTTCTCATTAGGCGAAATCCTTTAAGTAAGAAATAAAGCTATCTGAACTTGAAGGCTCTCCAATGGCGTTCAGTTTCCAGCCATTATCTTCTCTGACTAATTCAGCAAACAGCATTGAACGTTGGTTGTTGAAGGCTTCGCCTCCAGATAAATCAAAACGAGCCATTTCTACATTTTTCGCATCAACAGCGCGGATAAAGGCGTTTTGTACTTTACCAAAATGTTGTTGTAGTTCTCGACCATTGTAAATCTGAACAATAAAGACAATTTTGGTAAATTTAGGATCAAGTGTGTTTAATTTCACAATGATCTGTTCATCATCGCCATCACCTGCGCCTGTTCGGTTATCACCCGTTAACCAAATTTGTCCTGATTTGTGTTGTAGGCTATTAAAGAAAATAATATCGCCATTAACGAGAGAAGGTTGCCCACCTTCAATTTGACCTAAATCGTTTACTTTGCCATTTTCACCACATAAGAAGGCAATAACATCTAAATCGTATTCTTCGCTTTTTTTACCAAAAAGCCCACCAAGGAATCCGCGTTTTTCTTCGTTGATATCCCAGCCTAAACCGATAGTGACAGAGGAAAGGTCATATTCATTTTTCTTTAAACTAACACCTTGTCCTTTTTTTAAACTAATAGACATATTCATTCCTTTTTTATTTAAAGTACAACGTTAACCTCAGGAGGTGGCGGTGGTAAGTCATCAAGATCACTAATATCTTTCTTAGTTAAATCGACTTTTTGACTACCGACAGAAATACTGGCTGAAACCCACTTAAAGAATGACTTAATGGTATTGGAGTCCGCAGTATCTAGCTGTAATACAATTTCAGTGATATTTTTTAGTACATCAGTTTGTGCTGATTGTCCTGCTGCACACGCAATAACAACGCCAGTGCGTGCCGCTTTAAATTTCTCAACGCCTTTTTTCCAATCGTCTGTGGGGGCGCCATCTGTCATCACAAAAACTAACGGACGCCAATCTCCTTTTGTTTCAGCTGTAGTTTTTTGTACTTCTTTTTCAATACGACTAGAAACTAAAGTGAGCGCAGAACCTAATGCTGTTGTTCCACTTGCGACTAAATCTGGTACTTTAAAATTGATTAAATCAGTGAGTGGCACAACCTGTTGCGCGATTGAGTCAAAGGTGATGATAGAAATATAAGCAGTTTCTAATGCGTAAGGATCTTGGCGTAGTGTTGATAAGAGCATTTCAACGCCATTTTTTACTGCTGCAATAGGCTCTCCATACATGGAAGTCGATGTATCAAGCAAAAGGTAAACTGGCAATCTTCTCATGCATTTATCCTGTGAGTGAGATAGAAATAAGCGATTAATATACTAACCGACCCATGAAGGTGTTCAATTGAGATTATGCTTAGTTTAATTAAATTAGAGAAAAAACGCAGTGATGATTGTCCAATATTATTAATCTGAATGAAGATAGTATGAAAAGTAAAATAAAAGAGAAATTAGCCTGTTTGTCATCCTTAAATTGAGTGATGGAGCGATTTTATTTTATTAAAGAAAATATATTTTATTGAACCGTCTTAATAAGAGTAATGCTAAATGAATGACTAATAGTGATTAGGTATAAATACTCTTTTTAATTAAAAAATAACAATTATAAAAGTCAATAAATTCAAAGTATTAGTTAATTGGTGTTTTTTGTTTTTAAAGTAATTTAAAATAAATTAAGAGTGTGAGGAAATATATGAAACAATTCTATTAGATAAGTGTTTTTATATATTTTCTGCTTTTGTTGTTTTTATAAAATAACTTGATACCGAAGTATCAAGTTGCTTTTTTTATTTAATTCGAATTCTTTTTTTCTTTTTCTTTCTCTGCTATTTCAGCGAGTGTTGATTGAATTAAATTTTCAATATAGTGATCAACTAATAATTCAACAGCTTCACTACGTGTGGAATTATTTAAATAAGATAATCTATCAATCTTGCGCAATGCTGACATTTTTAATGAAAGTGAAACAGATTTCTTCTTATCTTTATCGAGATAAACTCGGCTTGTCATTCCATTGTGGCGTAGATCTTCGCTGGCGGATAATGCCTCACGCATACGGCGTAACGCCTTACTATCGAGTTGACCTCGTTCAGTCATTTGATATGCACGAGAGGCTTTGCTGTATTTTATTTCAGCACCATAAGAATCTCTTATCTCTTTTAATACACGAGTTAACGTAGGCTCTGAGCATTCAAGAGCAGAAATAATCTTAATGGTTGGAACCTTTTTTCCTGAGCTTAAAAGGGTTGCCAGTGTAAAGACTCTGACCTGACGAGTGCTTAATTGCATGCTTAGTTACCACTTATTTTGTCATTGGTGTGTTAAAATATTCAGCAATAATTTCTATTATTCTTGTTCTGTGTTGACAAGGATAAATAAAATAAGCTGCCTATTAAATGTAGTATAAATTAATAACTGAAATAAAAAAAATACACTTTTTTAAATAAAAAGATTCACGTTGTTCTTATAAGTTCTAGTTAAAGATAACATGCTTTAACTAGAAACTTATAAATCGAAATCAATATAAGATAATTATTTTATCTTATCGAATTTATCACCTGCTATAGAGTATTTTATGTTGCGTTAAAACGTTGAGCATTATTTTGTTGGTTAGGAATAATGCCATAAATTTTAGCTCTGGTTAAAATACTCAATGCCCAGCGACGATGTGTTGCTGGTTCACACATTGCACCTTGTGATTTAAAGACGGCTTGTGTTGAATTTAAAATACGTAATGCATCTGAATGATCGGATTGAGACACCATGAGAGCTTGTTCAATTTTATGAATTTGCTTTGGATGGATCGCTGTTTTACCGACAAGGCCATTAGCAATATCAAGTGCCAGCTCTTTATCCATAATATGGTGATCATCAATATGCTCACAAACAGGTGCTGTGAGGGCAAATTGGCGAGCGCCAAAGACAGCAACTAACATTTTTATCACGTAACCCATTGGGCCATCATAAAGTGTTAATTGGCGATTACGTCTAAGAGAAATGACATTCATTAAATCATTACCACCAATACGTAATGCAATAATTCTGTTATGACAAGGGTGAGTTAGTAGGTGGTTTGCAAGCTCTGTCATTTGAATAACATCAAACACTTCTTCTGTTTCAAGTGTTGGCATCATACATAAATGCGTATTTTCAATAATATTCCACCAAATTGGCAGAGAAACTTGTGTGAACTTAGGCAAAACAAGACCATCGATGGCGCTGACATCAAGATTTTCAGTGATCCATTGACCCATTTCAGTGTGGCGAGGGCGAATAAACAGCAGTGGCCAATGGCTACAATCGCTGTTTTTTTTGTGCTCTGCTAAGGTATTTAATAAGGCTGCCAAGTTTTCTAATGCAACAGGAATATCTGCATCACTCACGGCATCTTCTAAACAGATAATTAAAGAGCGTAACCCTTCAATTTTCTGATTGATGATTGTGGGTGCGATATCTGTTCGTGTCGCGGGCATATAAAGCGTTGCCCCTAAATTCCATGGGGATAATCGTTCAATCATTATTTCACCTTTTTAATGATAGTCACTGCACGATATTGACCAAGCGCTTGCCCTATTTCAATAACAGCAATATTTTTTTCCTGCGCAAGATAAACCAGTAACGCGACATCAGGATCGGTTATTTCTCTCACAAGAACATGATCAGGTACACGGCGTAAAACAGCGCGTGTAGCTTCAGCAATACCGGGTTTTATACGATTGATATTTGAAATATCATATTTGTTTGCAAGTGAACTAACGACGTTTTCGCTCAGCTTTTTTAAGTCTGATTGTTGTTCTTTAAATGTAGCTAGTGGAGTATCGTTATCGATTAATGTATCAACAACTTTTCCAACAGTATCAACAAGGTAACGACTGCATTCATACTGTTTTAAATGTTGGCAATCCACAAAACCGTGAAAGCCTTCTTCAGTCCAAATTGAACGTGAAATTAATCCTGAAACAGGCGCTCCCATGATCCCAAATGGGATAAGCCAATCTTCATCGCTGGCACTTAACCATGCACAGCCACAAGGATCAGCAAGGACGACAAGACGAGGCTGAGCTGGATAGCCTTTTCGCCCTGATAACGAACGAATAAGTTCACCTGTAATAGCGCCTTTTCCTGTCCATCCATCGACAAACACAATACCTTCTGTACCGTGGCGTTGTTCTATCCATGAAAGCGCTTCGCTATCAATGCCTCTATCTCGAATAATACTAATGCCGTAGTGATAAGAGGTTTTTCCCATTTTACGTAATGTTTGTTGCAACATGACGCCTAAAGGAACACCTGCACGAACAAGGCTTGTCAAGATAATTGGGGTATCACCAAAGCGTTCAATCAATGATTTAGCCAGCATTATGACTTCAGTTGCTAAGCGTGTAGCGCCTGTTTCTAGCGCTTTTTCAAAGAGATCTAGATGCCATGTTGTTGGCTCTGGCTCTTGACTTAGCATGTCAGAATAGTGGCGCTTACCCGATTGTATCAGCTCTTCTTTTAACTCAACGGGCGTCATTTCGATATTAACCGGTTGAAGTAGAAAATCGACATCCCCTGATACATAAGAGCCCGAAAAAGGCTTATGATCCATCATGTTTATTCTCCAAAAATTTTTGTGTTGATCGCATCCGCAAATTGGCTTTGACGAGGAAGTCCATACCAACTACATAATTTCATAAAGCGATGATCACTTAGGCTGTCACCGAGTCCAATCACAGGAAAAACACCACGCTCAGTTTTTAATTTATTGAGCAAATAGGTGGCAGCTTTGCCTTTTTCGATAGGCTCAGGTAACCAAGCAATATTGTTGCTGTTACGATGAATATAAAAACCTTCAGTTGAGAATGTTTTTTCTATCTCATCACCTATGGTGTATAGCTCGTCTAATCGTGTGCTATCGTTATGCTTCATGACTAAATAAATAGGCAAATCACCGTATTCATAGTTAATTCGCGCCCAACCATCAATATTTCGTTCCGCCATTAATTGCGTGATTGATTGTTGTAGAGTCAATAAACGCTGTGTATATGGCGCTAAGCTTTGAGTGATGTGGTTTTGCCATTGTGTATCAGCATTGCCTTCTGGCGTTAATATCACCGCACCATGTGTAGTAATCGCCCAAGAATGAAAAGGAATGGTCACTCGGCTAATCTCTTCTGTTCCACGAGCAGTAACAGGAATTAAATCCGCGTGCTCTAACATCCAATCTACAAGCATGGCTTGCTCTTGGGTCATAAAGCTACGGGGTTCTAAGCTTCTATCTAGCGCGCCAGTCTTATAGGGTTCTAGTGCTAATTCATCCACCATCTTACGACGTGTTTGAAATAGTGTGTCATCGAGATCAGTTAAAATAACGGGCTTAGTCATAACTAATTACCTCAACAATAGGTGCAACTTTATTGAGGGCTTCAATCAGTTGGCTATCAATGCTTTCAGCTGGTGTTTCACAACAAAGCAAAATGCGATCAAATTGTTGATGCGCCACGTTATAGACGAAGTTAGGAATACCTAAACCATAATTATCAGTAAATGTGATCGCTGATTGAATGGCAAAATTAGTTGAAATAGGTGAACGCGTTGTCGAACTATATTTTACGATAGCACCTTGTTTTTCAAGACGTTCAGCCAATAAAAACGGCTCCCAAACAAATTCTCCCGATCCTAAAACAAGGATTTTTTCACCTAAAGAAGCATTGATGGATAAACCCAGATCGCTTGCGGGCGTTGTCATCCCTAATCGACCCCAGCTCTGTTTACCAGTGATAGCAACTTGCCCTGATGCAGTGATATTAACGTTAGGCATAACAGGTAAAGGCGCATTTGGATCGGCATCCCATTGCCACTTCCCTTGAACTAAAGAGAGGGTTTTAATCGGTAATGGGGAGCGCTCAGCGATAGAATCACCACTCCAATCGGTTAAGGTTACCGCTATAACCTGCTCAATATGGGTTAATCCACCTTCTTCACGTAGTGCTGAAAGCAGGTTGATAAAGGTATTACCTGTAGTCGCTTCATCATCAATTAATACAACGGTTTTTGCTTTTTGTACCCACTGGCGTTGCTCTGCTGTTGTAGGTAAATAGAGTAAGTGATCAGTCGCGTGGCTGTGATTTTCTTTAAATTCACACAGCAACTCACCTTTATCAACAGGATGACGTGTTGATGTTAAATAAATGGCTTGTTGATAGCGATTTCTCACTTCATCAAAAATGCCAGCACCTAAACCCACCGCCGTTTCTGCCATACCAATAAACAGTACAGGACCTTCAAGTGAGTCAGGAAATTGATGGGCAAGTTTTTGGTAGGTTTCACGCATTTTTTTCGGTGAAACAGGAATATGACGACCTAATACTTTACTGACAAATAGAAATGCACGCTTAGGATTGCGTCTTTCTGCAATATCAAATAATTCATCAAGTAACTCAATAGAACAATTTGGCGTCACACTTAATGTGCCACAAGAAAGAAGGCGACGATAAACGGATGAGTCACTCATACTATTTTTCATTATTAATTATTATCCGTACTGATTAAGTTTGTTAACGCTGAATTGAAAACAATAGAATCGGTGATTGAGCGTATTTTTGTTGGTGTAAAATGGTTATTTTGGGCTTCAGCCTCTTCAATACTTATTAATCCTAATTGGCGTAAAGCAAAAATACCTGCAAGATTAATTCCACAATGTTGGGTATAACCAATACCACCAGAAGGGCGCATATTAATTTCAAGTAAGAGTGGGCGACCTTGATGATTATTTCGAGTTTGCACATTCACAAGACCATCGGCTTTCATCGCCGTTGCGCACGCTTTACCTAATTCATAAGCCTCGCCTGAGATCTCTAGATGTTGTATTGCACCCTCTTTGCGTCGAGCTACAGCTGCAATAACATCACCTTGTTCAACCACCATATCAACAGAGTATTCAGGACCAGGCAAATAAGGCATTAAGACTAAAGGTTCAAAATGTTCAACTGCCTTTAATGCATCAAGATATTGTTGAGGATTGACTTGGCGATTTTCTGGGTGATTAAACAGTGCCATCGGTGAAACTTGATTATCAAAGCGCCAAAAACCCATACCATAAATCCCTTTTACAGGTTTGATGCATAAAGGTATTTCGCCAAAAGGAGGCTCTTTTATATGCGTTTCTAATTCATCGATAGATTTAATGTAAATAGAAGGTACTGCAGGAAGCCCACATTGTTCCATCGCTTGTGCAAATGCAACTTTATTATCAGCTAACTGAAGCTGTTCAAGTTGTGTGGCCCCAGTTGTTAATTTTACCCCAAATGACTCAATTTCTTGGCGGTGTAATTCAAACCATGCGCTATTACGACCGGTGTGAATGGCACGGACTTGATGCTGTCTTACAACATCATCGATAAATTGTAAGCGTAATGTCTCTTCAAGAGGTTCATAAAAAGCCCCATCAGCAAGCGATAAAATCTCATTTCGAGTATGACGATGAGATGCGAGCACAAAGATCTCTTGGTGCTGCTGTTTTGCAAAGTCTTTAACACTTTGAATTATATCGCGTTGTGATGATAAACCTTCCATAAACCAAATTGTGTTATTCATTACTCTGTATACCGTGAAATAAAAGTGTAGGGTTCAATGCTTATAATCATGAAGATTTCGAAGAACTGTGTCAATCATAATATGATTTATTTGAGTTAATTTTTAAATTGGGTAATTGAGTAAGTTATTATTATGATTTTTTTGTGTTTTTAATATTTTATTACAATGAAAATATCATTAATATCAATAAATTGACAAAACTTTAAATTTAAGTGAGAAAAATAGTCTTGCTCGTGTACTTCATCATGATATGATGATTTTCATGATATGGAATTAATCACAAATGGCGTTATTGTTTCACTCTACCTCTGAAGGAATTTAATTATGGTTTCATTAAGCAAGAATCAAACAGTTTCTCTCAGTAAACAAGTACCTACACTGAGCCACTTAATGTTTGGTTTGGGCTGGGATCCGATTAAGAAAAAAGGATTATTAGGCGGTCTTTTTGGTGGTGGTGGTTCTATCGATTTAGATGCAAGTTGCGTATTACTTGACGCAAATGGTAATCAAATCGATACCATTTGGTTTAGAAAATTAAAATCAAGTTGTCAGTCGGTTATTCACTCTGGTGATAACTTAACGGGTGACGGTGATGGCGATGATGAAACAATTTTCGTTGATTTAAACCGTTTACCAACAAATGTTGAATACTTGGTATTTACAGTAAATAGTTTCCGTGGACAAACATTTAATGAAGTTGAAAACGCATTCTGCCGAGTTGTTGATAAAACAACGAATAAAGAGCTAGTGCGTTATACCTTAACAGAGCAAGGCTCTCATACAGGTATCGTGATTGCTTCTTTACAACGTAATCATGGTCAATGGGATTTCACTGCGTTTGGTGCGCCTTGTAAAGGCCGTGTTATTAATGACATGATGCCTGATATTGTGGCTACGGTGGTGCGATAAATGAATATGACTCCAGGCGGTAACGTACCTGTTCCTAATCAAACATTAATCATTAGAATTCAATCAGGTGCACCAGTTGATGTGTCTGCTTTTAGACTTTATGCGTCAGGTAAAGTGAATGGCGACACCGATATGGTGTTTTATGGACAGACAGCTAATGATGATCGCACCGTTATTTATGCGACAGCAGGAAACAGCACATCTTTTACGGTGGATCTAACGCGCTTACGTCCAGATGTTGAAAAAATTGCGTTTACGGCGACTTGTGAAGGTCAACAAACTATCGCAAATTTACAACGATTATCAATTCAAGTTGATGCTAATAACGAAGTTGTGGCAAACGGTAATGTTGATATTAACGGTCGTCCTGAAGCGGCATTAATTTTAGGTGAATTGTATCTTCGTAATGGTAGTTGGAAGTTCCGTTTTATCGCTCAAGGATTTAACGGCGGTTTAAAGCCATTAGCTGAACATTTTGGTGTTGATATTGCAGACTCTGCACCAGCACCAGCACCAGCACCAGCACCAGCACCAGCACCAAAACCGGCGCCAGCGCCAAGTTCGGTGAACTTAAGTAAGGTTTCTTTAACTAAAGAAAAACCGGCAATTAGCCTAACGAAGAAAGATGACTTCGGTAAAATTCGGATCAACCTTGATTGGCATCGAGAAAGCAAAAGTGGGGGTTCTGGGTTATTAGGTGGGTTGTTCGGTGGCAATAAAGGTATCGATTTAGATATCGGTGCTTTTGTTGAACTTCAGCAAGGACATAAGTCCGTTATTCAAGCATTAGGAAACGGGTTTGGTGATTTCAATCGTATTCCTTATGTTGAATTGCAAGGCGATGATCGTACGGGAGATGTTGCTGGTGGTGAATGGATCTTTGTGAATGGACGTGAATGGAAAAATATCAAGCAAGTGCTGATTTTCGCGTTTATTTATGAAGGTGTACCGAATTGGAGCAAAACAGATGGTGTTGTCACCATTCATGTACCAGAACAACCTCCTATCGAAACCCGTTTAACTGACGGTAATAATGGTCGCAATATGTGTGCGATTGCACGACTCGTTAATGAGAATGGTTCGATAAAAGTTGAACGTCTCAATGAGTTTTTTAAAGGTCACCGTGATATGGATAATGCCTACGGGTGGGGATTTCGCTGGACAGCGGGTTCTAAGTGATCAAGTTGATATAAGGAAAAATAGCATGAGTTTTTTTAACAAATTAAAAGATGGTTTTAATTCAGGTCGCTCTGAGTTAGCAAAGCAAGTTGGTCGCTTTAAAAACAAAAAATTTATGCAAGGCACTGTTGCTGTTTGCGCACGTATTGCCATTGCCAGCGGTGGAGTGAGTTCTGAAGAAAAACAGAAGATGCTCGGTTTTTTAAAAGCATCGGATGAACTTAAAGTTTTTGATACTTCTGAAGTTATCGAATTCTTTAATAAGCTAATCCTGAGTTTCGAATTTGATACTGAAGTCGGTAAAGGCGAAACCATGAAGTATATTCTGGCAATGAAAGATCAGCCAGAAGCTGCGCAATTAGCTATTCGTGTCGGTATTGCTGTTGCGAAAAGTGATGGTGATTTTGACAATGATGAAAAAGAAGCTGTGCGCGCTATTGCCATTGCATTAGGTTTTGAGCCCGCAGAATTTGGTTTGTAATTAATTTAATATAGGGAACCGTTTAGGAATTATTATGGTATCCACACATATTGGTTTTCCGACAGAAACTGTCATTGTCTTTGTTGTACTTGCGATTGGCGCTATTTTTATCGACTTATTTATGCATCGCTCAGATAAGCCGATAACATTAAAGAATGCCATATTTTGGTCTATATTCTGGGTTGCTATTGCAATGGTATTCGCAGGATTCCTTTATATTCACCATGGTGCAGAGGTTGCGAGCTTATTCGTAACAGGTTATGCGCTAGAGAAAGTGCTTTCGGTTGATAACTTGTTTGTCATGATGGCGATTTTCTCTTGGTTTGCTGTGCCTGATCGCTTCCGTCACCGCGTTCTTTATTGGGGTATCATCGGTGCTATTGTTTTCCGTGGGATCTTTGTTGCCATCGGTACAGGACTGTTAAGTTTAGGACCATATGTTGAGATAGTATTTGCCTTAATCGTGGCTTGGACGGCAGTTATGATGCTGAAAAGCGGTGATGATAGTGAAGAAATTGAAGACTATTCGCAGCATCTTGCTTATCGCTTAGTAAAACGATTTTTCCCTATATGGCCAAAAATCACTGGACATGCATTCTTACTAACACAAAAAGAAGTTGATGTAGAGTTAGCGAAACCTGAAAACAAAGATATTACTATCGGTCGTGGTACAAAAGCTGCGCTATATGCAACGCCACTGATGCTGTGTGTGGCAGTCGTAGAGCTTTCTGATGTGATGTTTGCTTTCGACTCGGTTCCCGCTATTATCGCAGTAAGCCGTGAACCTTTAATTGTATATAGTGCAATGATGTTCGCAATTTTAGGCTTACGTACGCTTTACTTCGTGTTAGAAGCGTTAAAACAGTATCTCGTTTACCTTGAAAAAGCGGTTATTGTGTTGTTGTTCTTTATTGCTGTAAAACTGGGTCTAAATGCAACAGATCATATTTGGCAACATGGATACAGCATCTCCGCGACAACCAGCCTATTTGTTGTGCTTGGTGTTCTTGCTCTGGGTATTATTGCAAGTTTCTTATTCCCAGAGAAAAAGGATAATGAAGGTAAGTCAGAATAATTAGTATTCTTGAGAAATCAGAATATCAAAAACTAAATTAAAGAGGTTAAAAAATGAGCGTTTCTCTTTCTAAAGGTGGTAATGTCTCTCTGAGCAAAGCAGCCCCAACGATGAAAAACGTCCTTGTCGGACTTGGTTGGGATGCCCGTTCTACAGATGGTCAAGATTTTGACTTAGATGCATCTGTATTTCTGTTAGCGGCTAATGGAAAAGTACGTAGCGATGCCGATTTCATTTTTTATAACAACTTAAGATCTGCTGATGGCTCTGTTGTTCACACGGGTGATAACCGTACTGGTGAAGGCGATGGTGATGATGAAGCGCTGAAAATCAAATTAGACATGATCCCAAATGATGTCGATAAGGTTATCTTCGTTGTGACTATCCATGATGCGCAAGCTCGTCGCCAAAGCTTTGGCCAAGTATCAGGTGCATTTATTCGTTTAGTTAATGATGACAACCAAATTGAAGTTGCTCGTTATGACTTAACGGAAGATGCATCAACAGAAACAGCAATGTTATTTGGTGAGCTATATCGCCATAACTCGGAGTGGAAATTCCGTGCTGTTGGTCAAGGTTATGCAGGTGGTTTAGGTTCAGTTTGTGCTCAATACGGTATTAATGCCTCTTGATAGTGGATTTATAAGACACTAACCGCTGGCAGTCATAAGATGTGATTGCCAGTTTATTCAATAAAGTAGGAGCTTTGATATGGCAGTTTCCCTTGTTAAAGGCGGTAATGTTTCTCTGACTAAAGAAGCACCAACAATGTCGGTTGCTATGGTTGGTCTAGGATGGGATGCCCGCGTGACTGATGGCGCAGAGTTCGATTTAGATGCGTCAGTGTTCATGGTAGGTGAAGATGGAAAAGTACTTTCAGACGCAAGTTTTATCTTCTTTAATAACAAAGTGAGTCAATGTGGAAGCGTTGAACACCAAGGAGATAACCGTACTGGGGAAGGCGATGGTGATGATGAGCAAGTAAAAATCACCCTATCAAAAGTCCCTGCTGAAGTGAAAAAATTGGTATTCGCAGTCACTATTTATGATGCTGAAAATCGTAAACAAAACTTCGGTATGGTGAGCAACAGTTTTATGCGCGTTTTTAATAACGACAATAATACTGAAATTGCACGCTTTGATCTTTCTGAAGATGCATCTACAGAAACTGCAATGATCTTTGGTGAGTTATATCGCCATGGTACAGAGTGGAAATTTAAAGCTGTAGGTCAAGGTTTTGCGGGTGGTTTAGGTGCATTAGCATCACAACACGGCGTGAATATCTAATCTCTACACTATTAGTACATATAGTACATAGTGCATGGTAAAAACCCTCGTTAATCGAGGGTTTTTTTGTGCTCAATTTTGTGGGTAAGATTATTTTTTTGTTTCTATCTTTATGGGGGATTTTTTCGATTTACTTTTACCTGTATGAAAGTGGCGCCAATGAGGATCTTGTGCTGCAAAAAGCAACTCATGATCACCTCGAGAATCTCCCCAAGCTCTTAAATGATATTGTGTGAGATCCCCATAAACACTTTCTAACCGCTTGATTTTTTCACCACAGCGACAGTTATTACCAATAATTTTCCCCGTTAATACACCTTCAACAACCTCGAGCGTTGTACCAATTAATTTAATGCCTAAGCGATCAGCAAAGGGTTGTAATACCATTGCTGGTGATGCTGAACAAATGGTGACTTCAGCGTGACTGTTCACCTCTTCAGCAACGGCTAATAAACCGGTAGGGCGCATTAGTTTAGCCCAGTAAAGTTGGCAGAAGGCTTCGGCTTTTTCTTTTAACCAATTCTCATCAATGTTGGTTAAAAAGGTTTTAATAAGTACTTCTTTTAATTCATCACGAGTAAGTTTGCGTCTAAAGCAACGTAATGTGGGCAATACCATCTTAATCAAACGGCGTGAAAATTTACGTTTACCAAAAGCAAACTTTAAAAAAGGAATAAAACTGTCGTGATAGGTCAGCGTGCCATCAAAATCAAACACTGATAATGTTTTTACGGTGTTTTTTGAGTTTTCAAACTGAGGTTGCATAAAAAGTTAAGCTCCGTAAATCATCAGAGTTTTTTAAGGTCATGGTGCATATTATATCATCGTTCTCAAAATGAGATAGTACGGTTGTTACTTATTGAAAATAAAACTATTTATACTTTTATGAATAATAGGGTGTAGGAGTAATCGATGAAAAGCATCAGTAGATATTGGCTACCCAATAAAGTAATGCGTGATTGATAAAAAATAGCGTATTTATTATTAACATTATTGGTTGCATTATTTTATAAAATAAGAATAAAGCGTGATTTATTTAAAATATGATTAGTGGTTATTTATAGAATAAAAATTTTTAAATAAAAATTATTAACTTATATGTATCAATGATAATTAAATAAAAAAATAACTTCGTCGATAAAAAATAAAGTTTATCGATATGTACATATAGGTATTTTTATTATGAGTATTAAACAAAGTGCTAAAATAGGCGCATCTGCACTGTTATTAATTTTTATTTTATCCTCTGTATTATCTACATTTTTCATCTATAAAATGAAAAATAATTTTACTCAAGTTGAAGTATTATTGACACGTTACACCGATGTTTTGATGGCGCGTTATCAATTAGCGATTATGCGTTCTAATGTGAATTTTCTGATACAAGATACCGCCGAAACAAATGCTAAAGATGCTGAAATTATTGAGAAAAACAAAAAAATTGCGGTAAGTGCTAAACATGCAATGGATATATGGGTAAAAGAAAAGAAAGTCACAGTAGAAGCACAAAAAAGTGCAGATGAAATAGCAAAGTTATTTTATAGCCTAATTGATAGACTCTTGATTGCGTCAAATGGCTCAGAAGCAATACATATAAAGGATACAGAGTTTGCCAATGATTTTGATAGATTAAATAATTTATTTGATAACTATGTTTCTGTTAAAGCCAAAAATAGTGCTGGGCTCAGAAATAGACAAGATACGATGGTTCAGCTTTCTATTTATTCCACTCTCATATCCTTATTAATTCTATTCGTTATTTTATATTTTGCTATTCGTTGGATAAACAAAACCTTTATTTATAACCTTAATACGTTGTCTAATGTGTTAAATAAAGTTGGTAAAGGGGAATTAGTTTTCGATTTACCTAAAATGAAAAAAGATGAATTTGGTGAGTTATTTTCACATGTGAGTGATATGCAAAAAGCGTTAACTTCTACCATTCTTACCGTAAAAAGAGAAACGTTAGAGATAAAACGAGGAGCTTCTGAAATTGCATCAGGTAATCAGGAGCTCTCTGCTCGTACTGAAGAGCAAGCTAGTGCATTACAACAAACCGCAGCCAGTATGGAAGAGATTAAAACCGCAGTAGCCAATAACACCGAAAATACTCAAGAAGCCAATGAGATTATTAATCAATCCAATGACATCGTTATAGATGGTGCTAGTGTAATGAAAGAAGCTATCTCATCGATGAAAAAAATAGAGCAAGGCGCGTTAAAAGTGGGTGAGATTAACGAAGTGATTAATAATCTTGCGAGTCAAACGAATATTTTAGCGCTAAATGCAGCAGTAGAAGCTGCGAGAGCAGGGGAACAAGGGCGAGGTTTTACCGTTGTTGCTGCTGAAGTAAGAAATTTAGCAGCCAAAAGTGCAGATGCTGCAAAAGAGATCAGCCAGATATTAAAAGCATCTATAAAAGATGTCGCAGAAGGAACCGCTCTCGTTAATAAAACGGGAAAACATATGCAAGAGATCGTTTCTTCAATTACAAAAGTAAATAATATTATGCAAGGGATAAGTCTCGCTTCTGAAGAGCAACGGGTTGGTATTGAACAAATTGCGGTGGCGATTAATCAGATGGATACGGTTGTGCAACAAAACGCCTCTTTAGTGGATCAAGGCGCATCTTCAACGATGATGTTAGACGAAAAAGCGCAGGTATTGATGGATAATGTAGCGGTATTTCAGATTGAGGAACCGATGTAATAACGATTAAAACAGCTCACTTTGAAGTATTGTATTGAAGTGCGCTGTTTTATTTTTAACTTATTAATAACACTAAAATATTATTTCATTGTGAGATATTATCAAAGTTAAAATATGAATATCAGTATAAAAAACTAGTCGCAATCATTGATTGAAAACTGTAATAAGTGTTTGTATCGATAATTCTGATTAATAAGTAAATAAAATCTATTTCGTGCCGATAAATGAGTACATTTGTATCACTTTATTACCGGGGTGGATTATTTCATGAGTATTGAAAGATCAGCTAAAGTAGGTTCTATCATATTATTAGCCATTTTCTTATTATCATCTGTATTGTCGTCATTTTTTATTTATAGGATGCAAGAGAACTTCGCATCATTGGATTCTTTGAATACCAGATTGAATAGTGTTCAAGAAGCAAGGTATGAATTAGCGACCATTCGTTCTCACGTCAACTACCTAATGTTGTTGAAAACAATGACGGATGAGAATAAGCAAGAAACAATTAAATCACTTGTTGCTGAAGCGAAAGAGTTGGCGACAAAATCAAAAGCGACTATCACACATTGGGTAGGCGTGAAGAAGATAAGTCCTGACGCTCAACGTAATTCAGAACAACTATCAGTGTTATTCTATTATCTTCTAGATGAACTTATTGCACCTATAGATACGCTAGATTACACAGAATCAAACCTCTCTGGTGACTTTAATCGTTTATCTGATCTCTTTGATGAATATCTTATGATCACTAAAGCTGTGAATGATGATATTAAAACACAGCAAGCTTGGATGGTTCATCTTTCTATTTATACCTCGATTATTGCGTTAGCCATTATCCTTTCTCTGCTTTATATGGTTATTCGTTGGATAAACAAAACTTTTATCTTCAATCTCAATACATTGTCTTCGATTTTACAAAAAGTGGGAGAGGGAGATTTAAGTTTCACTCTACCTAAGAAACGAAATGATGAGTTTGGAACTTTGTTCTCTAATGTAGGGGATATGCAAACAGCGCTAACATCGACTATTCAACTTGTTAAAGAAGAAGCGCTAGAGATCAAAAAAGGTTCGGCAGAAATTGCTTCTGGCAACCAAGATCTCTCTTCTCGTACTGAGGAGCAAGCAAGTGCTTTACAACAAACAGCAGCAAGTATGGAAGAGATAAAAATCGCAGTAGTGAATAATACGGATAATGCGATTTTAGCAAACTCCATTACCGCAGAAACACGCGATTTAGCGATTGATGGTTCTAACATTATGAATGATGCGATTAACTCAATGAAGAAAATTGAGGTAGGAACATTAAAAGTTGCTGAAATCAATGATGTGGTTAATAACATAGCAAGCCAAACCAATATTCTGGCATTAAACGCAGCCGTTGAAGCGGCGCGTGCAGGTGAGCAAGGCCGTGGATTTACTGTTGTTGCAACAGAAGTGAGAAATTTAGCAGCAAGAAGTGCAGATGCTGCGCGTGAAATTAATCAAATTATCAGAGAATCCGTTGCTGATGTGGCTCATGGCCGTGAGTTGGTTAATAAAACGGGTGAGCATATGCAAGAGATAGTCTCTTCTATTACTAAAGTCAGCGATATTATGCAGGGCATTAGTATTGCATCAGAAGAGCAAAAAGTCGGGATCGAACAAATTGCTGTCGCAATTAACCAAATGGATTCTGTTGTACAGCAAAATGCTGCCTTGGTTGAACAAGGTGCAACATCAACAATGATCTTAGATGAGAAAGCACAAAACTTAACAGATAAAGTTTCAGTCTTTCAAATTAAAGAACAATATTAATCCGTTAAGTTAGTCTGTTAATATTGTATTCAAAACAAGCTCACTCTGAGTGTAAAACTCAAGTGAGCTTTATTATTATTGGCTTTAGCCAGTTTAAGTCGCGTCAGCGTCTTAAATATAAAATCACCCGCTTACGGGTGGTTATGATTATTTATTGATCATAGTAAGTTATAATGTTTATCTGGTCTTACAGTTATCGGTAATGGGGTAATATCTTGCATTTCTAATAAGTTTCTTTCAATCGTATTACAAATGGCATTTAAGGGTAAGTCATTTGCAGATACACCAAAAGGATCTTCTAATTCTTCAGCTAATGAATCCCAAGATAAAAAAGTATAAGAGATAAAAACTGATACAAACGGTGTCATATAATGGAGATCTGCTACCAAAGCAAAAGGTAATAATGTACAAAATAAATAAACAGTACGTTGCAATATCAAAGTATAAGCAAATGGAACTGGGGTATTTGAGATCCGTTCGCAACCTCCGAGTACATCAGATAAATTATTAATATCTTTATTAATTGATTGAAAAATAACATCACTTATCATCTTGTTATCTCTCAGTTCACCTATTTTTAAACCGATATGTAATAAAATACGATTAGTGGGATAAGGGCTATTCATTATTTCATTAAATAAAGTTCGAGGTAATAGGCGGTAAAGATCAACCATTGGATCTGTTTTTCTTAGCTCGTGCTTTAAGCTCCAACTAAAAGCAATTAATAGATTAGAAAAGTCTCGATTAAATTGTTTATCTTCAGGTAATAATGCTTTTATATTTCTTAATATATTACGATGAGTAATTAACATATTACCCCATAGGGTTCTGGCTTCCACAAGCCTGCTATAGCTTGCATTATTTCTGAAACCAAGGAATATTGCGATGGCAATACCGAGTAAACTAAAAGGAGCAACTGTTAAGTGTATTCCTAATTGTTCATACCATTGATAAATCAAAATAGCGATAATTGACATGATAACATTAAGGCATAAACGAAAGATTATTTTTGAAAGCACTGAACCATGCCAATCAAATAACCGAAAGAACCAGTGTTGATTAGGACGAATGACCATAATAGTAATTATATAAGACAAGATTTGAATTGTGAGAATATTATCTCAATAAAAGAAGTAATAAGCCAATTAATTCTATTAAAATAATTAATAAGTATGAAAGTTCTGATTCATATATACCTATATGAATCAGAAAGATAAATTTATATTATTAGACATGAGTATCGTTAATGTAATAATGCAGACATAGTTGATTTGATTTATTAATCATAATGCTTCAGCCACCTCCATAACTGTACTTAGTACAGAACCCCAAGTGAATGAAGATGAAGGTAGCACTGCGGATGCTTCTGCTAACTCATTGTTTATATTTGTCATAGATAATCCCATCACTAGATGAGGTAAATTATCTATTTTTAATGGGTTATAACCTTTATAGGGTTCATCAGATGAATGTGTTTTTTCTGGTGAATAATGAGGATTTACCATTGTTTCTTCAAGGATCTCACTACCTTCTTTAGTGTAAATAGTGACAAGTTCTATTAATTGATTTGGAATATTTATATATGCAGAATATTCTTGCTCTTCAGTTAATACTGATCTTAATACGTCACTAACACGTTCTTTAATTTTATCATGATAATAATAGACAGTCTCAAGTGCAGAATAAAAATTATTTGTTGCTCTTATCTTATAAATATAAGATTTATTTTCGCTTGAGACATTGAGTAAATCTTTTGCGAATTTTTCACTTGATTTAAAACTTGATGTTGTCGGAATAAATGCAGAGTCTTTACTCCCTCTTCTCCCTGAAACACCGTTTACATGGGAATGAAAATTGATATTATTTCCCCAAGCGACAAATCCTTTTTTAAATACCTCCTCGGGTGGTCTTGAGTCTGCTCGGTACACTTTACTAACAGGTCTTGCATATGATAGTTGTATATTAAATAAAATAAATAATATAATTAAAATTATTTTTTTCATTATAACCTCTATTTTTCAATAAATGCTTTATAGTGTTATGTCATTTCCCTTTTTTATTTAGTCATGATTTCTTTTACTTTTGGATAATTAGTGTCTTGATAACCCAATCATAAAGAGGGCATCGTTACCAGGAAAAGTTTTTTCACTTCCAATACATACGGCTATATTTGTTTGTGTCAGAAATGAAACCTTAGCGATATCGTAAAGTGCAGTTGCGTTGTACATAATGCCATAATGATAAGAGCCACCAGTGGTAGGGACAAATTTTATATTGGCTGCTAACACTGGTTTTTCCCCATCGTTATAACTATTAGTTACAACCGTGAGGCTGGAAATTTTGCCATTTTTTACTTTTCCATTTAGTTTTTTGCAATAACCGTCAAAATCAATACCGGCATGCGAAAATGCTGAAAAGGAAAGAATACTAATAATAAGTAATTTTTTCATTTATAACCTCTATATTTGTTTACGGTATTTATATGTGATTGTTGTGTATTCCATTCAATAAATAATTAATGTTTATTGTGGGGGCTAATATGTACATCAAGGTAATGGAAACGATTTAAATATACAGAGGTGAATTATTTTTTAAATATTTTATTTTAATATGTTGTAATGGAAAAATAATATGCTTTTTTAGATCAAGAAATTTTCATATTCTATTAATGAAAGAATAAAGTTTGAGATGTGGAAAAAGGAACACGATAAAAAATAACACATTAATAGTAAAAGAAATTTCATGCTTTACGTGGGATTGATGATCCATATTTTACGCGAGAGAATTTTAGAGAATATTTATTTTTCAGTGAGTTATAGATTTTTGAAACTGAAATAGAATGGAATTCAAAACAAATAATAAAAAATTTTTAAAATGTAGTGATTCTATAAATATTAACGTAGCTAAAAATATCTGATGGGGCAAAAATGGGGCAATGGTTTATAGAAACAAAAAAGCCACTTGCTAAGAAGTGGCTTAATATGCTGATTTAACAGCTAAAATTTGGTGGCCCCTACTGGACTTGAACCAGTGACCAAGCGATTATGAGTCGCCTGCTCTAACCAACTGAGCTAAGGGGCCTTAATGGAGTGTGATTATACGTGCCATTTGGCACGAGGTCTAGCCTTTGAATGACTGTATGCGCAAATTCTGTTCAATCTAAACAATAAAAAAATAAAACGGAGAATAACTGTGATATCAATAACATAGCGTAACGAGTTATGGATAAGCTTACGTACAGGTACAATAATATAAATAATAAGGCTATTTTTTATAAATATATGTAGGTGAAATCTATCGTAGATTAGATAGATTGTAGATACCGTATCGAAATTCCATAAAAAAACGCCTGTGATATCACAGGCGTTTGTTATAACTTTTATTGAAAAGTAAGTCGATTACTCATCAAGGAAGCTGCGTAACACTTCAGAACGGCTTGGGTGGCGTAATTTACGCAGTGCCTTCGCTTCAATCTGACGAATACGTTCACGGGTAACATCAAACTGTTTACCCACTTCTTCCAAGGTATGGTCGGTATTCATATCGATACCAAAACGCATACGCAGGACTTTCGCTTCACGCAATGTTAAGCCTGCTAACACTTCGTGAGTTGCTGAACGTAAGCTTTCTGATGTTGCAGAATCCAGTGGTAATTCGAGAGTAGTATCCTCGATAAAATCACCTAAATGTGAATCTTCATCGTCACCGATTGGGGTTTCCATGGAGATTGGTTCTTTAGCGATTTTCAGTACCTTACGGATCTTGTCTTCAGGCATCAGCATGCGTTCTGCAAGCTCTTCTGGTGAAGGTTCACGCCCCATCTCTTGCAACATTTGACGAGAGATACGGTTCAGTTTATTAATCGTTTCGATCATGTGAACAGGGATACGGATTGTACGCGCCTGATCAGCGATTGAACGAGTAATTGCCTGACGGATCCACCATGTTGCATAAGTTGAGAACTTATAACCACGACGGTATTCAAATTTATCAACCGCTTTCATCAGACCAATATTCCCTTCCTGAATCAGGTCAAGGAACTGTAAGCCACGGTTGGTATATTTTTTCGCGATAGAGATAACGAGACGTAAGTTCGCTTCGACCATCTCTTTTTTCGCACGACGTGCTTTTGCTTCACCGATAGACATACGACGGTTAATATCTTTAACCTGTTCGATTGTCAGTCCAGTTTCAACTTCAATTTGTTGCAGTTTTTGTAAGCTGCGTTGTACTTCTTCTTCAATACCTGCCAGTTTTTCAGACCAAGGCTTATTCATTGCACGAGCAGCAGTGAACCATGTGTCATTGGTTTCGTTACCTGTAAACAGCGTAATGAAGGTTTTCTTTGGCATCTTAACTTGATCAACACAAAGACGCATGATGTGACGTTCTTGAGCACGAACTCTGTCCATCATGTCACGCATATTGTTAACCAAATAATCAAATTGTTTCGGTACTAAACGGAACTGTTTGAAAATTTCAGATAATAATAAGATTTCAAGCTCTGTATCTTTGTGGTTGCGACCTTTCGCCTTGATAGTTTGGCGAGTTTTTTCATATTGCTCACGAAGCTCAGTAAATTTCTGACGCGCTAATTCAGGATCGATGCTGTTATCATCATCGCTATCGCTGTCATTGTCGCCATCTTCATCTTCGTCTTCATCTTCGTCTTCAGCGCTGTTGTCAACTTCATCATCATCTTTGCCTAAGTTGACATCTTCACTTTCTGCCATTTCTTCGGCATTAGGGTCAATAAACGCAGTAATTAAGTCTGAAAGACGTGCTTCGCCAGCTTCAACGCGATCATACTGTTCAAGAAGATAAGTAATTGCTTCAGGATATTCTGCAACGGAACATTGAACTTGGTTAATACCATCTTCAATGCGTTTTGCGATATCAATTTCACCTTCCCGGGTGAGCAGTTCAACGGTACCCATTTCGCGCATATACATACGCACAGGGTCGGTTGTACGGCCAATCTCAGATTCTACACTAGAAAGTACCTGAGCTGCGGCTTCTGCAGCATCATCATCAGTATCATTTGAATTTTCTGCCAGCATCAGATCATCGGCGTCAGGTGCTTCTTCCATAACCTGAATGCCCATGTCGTTAATCATCTGGATGATGTCTTCGATTTGATCTGAATCGACGATATCTTCCGGCAGATGGTCATTGACCTCAGCATAGGTCAGGTAGCCTTGCTCCTTACCTTTAGTAACAAGTAGCTTCAGCTGTGACTGCGGGTTTTGCTCCATAAGACGGTATCCACACTTCAAAGTAATTTGGGTTGGTGTCGGTCGGCGATAACTGTTCAGCCAACAATAACTACGGAGGGGCATTTTCATTGTCGATTGCTACGGTCCCCTCAGCGTAGCAAATGTAGGTTTTTAGTACCTACCGATAGCGGCAATTAAGCCGTGTTTTTAATCTTAATTCTGTGTTTACTTTTTAACGCGTGCCTGTATTATCAATTGGACTTCTTCGCGTTCATCTTGCGTTAGGCCTTCTGTTCTCTCTTTCGCAATAAGTGTGTTTAAACGTTCATCCATTGCGGTTAAAAAAAGATGATCTAACGTGTCTGTAAAGGTTTTTTCTGCAATCTCATCTATATCTATATCGTTCCACATTGCCAATTTTTCAAGCTGTTTACCGAATTTATTCTCTCTATAGAGTTCGATAATTTGTCCCGTATTTAGGCCAGGTTGTGCTTGGCAAACAGAAACTAATTCAATAAAAAGTGATAGACCTGCAATTTTTTCTGTACTTAATCCCTCGAGAGGGGGCACTAATTTAGAGAATTCTGGGTTTTGTATCAATAGGGCAATCAATATACGCATCGGTGTTGTGCGTAATTTTGTCGGTTGATACGATAAATCGTGATTAACCGGCGTTCTACCAAATAAACGATCCATCTGCTCAATATCGGGATTTCCCGTTAAGCTTCCAAGCTCTCTTAATAAATATAGACGTAAAGTTTCACTTGGGATCTTATCTATTAATGGTCTGGCTAAACTATATAGCTTACCATTGCCTTCTTGAGTACTCAGATCCACTTGAGGAACGAGTGAATCAAATAAAAATTCTGATAATGAATGTGCTTGTTCCATACGTTTTTCAAAAGCTTCTTTACCTTCACGACGAACCAATGAATCGGGATCATCACCTTCGGGTAAAAACATAAAACGTAAAGAGCGACCATCATTTAAAAAAGGAAGGGCGGTTTCTAATGCTCGCCATGCGGCATCACGTCCAGCTCTATCTCCATCATAGCAGCAAATAATGTTATCCGTTGTCCGAAAGAGCAACTGGATATGTTCTGCTGTGGTGGAGGTTCCTAATGAGGCAACGGCATAATCAATACCAAACTGCGCTAATGCCACAACATCCATATAACCTTCAACAACTAATAGCTTTGTGACGTTATTATTAGATTGTTGCGCTTCATAAAGTCCGTAAAGTTGACGTCCTTTATGGAATATCTCTGTTTCTGGTGAGTTTAAGTATTTAGGTAAATCATCACCTAAAACACGCCCACCAAAGGCAATAACACGACCACGTCTATCTCGGATAGGAAACATGACTCGTTGGCGAAAACGATCATAAGTGCGACCATTATCGTTAGTTATTACCATACCCGCTTCAAGAAGTAAGGCTTTATTATCGGCACTTTGACCAAAACGTTTTAGGACGTTATCCCAACCTGTTGGTACAAATCCAATAGAAAAACGGGTAATAATATCTTCACTAAGCCCACGATGCGCAAGGTAGTTTCTTGCTTCCTGTGCATCAGGTTTATTGAGAGCGCTACTATAATACTGATTCAATTTCTCCATCACTTGATAGAGATTTTGTCTTATATGTCGTTCAATAGGGCTACTGCTTGTTCCTGATTCATAAGGAACGTCTAACCCATGCATTGCTGCTAACTCTTCAATGGTTTCGACAAAATCGAGTCTGTCGTAATTCATCAAAAAATCAATAGCATTGCCATGCGCGCCGCAACCAAAACAGTGGTAAAACTGTTTGTCGCTATTTACTGTGAAAGAGGGCGTTTTTTCATTATGAAACGGACAACACGCTGAATGATTTTTGCCTTGTTTTTTTAACGGCACGCGAGCGTCGATAAGATCGATGATATCGGTTCGAGCTAGCAAATCATTGATAAATGAACGTGGAATTCGTCCAGCCATAAGCCCTTTTACGCCTGTTGTTGAACGAGAATAAGCCGCGCTCTCAGGAGAAAGCACGGCCTTTAACTGCGACTACAGTGTCTGCATACGTTGCGGTATAAGCCGCAAAATATTAGTACAGACGAGTACGACGTGCGTTTTCGCGAGCTAATTTTTTAGCGTGACGTTTTACTGCTGATGCTTTAGCGCGTTTACGTTCAGTCGTTGGTTTTTCATAAAACTCACGACGACGAACTTCTGCTAATACGCCTGCTTTTTCACAAGAGCGTTTGAAACGACGAAGAGCAACGTCAAATGGCTCGTTTTCACGTACTTTGATTACCGGCATGTGCCTCTCACCTCAATAGAAATCGGTTTGCGCTGGCATTATTTAAGCCAGCCGACATTTAAAATGGTGCGGAATTTTACTTCAAAGCAGGGCACTTTGTAAAGAGATGCACAAAATTGAAACGCAAACTCTCACTTTTGTGTCTTTTTAATAAGTACACAAAAAGCGACAGTCGCTAACCACACATTTAAATCACTTAAAATAGGTGAATAATTATAGACCAGAAAAAGGAATTTGTCACATGCTGGTATGTAAAAGATGTTGCGAAGGCGTATAAAATCACCGAAATAATGATACAATCGATTTATTACGCGAGTTAGCGAAGAAGAATTTGGAAGCGTCATGCGAGTTTTAGGTATTGAAACATCTTGCGATGAAACCGGTATCGCAATCTATGATGATAAAGCCGGCCTATTAGCGAATCAACTTTATAGCCAGATTAAACTGCACGCCGATTATGGTGGGGTAGTTCCTGAGCTTGCTTCACGGGATCATATCCGTAAAACAGTACCTCTTATTCAAGCGGCACTGAAAGAAGCAAATCTTACGGCGCAAGATATTGATGCGGTTGCTTATACTGCTGGCCCCGGTCTTGTTGGCGCGTTGCTTGTAGGGGCAACCATTGGACGCTCATTAGCTTTTGCGTGGGATGTCCCAGCTATTCCTGTTCATCATATGGAAGGCCATTTATTGGCTCCAATGCTTGAAGAGAAAACACCAGAGTTTCCATTTGTGGCACTTTTGGTTTCTGGTGGTCATACACAGTTAATTAGTGTGACGGGAATTGGCGAATACACCTTATTAGGTGAATCTATTGATGATGCTGCTGGCGAAGCTTTTGATAAAACGGCAAAACTGCTGGGATTAGATTACCCTGGTGGCCCAGTATTATCGAAAATGGCGCAACAAGGCACAGAAGGTCGCTTTGTCTTTCCTCGCCCAATGACAGATAGACCTGGACTTGATTTTAGTTTCTCGGGTTTAAAAACCTTTGCAGCTAATACTATTCGTCAAAATGATGATTCAGACCAAACTCGTGCTGATATTGCACGGGCATTTGAAGATGCGGTTGTTGATACGCTTGCGATAAAATGTCGTAGAGCTTTAGAACAAACAGGCTTTAAACGTTTGGTTATGGCAGGTGGTGTAAGTGCTAATCGTACATTACGTGCAAAAATGGAAACCGTAATGAAGCAATTAGGTGGCGAAGTTTTTTATGCGCGTCCTGAATTATGTACTGATAATGGCGCAATGATTGCACTAGCAGGAATGATCCGCTTTAAAGGCGGTACAGAAGGCCCGTTAAGTGTGACCGTAAGACCTCGCTGGCCTTTAGCTGAGTTGCCTGCATTAACGCGTTAATAGTTATAAGCTAAAAAATAATTCAAAATTGAAGCGCTTTGGTGTGTTATCAAAGCGCTTTTTTGTATCTTTATTTTAAAGCTATGACCCGTCCTAAATAAGGTTGACACTTTTCCAATCTAAAATTGGAGAGTGTAATGAAACCAATCACTAAACGAACTCAACGCGATTATTCTCTCGCTTTTAAATTACAGCTTGTTGACCAAGTTGAAAAAGGCGAAATGACATATAAACAAGATCACTATGGTATACAAGGATACTCTACGGTTTTGGTTTGGCTTCGTAAGCATGGTAGATTAGATTGGTCGTGATCGGTTATTTTCTTTATTGAAAGAGCATCAATTACTGGTGCCTAATAAGCGGGCTTATCATCGGACAACCTTAAGCCATCATCGTTTTCATCGTCATCCAAATTTAATTAAGTCGGGATTTATTCCCACACAACCAGAGCAACTTTGGGTGGCAGATATTACTTATCTATCAACCCATGAGGGTGACACCTATTTAAGTTTAATTACAGATGCTTATTCGCGAAAAATCGTGGGATATCATTTAGATAACAATATGAAAACAAGTTCAGTAAAAAGGTCGTTAATTCAGGCGTTAAAGAAACGAGTTTTAACAACCTTATTAATTCATCATTCAGATCGAGGAATACAGTATTGTTCTTCAGAATATCAGGAGATACATAAAGAGCATAATATTCAATGTTCTATGACTGATGGGTATGATTGTTATCAAAATGCCTTAGCAGAACGAATCAATGGAATATTAAAAATGGAGTATCTACTGATAAAACCGAGTAATTTGGAACAAGCAAGAAAATTAGTTGAAGAATCAATACAGCTCTATAATGAAAAACGACCGCATTTATCATTAAACTATAAAACGCCCGATGAAGTTCATCGAGCGCTTTATGCCTGAAAAGTTGTCAACCTATATCAGGACTAGTCAGACATTTGGGCAAAGGAGGTTAATCTTCTTTTTCTTGCTCTTTAGCTTCTTGAATGATCTCTTTTTCTGTTTTTTCAGTCTTTTTCTTTAATTTATGCCAGATACGGCTCTCTTGACCACGCCATAAACGTTGAATATTGTCGTGATGACGGTAAAGTACCAGACATGATAATAAAGCAACGGGATAAGTGAATTCTGGTTTAAACCACCAAACATAAAAAGGGGCAAGGAGTGCGCTGATAATCGCACCAAGCGATGAATAGCCACTCAGTAAGACGGTGAGTAACCACGTTCCTGCGATAAGCCCACTTAAATCCCAACCAATGGCAGCGATAGCACCAAATGCAGTGGCTACACCTTTTCCGCCTTTAAAGTGGAAAAAAACAGGATAAATATGACCTAGACAAGCTGCTATTGCGACAATACCGAGGTAAAAAGGAGGCACATTTAAGTAATAGGCGAGCCAAACAGGGATCATCCCTTTTAGGACGTCACAAATAAGAACGGCTGCCGCGGCTGCTTTTCCTCCAATACGTAGGACGTTGGTTGCTCCGGGATTGCCAGAGCCAAATTTTCTTGGATCAGGGAGTCTTGCCAGTCGGCAAATCAATATCGCGCTGGAGATTGAGCCGCACAAGTAGGCGAAGATGATCATTCCAAGTGCGTTAGCACTCATTTGTATTCTCCAATGTTTATGTAAGTTCGTTAAGCATGTATGGATAATACGCATATTTCATCGGAAGTGGTATCCGATGAGCAGAAAAAATAAGAGATGACGTGATGGATATCGTATTTATTGAGCAATTATCAGTAATAACCACAATCGGTGTTTATGATTGGGAAAAAACCATAAAACAAAAATTAGTGTTCGATATCGAAATGGAATGGGATAACAAACGCGCATCCCAAACTGATGATGTGGTTCATTGTTTAGATTATGCCAGTGTGAGCAATGCAATTATTGACTATGTTGAGACTCGACGTTTTGAATTAGTTGAACGTGTTGCTGAAGAAGTGGCACAGCTATTGATAACGCAATTTGCTGTACCAAGAGTAAAAATTAAATTAGCGAAACCAGGAGCTGTTGCACAAGCCACAAATGTAGGTGTGATTATTGAGCGTAAAGCTTAATTAGCGCTGTTCCTGATTAAGTCGCGATTTCCATTTTATAATCGCGACTTCTCGTTGCTTGGTTAGCGCATCTCGTATTGCACTGCCTTTTAATCCACTTTCAATGATTGGCTTAATATCCACATTATTTGCAACAAGGAAAGCTTGGCAAAGAAACGCACGTTGTGGATAAGCAATATTTTCTAAGCCCTTACGTCCTCTCGCATCCGCTTCACTCACCATTGCAAGTTGTTCAACACGTTCTGGTTTTCGCCATGCATCAATAGCATCAAATAAGCGGATTATTTTAGAGGGGCGCATTCTATCAATACGATGGATATGATCATGAAATCTTGCCGTTAAACGCGCGAGATCACGGATATGATTAGGAATATGATAACGTTGACACAAGGCTTCAACTAAAGGCACACCCGCAGGACCATGACCGTGATGATGAGGCCAATTTTCAGGAGGTGTTAATCCTTTTCCCAAATCATGGCATAAGGCACTAAAGCGCACCGCAATATCGTCTGTTAATTGACTGGCGATATTAAGTACCATCATGGCATGAATGCCAGTATCGATTTCTGGGTGCCATTTTTCAGGAGCAGGTACACCAAACAAAGCATCAATTTCAGGAAAAAGAACGCTTAAAGCACCACATTGACGTAAAACTTCAAAATAGACTTGAGGCGCGGGGCTCTCAAGGGCTTTTTCAGTCTCTTTCCAAACACGTTCAGCAGTCAGTGCATTTAACTCACCACTTTGTGCCATCGTCTTCATTAATTGCAGTGTTTCAGGTGCAACATTAAATCCTAAAGGCGCAAACCGTGCCGCAAAACGTGCAACTCGCAAAACTCTTAACGGATCTTCTGAAAATGCCTCAGAAACATGGCGAAGTTGTCTCGCATTGATGTCATCTATGCCGTGGTAAGGATCGACATATCCGCCATCAACGGAATAAGCGATAGCGTTAATGGTGAGATCACGACGCGCAAGATCGTCTTCTAATGTGACATCGGGTGCTGCATAGCAAGTGAATCCCGTGTAACCTGAGCCTGATTTTCGTTCTGTACGCGCAAGGGCATATTCTTCATGAGTATCTGGATGAAGAAAAACAGGAAAATCTTTGCCTACTTGTTGATAGCCTTGTTGTAATAGCATTTGAGGTGTTGCACCAACAACAACCCAATCTCTGTCTTTTACTGGCATCTGTAACAGTTGGTCGCGTACAGCGCCACCAACAAGGTATATATTCACGGGATCACTGTTCCTTTGGTTGGATATTAGTTCATCCAACGATCATTACGTTTACGACGACGCGGAATAATATGTGGAAGGATCAGGCCAAAGACAAGACCTGCACCAGCAACACCACCACCATACATAAACCACTGTAAGATGATATCGCGTTGTCTGTCATCTAATTGTTGATTAGCAAAATCGAGTTTTTTCTCTGCGACAGCGAGCTTAGTTCTCATTTGTTCATTTTCTTTTTTCAAGCCATTGATGATGTCATCACTGTTTGAAACTTTATTTTGCATATCTATTGTACGTTGATTCCAACTTTGGTCGATATTCGCCAGTTTGTCGCGCAGTGTTTGGATCTCTTTTTCCATCGCAGGAATGCGAGTACGCATGCTTGGCTGAGCACTCAGTTGGCTTTCAGGTATCCAAACAGTACGATCTTTATCGTCTTTAATTTGTACGTAACCCGTTGCTGCATTACGAGAAAGTACGGTGACTGTTGAGCCAGAATTTAAAGAGCCAACGATTCGATACTGATTTCCTGGTCCACTATGCACATAAGTGGATAATTCATCGGAAACATAACGAGTTTCTGCGTGTGAGCTCAGAGAAAAGCCTAAGCCAAGTAAGGAAAGAAAAAGTAAGGGTAATTTTCGCATTATGTTTTCAACTTTTTTATCTATACAAGAGAATATTTTTACTGATACTAAAGAGTAAAGTTTGCGTAAGCAAATAGTAAACCAGAATGAGAACAGTCTTAACTGGTAGAATATAGGGATAATCTGCCTTTTATTCATTATTGTTATTAGGCTATCACTTGCAAAATGAAAATGCGTCAAATATTTTACTAATCAATTGATTTACTTAAGGGAAATAGAATGAGCCAATTAGAAACTGAACTCAAAATGAGTGCCATACCTGCCACTATTCCTCACATTATTCAGCGCATTCTGACTCTACCTCATCAGCATACTGCACCCAAAAAGCTGACTAATCTTTACTTTGAAACCGCAGATAATCAAATTCGTCGCTGGGATATGGGGCTGCGTATTCGTGGTGTTGATGAACGTTATGAAATGACAATTAAAACTGCCGGTAAAGTCGTTGCTGGTTTGCATCAACGTCCAGAATATAACGTGGAATTAGAACAACCTAAATTAGATCTAGCACGATTCCCAGCAGAAATCTGGCCTGAAAATACCGACCTTACACAATTAGAGTCTCAACTTGATGTGCTGTTTAATACGGACTTTTACCGTGAAATTTGGCTGGTGGATTTTCAAAATAGCCAAATTGAAGTGGTGTTAGATAAAGGTGCTATTCGCACTCATCAATATGAGTTGCCCATTGAAGAGTTCGAGTTAGAACTCAAAAAAGGCAATGTGTCAGATGTTATCGCATTAGCGACTTATTTAGGTGAAAAGGGCGGATTGCGTCTTGCTTCTCGCAGTAAGGCGGCTCGAGGCTATTATTTGGCGAAAGATAAACCTGCATTATCGTTGAGTGTGGTGAATCTTTCTCCTAGTGATACAACGGCTCAGCAATTGACTAAATGGTTAAGTGCGATACAGGCATTAGAAGAAGCGATTTTTGCCAATCCGACGCCACCGACAATTACCATGCCTGCCATGTTGGCATTATTTTCAGATTGGTGCAAAAAACAGTCTGATTTGCCTAGATCTATGGAACAATCACTCAATGCGATTTCACCGTTAACATTTACAACAGCAACCGACTATTATCATGTTTTATGGTTGAATTTTAAGTTATCTTCTATGGCATGGTTACTGTCTATTGCTTAATTTCCTGACAACTTGAGAGTCTATTTATGTCTGTTATCGGTGTATTTCAACAATTGTGGAATAAAGCACAGTGTGGGTTCTCTTCTCAATTGAATGCGTTAGCGCCTTTTAGTGAACAAGAACAACAGTTTTTTGCTTTTAGCCCCTTTGTAACAGAGCATTTGCGCGTTAATCCTCAATGGTTGACTGATATCAGACAAAATCCGCCAACGAGTGTGGAATGGCAGAGTTATGAGCCTCAATTGACAGCAAAATTAGCCGATATTGATAATGAAGATGACGTTATGCGAGTTTTACGCCAATTTCGTCATCAACAATTAGTGCGCATTGCATGGCTACAATTTTTTCAATTAGCCGATATTCCTTGTGTGCTAAAACATTTGAGCGTATTAGCTGAAACATTAATTTGTGGCGCAAGAGATACGCTTTATCAGCAATGTTGCCAACAATGGGGAACGCCTTGTGATAATGAGGGAAAACCTCAGCCATTACTGATTTTAGGAATGGGAAAACTAGGTGGGTTTGAACTTAACTTTTCTTCTGATATCGACTTAATTTTCGCCTATCCTGAAAATGGGTTTACACAAGGTGGACGACGAGAATTAGATAATGCGCAGTTTTTTACGCGCTTAGGTCAAAAGCTGATTAAAGCGCTGGATCAGCATACTATTGATGGTTTTGTCTACCGCGTTGATATGCGGTTACGTCCTTTTGGCGAAAGTGGGCCTTTGGTAATGAGCTTTGCGGCACTGGAAGATTATTATCAAGAGCAAGGGCGCGATTGGGAACGTTACGCCATGATCAAAGCACGCGTTTTGGGGGCAGAAAAGAAAGAGTATTGCCAAGTATTGCGTCAAATGTTGCGTCCTTTTGTTTATCGTCGTTATATTGATTTTAGTGTTATTCAATCACTTAGAAATATGAAATCCATGATAAGTCGTGAAGTTCGTCGTCGTGGCATGATTGATAATATAAAATTAGGCTCTGGTGGTATTCGTGAAATCGAATTTATTACGCAAGTTTTCCAGCTAATTCGTGGTGGTAGAGAGCCTGAGCTTCAAAGCAATTCATTGTTAACGGTGCTTAACGTTATTGCGAAACTTGAATTACTCACCGCAGAAGAAACGGCACAATTGACTGAAAGCTACCTTTTTCTTCGCCGATTAGAAAATCTTTTACAGTCTATTGGTGATCAACAAACCCAAACCTTACCTGAAAGTGAAGAAGATAAAGCCAGATTGACTTTGGCAATGGGATTTGATGATTGGGAAGCGCTTTATCAAGAAATTAACCACAAGATGCAGGCTGTTTCCGTTATTTTCACGCAATTAATTGGTGAAGAAGACGAAAACGATGATGAAGACGATATCTCTGAATTTAAGCGTCTTTGGTTACTTGGTCGCTTGCCTGAAACATCATCATTATTTCATGAAACATTAACCAGTGAAGCGCTTGAGGCAATAAATCAGACGTTGCAGAATTTTCGCCAAGATATTGGCAAGCGAACCATTGGGCCAAGAGGACGCGATGTTCTTGATGCCTTAATGCCAAAACTATTGGCTAAAATTTGCCAGCAACCCCTTACCTTAGTGACACTACAACGCGTGACGCCTTTGCTATTAAGCATTGTGAGTCGTACAACGTATTTAGAGTTGATGCAAGAATCGGATGAAGTTTTAACGCATGTTATACGACTTTGTGCGGCATCACCGATGATCGCTGAACAATTAGCGCTTCATCCTTTACTATTGGACGAATTACTTGATCCTAATTCTCTCTATCAACCCCTGCCTTTAGATGCGTATCGTGATGAATTACGCCAATATTTATTACGTGTACCAGAAGAAGATGAAGAGCAACGATTAGAAGCATTACGCCAGTTTAAGCAAGCCCAATTACTACGTATCGCCGCTGAAGATATTACAGGTGTATTGCCAGTAATGAAGGTTAGCGATCACTTAACGTATTTAGCGGAAGCTATTATTCATGCTGTTGTTCATCAAGCTTGGTCATATATGGTGAAACGTTATGGTGAACCTGAACATTTAGCTCATCGTGATGGGCTGGGTTTTGCGGTGATTGGATACGGTAAATTGGGGGGATGGGAGTTAGGATATAGCTCTGATTTGGACTTGGTCTTTTTATTAGATTGTCCAATAAACACTGTGACAACAGGGGCAAAACAGATTGATGCTCGCCAGTTTTATCTGCGTTTAGCACAGCGTATTATCCATTTGTTTAGTACCAGAACATCTTCTGGCGTGTTGTATGAAGTCGATGCGCGTTTACGTCCTTCGGGTGAATCAGGTATGTTGGTTAGTACTATTCAAGCTTTTGATGAATATCAGAAAAATGAAGCTTGGACTTGGGAGCATCAAGCTTTAATTCGCGCTAGAATGATTTATGGCGATGATAAATTACAACAGATGTTTTCACGTATTCGTCATGAAACGTTATGCCTTTCTCGTGATGCTGATGTGTTACAAAATGAAGTACGCGATATGCGTAAAAAAATGGTGCAACATCTTGCACCAACGCAAGCCGATAAGTTTGATTTAAAAACCTCATCTGGCGGTATTACTGATATTGAATTTATTGCGCAATATTTAGTATTGCGTTTTTCTCACCAATACCCAGGTTTAACTCGTTGGTCTGATAATGTGCGTATTTTCGAGTTAATGGCAAAGCATCAAGTGATGGATGAAGATGAAGCTCTCGCTTTAACACATGCTTATGTCACATTGCGTAATGAATTACATCATCTGGCGCTACAAGCATTACCTGCCATTGTGGATAATCATTGTTTTATCGCAGAGCGAGAGTGTGTATTAAAAAGCAAATTGAAGTGGCTTGGTGAACAAGAGTAATGGTTTGTTGGCATGAAGTCTTATGTGTATCTCTTTTTGCTTAACAAGTTATGGTATTATTTCGGCTTATTTTGAAAATAAATGTGGAGTATGGGATGAAAGTAACGCTACCGGATTTTAATAAAGCCAATGTGTTGGTTGTCGGTGACGTCATGTTAGACCGCTATTGGTATGGCCCAACAAGTCGAATTTCACCAGAAGCCCCAGTGCCAGTGGTTAAAGTTGATACCACAGAAGAGCGACCAGGTGGTGCAGCAAACGTTGCGATGAATATTGCGTCTCTTGGTGCTAATTCGCGTTTAGTGGGTTTAACAGGTATCGATGAAGCCGCAAAAGCATTGAGCAATACATTAAATCAGGTCAATGTGCGTTGTGATTTTGTCTCTGTTGCGACACACCCAACGATCACAAAATTACGTGTACTTTCACGTAATCAGCAATTAATCCGTCTTGATTTTGAAGAAGGATTTAGCAATGTTGATCCTCAACCTATTTATGAACGTATTCAGCAAGCATTACCTTCTATTGGCGCATTGGTTTTATCTGACTATGCCAAAGGGGCACTTTCTCATGTTCAAGAGATGATCCAACTGGCAAAAAAAGCGGGTGTACCTGTATTAATCGATCCTAAGGGATCAGATTTTGAACGCTATCGCGGTGCGACGCTATTAACGCCAAATATGTCTGAATTTGAACAAGTGGTTGGTGTTTGTAAAACTGATGATGAGCTGGTGGAAAAAGGGACTCAATTAGTTCGAGATTTAGATCTTGAAGCGTTGCTGATCACTCGCTCAGAGCGAGGAATGAGCTTACTGCGTGCTAATGAAGCTCCATTGCATTTACCAACCCAAGCCCAAGAAGTTTATGATGTAACAGGGGCAGGTGATACAGTAATTGGCGTATTAGCAACCTCTTTAGCTGCTGGCAAACCTTTAGGTGAAGCCTGTTTCCTTGCTAACGCAGCGGCAGGCGTTGTTGTGGGTAAATTAGGGACATCAACGGTATCACCTATTGAGCTTGAAAATGCTATTCGTGGTCGAGCTGATAACGGGTTTGGCATGATGGAAGAAGAACAATTAAAACAAGCCGTCGAATTAGCGCGTCAGCGCGGTGAGCGTATTGTGATGACAAATGGTTGTTTTGATATTCTTCATGCAGGGCATGTTAGCTATTTAGCGAATGCACGTAAATTAGGTGATCGCCTTATTGTTGCGGTAAATAGTGATGCGTCTACTAAGCGCTTAAAAGGTGAAAGTCGTCCTGTTAACCCATTAGAACAGCGTATGACTGTGTTGGGCGCATTAGGTGCCGTCGATTGGGTTGTTGCGTTTGAAGAAGATACACCACAGCGCTTAATTGCCTCTGTATTACCAGATATCTTAGTTAAAGGTGGCGACTATAAGCCTGAAGATATCGCAGGTAGCAAAGAAGTTTGGGCAGCAGGTGGTGAAGTAAAAGTGCTGAATTTTGAAGACGGCATTTCTACAACAAATATTATTAATGCGATTAAAAAGAAATAATGGCATTTATAAAAATGAAAGGCACTCTCCGGAGTGCTTTTTTTTGCTCTTATAACAATAAATCTAATTATTAATATTAAAGTTTCAATATTATTTTATATTAATGATTATTGTTCTCGTTTTAAATGATATTCAACAATATAATCTTGGGTGTTTCTATGCATTATTGAGTAATTAATATAATCACCATGAATACTGTATGATAATGTGCTGAGCCTTAATATGGGAATGTTATTCTCTATTTTTAATAATTGACAAATATTGTTATCTGGCATGATAGGGTGGAAAGTTTCGTAACTTCCCGCTATTTTTATTTGGCAAACATTTTCAATAAAATCAAATTTAGATCCTTCTAAGTGCGTTAATGTTAAATTACTAAAATATTTTACGGGCATATAACTGTCTTCAACAATAAGCGGTTTGTTGTCTACAAAACGTATTCGTCTTGAATAAAATATACGTTCATTTGAATTAATACGTAATTTGCTAGAAATAGATAAAGGGCAGGGAATAACACTAAACTCTATCACTTCGCTTCTTACGTTGTGCCCTGTATTTGCCATTAATTCGACAAAGCCTTTTAGGCTAGCATTTTCATGATGAACATCTTTTTCTTTAATATAAGTCCCTGAGCCATGTTTTCGTTCTAATAATCCTGCAATAACTAATAAATCTACTGCTTTACGTATTGTCATTCTTGATGCGTTGTATTGTTGCGCTAATGTTTTTTCTGCGGGTAGTGGGTCGCCAATTTGATATCCAGCAGAATTTATTTGAATTCTTAGGCTTTTTGCAATGTCTTTATAGATCATTTTTATACCTCTTTTTATTATAAAAATTAGCTTATTCTATTTAATTTATATGAATCTAATCTTTTGATATATAGCATAATCATTTATACCTTTAAAATGTGAACGTTATCAAAAAATAAAAAATGATCTGTCTTTTAACTAAAAAGTAGATCACTTAGTGTGAAAGATTAGTATGAATCAGATCACGAATAGTTCATTTGAGATGAGAGAATAAAGAGAAAAGAATCTAATCTAATTTCACAGAATAAAAATAAATTAAAAAGCGTGTCATTTCAGTAGCAGTAAATAAGAGGATATTTTTATGCTCAGTCAAATACAAAGATTTGGTGGAGCCATGTTTACCCCTGTCCTGCTATTTCCTTTTGCAGGTATTGTTGTAGGCATTGCAATTCTATTACAGAATCCATTATTTATTAGTGAAGATTTATTAAAACCCGATAGTTTATTCGCTCAAATTGTTCATATTATTGAAGAAGGAGGGTGGACTGTTTTTCGTAATATGCCTCTTATTTTTGCAATTGGTTTACCAATAGGTTTAGCTAAAACTGCACAAGCAAGAGCTTGCCTTGCCGTTATGGTGAGTTTTCTCACTTGGAATTATTTTATTAATGCAATGGGAATTGTTTGGGG
The DNA here is from genome assembly GCF_016238105.1 of Proteus sp. PR00224. Classification (NCBI taxonomy): domain Bacteria; kingdom Pseudomonadati; phylum Pseudomonadota; class Gammaproteobacteria; order Enterobacterales; family Morganellaceae; genus Proteus; species Proteus sp. PR00224. The sequence continues at coordinate 119,163 of NZ_JAEHQU010000005.1, read as the reverse complement.
CAGTTATTTTGGCGTGGACTTTACAAATGAAGTCGGTGGAAATAGTGGTCTTACAATGATTGCTGGTATTAAAACATTAGATACCAGTATTATTGGTGCAATTATTATCGCTGGTATTGTCACGGGTATTCATAATCGTTATTTCGATAAACAACTTCCGGTATTTTTGGGGATATTTCAAGGAACATCTTATGTCGTATTAATTAGTTTTTTTATGATGTTACCGTTAGCGTGGATAACGTTATTTTTCTGGCCTAAAGTGCAAATTGGTATTCAATCTTTGCAAGTATTTATGGTTGAATCGGGTTCTTTGGGTGTTTGGATATATACCTTTCTTGAGCGTATTTTAATTCCTACTGGTTTACATCACTTTATTTACGGACCTTTTATTTTCGGCCCAGCAGTCACTGAACATGGTATTCAAGTTGATTGGGCTCAAAATATGCAATATTTCAGTCAAAGTACCCAATCTTTAAAAGAGTTATTTCCTGAAGGTGGTTTTGCGCTACATGGCAATAGCAAAGTTTTTGGTTCTATTGGTATAGCGCTTGCTCTTTATTTTACGGCTGCACCTAAAAATAGAGCTAAAATTGCTGGCTTACTTATACCTTCTGCATTGACCGCTGTATTTGTGGGAATAACAGAACCATTAGAATTTACGTTCTTATTTATCTCACCTCTCTTATTTGCCATTCATGCAGTATTGGCTGCCACACTAGCCACAACCCTCTATCACTTTGGGGTTGTTGGGAATATGGGCGGTGGGATCATTGATAATTTCCTTCCGATGAATTGGATCCCAATGTTTCATAACCATTACGGAATGATTATTACACAGATAGTCATCGGCCTTATTTTTACAATGATTTGGTTTGTGGTGTTTAGAACGTTAATTATCAAACTTAATTTAAAAACACCTGGTCGTGAAGAAGACGACGAAGAGATCAAACTTTATAGCAAACAAGATTATAAAAATAAAAAGTCACAGGCTTCAGATAATCCCAAATCGGCAAAAGAAGACCGCAAACTTGCACTACCTAAAGGCATTCTCGATGGCTTAGGTGGAAGTGCAAATATCAAATCTTTAAATAACTGTGCAACACGTTTACGTATTGAAGTGATAGATAGCGAACTAGTTGAAACAGATGCCTATTTTAAAGGGCTCGGTGTACATGGTGTGGTGCGCAAAGGTCATGCATTACAAATTATTATCGGGCTACACGTTTCTCAAGTGAGAGACCAAATTGAACAATTAATGAAAGAAGATACACAAAAAATCACCTTGTCGGAGGCTATATAATGAAGAAGTTCTCAGTCGTAATTGCAGGTGGCGGTAGTACATTTACACCCGGTATTATTTTGATGCTATTGGAAAATTTAAAGCGTTTTCCATTAAGAGCCATCAAATTTTATGACAATGATGCCGAGCGGCAAGAAACTATTGCTAAAGCGTGTGAAATTATTCTTACTGAAAAAGCACCTGATATTGAATTTTGCTATACCACTGATCCTAAAACAGCTTTTACTGATGTTGATTTTGTTATGGCACATATTCGTGTCGGTAAATACCCAATGCGTGAAAAAGATGAAAAAATTCCTTTACGTCACGGTGTGTTAGGGCAAGAAACGTGTGGGCCTGGTGGTATTGCTTACGGCATGCGCTCTATTGGCGGCGTGTTAGAATTGGTTGAATATATGGAAAAATATTCACCAAATGCATGGATGCTAAATTATTCTAATCCAGCAGCTATTGTCGCTGAAGCTACCCGTCGTTTAAAACCAAATGCAAAAATCTTAAATATCTGCGATATGCCAATTGGTATTGAATCACGCATGGCACAAATTGCAGGATTAAAGTCACGTAAAGAGATGCGTGTCCGTTATTATGGTTTAAATCACTTTGGCTGGTGGACACAAATTGAAGATTTGCAAGGTAATGATTTATTACCCATTATCCGTAAGCATGTTGCTGAACATGGATATATTCCAAAAGTGGCAGGGGAGCCTGTTGAAGCAAGCTGGAATGATACATTCGGTAAAGCAAAAGATGTGTGGGCATTAGATCCTGATACGATGCCAAATACTTATCTTAAATATTATCTATTCCCTGATTATGTTGTTGAGCATTCTGATCCTAACCATACGCGTGCGAATGAAGTGATGGAGCACAGAGAAAAGAATGTTTTCAGTGCTTGTCGTGCCATTACGGCAGCGGGTAAATCATCAGCGGGTCATCTTGAGATAGATGAACATGCCTCTTATATTGTCGATCTCGCAACGGCGATCGCATTTAATACTCAAGAAAGAATGTTACTGATCGTTCCTAATAATGGATCAATTATTAATTTTGATCCTGATGCAATGGTTGAGATCCCTTGCATTGTCGGAAGTCACGGGCCAGAGCCGTTAGTGATGGGCAAAATTCCATTATTCCAAAAAGGGATGATGAGTCAGCAAGTTGCAGTTGAAAAATTAGTGGTAGAAGCATGGATTGAAAAATCATATTTGAAACTGTGGCAGGCTATTACAATGTCCAAAACGGTGCCAAGTGCGACTGTCGCAAAAGCAATTTTAGATGATTTAATTGAAGTTAATAAAGACTATTGGCCAGAGTTAAAATAGTGATCAATTGACTTGTTGTGTATAAAAAATAACCCTGCGTCTTTGTGAGATACAGGGTTTTGCTTTATTACTAAATCAAAATCAGCAATAAAGTGAACGAATTAAGCTTTATTGTCAGCTTGCGCCTCTACCACAATTTCAACTTCTTCAATTTGAGCAACTTCAGCTTGAGGTTTTGCAAGCAGACCCGCTTCTAGCTCATTTAAACGTTGTTCTAAACGATTAAGTTTTTCACGAGTACGTAATAAGACTTGAGTTTGTACATCAAACTCTTCGCGATTGACTAAATCCAATTTGTTTAATTGAGATTGCAGAACAGTGCGGATTTTTTTATCAATATCATCACCAAAATCTTTAATGCCTTGTGGCAGAACGTTTTGGATTTGGCGCGCGACTTGTTCAAGTTTTTTCGGGTCCAACATGGGGAGTCCTCACAAATAAAATAGAAAGCTGAGGCTAAGTGTAATATGAGGGCAGAGGGAATTAAACCAGATATCAAGATTATTGTTACTTTTTTATTATAAATCGTTAAATAACCGTATGTCATAAAATGATAATGTGATGAAACAAAGATTGTCACCGATTGATGATTGCCTCTTATAATTTTAAAGCGTATAGTTTCACCGTTAATCTCAGGGCGGGGTGTAAGTCCCCACCGGCGGTAGATACCTAAAATTTAGGTAAAGCCCGCGAGCGCTTTGTGTTGCCATTGTAATGCAAAGGTCAGCAGATCCAGTGTGATTCTGGAGCCGACAGTTAAAGTCTGGATGGGAGAGAATAAAATAGCATCAGTAGGATCATTGTATCCATTCCTGTTGTTTCTGCTTGTGTGTTTATTAAGCAGAGATCCACTCCTAAGACTGCCCTGATTCTGGTAACTTTCATTAATTATTGAGGTTTTTTTACCATGAATCAGACGCTACTTTCCGAATTCGGTAATCCATTTGAGCGTGTTGAACTTGCTCTAGAAGCCCTTCGTGCTGGTAAAGGCGTGATGGTGCTCGACGACGAGAACCGTGAAAATGAAGGCGATATGGTTTTCGCAGCAGAAACTATGACCACAGAACAGATGGCGATGTCTATTCGTCATGGTAGTGGCATTGTTTGTTTATGCATTACAGAAGAACGCCGTCAACAACTTGATTTGCCTATGATGGTGGAAAATAACACCAGTCATTTTCATACCGCGTTTACGGTAACAATTGAAGCGGCACAAGGGGTTACAACGGGTGTTTCAGCATCAGATCGTTTAACCACAGTACGTGCAGCGGCAGCTGATAATGCAAAACCAAGTGATTTAAATCGTCCAGGTCACGTATTCCCATTACGTGCTCAACCTGGCGGTGTGTTAACGCGTGGCGGACACACTGAAGCTTCGATTGATTTAGCAACTTTAGCCGGTTTTAAACCTGTTGCAGTGTTATGCGAGTTAACAAACGATGATGGCACAATGGCAAGAGCACCAGAAGTGATCACTTTTGCTAAAAAGCACAATATGCCAGTGTTAACTATTGAAGATTTAGTGGCTTATCGTCTTCGTGAGGAGAAAAAAGCTGGCTGAAATTAACATGTTATAAACGACACTGAAAACACACACACACTTATATCAAGCCACTTAAGGAAACTTAGGTGGCTTTTTTCATATTTTTTGAATAACTATTTCATACTTCTTTGACTATATTTCAAGTAAGAAGGCAGTATGCTTATGTGATAAGAACACTCGCCATAAGAGGTGGTTTATGGAAACAAAAATGATGCCAGCGCTGTTTATTGGGCATGGTAGTCCAATGAATGTATTAGAAGATAATACATATACTCGCCTCTGGTCAAAATTAGGGGAAACGCTTCCTCAACCTAAAGCGATTTTAGTGATTTCAGCCCATTGGTATACCGATGGAACTTATGTAACAGCAATGTCGCAACCAAAGACAATTCATGATTTTTATGGATTTCCACCAGAATTGTATGCAATAGAATACCCAGCGCGAGGCTCAATAGGTTTAGCAGCGCTGATTGAAGATCTTATTGATCCGATTAAATTAAAACTCGATATGGATCAATGGGGATTCGATCATGGAAGTTGGGGAATACTTGAAAAAATGTACCCGAATGCCAATATCCCAGTTGTTCAATTAAGTATTGATGCACGTCAATCGGCACAATGGCATTATGAATTAGGTCAAAAATTAGTTGAGCTACGTAAAGAAGGTGTCTTAATTATTGGTAGCGGTAATATTGTTCATAACTTAAGAATGATGGATTGGCAAAACAGTGATGCAGCGCCTTATCCTTGGGCACTTTCGTTTAGTGAAGCAATAGAAAGTAGCTTGCAAAGTGACAAAGAGCCAACTGACCTCTTTACGATTTTATCAACGGAAGAAGGACGATTGTCACATCCAACAGCAGAGCATTTTTTACCCGCGTTATACCTATTAGGTTTAAAACAGGAAGGTGAAAAAGTAACGTTGCTAAATAATGATATCGTTAATAAATCGCTCAGTATGATGACATTTCAAATTGGATAAGATTGTTCAATAAAAACTAATTTATAATATCTAAAGGTCAAATGCACTTTTGTGGAATTTGACCTTTTTTATATTAAATATAATGTATCGACTCATTATATTTCCCTCGTTATTGACCTTTCCAATTTTCTATATAGATATAACAAATAATTTTAACCTTTTGTTTATATTGATTTTATTTTTATTTGGATAAATATCTGATAAGCTTCATTACTATTCAATGAATGCTTTTTATATTCTATTAAATAAGTCAATTATGTTTTTTTGAATATCTCTAGTTTGATGTTGATAATTATCTGCTCTACACTTATGCACATAAATGATGCGCATAAATGGAGTTTATAATGAAAACATTGGTAATGAGTAAAAAAGATAAACGAGGAGTTAATGTGTATCTAACTGCAAAATTGGTGGACGAAGCACGAGAGCTTGGAATTAATTTATCAGCAACACTCGATCAAATGTTATCTGATGCAATTCGTGAAAAAAAGCGGGAACAGTGGAAAGCTGAAAACAAAAACGGCATTCAAGCGCTTAATGAATTTGAACAGGAAATGGGGTTGTTTACTGATGATGATGAATATGGGGTTATTTAATGTCTCAATATACGGTATATCGTAATAAATCCCTTAAATCGAAAGAACAGTACCCTTATTTTATTGATATTCAAAATGAGCTACTAAGTGATATTGATTCTCGGGTTATTATACCGATTACCCAGTTATCATATAAGAATTCTCAAGTAGAAATATTGACACCCATTATTGAAATAGATAATCAGAAATATGTTGTTATGACGAAATCTATAACAGTCGTGGCAAAGAATAAGTTAAGAACAGCTGATATCGTGTGTATTAAGCCTGAGATCCATACAGCGATTGTGTCTGCTATGGATATGATTATTTCTGGAATATAGTCATATATTGAAATCATCAAAATGGAAAGATTTTTGCAATAAAAAACACCTTACTGCTTATAAGCAATAAGGTGCTCAATATAATTTTAAGATTTCTATTAATCTAAAATAATATGTGGATAGAAGCGTGAGAGATCTTGAGTGATAAGCTCTCTATCTTCTCTAATACAAATACCTGCGGATTGGTCGTTAACCAACCAACTACCAATTAATGTATAGCTATCACCAAATTTTGGTAGTGGATGGAAATCTTGAACAATAAAGCCTTCTTCACCGTAAGGACCATCTGCAACAGCAATATCTTTGCCATTTTCAACAATACGAATATTTGCACCTTCACGTGAAAACAGTGGCTTGATAACATAACGTGATAATGAATCAGGTGCTTTACCATCATAAAAATAAGCAGGTAGCAGATTTGGGTGATTAGGGAACATCTCCCAAAGCATTGGCAGTAATGCTTTATTCGAGATAATACTCTTCCAAGATGGCTCCAACCAACGAATTCCCGCATCAGCTAACTTAGTTGAGAAGTCTTCGCGGAACATAAATTCCCAAGGGTAAAGCTTAAACATATTGCTGATTATCTGATCTTGCAGATCAGTCAACTCACCACGTTCACCTAGACCTAGATCTTCAATAAACACAAAGTCAGTTGTTACTTCGGCTTCTTCAGCACAATCTTGTAAATATTGAACCGTACCGCGATCTTCTTCAGTATCTTGGCAACAAGACATATGCAGATAACGCATTCCATATTGATCACGAAGCTCTGCGAATCGATCAATTAACTTCTCTTGAATGCTATTAAATTGATCGGCATTTTGCGGTAAACGACCTGCGTTGACTTGATCTTCAAGCCAGATCCATTGGAAAAAAGCAGATTCATACAGCGATGTTGGCGTATCTGCATTATTTTCTAACAGTTTTGCTGGGCTTTTGCCGTCATAGGCTAAATCAAGACGTGAATAGAGCGAAGGTTGAGATGATTTCCATGAATCACGTACAAAATCCCAGCAGTGACGAGGAATTTGAAAACGAGTCAGCAACTCTTCACTATTAGCCACTTTATCAGCGACCTGTAAGCACATCTGATGCAACTCTTCTGTTGTTTCTTCTAACGTTTCAACCTCTTCCATTGAGAATTGATAATAAGCATCTTCAGACCAATAAGGCTCGCCATACATTGTATGAAAATTAAAGCCAAATTCAGTGGCTTTTTCACGCCAATCTGGGCGCTCAATGATATTTTCGCGTTTCATGGTTTTAATTAACCACCTGAACGATAAGAAGATGAACCGGTTGAGCTACGGTTATTATTTGTTGCACTGGTACGTTGAGCCGCTGCTTGTCTCGAAACTGTATTACCAAAGCCACCACGAGTTACTGTCGAGGTTGTTGATGGTTTTGGTGTCATGGCTGTTTTTGGTACGTTCATTTGACGACCACCAACTGCAGGACCATAGTTACGGCCTGTTGCGTCCACAAATTTACCATTCGCAGGGCTTGTTGGATTACGTGAACTAAACAGAGGTTGTGCTGGCGCCCCACCACCCATTAGGCGACCCATCATATAACCCGCCATTAATGGCATAAAGAAGCTACCACCAGAGTTAGCTTGGGCCATTTGTGAGCTGTCTGGGCTTAAATTATTTGCATTTTCGGTACTAACAGGCTGTCCATCGATAGACGCTGTTTGTGTACATTGTGCATCACCAAATTCAGCTACGCAGTCTTCTAATGTTGCATATTTCGGTGCTGTACGCTGTGCTTCTTGCAATGCAGTGCGATAAGAGTCTTCGCACTGTGCCGCTTGTGAAGGATTCGCTTGAGCACATTCTTGTGCATTCATATACAGTGAAACTGTCTCATCGCTCTCTTCACATCCTGAAAGCGCGAATACAGCAGTGATGGCGATTGCAACAGGCGCCAGACGATAAGGACGAAATGCTTTACGGAAAGCATCACGATTAATCGATTTGGTACGTTTCATTGGCATATTGATAAGATCCATAAAAGGTAAAACGTTCAAAATAAAAGCTAGGATAGGTTAAATAGTCTAGAAAATAAATAAGAAACGCCTAATCATCAGGGATAACCAGAAATTTGTGATCTTTATAAGGTTAAGAGTAATGAAATTAGGTAAATCCTCTCTTTTTAACCTAATTGTAATTAAGGTATTTGTTAATACAAGAATATAGATATTGCTGAGATCTTAATTTAAGCCATAACACAATATCTTATGCGGAGAGGAAGTATAAAAAAAACCGCTTATCAGTTTATCGCTGAAAGCGGTTTTTTATAAGTGACTAAATTCTTAATTCACGATCAAGGCGCAACGTTAAGAGCAGGGCTTGTTAACGAGCGAATAATGCTATCTGGTGAAGTAGAAACTTCTGCACCTAGTGCATTATTTAACTGAATTAAGTCATTTTCATTTAATGTACCACGCGCATATTCAATATTTAATTGGTTAATTAAATAGTCATAACGTGCGTTGGATAATTTCTGTTTTGCATCATAAAGCGTTGTGGTGGCATTCAACACATCAACAATAGTACGAGTACCTACTTGATAACCCGCTTCAGTTGCATCTAATGAACTTTGCGCAGAAACAACAACTTGTTGATACGCTTTAATGCTACTGATTGATGCAGAAATATTGTTATAAGAAGAACGCGCGATTTGAACAATAGAACGATAAACCGATTCTAATTGTTCGCTTGCACTCGTAAAACCATATTGTGCTTGTTCAACTTGTGAGCTTGTTTTGCCGCCGGTATACAGAGGGATACTAACAGATAGACCAATACTATTTTGACCACTGTAACTATTGCGACTATTACCCGCTGTTGCTGGTGGTAATGCGCTACCGTGGCTATGGCTATTGGACACACCCGTTGATGCATTTAAATCTACTGTTGGTAAGTGACCTGATTGTGCTAAACGAATATTTTCGCGCGCTAAATCTTGACCTAAACGTGCGCTTAATAAACTTAAGTTACGTTCTTCAGCATCTTTTAGTAGTTTCTCAATAGAGTCTGGTGACGTTGTTGAAAAACGGCTGATGTTTAGTGATGCTAGATTAATGTAATAGATACCACTTACTTGGCGTAGTTTTTCTAATGCATTATCTAATTGATTTCGGCCAGCCACTTCTTGTGCCAGTACGCTATCGTAATTTGCACGCGCATTTTGTACGTCAGTAATAGCCACTAAACCTACGTTAAAACGTTGAGTTGTTTGATCTAACTGACGGTAAACTTGCTCTTTTTGCGCTTCAATAAATGATAATGAATCGATAGCACGCAAAACATCAAAGTAAGCGGTCGCGGTGTCTAAAATCAGTTTTTGCTGACTTGTTTGGTAAGTCACATCGCTCATGCCCGCTGTTTTTTCTTGAATGTTTAATTGGCGCCATAACGCCATGTTAAACACACTTTGAGTCAGCGTTAAACTTGCACCAATAGCGTTGGATTCGGTGTTGCTATTATCACGGTAGCCACTTTTATAATCTGCGGATGCGCCTAATCCTAATTGTGGTAATAATGAGCCACGAGCTTCATTAATTTTTTCAAAAGCTTGATTTCGTTCAGCTAATGACTTGCGTAACTCAGGGTTACTGTCCTTTGCTTTTTGATAAACTTGAAGCAGATCCTCAGCCTGACTTGCAGTGCTGAATCCTGCCAAACTCATCGTGACCAAAAGAGAGAGCAGTTTTTTCATTTTAATTCCTTGTTGCAACAGTTTCGCTGAGTTGCCTCTGTTAATCTTGATTGGGGATAATTCTAGCAGATTGTTTCCCTAACTAGGGGTAGCCATTTGTGCCATATCCTTTTATTTTAGATTAACTTTACATGAATTGTTGGCAAATTTCTTTAAATCTGTATTAAACGTAAGCAATAAAAAGACTCTTAAATGTAACTTAAGGAACATTGTATGAAGAAAAGGGAAAATACACCATTTTTATACGGTCGTGAAGATGTGAAATTGCTCAATCAAAGAGATTTATACAAAGGCTTTTTCCGCATGACCGAATATCGCTTTAAACATCGCCTTTTTGAAGGTGGATGGAGTGAGGAAGTTAAGCGAGAGGTTTTTGAACGAGGCAATGCAGGTGTTTTGCTTGCTTACGATCCCAAACGTGATGAAGTGGTGTTAATTGAGCAAATTCGTATTCCTGCGTATGAAACCAGTGATACACCTTGGTTGCTTGAAGTGGTTGCGGGCATGGTCGAACCAGGAGAAAGTCCAGAAGATGTTGTTAGACGTGAAGCCCAAGAAGAAGCGGGTGTTATTGTTGGACGATGTGAACCTATTGTGAGTTATCTTTCAAGCCCCGGCGGTACGAGCGAAAGAATGCATGTTTACGTTGGTGAAGTTGATGCAACAACAGCAAAAGGTATTCATGGATTAGCGTGTGAGAATGAAGATATTCGTGTTCATGTTGTTAGCAGAGAACAAGCTTATCTTTGGGTTGAAGAGGGGGTTATTGACAACGCAGCATCCGTTATCGCGCTTCAATGGCTACAACTTCATCATGTTGCGTTAAGAAAGCGTTGGTCGATAATTTAATACATTAATCAATCTTTAAAGGATGTTTTTAGTAATATTATCAAGTAGAGTAACTATCTCTAAGTGTACGATATCAAATGAATTAAATTGTAAAATGAAGTGAAAAAAACGTGATTGAAAGCGAGAATATTTCTCACTAATCTTTTGAAATGTGTATTGGTTGGCAGATCTTTACTACGAAAATACGTTAACATAACGGCTAATGAGAGTGAAACAAGGAAACCTTTTGGAAAGCCAGCTTGAATTATCGGTGAAACACAAAAACACCGTAAGAATATTACAAATCACAGACACCCACCTCTTTGCTAATGTGGAAGATACTCTGCTGGGTATAAATACCTATCGTAGTTACCATGCGGTATTAAATACGATTAGAGAGCAGGGTCTTGATGTTGACTTGATTGTTGCGACAGGTGATTTAGTTCAAGATCAAACCTTTGAAGCTTATCAGCATTTTGCTGATGGCATTGCAACGCTGACACCTCCTTGTGTTTGGTTGCCGGGTAATCATGACTATCAACCTGCAATGATTGATGCTTTAAATCAGGCAGGAATTTTGTCAGCTAAACAAGTGTTGATTGGTGATAATTGGCAAATGCTGTTATTAGATAGCCAAATTCAAGGCGTTCCTCATGGTGAGTTATCAGATTGTCAGTTAGATTGGCTAACACGCTGTCTCGAAAGTCAAAAGCACAGAGATACGATTATCTTGTTGCATCATCATCCTATGCCTTCAGGGTGTACATGGTTAGATCAACACAGTTTAAGAAATTCTCAAGAATTGGCAGAACGTTTAAGAAATCACTCTCAAGTCAAAATGATGCTTTGTGGCCATATTCACCAAGAAATGGATGAAATGTGGAATGGAATTCGTTTGTTGGCAACGCCTTCTACATGCATTCAGTTTCGCCCTCATTGTACGAATTTTACATTAGATACTGTTTCTCCAGGCTGGCGCTATTTGGAAATGTCACTTTCATCTGATGAGAAGGGCAAAATTGAAACACAAGTTTACCGTTTAGCGGGCACTGAATTTTGTCCTGATCTTGATGCGGATGGCTATTAAGTTATGCCTCGTATTCTTTACTTGCATGGCTTTAATAGCTCACCTCAATCAGCAAAGGCACAGGCTTTTCGTCAATGGCTTGAAGGAACACATCCTGAAATTGAATTGTTAGTACCTCAACTGCCACCTTATCCTCAAGAAGCCGCTCAGCTAATTGAAACGTTAGTTAAAGAGAGTACAGATGACAAGCTTGGATTAATTGGCTCATCATTAGGTGGCTATTTATCTATTTGGCTATCTCAACGTTTTAATTTACCCGCTGTTGTTGTTAATCCTGCGATACGTCCTTTCGATCTTTTGCAAGATTTCTTGGGTGAGAACGAAAATCCTTATACACATCAAAAATATAAGCTAGAACCTCATCATATGGATGAGTTGCTTGCTTTGCGTATTCCTGCAATTACCTCACCAGAACTTATTTGGTTGCTTCAACAAACTGGAGATGAAATACTTGATTATCGTCAAGCTGTCTCATATCTTGGCGCGTGTAGGCAAACCATAGAATCGGATGGAAACCATGCTTTTGTGGGTTTTGAACGTTTTTTTCCGAAAATTATTCAATTTTTAAAGATAATTTAGCCTTTCGGTCGATTAACCTGTAAAACGTAGGTTGATGTATCTAGCCGAAAATTAATATCATATTGCCGCCAACACCTGTTATTATAAACAGTATTTTTCTAACAGCGAACCGCAGATTAAAACAATGACTCAATCAAGTTATAACGCAAAGGATATTGAGGTTCTTAATGGTCTAGAGCCTGTACGTCGTCGTCCGGGGATGTATACAGATACAACAAGACCGAACCATTTGGCACAGGAAGTGATAGATAATAGCGTGGACGAGGCGCTTGCGGGACACGCATCGAAGGTCGATGTCATTTTATATGCAGACCAATCTATCGAAGTTATCGATAATGGGCGAGGAATGCCTGTCGATATTCACCCTGAACTTAACGTTTCTGCTATCGAGCTAATCCTTGCTCACCTCCACGCCGGAGGAAAATTCTCTAATAAAAATTATCAATTTTCTGGCGGGTTACATGGTGTGGGGATCTCGGTTGTTAACGCCCTCTCAAAGCGTATTGAAGTAACTGTTCGTCGTGATGGTAAAATTTACCAAATTGCTTTTGAAAATGGCGATAAAGTTGAAGAGTTACATGAGATTGGCACCTGTGCAAAACGGGACACAGGAACGAGTGTGCATTTTTGGCCTGATGGCTCTTATTTTGATGTTCCTCGTTTTTCTTCTAAAAGCTTATCTCACGTATTAAAAGCCAAAGCAGTATTGTGTCCGGGCGTTAATGTTTCTTTTGTCGATAAAGTAAACAACACCCAAGAAAATTGGTGCTACGCTGATGGTTTAACCGATTATTTAAGTGAAGCTGTTGCTGAGTTTGTTCGCCTTCCTGAAGAGCCTTTTACAGGCAAATTTGAAGGTGATAATGAAGCTGTTGAATGGTCTATGTTATGGCTGCCTGAAGGTGGCGATCTACTCACTGAAAGCTATGTTAACTTAATTCCGACAGTTCAAGGTGGTACACACGTAAATGGTTTACGCCAAGGTGTGTTAGATGCAATGCGTGAATTTTGTGAATTCCGTAATTTACTACCGAGAGGTCTTAAATTAACTGCCGATGATACATGGGATCGTTGTGCTTATGTATTATCAGTGAAAATGCAAGATCCTCAATTTGCAGGGCAAACCAAAGAGCGACTCTCTTCAAGACAAACCAGTGCGTTTGTTGCAAATGCTGTAAAAAATGCTTTTAGCTTATGGCTAAATCAGAATGTTCAAGTCGGTGAGTTACTTGCTGAAATGGCAATTAGCAGCGCTCAACGTCGTATGCGAGCTGCTAAAAAAGTGGTGAGAAAGAAACTCACTTCAGGGCCAGCATTGCCGGGTAAATTGGCTGATTGTACTTCTCAAGATTTACGTTACACCGAACTGTTTTTAGTTGAAGGGGACTCTGCTGGAGGCTCTGCTAAACAAGCTCGAGATCGTGAATATCAAGCGATTATGCCTCTGCGCGGTAAAATCTTAAATACATGGGAAGTCTCTTCAGATGAAGTACTTGCGTCACAAGAAGTCCATGATATTTCGGTAGCAATTGGTATGGACCCTGATAGTGATGATTTAAGCCAACTGCGTTACGGTAAAGTGTGTATTCTTGCGGATGCGGACTCGGATGGTTTACATATCGCAACCTTATTGTGTGCTTTATTTGTGCGCCACTTCCCTGCTCTTGTTAAGGAAGGGCACGTTTATATGGCAATGCCACCACTTTACCGCATCGACTTAGGTAAAGAAGTTCATTATGCCCTTGATGAATCAGAAAAAAATGCCATTTTACAACGTTTAAGCCGTAAAAAAGGAAAGCCTAACGTACAGCGCTTTAAAGGGTTGGGTGAAATGAACCCACTTCAACTGCGTGAAACAACGCTTGATCCTAATACGCGTCGTTTAGTGCAATTGGTGATTGATGATGAAAATTATCAAGAAACCCTAGGCATGATGGATATGTTGTTAGCGAAGAAACGCTCTGAAGATCGCCGAAATTGGTTACAAGAGAAAGGCGATGAAGTTGACATCGAAGTGTAATGGATACCACAAGAGTCTGAGGAAAAATTGAATGAGTGAATTGACTCATGATGGTGTAGAGCGCCAACCGCTCCACTTATTTACAGAAAATGCCTATCTCAACTACTCCATGTACGTCATTATGGATCGTGCATTACCTTTTATTGGAGATGGGCTAAAACCCGTACAACGTCGCATCGTTTATGCGATGTCAGAGCTTGGCTTAAGTAATAACGCTAAATTTAAAAAATCAGCCCGTACTGTGGGTGACGTGCTAGGTAAATATCACCCGCATGGTGATAGTGCATGTTATGAAGCAATGGTACTTATGGCTCAGCCGTTCTCTTACCGTTATCCGTTAATTGATGGACAAGGTAACTGGGGTGCGCCGGATGATCCAAAATCTTTCGCCGCGATGCGTTATACCGAATCACGTCTTTCTAAATATTCACAAACATTATTGAGTGAGTTAGGACATGGTACGGTAGATTGGATCCCTAACTTTGACGGCACGATGCAAGAGCCGAAAATGTTGCCTGCACGCTTACCTAATATCGTGCTTAATGGCACAACGGGTATTGCTGTTGGGATGGCAACGGATATTCCACCTCACAATGCGCGTGAAATAGGGCAAGCTTTAGTGATGCTTTTAGATAATCCTGATGCAGGATTATCTGACGTAATGCAATATGTTCAAGGCCCTGATTATCCGACTGAAGCTGAAATTATTACGGCTCAAGACGATATCAAGAAGATTTATAAAACAGGGCGTGGTTCTGTCAGAATGCGTGCTGTTTGGCAAAAAGAAGAGGGATGTGCAGTGATCACTGCATTGCCTCATCAAGTTTCTGGCGCCAAAGTACTTGAGCAAATCGCAGCATTGATGCGTGCCAAAAAACTGCCTTTAGTTGAAGATTTACGTGATGAATCTGATCATGAAAATCCTACTAGACTTGTTATTGTTCCTCGTAGTAATCGTGTTGATTTAGAACAAGTCATGTACTACTTGTTTGTGAATACTGACTTGGAGAAAAGTTATCGCGTTAACCTGAATATGATTGGGTTAGATAACCGTCCAGCAGTAAAAGGACTACTAACTATTTTAAACGAATGGTTAGTTTATCGTCGCCAAACAGTGACAAACCGCTTAAATCATCGTTTAGAGAAAGTTTTACGCCGCTTAGAAATCCTCAAAGGTTTATTAATTGCTTATCTCAATATTGATGAAGTGATTGAAATTATTCGTCATGAAGATGAACCCAAAGCAGAATTAATGCGTCGCTTTGAGTTATCTGATATTCAAGCTGAAGCTATTTTAGAACTACGTTTGCGTCATTTAGCCAAACTTGAAGAGATGAAACTAAAAGGCGAAAGTGATGAGCTTGAAAAAGAACGCGACAGCATTGAGAAATTGTTAAGTTCACCACGCCGTTTAAATACTTTACTGAAAAAAGAGATTGAAGCCGACGCGAAAGAATTTGGTGATGATCGACGCTCACCTATTCGCCCTCAAGAAGAGGCGAAAGTGGTGAATGAACAAGATATGTTGCCATCAGAGCCTGTGACTATTGTGTTGTCTGAAATGGGCTGGGTACGTAATGCAAAAGGGCATGATATTGATCCTAGTGGCATGAGTTATCGCGCAGGGGATAGTTATCACAGTGCAGTACGAGGCATGAGTAATCAGCCTGTTCTGTTCCTTGATTCCACAGGTCGAAGCTATACCTTAAGTCCAAATGATATGCCTTCAGGACGTAGCCAAGGCGAACCACTAACCGGTAAGTTAACTTTCCCACCTGAAGCCAGCGTGAAATACATGTTAGCGGGAAGTGCTGGACAAGAATATTTATTGGCAACAAAAGAAGGTTATGGTTCGGTTCTCTCTTACGATGAGATGGAAACGAAGAATAAGACAGGTAAAGGGCTACTCACTGTTTCTGAAGAGACTGAATTATTAGCACCGCTCTTAGTTGATCCTCAAAAGAAAAATGAGCAACACTGGTTTATTATCATCACTGACAAAACACGTATTTTAGCCATTTCAGCAGAACAACTGAATGAAATGAATAAAAAAGGGCGTGGTACGCGTCTTGTTGCTTTAGGAAAAGAGCAAGGCGATGTGATTGAACAAATGCTGTTTGCACCTAAAGATGAAGCATTAATCTTTACTGTTGATGGTCAGCAAGAAGTGCTTAAAGCAGAAGAGATCAACTATTTTAGTGGTAATGCGGGTGATGAACCTATTCCGTTAAAACATCTACATCCTGAAGCTGTTACCGTCATTATGTCTGAAAAAGGGCTTATTCGTTGCCAAAAAGGACATAACATTGATGCAAAATCGGCTGGTTTTAAATCTGGTGATGACTATTTTGATGCCGTTGAAGGTATGAGTAATCAACCAGTACACTTAATTGATACCACAGGTCAAAGCTATACCGTTGATGTTGATGCATTACCTTCTGGTCGTAGCAAAGGCGATGCGCTAACTGAACGATTAAAAGTTCAGAAAGGTGCGCAATTACGTCATGTTGTTATGGGCGAAAATACCGATAAGATCTTAATGGCATCTGATGCTGGTTATGGTTTTATCTGTCAGGTTGATGATTTAACTTCTAAAAATAAAGCAGGAAAATCACTACTGACTTTACCTGAAAATGCATTACCATTACCGCCACAACGCTTGAATAATGAGCTCACTGATCTCATTATGATCATTACTAAAGGCGGTAGAATGCTGATTTTTGAAGCAGCAGAATTACCAACTATGGTAAAAGGAAAGGGAAATCAGATGGTTTCTATTCCAGCTTCACAAGCAGCAAGTGGTGAGGATAACGTCGCTTGGTTACGAGTATTACCTGAAAATGCCTCTGTTACCCTGCATTTTGGTAAACGTAAAATGACAATGTCGATGAATGAGTTAGTTAGCTTTAAAGCAAAACGTGGACGTCGAGGAACCTCTTTACCTCGCGGTGCTCAAGTTATCGATCATATTGATATTGAAACAAATTAAATCTAATACTTAATTGATATTGAGTGGGTCTGTTGACCCACTTCTATTTAGGACGCTAAAACTTATGTTAGCCATTATTCGAGGCATCATTGTCATTCTTTACACCATTATTGTGGTGACGTTTGGAATGATTTATTGCATGTTTTCACCAAGAAATCCTAAACATGTAATGACTTACGGACGCTTATTCGGCAAGTTATCTACTGTTTTTGGGATTAAACTCGTTGAGCGTTTTCCAAAAGAAGCGGAAAGCTATGGCCCAAGTATTTATATCGGAAACCATCAAAACAATTTTGATATGGTGACGATGTCAAATGCGGTACAACCTAATACCGTAACAGTGGGTAAAAAAAGCTTAATTTTTATTCCTTTCTTTGGTCAGTTGTATTGGATAACGGGTAATATTTTGATTGATAGAGCAAATCGCTCTAAAGCGCATGGCACTATTTCACAAGTTGCCGATCAAATTAAATCGAAGAAGATTTCTGTTTGGATGTTTCCTGAAGGAACTCGTAGCCGTGGTCGCGGCCTTTTACCGTTTAAAACAGGGGCGTTCCATGCGGCCATTCAAGCTGGTGTGCCTATTATTCCTGTTTGTGTTTCTACAACACAGGGTAAAATTAAGCTAAATCGTTGGAACAATGGTTACGTTATTGTTGAAATGTTGCCTCCAATTGATGTTTCAAAATACGGCAAAGATCAAGTTCGAGAATTAGCAGAAGATTGTCGTCAAATTATGAAAGCGAAAATCGAAGAGCTAGATAAAGAAGTTGAAGAAATGAATAAGCGTGATTTTCCCGGTAAATTAAATTAATACTTATTTAGTTTCTTTGTTAGTACGAATATAAGCCTGATTTTCATATACTCGTCATACTTCAAGGTGCAACGTTGTTGACTATGCTCATTCGCACTAGTCACATACTTATGTATGCTCCTAGCGAATCATTCACTTGTCGCCTAGTTGCACCTTGAATTATTTAGAGTATATATTTTTATGTATTCCAGTTGTTCCCTAGCTGCATTTTGAATTATTTAGTGTGCTGGTTATCAACTATTTTTAGGATTTATGTCACATCCGCGCTATTATGCTCCCGTAATTTCATTTAAGTCCTTTTGTCTTTAAATCACAGCAGCTTTTTTTTCCTGTCACAGCATTTTTGATTATGCGATAGGAATATTTGTACTTTGTTGCGGAGAAAGTATGTCATTTAGTCGTCGCCAGTTTATTCAGGCTTCAGGCTTAGCGGTATGTCTGGGCTCTATATCTTCTTCTGTTCGTGCTGAATCAGTCAATGATAAACAATTACCTATACCGCCATTGTTGGAATCTCGTCGTGGTCAGCCGCTGTTTTTGACGTTGCAAAATGTTCATTGGGCGTTTAATGGTACGCAAAAAGCGGAAGTTTGGGGGATCAATGGCTCAACTCCGGGACCGACAATCAAAGTCAAAAGTGGCGATGATATAAAACTTATTTATAGTAACCGCCTTAATGAAGCGGTATCAATGACGGTAAGCGGCTTATTAGTTCCGGGTACACAAGTCGGTGGCGCGGCAAGATTAATGTCACCTGGTGCTTACTGGTCGCCAGTATTGCCTATTCGTCAGAAAGCAGCCACATGTTGGTATCACGCCAATACTCCCTTTAAAATGGCACCTCATGTTTATAATGGGTTGGTGGGAATGTGGATTGTGGAAGATGAAGAGAGCAAATCCCTACCTTTACCAAAACATTATGGAGTGAATGACTTTCCGATCATTATTCAAGATAAGCGGATTGATAATTTTGGTACACCACAATACGACAAAGAAGCCGCTAGTGATGGTTTCTATGGTGATACATTGCTAGTCAATGGACGTGAAGATCCTTATATTGAAGTCTCTAGAGGTTGGATCCGCTTACGTTTAGTCAATGCATCTAATGCTCGTCGTTATGAGCTAACCGCAAATGATGGTCGTTCACTTTACCTTATCGCCTCTGATCAAGGTCTATTAACATCACCCGTTGAGTTGAAATCAATTCCTATGGCTCCGGGCGAGAGACGCGAAATATTGGTGGATATGTCTGAAGGGAGTGAAGTCACAATTACCGCAGGGCAAAGTGCGGGTTTTATGGATAGACTTCGCGGTATTTTTGAACCTTCAGATTTACTACGTAATGCCAATATACTAACCATTAAACCAACTGGGTTAATGTCATTAGTAACAGACAAAGCACCTGCACAATTAGCGGTAGATGACACACAAATTACCACCTCTATTCAGCCTAGAACCATTCAACTGCATAACAGTCCTCCGGGAATAAACAATGCTCGTTGGGAGCTTTCAAGAATTGATTTAGTCGGTAAGCAAAATGGGTGGGAGCGTTGGCTTGTAACAGTACCGACGCCGCAACCATTCCATATTGAAGGTGCCCGTTTTAAAGTGATTAACCATAATGGTCAGAAACCCGCACCTGCAGATTTTGGCTGGAAAGATACTGTTTGGATCGAAAGCCAAAGTGAATTGCTGGTGGAATTAAAACAACCTTCTTATTCGCATTTTCCTTTTCTATATTACAGTCAGTTATTAGAAAATGCAGATAAAGGTATGGTAGGACAAATGGAAGTTACACCTTTAGAATAAAAACTAAGTAGTAACACCAAATTAAAAGGAAAACAGTATTTTTAAAATAAAGATACTGTTTTTTTATATCAAAAATAATGTGGATTATATTTTTTAGACTAAAGTTAAATAGAGAAAAATATTCTCAAAAAAAATGTTAATCAATTTGATATTTTTGTTTATTTATTTAAGTTCTCTTTATTAAGTTGATTTAAATATTGTCATTAATGAGGTTAATATTGAAATAGGTTAATTTTGGTTGTTTGTAATATAATAACAAGTGATCTAATTTTGTTTAATCTATCTATTAATTTGTGATTACGTAGTCAATCTATCTATTTTTGTGGCATGAAAACCTATTTTTGAGATGCCCTTCAAGTAATTATTTCTCTAGAAACTAGAGAATCTTTGCGTCTTTTATTTTTGATCCTTAATTAATGTTATTAAATTTTAATATAACTGAAGGTACAGAATGAACAAAGAAATAGCTTTAAGTCATCATCACAAAATGAATAAAAAAAATAAAATAAATAATAATATATTTCAACTTTCCATTGTTGCATCAGCACTTCTTTTTTCTGGATATTCCGTAGCATATTCAGAAGCTGGGCAATTAGGAGATACCAAAAGTTGGGAAAGCCAAGAATATCAAAAAGACTGGGGGCTGGCTGCCATGAATGCCTCTAGTGCTTATGCACTTGGTTTTCATGGGCAGGGTGCCAAAATCGGTGTAATGGACTCAGGTGCATTATTATCACATGAAGAGTTAAGTGGTTCACGTTTTCATGCGGTGAAAGCCAAAGGTCAATATGGCTCAACAGGGATGCGTTATCCTCAAGAAATGGGGGGGCATTATGAAAAAGGTCAAGCCTTTGATGTTGATGGAGGTTGGATCAAAGGTGTGAATGATACACATGGTACGCACGTTACAGGAACAGTCGGTGCTAACCGTGACGGTAATGGCATGCATGGGGTTGCGTGGGGTTCTGATGTTTATTTAGGAAATACTGGCGCAACAGATAGCAATAACTACGGCCCTTATCAAGATTACACTTATTTCTACACTGGCTGGAAAGCGATGGTAGATGCAGGGGCGCAGGTAATTAATAACAGTTGGGGAACAAACCCTCGAATTGTTAATACTATTCCAACTAAAGGTCCTGATGGGGGGAATACCACTGTACACATGCCTGTTGATACCACAGCGCAAACTGAATACGAATATTTTTATTTCAAGAAAGTTTATGGTGATAAACCTTCTTTTGTTGATGCCGCTTATGATGCTGTAAAAGGGACTAATACCGTACAAGTATTCACAACGGGTAATCGTGACTTTGCCCAGCCTTATTATCGTCCTCTTTATCCTTATTTTAATCCAGAAGCAGAAAAGCATTGGATTGCAGTCGCTGGTCTTGAACAAACCGCAGATAAATCGGGGTATCAATTAATTAAAGTCTTCAATGAAGCGGGTAATGCGAAATGGTGGACGGTTGTTGCACCGGGTCGTGCTATTTATTCTTCAGTTGTTGATGAAGAAGGTAACGCAGGCTGGAATACCTTTAGTGGTACATCAATGGCGGCGCCTCATGTTACTGGTGCGATGGGGGTATTAATGTCACGTTATGCATCAATGAATGCAATGCAAGTACGTGATGTGATGTTTACAACGGCTAATCACCGTAATCCAGATGGCTCTTTATATGATAGCTGGACTGCGGCGGAAGGCACTCCTGATGTGCGTTATGGTTGGGGTACACCGGATTTAGATAAAGGCATGTATGGACCGGGTCAATTCTTAGGTAAATTTGAGTATGACCTAAGCATGACGCCACTTGATGTATGGACAAATGATATCTCACAAGTAGCTTTAGATTTACGTGAACAAGAAGATCTTGCCTGGTTAAATGAATATAAAGACAAAGGCATTGCTGCGGGAGGTGACTACAATTTAGGCACTGATTTTGTTATCAATGATGGTAACTCAGATCCAACCTCACACATTGTCAGCAAAGAAGATGCTGAAAAATGGCGTAAAGAGTATTACCAAAAACGTGCTGATGCTATTCAGGCTAAAATTGACGCGGGTTTATATGACGGCGCTTTAGTTAAAAAAGGTGAAGGTACATTAGTGATGACTGGCGATAATACTTATCGCGGAGGTACAACAGTCGAACAAGGTACTTTATATGGCTTTACAGAATCATTTGGCACAGAAGCGATCAATGTGAATGGCGGCAAATTAAGTGTTATTGATCGCTATAACGATACTTTTACTCAAAAAGGTCAATTGGCCTCAAATGAAAGCCACAAAGCCAATATTAATATCAACGATAAAGGGACTTATTTAGTTACCGTTGGACATGATGTTAATGTTGGTGATATTGCACTCAACAAAGGCGCGAATTTAGACGTTGGTGCTGATAGTGAAGGGCAATTAAAAGATATCTACCTTAATAACACGGTCGCAACAGGTACAGTTAATGCAGACAATTTAGTTGATAATCGTGTTAAAACTAAAATGTTAGCGAATAACGATATTGCTTCAAATAATGATTATGCATTATTTGATAAAAATGTGTCTGTAAAAGACAACACCATTACAGGTACATTAAGTAAGAAAGAAAATACCTCACTGGCAACTTTTGCAAATAATGAAAATGGTCGCTCAATTGCTAATACTTTAGACAATACAGGCAGTGGTGATTTATTTAATGCAGTATTACCAATGAATGAAAGAGATCTGAATAAGACCTATGGATCATTAGGTAGTGATATGTATTTAAATGCCAATAGTGCGAGTGTGGTTAATGTTTTAGGGTTAACGCGGACAGTGAAAGATCAAGCTATGGGTATTGGTCAAGGTCGCTATGCTAAATTGGATAACAGCAACGCGCGTATTTGGATGACAGGTATTGGTCAATGGGGTAATGCTGATTATGGTCACAGCAATATGGATGTTGATTTCTATGTCGGCTTATTAGGCGCAGAAATTGATGTGACTGAAAATACTAAGGCGGGTCTGTTCTTTGGTGCGGGTTCAACCAAATATAAAGGTAATGAGCACGGTAAAATAGACAGCAACGATATTCATATTGGTGCTTACGGTGTGTCTAATTTGTATGACGTGGCTTCATTGAACTATGGTTTCACACATACTAACCAAGATAGAGATGCAAAAAGAACACTTTGGGTAGGACAAAATGCAGGTTATAACTCTACCAGTTATGATGCAAAAATTACTCAAATTTTCTTAGAGGGTGCTTATACTCAATTTAATACCAATCAGTATTCTATTGAACCATACGCAGGATTTAGCTGGTTACGTGTATCAACTGATGATATCAATGAGAATGTCGGTAATATGAAATTTACCACTAAGACAGACTCACAAGATATTCAAGTGGGTACTATCGGTTTACGTGGTGGCTATCCATTTATGGCAGGTAATATAAATATGGCATTAAAAGGCGATATTTCTGCAAGCCATCTGTTTGGTGATAATCGTCCTGAATCACGCCTCTTCTTATCAAATTCCGGTGATGCAACATTACGCGGTGGTAAGCTGGATAATTTATTTGGTGTTGGCTTAGGTGTTGATGCACAGTTAAGTAAATCAACGACTTTCGGACTTTCTTACCAAGGTCAATATAATAGTGATGTAAGTTCAAGTGGAATTAATGCAACATTGAAAATTAATTTCTAAATTGTATTAATTAATTTAAATATTAAAGCCCTTAGTAATAAGGGCTTTTTTTTTGTATGAAGATGCAGGTAAATAAAGGATTGTTTTATTATGAAATAAGGAGTCATTATGAATGTAAATGATACACGTATCCAAACTACACCAATAACATACTGCAATATAGATAAAAAAGAAAAACATAAAATAAAAAATGAAATTAATAGTATTTTAAATGGTTTTAGTAACTTTTATGTAGGGATGGAAAATAAAAGTTTTTTATCTAAAATATCTTTTTTTATAAAGAAAGTATTTAATTTAAAGACCGATTTAACTTTTTTGTTAGATAAAGGTCAACATGCTAAGTTAAACAATTTATCTACTTTTTTTTGTGGTGGTGAAAAAATAGAATTTAAGAATTATAAATTAATAAATTCTGACTTTGTTAGTTTTAAAAGAGAGTTATTAGATTCGTTCTTTTTAAGTTTAAATACTGCAATAAAAAATGATTGTCATGATTATGCCAAGAGACTAATACAAAATTATCTCTATAAAAAACCAAAAACAAAAGGAGATTTTATTGTTATGCTCAGCATCTCTTTCGATATAATTAATAATTATCAAAAAGAAAAATTTGAACAATTGAATAGGCATAGTTCAGAATGTGATAGTACGTTAAATTATATTAAATTTAACTATAAACAACATATTGATATGGCATTGAATTATGCTTGTAAAGAGATTGATGAAAAAAAATCTAATAAGTTAGGTAATTCAATAATGTATTTTGTTAATACAATGCATGATATTTACTCTATGGAAATGGAGAAGAATTTTATTATAAATATAGCTAAGTGTTTTATGGATAAAGTAGTGAAGTATAATGTTGGAAATTATAATAATGATAGTTTTAGAAAGTTGATAATAAATCTCTTAGTAAATAAATTAAAGAATAATGAAGGTATTAAGGCGTTTTTAGATAATATGCTTAGTTCAGGGGTGTTAGAATATGATGACATTATTAAAGAAAAAGAAAAAACAGCAGAGGATAGATTTTTTATATCTGAATATAATCGAAAAATGAAAAATTATTTTTTTGAAAATATAATCAATTTTGAAATGAAAAATAATATTGCAAATATTATTAGAGATAATTATGAATTTATTTTAAACCAAATGAAAAATAAGTCTAATTATCTTGAGAATGAAATGGTTTTACTAGATATTATTGATTATTTAAAGAGTGAGAATGATTGGAATTTAAATTAATTATAAATGAGTTATACCTCTTTAATAAATCTTACTAAAGAGGTTTTTATTTAACTCAACGCGACTTTAATCCCCAAACCAATCAGTACCACACCTAGCACTTTATCAATGCTTTTTTGGATTTTATTGAGCATTTTTCTGACTGGCGCACTTTGGATTAATAGAACCAATAAAGGCCAATAGACTAAAGCTAAACCCCAAATAATAAAGGCATACCACAATTTTTCACCGATGCTGGAATCAACACTTAATACTTGAGTGAAAACGGCAAGGAAGAACAAGGTGGCTTTAGGGTTAAGTAAATTGCAGAGAAAACCTTGCATAAAGGCTTTTTTAAAGCTGATTTGTGAATGTTGTGCTGCTTTTTCATCAATCGAATGATTAGATTTTGAGAGTAAGCTCTGAAAACCAATCCACAGTAAATAAGCGGCTCCAGCATATTTTAAGATGGAAAAAAGCCAAGGTGTTGTGGTGATAAGCACAGCAATACCTGCAACACAATATGACATATGCACAAGTAATGCAGCTACAATACCCATTGCGGTCATCATTGCCGCAGAACGTTGATAACGCGCAGCATTTTTTACAACGAGAAAAAAGTCAGGGCCTGGTGAGATCATACCAAGTAAAGCAATTGTAAAAACAACTAAAGAAGTTTCAAGCATAATAGCGCCTTGTATATAACAATATTATAATGATTGAATCTTATATGATTAAGTTAACATTTCGAGTATAAAGCAATTATTTATTATCAAGGAAGCATAATTTGTATCGACTCAGGTTTTAGCTTTACGTATAGTGTGAACAGTTTTTTTCCCATCTTTACCCGTAGGTGTGTAAATGAATATTAGTTTAATCGCAGCATTAGCGATGGATCGCATTATTGGTATGGAAAAGGCAATGCCTTGGACATTACCGGGTGACCTAGCATGGTTTAAAAAGAATACGCTAAATAAACCCGTTATTATGGGTCGGGTGACTTATGAGTCTATTGGACGTCCTTTACCGAATCGTCTTAATATTGTTTTAAGTAGCCAGCCAGGAACAGATAGCGATGTTGTTTGGGTTAAATCCGTAGAAGAAGCCTTGCAAGCTGCTGAAAATCATGAAGAAATTATGGTTATCGGTGGTGGAAAAGTGTATGAGCAATTTCTGCCTATGGCAAATACACTCTATTTAACTCATATCGATGCTGAAGTCATCGGTGATACAACATTCCCAGATTATGAGCCTGATGAGTGGGATTCTACCTTCATGGAATACCATGAAGCAGATGAAAATAACTCACATAACTACTGCTTCGAAATATTAAAAAGAAGAAAATAACAAGAATTAAATAAAAAGGGAGATTAAATATCTCCCTTTTTATTATTCCTATTTTATTAATATAAGAATAATAAAAAATAAGATTTATTATTCTAACTAAAATTTTTATTTATAAAGATTTATTTATTAAATGTAATCATTATTTATATTTTAATAAACTCATTTTATAAGAATAATATATGAGATATTAATCAATATAGCGATTTTTTATTCTCAATATTGTGTTTTTTTGCACTTATTTTTCTATGAAAAAAAATAACATATTGATTATTAATAGTTAAATTTAGAGATATTTTAAAGTGTTCGTTTTTGTATATAAAATGTTCTCTTTAGAATAAAAAAGAGTAATTTAGGTAATATGTGAGGATAAAACCCGCATAGCGCAAAAGGCAATGTGGCCATTTTTGCGCTTTAAGAAAGAAGGGGATAATAAGTGATTTATTTGGGAGCAGATAGGCTAGATTGAGTGAAATATTGTTTGTCTTCCCAACGTAAACAAGTGAGATCCCCACCCCAGCAACATCCTGTATCTAACGCATAAATATTATCAGGAGTGCCTTTCCCTTCAAGAGAGGCCCAATGCCCAAATATAATGCTATAGCCTTCAGGTAATTGGCTTGGCAAATCGAACCAAGGCTTTAATGGTGCAGGCGCGTCTTGTGGTTTATCTTTGCAAATCATATCAAGCTGACCATTAGGAAAGCAGTAACGCATACGAGTGAGTGCATTAGTACTAAAGCGTAATCGCGCTAGACCCGAAAGTTCTGGTGACCAGTTGTTTGGTAAATCACCATACATTGAGTTAATAAATAAAGGGTAGCTATCACTACTTAAAATAGCTTCGACTTCACGAGCGCACATTTGGGCTGTTTCTAAATCCCATTGTGGCGTGATCCCTGCGTGAGCCATGATGATTTTTTTGTCTTCATCAACTTGCAATACAGGTTGGCGTCTTAACCAATTAATTAATTCGTCTGCATCTGGCGCATTAAGTAAATCATTCAACTTATCTCTTGGTTTATTGCGGCTAATTTTTGCAAATACACCTAAAAGATGAAGATCATGATTGCCCAAGACGAGTTTAAGTGAAGTCCCTAAGCTTTTTACAAAGCGCAGTACTTCAAGAGAATCAGGGCCTCGTGCAACAAGATCACCCGTTAACCACAATGTGTCTTGTGCTGGATTGAAACTGACTTTATCAAGAAGGTGGCGCAGTTCATGGTAACAGCCATGAATATCACCAATTAAATAAGTTGCCATAGTTAGTTTATCAATGTTGGAAGTGCAAGGCGGAAAACAGGGATCTCTATTTGAAATAATCGACCATCAGTGTCAATCATTTCATAATGACCTTCCATTGTTCCCATTGGTGTTTCAAGAACGGCACCACTGGTATAGCGATATTGTGTGCCAGGTTCAATAAGCGGCTGTTCGCCAACAACACCTTCACCTCGAACTTCAGTGGTATTACCTTGTGCATTGGTGATCAACCAATAGCGGCGCAGGAGGCGAATTGCACATTTATTCAAATTATGAATTGATATGGTATAAGCAAAAACATATCGCTCATCTTCAGGGGAAGATTGGCTTTCAATGTAAACGCTTTGTACCTGTATCGCCACTTTTGATGAGGTAAACATAGTGCCTCCTGTCTCTGGCTTTATCTTATGCTTGTGAGTCTTGCTTTTGCGATAACCAGTTTGCCACTTTGCAGTATTGCTCAACAGAAATATTTTCTGCTCTTGCAGTTGGATCGATATCAAGAGCTATCATATCTTCTGCTGTGAGTAATCCACCTAAGCTATTACGTAGTGTTTTACGGCGTTGATTGAATGCTTGAGCGGTAATACGGCTAAGCATTGTAATATCCGTTACTGGGTATGGCTTTTCTTTGTAAGGGATCAAGCGAACAACCGCTGAATCAACTTTAGGTGCCGGTTTAAATGAAGTTGGTGGAACTTCAAGTACAGGGATGATTTGGCAATAATATTGCGCCATCACACTTAGGCGACCATAAGTTTTGCTGCCGTGACCAGCAACAAGGCGATTGACCACTTCTTTTTGCAACATAAATGTCATGTCAGAAATTGCGTCAGCAAAACTGAATAAGTGGAACATGAGTGGTGTAGAAATGTTATAAGGCAAGTTACCAAAAACACGCAGAGGCTGCTGACGCTCTTTTGCTAATTGCGCAAAATCAATCGTCATAGCATCTTGCTGAATAATGGTCAGCTTGTCTTTTAATGTAGGATGAACTTCTAAACGAGCGGCTAAATCACGGTCAATTTCTACAACCGTCATTTTATCCATTCTTGCGCCTACTGGCTCTGTAATTGCACCTAAACCAGGACCAATTTCAACAATGGCTTCACCAGGTTGAGGATAAATGGATTCAACAATACTTTCAATAATATAGCTGTCTGTTAAAAAGTTCTGCCCGAAGCGTTTGCGGGCAAAGTGCCCCTGATGGACTCTATTATTCATTACAATTTTGTATCATATTAATGGCTAAATTTAATGCGGTGCAAAAACTGCCAGCATCTGCGCTTTTCGTACCTGCAAGCTCAAGGGCGGTGCCATGATCAACAGAAGTACGGATAAAAGGAAGGCCGAGAGTTATATTCACGGCACGACCGAAACCTTCGTATTTTAGCACAGGTAATCCCTGATCGTGATACATCGCAAGTACCGCATCAGCATGTGTTAAATATTTAGGTTGGAATAAGGTATCAGCAGGATAAGGACCATGAAGATGAATGCCTTGCTGACGTAATTGTGTTAATGCAGGCTCAATAATATCAATTTCTTCACGTCCCATATGACCGCTTTCCCCTGCATGAGGATTAAGGCCACAAACATAAATTTGAGGTTCTGCTATACCAAATTTGGTTTTTAAATCGTGGTTTAAAATAGTGATAATTTCATGCAGAAGCTCACCTGTAATTGCATCCGCCACATCTCGTAATGGTAAATGTGTGGTTGCTAATGCGACTCTTAATGTATCTGTCGCCAGCATCATAACGACACGTTCACAGTGGCTACGATCAGCAAAAAATTCGGTGTGTCCTGTAAAATGCACACCTGCATCATTGATAATGCCTTTATGAACTGGTCCAGTCACGAGTGCCGAAAACTCACCATTTAGGCAACCATCACAAGCACGAGCTAATGTTTCTACAACGTATAAACCATTGCGTGCATCTAATGTACTTGGAATGACATTAGTGTGAAGTGCAATTGGGAGTACATAAATTTGGCTTGGTGTGTGTATTTGAGGTGGCGTAGCAGGATCGTATTCAACTAATGAAAGAGGCAGGTTTAACAATTCTGCTCTTGTTTTAAGTAACTGAGGATCAGCACAAACAACCCAAGGTAAATCCCAACTCATTTGTGCTAATGAGATAATAAGGTCAGGACCAACCCCGGCTGGTTCGCCGGGGGTGATAACAAGTGGTTTTATTTGCTTAGTTTGCATTATTCTCGTTCATTATTTTCACATAAGCCCCTACTCGTAGCTCTTGCATCCAGTTTTGTACTTCTTCATTAAATTTACGGTTGAAGAGTAAACGGTATGCTTGTTCTTTATTCGCGGCATCTGTTTTATCAACACTACGTGTGTCTTCTAATTCAATTAAATGCCAGCCAAAGTTTGAGCGAACAGGTTGGCTTAATTCGTTTTTATTTAAGCGCATCAACGCATCACGGAATGCCGGATCGTAAACATCAGGCATTGACCATCCTAACTCACCGCCGCGTAATGCTGAACCTGGATCTTCAGAGTACTCTTTTGCTGCATCAGCAAAGGTTATTTTACCACTGCGAATATCGGCAGAGATCTGCTGTAACTTGGCATAGGCTTGCTCATCATTCATGATTGGCGAGCTTTTTAGCAGAATATGACGGCTTTTCACTTCTGTAACAGAAAGGGTATTAGAACCACCACGAATATCGTTTACTTTGATAATGTGTAAGCCAACACCAGAGTGAAGAGGCCCTACGATTTGGCCTTTTTGCGCATTTGCTAATTCTTTTGCAAATAGTGTTGGTAATTCATCAATAGATGCCCAACCCATATTACCGCCATTTAAAGCTTGTGGATCAGCAGAATAAGTTGCAGCCAATTTACCGAAATCCGCACCATTTTTAAGCTGATTCATAATGCGAGCAATGACTTGCTTTGCTTTTTCCATTTCTGCTGGCGCAGGATTTTCTGATAATGGAATTAAGATATGGCTCAGGTTTAGATCAACACTTTGGCTTGCTTGACCTTCAATTTGCTTCGCAAGAGAATCAACTTCTTGAGGCAAAATAGTAATACGGCGACGCACTTCATTGTTGCGAACTTCAGCTAGCATCATCTCTTTACGGATATCTTGTCGATATTCGTTATAAGAAATCCCATCGCCAGCAAGACGCTTTTTCAGTTGCTCAAGAGAGAGTTTATTTTCAGCAGCAATACCCTGAATTGTAGATTCTACTGCGGCATCAGGAATATCAATTTGCATTTGCTGTGCCATTTGCAAAATGATGTTATCCATCACCAAACGCTCTAGAATTTGTTGGCGAAGAACTTGCTCATCAGGCATCTCTTGTCCCGCATTTTTTGCGTTCATTTTGACTGTCTGTAGCATTCTATTGACGTCACTTTCTAGAACGACACCGTTATTGACAATCGCCGATACACGGTTTAATTCTTGAGCAGCAAATGTTGTTGAGCTGGTGGCTGCACCGACCGTGATCATTAAGCCGATAAACAGCGTTTTCCAATTTTTCATAAGTTTCCCATTATGTATTTTCCGCATCTTATTGCGGGGTGACATATTTATTCAGCCAATTCCGTAGTCTGATTAAATCAGAATGCTCTTTGATAAGGTAAGATACCGCGTTCAAGCATTTTCTGGCTACCCAAACTATGATTGTTACTTAGGCCTCTGAGTTCCACATTGACAGACCATTTATTATCAATATCGCTGTGGTCAACTTTCCAGCCAACAATTTTCCGTTCATAACCCACATTCACAGCCCAGCAACAGGTGTTGTATTGTAGACCAACCATTTGGCTAACAGGCTCTGATTCTTTGGTATCAAAGTAATAAGCACCCACAAGTCCCCAACGCTCTGCTAATGGCCAGCTTCCTACGACACCGACTTGTGAAATACCTTTTTGGTATTCAGGAAGTTTATTAATACCACCATCATAAGGGCGAACACGCGTGGCTTGGATATAGTCACGATCAACATAACGATAGCTTAACTGTAGAAGATGATCGCTATCTGCGCGATATTCCATAATCGCATCGCCCATTGAGACGCTACCTAAGCGACGGTCATATTGTAAACCACCACGCATACCTACAGTATCTGTGATCCGCCAGTAGGCATCACCCGCCCATACCATTGAACCTGTTTCATCTTTGCTATTAATAATCTCATTACCAATAGAAGAAGGACCTGTTCTTGGACGCTCAAAGAAGTAGATTTGACCTACAGAAACGTTAAAACGTTCAACTAATTCGCTATCATAAAAACGCGAAGTTACACCCGTGGTTAATTGGTTTGCAGAAGCAATGCGGTCTAAACCACCATACATTCTATCGCGGAAAAGTCCGCCATAGTTTGATTGTAATAATGCGGAGTCAAAGTTATTGATATTAGACTGATCTTTATAAGGAACATAAAGATATTGCACACGAGGTTCGAGGGTTTGAGTAATATCATTGGTTTGATATTGGCGCTCGAAAACCACTTTCATATCAGATTTAAACTGTGGCAATACACGATTAACGCTGTCATCTAATTGGTTAGGATATCTTTTCTTATAAGCCTCAGGAATGTCCTGATCGTAATGAGTTGCCATCACTTTCAGTTCATTATTAAAGCTTGCCCAACCTGTTGATGCAGGCAGTGAGATCGTTGGCTCAATATGGAAACGATTTGCTTCAGGGGTGTTATCTCCCACACTGGTAAAGCGAACAAATTGAGCGTAAGTACGGAAATCAAACGGCCCGATATCATTCTTATAATAATTGAGATCAAGTTGTGGCTCTGCACGATAAGCCCTTGCATCTTTATTATCAGAGAAGACTTGGAACTGTTTGGTTGTTAATGTGGCATTCCAGTTCTGTTGCGCATAACCCGTACTAAATTTCTGAGTTGCATAACCATCTGTGGTGTTACCATATTGAGAGGTGAAATCAGTGAAGTACTTGTTATCACTTACTTTTGTGTAATCGATATTAAATCGCCACACATTGTTCATGACGCCACTATGTCCCCAGTAGAATAACCAACGTGTTGCAGAATCACGAGGAAGATAGCCAGCTTTATTTTCTTCTTTATCTTTATTGTATTGGCTATCGTGATTAATCCAATCAACGGCAATCGTACCGCTACCTGGAGTCGTTAAATAACGGAATTCATTATCTAATTTTAAACCACGACGGCTGATATAGTTAGTCGTAATGGTCGCATCATAATTAGGAGCTATATTCCAATAATAAGGGAGTTGGAAATCAAATCCAGAGCTACGGGAATAGCTTCCGTTAGGAATTAAGAAACCAGAACGGCGTTTATCACCAATTGGTAATTGAAGATAAGGGCTATAAAAAATAGGCACATTGGCGACACGAAAACGCGCATTCCAAATTTCAGCGACTTGTTCTTCACGGTCTAAAATAACCTCTGAGCCAACAACGCTCCAGCTATCATCTCCTGGTAAACAAGAGGTGAACATGCCTTTATCCATAATGGTATAGCGGTTTTCGCCACGCATTTGCATTTTATCTGCGTAACCACGGCCTTGACGGCCAACCATTTGGTAATCACCTTGCTCAATATCCGTATCTTTATTATTAAGATTAGACCAAGCACGCGGGCCTTTTAAGATGATTTGAGGATCATCATAAGACACATTTCCCGTTGCTGTGACCATTCTTAATGGTGTTTCTCCCTCAGTCTGTGTCAGTTCAACACTGTCGGCACTTAAGGTTTGGTTTCCCTGTTTAATATCAACATCACCTTTATATTTGACCATGCGAGGATATTCACCTTGCATATCATTTGCAGTGATGGTGACGGGCAAGCTGTTAGGATCGCCTTGTACTAATGGTTTGTTATAAACAGGAACTCCCAGTAAACATTGGGAGGCAAGATCAGCATAAGCAGGCTGACCGTATATTGTGGCCCAAACTAGGGTGGCCAGCAGTGTGGGATAACTTTTTTTCATAAGTATTTATGTGCTTCCGTCATCAGTGGCTTCGTGCTGATAAACAGCGAGAAACTAACGCAGGGAGTTATGCGACACCAGCCCAACGTTCTGAACATTGTTCTAACGGTAACCGAAAAATAGGCGTATGCCTCATTTTTTCGATGTTTCTGTGTTGAAATAGGGTTATAGCCTTATTAGAAACAAAAAAACACCGCGCTGATGCGGTATTTCGTGCTGTATAACAACGCTAAAGTTATTCGTTTGGTCACTCATTTTACTTTAACACAATTTAAACGAAAACAGCATTACCTCTGTCCAAAGAGAAACAGTAAATCTCTTCATTTTAAGAAAAAGTCTATTTAGAGGTTGCTTGGTGTTAGGTGTGCAAGCAAATGAATAGTATGATAATGCAAAATTGCAGTCAGAGCATTGAAGATTTGAGGAGTCTATGCGCTATTGGGGAAAATTATTAGGCCTTACCATTGGTAGTTTTGCAGGAATAGGCTTTTGGGGCATTGTTATTGGTGTTTTTCTTGGGCACCTCTATGACATGCAACGAAGTAAATTAGGAAGTGGTGGGCGCTATACGCGTGATAGACAAGCTTTTTTCTTTGCCGCAACCTTTCAAGTTTTAGGCCATCTGACAAAATCAAAAGGGCGAGTGACTCAAACCGATATCTCTCTTGCCAGCGAATTAATGGATCGCATGAATCTGCATGGTGTTGGTCGCCAAGCCGCGCAACAAGCTTTTAGAGAAGGCAAATCACCCGATTTTCCATTAAGAGCCACATTGCAACGTGTTCGGCAAATTTGTGTTGGGCGCCGTGACTTACTTCAGATGTTTCTGGAAATCCAATTACAAGCTGCTTTTGCAGATGGTCAACTGCATCCAAATGAAAGAAAAATGTTGTTTATCATTATCGATGAGCTAGGTTTTTCTCGTGCGCATTTTGAACATATATTAGCAATGATGCAGGCTGGTCAGAATTTTCATTATCAAAATGGACAGGGTTATCAGCCCCAACCTCAAGGTCCAACGCTCTCTGATGCGTGTAAGGTACTTGGCGTCGATGAGAATGATGATGTTAAAACCATAAAAAGAGCTTATAGAAAATTGATGGGAGAACATCATCCGGATAAACTTGTAGCGAAAGGTTTACCGCCAGAAATGATGGAAATCGCAAAACAAAAAGCACAGTCTATACAAGTTGCTTACGATTTGATTAAAAAAGAAAAAGGATTTCGTTAACATCTTGTAAAAGAAGATGAGAAAAGAGAGAATTATTCCGTGATAGAGATAACTTAGACTGAGTTGAGTTTATTATTTATCACGGTAAAATATAAGTGAAATTTAATTATTTCATTCTCTCTTCTCTTAAAAAAGGAACTATATCCATGTCAAACGTCCGTGTTCTTGTTGGGGTTATGGGATTAGCGCTTTGCCTGCTCCTTGCTTCATTGAGTTCAGTGACTGTTTTAGTGTCATAAGACACTAAAAATCGGCAAGGCATTCAAAATGTATCGGGGATCGAAAAGCAGGATGCGTAATAAATAATTCCTGAGCATGTAACTGCAGGCGAGGCGCCATCGCTCTTGCCTGTGGGTGTGCATAAAAGCGATCCCCAAGAATTGGATGCCCCAACGCTAGCATATGTACCCGCAATTGATGTGAACGCCCAGTAATTGGTGAGAGTTTCACTCTTGTCGCATTCTCTTCATATTCCAACACTTCATAAAAAGTTTGCGCCGCTTTCCCTGTTTCATGACAGACTTTTTGTTTTGGTCGATTAGGCCAATCACAAATCAAAGGTAAATCAACCAAACCCTCTTCTTTTTCGATATGTCCCCAAACGCGTGCGATATAGGTTTTTTTGGGTTCACGTTCACGAAATTGACGCTTTAGTTCACGCTCTGCTTCTTTATTTAGTGCAACAACAATAACGCCACTGGTTGCCATATCAAGGCGATGCACACATTCAGCATTAGGAAATTCAGCTTTAATGCGCGACATAATACTGTCGTTATGCTCTGGCGCTTTGCCCGGTACTGACAGTAATCCGCTGGGTTTATTGACGGCAATAATATGCTCATCTTGATATAAAACATGTAACCAAGGATCTGTCGGCGGGTTATACACTTCCATCATGGTGGATATCTCATCAAAACAACGGGGAGTAAAATACTCCCCGCTTTAACGGTGATTATTGGTGGGTAACAACAATGAGGCGAATTGAATCTAAACGCCACGTTGCTTCATCTAAATGGTTAAGAATATGAGCACGTTCATTTTCAATTGCTTCGACTTCATCATCACGAATATTTGGGTTTACCGCACGTAAAGCTTCTAAGCGCGACAATTCATGAGTCAGCACGCGATCCGCTTCTTCTTTCGCTTTTTGGATAAGTCCTTTCGCTTCAACTTCCATTAATGGTTCAGAAGCTTTAAGTACATGGTGGACTTCACTTTGTACCGCATTGACCAGTTTGCTCGAAGTATGACGATTAACCGCATTTAATTGGCGATTAAAGCTTTCAAACTCAACTTGAGATGCAAGATTATTACCTTTCAGATCAAGTAATAAGCGAACTGGTGTTGCCGGTAAGAAACGACTTAAGTGAAGATGTTTAGGCGCTTGCGCTTCGACCACATAAATCAGTTCCACTAACAGCGTTCCCACTGGCAATGCTTTATTTTTTAGTAAAGAAACGGCACAACTTCCTGTATCGCCAGACAAAATTAAATCTAAGCCATTACGGATAATTGGGTGTTCCCAACTAATAAATTGGGTATCTTCACGAGATAATGCTTGCTCTCTATCAAATGTGATGGTGCAACCATCTTGCGGTAATCCTGGGAAATCAGGCACTAACATATGATCGGATGGCGTTAAAATAATTAAGCTATCACTGCGATCTTCTTGATTAATACCGACGATATCAAATAAGTTTAGTGCAAAGTTCACTAACTCAGGATCGTTATCTTGCGCTGCAATCTCACCTGCTAATTCAACACCAACTTCACCACCGTTAGAATGCATTTCTAATAGGCGGTCGCGGCCTTGCTCAAGTTTGAGCTTCATTTCATCATGCTGTTTACGGCAAGCAGCGATAAACTCGTCAAAGTCCGCTAATTCATTAGGTTGCGCAAGGTAATTGACGAGAGCATCATATTTGCTGTCATAAATAGTACGACCTGTTGGACAAGTATGCTCAAAGGCATCTAAGCCTTCGTGATACCAACGCAATAATACGGATTGAGCCGTACCTTCAAGATAAGGAATGCTAATATCAATGTCGCGATTTTGACCAATTCGATCGAGGCGACCAATACGTTGTTCTAGTAAATCAGGGTTAAATGGCAGATCAAACATAACCAGTTGATTAGCAAACTGGAAGTTACGTCCTTCAGAGCCGATTTCTGAACATAGTAGAACTTGCGCGCCTTCTTCTTCAGACGCGAAATAAGCAGCTGCACGGTCGCGTTCAAGTAATGACATACCTTCGTGGAAGACTGCCGCGCGAATACCTTCACGCTCACGTAAAACTTGTTCTAATTGCAGTGCGGTTGCTGCTTGAGCACAAATTACCAGTACTTTTTCATTACGATTTGCAGTTAAGAAACCCAGTAACCATTCAACACGAGGGTCAAAGTTCCACCATGTTGCATTTTCACCTTCGAATTCTTGGTAAATACGTTCAGGGTAGAGCATCTCTTTTGCACGAACTTCGAGGTTCTTTTTCGCTGCCATAATTTCAGCCACTTTAATTGCGGTTTGATATTGTGTTGGCAGTGGCATTTTTATCGCGTGAAGTAAGCGATTCGGGAAACCTTTAACACCAGAACGAGTGTTACGGAATAACAAACGACCTGTTCCGTGTCTGTCCATTAGCATATGGATAAGTTCTTGGCGGGATTTAGTACGTTCTTCACCTTGGGTATTTGCCGCTTTCAGTAATGGCTCAACATCTTGCTCGCTGATCATTTCACTGATGATATTTTGTTGTTCGGTATTTAAATCATCTTCTGATAGCAAAATAGTGACAGCATCAGCAACAGGGCGATATTTTTGTTGCTCATTAATAAATTCGTTGTAGTCATGGAAACGGCTTGGATCAAGCAGACGTAAACGGGCAAAGTGGCTTTCTTGACCTAATTGCTCAGGGGTTGCGGTTAATAGCAATACCGAAGGAATAGATTCAGCTAATTCTTCAATTACTTGATATTCACGGCTTGGAGCATCTTCACTCCAAACAAGGTGATGAGCTTCATCGACAACTAACATATCCCATGTTGCTTCAACCAAGTGTTCAAAACGTTGTTTGTTTTTACGCACAAAATCTAAAGAGCAGATGATCATCTGTTCTGTTTCAAATGGATTATCGCTATCTAATAAAGATTCGCTATAACGGCTATCATCAAACAGTGAGAAACGGAGGTTGAAACGGCGTAACATTTCAACTAACCACTGATGTTGTAAGCTTTCAGGCACAATAATCAACACGCGCTCAGCACGACCATCCATTAATTGTTGATGGATAATCATACCAGCTTCAATCGTTTTACCTAAACCCACTTCATCAGCTAATAATACACGAGGGTTATGACGTTTACCCACTTCATTGGCGATATAAAGCTGATGAGGAATAAGGCTTGCGCGGATACCACGTAAACCACTTTGTGCTTGCTTAAACTGCTCGCTCATAAACTTACGAGCGCGGTAGCGTAATGCAAAGCGATCCATACGGTCGATTTGACCTGCAAAAAGGCGATCTTGAGGCTTATTAAAAGTGAGTTTGTTATCTAAGAACACTTCACGTAATTGTGCAGGCTCTTCAGTGTCTAAACGTACACCCTGATAGATAAGTAGGCCGTTATCTTCTACAACGTTATCGATGGCGAGTTTCCAGCCTTCGTGACTGGTGACGGTATCCCCTGCATTGAACATCACCCGCGTTATTGGTGCATCATGACGGGAGTAAAGGCGGTTTTCGCCACAGGCAGGAAAAAGTAAGGTAACCATGCGGGCATCAATTGCCACAACAGTACCCAGTCCAAGCTCGCTTTCAGTATCGCTAATCCAACGTTGACCAAGAGTAAAAGGCATATATATAAACTCAGCTCTCAAATATATAATTTAGGAATTATTAATGAATGCAGTATTGCGGTGTTGTCATTAAAATCTGCGGGATAAAAAGTGCTTGTTCCTTGAACAAAGAAAAGCTAATTATCACCAAAGGGGCGTTATGTTAATAGATGCAAAGCAAACCGTCACCTGCAAAATGACACAACTTAAAATGAGAGTGTCATTTGCCCATTTAACAAGGTTGAAAAATCATCTTGTATAAAAGGTAGGATTGCATCTGCGATAGGCATTAATTGCTTATTGATATAGTGCTCATAATCAGGTGCAGTGGTAATGTGCTCTAATGGCTCAGGCCCCAAGAGGGTAATTATATAACTAATCCAACCGCCTTGCTGATATTGTTGAGGTCTATTTTGGGATAAATTATATTCATCCGCCTTACGTGCTGCTTTGACGTGAGGGGGGACGTGGTGCTGATATTCTGATAATTTTCGACGTAATCTTTTACGATACACTAATCTCTCATCATATTTTCCCGCAAGCGTATCCGCAACATAATCACGAATGAACTGCTGATAAGGTTGCTGATGAAAAATGCGTGTATAAAGCTCTTGTTGAAATTTTTGAGCAAGGGGAGTCCAATCTGTTCTGACGGTTTCTAATCCTTTAAATACCATTTTATCATTGCTGAGTCCGGCGTAGCGTTTCTTGCTACCCGTTTCCATACCTCGGATGGTAGGCATTAAAAAGCGGCGGTAATGGGTTTCGTATTCTAGTTCTAATTTGCAATCTAGTTGGTAGTTTTCAAAGAGATGTGTTTTCCACCATTGATTTACCTCTTGTACTAATTGATACCCAATCTGTTGTGCTTGTTGTTCTGTGTGAGGTGACTTCAGCCAAACAAAGGTTGAATCCGTATCGCCATAAATAACTTGATAACCTTTGGCCTCAATTAATTCTCGTGTTTTTTTCATAATTTCATGACCTCGTAGCGTAATGGAAGACGCTAAACGAGGATCAAAAAAGCGACAACCCACAGAGCCTAAAACACCATAAAAAGCATTCATAATGATTTTGAGCGCTTGAGAGAGCGGGGCATTTTTATGTAATTTGGCATTATCTCTTTCATGCCAAATTTGCGACACAATAGCGGGTAAACAGTGCAGTTCTCGTGAAAATCGTGCTTGGCGAAATCCAGGAATAGAAAACTTTTCGTCAGGTTGGTGCATTCCTTCAATCATTCCTACTGGATCGATTAAAAAAGTACGAATAATAGAGGGATAAAGGCTTTTGTAATCAAGCACAACAACAGAATCATATAAGCCGGGAGCAGAATCCATCACAAAGCCACCGGGGCTATGCTCTTCAGGTTTTTCACCTTGATTAGGCGCAACATATCCAATGCGATGCATTGAGGGTAAGTAGAGGTGAGTAAAAGCCGCGACAGAGCCACCGCTTCTATCAACTGAAAGCCCTGTAACACAGGCTCTTTCTAATAAGAATGCCATAAGAGATGTCGCATCAAAGATACGGTTCACTAAGACACAATCTTGCCAATTATAATAAGCCAGTGCAGGTTTATCTTCT
This sequence comes from Proteus sp. PR00224, assembly GCF_016238105.1. Classification (NCBI taxonomy): domain Bacteria; kingdom Pseudomonadati; phylum Pseudomonadota; class Gammaproteobacteria; order Enterobacterales; family Morganellaceae; genus Proteus; species Proteus sp. PR00224. Next base: position 79,117 of record NZ_JAEHQU010000005.1, on the reverse strand, counting down.
TTAAAGCGCCGATTAATTTCATCCATTCTGGCATAAGGTGTATCGATGGCTTTACCTTCACCTAACAGTGTTTGAGCAACCGATTCTAGGCTAAAAGAGGGAAAATTCCACGTCGCCATTTTCAATGCTTCAATGCCATCGATAATTAAACGACCTTGAGCCGATGCAAAAAAATGTCCTTTTTTAAATCCATGCTCACGCCATTCTAACGGGCTATTTTGACGACCTAATAATAAACTGACGCCATACCGTTGGGCATGCGTGTACAAAATACGTAGATCGAATTGAATTAAATTCCAACCAATAATGGCATCGGGATCATAGTGTTGTATCCATTCATTTAGCTTTTCAATTAAACGTAATCGGCTACTGACATAACATAAACGATAGCCTTGAAATTGTTGGCTTTCACACTCTGCGGGCAACTCATCAGTAAGCATAAACACCACATTATCGCCACAACCTGCAAGCCCAATGGAGTAAAGTTCACCAAACTCACTGGTTTCAATATCCAAAGACACGGTTCGAAGCGTTGGGCGATAATCAGGAGCGGGTTTTAATGTAGCAATATTATTTTGTTGATAACGAAACCAGACTGGTGCGGTGATAAAGCGCTCCATCATATAACGTTCATGTGGGCGGATATCCGCTTCATAAAGTCGGATGTGATGCTCTTTAAGTTGTTGCTCAAGTTGAACAAGTTGGCGGTATTGTTTGCAATAAACACCAAAAACGGGCTGTCTTTCGAAATCTTTTAACTCGAGGGGGCGAATTTCAATATCAGGATTTTTATTAACGAGTGAGCGTAAAACAGTTTCATATTGACGGGCAACAAAACCGATAGCACGTTGCATAGGAACAGTCACTTTATGCGGACCATGATCTGTCGCCAGCCAATAAGAGACGACAATACCTTTTGGTGTGTCGCTCCAGTGGCGAGTAAGAATAAAACCTTGTTCCGTATGACCAATCATGAGCACCCAATAAACACAAATAATTTACTAAATATGTGTTTATTATAGTCAATATAGTGGTTATTTATACAGTTAATTTTAGCTAAGATTAATTAAACGGAATACCTAAAATAAGTGATTGATCCACTTTACCATTTATTAGTGATTGTGTATTTCCATCATACACAATCATACCGTTATCAATCACAATCGCTCTTGAGGCGATTTTTGCAGCATCTTCTAAACTATGCGAAACCATCAATAAGGTTAACGTCTTCTCACCACAAAGTTGCTCAAGTAGTGCCAGCATTTCAATGCGTAAAGCGGGATCTAATGCAGAAAAAGGCTCATCGAGTAATAAAATCGGTTGTTCACGTACCAAGCAGCGTGCAATTGCGACACGTTGACGCTGCCCCCCCGATAATTGGGATGGTAAGCGTTCAAGATATTCACTGAGAGCCACTTGTTTAGCGCGATCTTCTAATAGTGCTTTTTGCGCATCAGTCAGTTTTAAACTGGGATTTAACCCTAAACCAATATTCTGTCTGACAGTTAAATGTGGAAATAAGTTATTATCTTGAAATAACATGGAGATAGGACGTTTAGCAGGGACGGTTTTAGTATGGTTTTCACCATTGAGAAAAAGGCTTCCTTTTTCTGACGGTAAAAAACCCGCAATTAAACTGAGTAATGTACTTTTTCCAGCGCCACTGGGGCCTAACACAGCGATACGCTCTCCCGTATTAACGGTTAAATTAAATAAGAGATGTTGGTGTTCATAGGTGTAAGAAAGGTGCTCTAATTTAATCATGAGATTTTCCTGCCAATCGTTCTATTAGGCTAAAAAGAGTGAAGCAAAGTAGCAATAAGATCATGGCGGTCACGGCACCATCTTGAGTGTGATAAGCACCAATTTGCTGATAAAGATAGAAAGGTAAGGTTCTAAAGGTTTCATTACCAAAAAGAGCCACAATACCGAAATCCCCAATAGAAATCACACAAGCAAAAGCAAGGGCTTGTGAAATTGGTTTTTTTAATGCGCGTAATTCTATCCAACGGAGTCGATTTATACCTTGTAAATTGAGCGACTGACACAAAAGACCATAACGTGAAGCGATGTCATTCATTGGATTTTCAAGTACTTTTAATGCATACGGAATAGCAATTAATGCGTTGGTTAAAATGACTAAAACATACGGTGATTCGGGTAATCCAATCGTATTGTTGAATAGAAGGAAAAAGCCTGTTGCCAACACAATCCCCGGCATCGCCAGAATAATCAAACCACTCATTTCCATGGCTTGTCCTGCTTTTTTAAAGTGCCGTAAGCGAAGTTCTCGGCTACTCCATAGCAACATCATCGTTAATACAACACAAACAATACCTGCACCAACCGCAATAATCAGTGAGGTAGTAAACGCCTGCCAAAGTACAGGTTGTTGTATGACACGTATAAATTGACTGTTAAGACCGTCCGTTATTACCGCTAGAATTGGCGGTACTAAAAAGAGGATCGCAAGAGTGATCACTAAACCATCGATTATTTTGCTAAAGATAGGATCATAGGGATCACGCCAATGTAGCTTTTGACTGCTTCCCACAAAAAGGGTGCCTTTTAGCTTTTGGCTAATAAGCACTAAACCTAAACAACAAAAAAGCTGGATCAACGCTAACAGTGCAGCGCGATGTAAATCGTAGTCATAGCTTAACGCTTGATAAATCGCGAGTTCAACAGTCGTTGCCGCAGGACCTCCGCCTAATGCCAATACAGTGGCAAAGCTTGCAAAGCAGAGCATAAAAATGAGTGATGCCGTGGGCAGAATTTGACGCCACAAATAGGGAAATTCAAGAAAACGAAAACGTTGCCAGCCATTCATGCCAAGCTGTGAGGCTAATTGGCGTTGTTCTGACGAAATACTTTCGAGTGCTTGTAATAGCATTCGGGTTGCTAACGGCATATTGAAAAAAATATGAGCTAATAGAATGCCTTGCAAACCATAAGGGGTAAATTGGTAGTCGATCCCTAGCCATTCACAAATTTGAGCAATCCATCCCACTCTGCCATAAATCGTTAAAATACCAAAAAGTGCAACTAGAACAGGTAACACAAGACTCATGGCACATAGGCGTAAAAACAGTGTTCGTCCTTTAAATTGGCGTCGATAGAGTGCTTTGGCGAGCCAAATAGCAGGTAATATCGAAAACAGCGCAGATAAAAAGGCTTGCCAAAAAGTAAAGCGGACAACATGCCATAAATATTCATCAGCAAAAATTGAGGTCAGCTCACCACTTGGTGCGTTAAACCACAATGCGCCAAATGACAATAACGCCACAATAAGCAGTAAACCCGAGGCACATAGTCCCGGGATAAGCCATCTTCCCATTAGCGACTAACCGCAGATTGCCAATTACGAGTCCATGTTTGGCGCTCTTTTGCGACAACATCTGCATCGAATTGCAATGATTTTTCGGGTTTAGTCATCACGGAATAGACGTCAGGTAATGGAATATCAATAACAGGATACATCCAATTGGTTGTAGGAATAGTTTCTTGGAAAGCAGGGGTGAGCATAAATTGCATAAATTGTTGCGCTAATTCAGGTTGTTTGCTCGATTTCAATTTTGCCGCGACTTCGACTTGTAAGTAATGTCCTTCATCGAAAATTGCCGCTGCATAGTTATCTTTTTTATCCGCTAAAATGTGATAACCCGGAGATGATGTGTAACTAAGCACAAAATCACCTTCACCTTTTAAGAATAAGCCATAAGACTCACTCCAACCTTTAGTCACTGTCAGCGTTTTCTCTGACAATTTTTTCCATTCAGAGGCCGTATTTTCAGGATAAAGTGACTGCATCCATAGCATTAAACCCAAACCCGGTGTGCTGGTGCGAGGATCTTGATACAAAATCTTCCACTTTTCTTTGCTATTTAGCAGTTCAGCCATACTTTTGGGCGGATTAGCAATGCGGTTTTTATCATAGATAAAAGCAAAATAACCGTAGTCATAAGGCACAAAGGTATCATCAGCCCATTTTTCAGGTAGGGTGAGTTTTGATGTATCGATATGACTTGGTGCGAAAAGTCCCGTTTCTTTTGCTGCGTGGATCAGATTGTTATCCAAACCCAAAATAATATCAGCCTTACTCTTATCACCTTCCATACGTAAGCGATTAAGCAGAGAAACACCATCAGAAAGGGCAACAAGTTTTAATTCGCAATCACATTGTTGTTCAAACGCTTTTTTTATTGCAGGCCCTGGCCCCCAATCTGCGGTAAATGAATCATAAGTGTAAACAGTCAGTGTGGTTTTTTGTGCTAAGGCTTGAGTTGAAAAAGTGCTCATAATGCCTAGAGCGCCCAGAAGGAAAGTAAAGCGAAGCGATTTAGTTAACACGTTTAGTTCCTCAGTAAAAGTCAGGTAGGATCTGAGGAGTGAGGATGGCAAATCAATGAATATTGCAACATCCTGACTCAAATCCCTACGCCAGTATTAGCTGGATCAGGTTCCACGAGTTTTTCTCAGCCTAAAAAGGCACCCCGTTGAGACTTTCCCATTGTAGATAAATACGCGCGTCGTGCAAAGTCTGTTGATAGAGGTTTACCGTTTGTGGGTAGTATGAAACAATGAGTTATCTTTCAAATTTGGTTATTGAGGTAGTCTAGTGATCGATGATGATGGCTACCGCCCGAATGTAGGGATTGTAATTTGTAATCGGCAAGGGCAAGTGCTTTGGGCTCGTCGCTATGGGCAACATTCATGGCAGTTTCCTCAAGGGGGAATTAATCCTGGAGAATCGCCAGAGCAGGCAATGTACCGAGAGTTGTTCGAAGAAGTTGGGTTAAGTCGCAAGGATGTTAAAATTCTTGCCTCCACACGTAACTGGTTACGTTACAAGTTACCGAAGCGTTTGGTGCGTTGGGACACAAAACCTGTTTGTATTGGACAAAAACAGCGTTGGTTCCTCTTGCAGTTAACAAGTAATGATAAAGACATTAATGTTCAACAAAGCAAAACGCCAGAATTTGATGGCTGGCGTTGGGTGAGTTACTGGTATCCTGTTAGACAAGTCGTCTCTTTTAAACGCGATGTTTATCGACGTGTAATGAAAGAGTTCGCACCCGTAGTCATGCCGTTGCAAGAACAAGTGTCTTTACCTCGTCCATCGTATGGATATCGGCGTAAAAGGTATTAGATAACACTATGCTGACACGTTTGCGAGAAATTGTAGAAAAAGTGGCTATGGCAGCGGGGCTTCCAGAAGCGCTTGAACTCTTAGTCAAGGAAACGTGTCAGGCAATGCACACGGATGTGTGTTCTATTTATCTTGCCGATAAACAACGTAGTTGTTTTTATCTTATGGCGACCAAAGGGTTAAAAAAACCCAGAGGGAGAGCCGTTAGCCTCTCATTTGATGAAGGCGTTGTTGGTGAAGTGGGGCGTCTTTCAGAGCTCATCAACCTCGCTGATATTCGCGAGCATCCTAGCTTTAAATACCTTCCTCAAGTTAAAGAAGATGATCTCCGTGCTTTTCTCGGTGTACCTATTGTCTATCGTCGCCAACTCCTTGGTGTATTAGTCGTTCAGCAAAAAGAGCGTCGCTTATTTAATGAAAGCGAAGAATCTTTTATGGTGACACTGGCGACACAATTAGGTGCAACGTTATCGCAAGTACAAACTAAAGGGCTTTTTGGACAATATCGTCAAAGCCGTATTAAAGCACTTTCGGTTTCGACGGGGGTGGTGATGGCATATGGCTGGCAAGAAGTCGCTCAGCCAATCCTTGAAAATGTATTTAAAGCCAGTGCACTTGATATAAAAGCAGAGCTAAATCGACTCACTGTTGCTTTAGAAGATGCGACAGCAGAATGTCGCCGTTTTAGTAAGCGTTTTATGGCGAATGCACAAAAAGAGAGTGCGGCCATTTTTGATCTCTACTCGCATTTACTTAATGATCCACAGCTTAAACATAAAATGACCGCGATAATCACACAAGGTTATGTCGCAGAATGGGCAGTTAAAGTGGTGGTTGAGAAAGTATCAGCACAATTTTCCAGCCTGAAAGACGGTTATATGCGAGAAAGAGCGTCTGATCTTAAAGCATTAGGACAGCGTTTATTATTCCATTTAGATGATGATCTAAGCTCAACCAATATTTGGCCAGAGCGTTTTATTTTGGTCGCTGATGAATTAAGTGCCAGTTTATTGGCGGAGTTACCAGAGCAACAACTTGCTGGTGTCATTGTTCGAGATGGCGCAACTCACTCACATTCTGCCATTCTTGTTAGAGCGATGGGAATACCTGCGATTATGGGAGCAGATATTCAACCTGAGCTGTTACATAATCGCATGCTTATTCTTGATGGTTATCGTGGTGAAATATTTATTGAGCCAGAGCCTTTTATTACTCAAGAATATAAACAAATTATTGATGAAGAGAGTGTATTAAGCCAAATTGCAGAAGATCAACTTGAACAGCAAGCGGTTTTAAAAAATGGTGAAGCAGTTAGCGTTCAATTGAATGCGGGATTAAATATAAAATATGAGCAACGCATTAGTGTGGGAATAGATGGTGTGGGTTTATATCGCACCGAAATTCCTTTTATGTTGCAAAGTGGTTTTCCCTCTGAAGATGAACAAAAAAACCGTTATCGTGAAATTCTCTCTTTTTTTCCAGATAAACCCGTTGTATTGCGCGCTTTAGACATTGGTGCTGATAAGCAACTTCCTTATATGCCAATTAATGAGGAAAATCCCTGCTTAGGTTGGAGAGGAATAAGAATATTGCTCGATCAACCTGAAATCTTCCTTATTCAGCTACGTGCAATGCTAAAAGCAAATCTCGAATTTAAAAATTTGAAAATATTGTTGCCGATGGTGACAAGTCTTGATGAAATCGACGAAGCAAGAACATTGCTGCTACGAGCATGTGATGAAGTTAGTCGAGAAATAAAGTGTGAGTGTGTTCCACCACCGTTAGGCATCATGCTTGAAGTTCCTTCGTTGGTGTTTATGCTGTCACAATTAGCCAATCGGGTTGATTTTATCTCTGTTGGAACAAACGATTTGACTCAGTATTTACTTGCTGTCGATCGTAATAATACCCATGTAGCATCACTCTATGATAATTTGCATCCTGCGTTATTGCGTTCACTGAATTTGATTGCAACACAATGCCAATATTATCAGTTGCCAGTGAGTGTTTGTGGTGAAATGGCAGGTACGCCAATAGGGGCATTGCTGTTAATAGGGCTCGGTTTTAGGCAGTTAAGCATGAGTGGTCGTAGTTTACCTAGGGTAAAATACTTATTGCGCCATCTTGATCCTGTGATGTTACAGCCTTTTATGCAACAGGTGTTGCAAGCTGAAACCACAACAGAAATCAAAAAATTGTCTTCTGAATTTATGGAACGGCAAGGATTAGGTGGATTAATTCGCGGAGGTATCTAGCAGACCTTCGTATAAGCCTTTTCTGTGTTGGTAATAAATAACCAGCACAGAAATTATTGATTAAGTGAAGTAGGGAATAATGAGTATAAGCTACCTTAAATTTCCAGAGATTGATCCCGTTATGTTCTCTATCGGGCCTGTGTCACTACACTGGTACGGTATGATGTATTTAGTTGGGTTTGTCTTTGCCTTATGGCTTGCAAATCGCCGAGCTGCAAAACCGAATAGTGGTTGGAATAAAAATGAAGTTGAAACATTACTTTATGTCGGTTTTGTGGGGGTATTTATCGGTGGTCGTTTAGGTTATGTTTTATTTTATAACCTACCTGTCTTTTTAAATGATCCTCTTTACCTCTTTAAAGTGTGGGATGGCGGAATGTCGTTCCATGGCGGTTTAATTGGGGTCATTTGTGCCATGATTTGGTTTGCTAAACGCACTAAACGTAAATTTTTCCAAGTGGCAGACTTTGTTGCACCGTTAATTCCATTTGGATTAGGGCTAGGCCGTATTGGTAACTTTATCAATGGCGAATTATGGGGACGTGTCACATTAGATACGCCTTGGGCGTTCTTATTCCCAACCTCGCGTTCTGCGGATCTCCAGCTTGTTGCTCAAGATCCAACAACGTTACTGCCTATTATTCAAGAATATGGTGTTTTACCTCGTCATCCCTCTCAGCTTTATGAAATGCTGTTAGAAGGCGTGGTGTTATTTATTATTCTGAATATTTTTGTGCGTAAAAGTCGTCCTGTCGGAAGTGTGTCGGGTCTATTCCTGATTGGTTATGGCGCATTCCGTATTATTGTTGAATTCTTCCGTCAACCAGACGCACAACTAGGATTATTTGGTGGTGTGAGTATGGGGCAAATACTTTCAATTCCAATGATTCTGTTGGGTATTATTTTTATGGTATGGGCTTATCGTCAAGATAAAAAAACGGCACAAAACCCAACATCTGCTCACAAATAGTGTGAGATAAATTTTTTATTATTAGCTAATTAACAAGAGAGACAACATGAAGCAGTATCTGGCATTGTGTCAACGCATTATCGATGAAGGGCAATGGATTGATAATAAACGGACAGGAACCCGTTGTTTAACGGTGATTAATGCCGATCTGGAATATGATGTTGCGAATAACCAATTTCCGCTGATAACAACACGAAAAAGTTTTTATAAAGCGGCCATTGCAGAACTGTTAGGGTATTTACGTGGCTATGACAATGCCGCTCAATTTCGTGAAATTGGTTGCAATACATGGAATGCCAATGCAAATGAAAATGGTGCATGGTTAAATAACCCTCATCGTAAAGGCGAAGACGATATGGGGCGTGTTTATGGCGTTCAAGGACGTCAATGGCAACGCCCTGATGGTTCTCATTTTGATCAATTACGTAAAGTGGTAGATGACCTGACTAAAGGTATCGATGATCGTGGTGAAATCGTAACGTTCTATAATCCGGGTGAAACGGAACTGGGTTGTTTACGCCCTTGTATGCATACGCATACCTTTTCACTTGTGGGTGATACGCTTTATTTAACCTCTTATCAGCGCAGTTGTGATGTGCCGCTAGGTTTGAATTTCAACCAAATTCAGTGCTTTGTTTTATTGGCGCTGGTGGCTCAAATTACAGGGCATAAGCCGGGTAAAGCATTTCATAAGATAATCAATGCACATATCTATGAAAATCAATTACCTCTAATGCGTGATGTGCAGTTAAAAAGAGAGCCATTACCGTTACCAACATTACATATCAATCCAAAAATCAAAACGTTGGAAGATATTGAAACTTGGGTAACAACGGATGATTTTACTGTTGAAGGTTATCAATGCCATGAAGCAATAAAATATCCATTTACAGTTTAGTTTATTCCTTGCTTTAAAGGCCTCTGTTTAGCAATAAACAGGGGCTTTTTTCATTTTTACCCTTATTTTGTATTTATTCTGAAAATACGGTTATTGCGTTGTTGTTCGAAAAAAACACTTTCCTTTATTTACCTTTAAATGTTTTGTCTGCATTCTCGCAGTAGGTTAAAAGGAGAAATAAATGAACAATAACATGGATATAAGCCTAAGTAGGGCACATCAGCAAGAGGGCGAATTTGGTATAAGCTTACTTGAAATATTGGTTGTGATGATGATAGTTTCTATTTTAAGCTATTTATCAATTCCTGCTTATCAGCATTTTACTTACCAGCGTCAGTTACTGCATAGCGTGCGTGAAACCATTGCTTTTCTTTCTTATCAGCAACAACAAGCTCTATTATTTAATGTAAGAATTAAAATTACGCTTTTGTTATCACCAAATAATAAAATAATTGCGACTCCTCTTCATTCTCGCCATTTATCAGAGCAACAAGATATTTTTCAATTAGCTTCAGGCATTCAACTTAAGCAATCAACAGTTTCAAACTTTACGTTTGGTGGAATTCGTCAAACGTTAAAACCCATGAGCTTTGTTCTTCACAGTGTAGAAGGCGAAGTGAAAATTATTATTTCATCATTAGGCAGAATAAGAGCATGTAGTCAGAGCATGAAGGCATTTCCATCATGTTGAAACGATCTGGAATTTCATTTTCGTCTGGCATGATGTTGATGGAATGCCTTTTTGCTATCGCGATAAGTGGGGTTTTATTTCTATGTATCAGTCGGGCTTATCCTCAAATAATGAACACACTGATCTATTCTTACCAACAATACCAGTTAGATATTTTTTTAAGAGAACGGTTATTGGTGTTAGAAGCACAATTAAGACGCACAGGGTATTGTTATGACAGTTGTGTTAATACGTTGAAGCCAAACGGCTTGGCTGAGTCTTCTTTAAAGATAGGACAATACCCCCTTCAAGAGAAAAACTCCTGCGTTATTTTTGCTTACGACATAAACAGCAATGGCAAATGGGAACCGCCTTCTTCAAAAGAGAGTGATTATTTTGGATACCGTCTTAAAAATGGACAACTAGAACAACGAAGAGGAGTCAAAGATTGCGCCTCTTCAGGATGGCAACGTTTTTTTGAGAGTAATGAAATTGAGGTGACTGAATTTACTTTGCGTTCTTATTCAAAGCCCCATTTAATAAAAGGGATGTCTCTTTTTTATCTTTCAGTTTCTTTAAAATTTCATTTAAAACAAAATCATAAAGTGAAGTCGCATTATCAAAATATCATGCGTTTAAGGAATGTGACCTTGTTATGAATACCGATTTTACATATAGAAAAGATGAACAGGGGTTTGCAAGTTTATTGATGGTAATGGGTTTTGTTGTGATGAGTTTATCTGTACTTGGAAACTTTGCTTATCATTACAGGCAGTCTCAACAAATAGTGATGCAAGAGTTACAAGCACGACAGGCTTTTTTATTTGCTGAATCTGCATTGCAGTGGGGGATTGCACTTAATTGGGATCTTTCATCAACTCGATTAAATAAATGGCAATGTCATACTTTTCATGCAAATCCTAAAATAAAAAGCTGCCTACTTTTGCTCTCTCTAGATAAGGGCTTACTTCAAGGACAAGCAGAAAGCTTAAAAGGTTATAAAATATATCATTACCAATGGGTTAGTATCTTAAAGGATAAAAATAGAACAATAACTATTCATCCAAGCGGATGGCTAGATTATTGCCCATTAGTGCATAAGGAGTGTGTGTTATAGATAATATTCAAAATAAATCAGAAAGTGGCTCTATATTACTTAATACAATGTTTATATTGCTGTTTTTTAATATTAGTTTTGTCGCTATTATAGCGTATAGTCAATCATTAAAAGCTGATTTTCAGCAGCTAATTCAAATTCAGCAGTCAGGGCAGGAACTTTTTGTTTTATTTGAACAAATGTCTGATAAATCACCTGATTATTTCGCATCTAACCCCAAAATAATGACACGCTCACTTTTACAGTCTGAAGGTTGTCAGCAAATAGAAGGTTATGTTGCCAATAATGTATTACCCGAAATAAGGCTGTATTACTGGTCATGCTATTAATAAGATGAGGATCTGATGTTTCATATATATCACTCAAATCAGTTGTCATTACTAAAGTCACTTATGGTGCACTTTATGCAGACCAGGCCACTTTCTTCTCCTTTTGAACAAGAAGTGATCCTTGTACAAAGCCCTGGAATGTCTCAATGGTTGCAAATCCAGCTTGCCGAAAGCTTGGGTATTGCTGCTAATATCCGTTATCCATTACCAGCAACCTTTATTTGGGAAATGTTTACTCGGGTGTTATCAGGTATACCTAAAGAAAGCGCTTTTTCTAAAGATGCGATGACATGGAAATTAATGGCATTACTTCCTGAATTTTTGCCTAATGAAGAATTTAAACCCTTACTGCATTACCTTGATGATGATGAAGATAAACGTAAACTTCACCAGTTAGCAGGACGTGTAGCTGACTTATTTGACCAATATTTAGTTTATCGTTCAGATTGGTTAGCTTCGTGGGAAAATGATGAGTTAATCGAAGGGTTGAGTGAAAATCAACGCTGGCAAAAAATATTGTGGGTAGCATTACAGCAATACACAAAAGATCTTAATCAGCCTCAATGGCACCGTTCTAACCTTTATCAGCAATTTATTTCGACTTTAAATAATGCAAAAGAAGGGGAGCTTCAACACTGTTTTCCACCTCGTATTTTTATTTGTGGGATTTCGGCTCTACCTCAAGTTTATTTGCAGGCATTACAAGCGATAGGGCGTCATACTGAGATCTATTTACTCTTTACTAATCCTTGCCGTTACTATTGGGGAGATATTCAAGATCCTAAATTTCTCTCTCGTCTTAATAGCAGAAAGCCACGCCATTATAAGCAATTGCATGAATCGCCTTGGTTTAAAGATGAAAAAAATGCTTCTTCGTTATTTAATGATGAGGGCGAGCAAAACATCGGTAATCCGTTATTAGCATCATGGGGAAAACTAGGTAAAGATAATCTTTATTTCCTCTCTGAACTTGAATATACCGATGTGTTAGATGCGTTTGTTGAGATCCCAAGAGATAATTTACTCCATCAATTACAAGCAGATATTCTTGATTTAGAAGATTTTTCGCAATTAGGTACAACACTTGAAACTTATGAGTGTAGTGAAAATAAACGAGTGATTTCACCAGATGATCACTCACTGACTTTCCATGCAAGCCATAGCCCACAGCGCGAAGTCGAAGTACTGCAAGACCAATTACTGCATTTATTAGAACAAGATCCTGAATTGTTACCGCGCGATATTATTGTGATGGTTGCGGATATCGATAGCTATACACCTTATATTCAAGCAGTGTTTGGTAATGCATCTTCAGAACGTTATCTTCCTTTTGCTATTTCAGATAGAAAAGCGCGTCAAGCGCACCCTGTATTACAGGCTTTTATTACGTTGCTAGAACTTCCTCAAAGTCGTTTTACCGCTGAACAAGTGTTGGCACTGCTTGAAGTCCCTGCTTTAGCAGGGCATTTTTCTATTTTTGAAAATGAACTAAAACTACTACGTCGTTGGGTTGATGAGTCAGGCATACGCTGGGGATTAGATGATGAGAATGTGGCTTCATTCTTATTGCCAATCACGGGCAAAAATACATGGGAGTTTGGCTTACTGCGCATGTTGCTTGGTTATGCGATGGAAAGTGAAAATGGTCCTTGGAAAGGTGTGCTTCCTTATGATGAATCCAGTGGATTAGTTGCGGAGCTTGCAGGGCATCTCGCTGATTTTCTTTATACATTAAGTGATTGGCGTACACGTTTAAGTGAAACTCGTTCATTAGAATCATGGCTAGAAGTTGGACAACAATTAGTTGATGCCTTTTTTGAGTCTGATGAGGAAACGGAATTAGTTTTAGTGCTTATTATCCAACAATGGCAAAAAGTGATTGAAAATGGATTGAAAGCGCAATATCAAAATGAAATTCCGCTGGTCCTTATTCGGGATGAATTAACAGTACGGTTCGATGATGAAAAAATTAGTCAGCGTTTTTTAGCTGGCAGCATTAATTTCTGTACACTAATGCCTATGCGCTCCATTCCCTTTAAAGCAGTGTGTTTATTAGGTATGAACGATGGTATTTATCCTCGTAATATTCAGCCGTTAGGATTTGATTTAATGGCGGAAAAACGCCGTCGTGGTGATAGAAAACGTCGTGATGATGACCGCTATTTATTCCTTGAAGCGCTTAGCTCAGCTGAAAAATACCTTTATATCAGCTATATCGGAAAATCGATACGTGACGATCGAGAATGCAATCCATCAGTTTTAATCAAAGAGTTACAAGATTATATTGGGCAAAATTTCCGTTTACCGGAGGATGATGAACTCAATGTCGATGACAGTGCGGCTCGTATAAATCAGCATCTATTAACACAACATAGCCGTGTTCCTTTTGCTCAAGAAAATTTCCAAATAGGCGCTTTCTTTCGTTCTTATACCTCTGAATGGCTGCCTGCTGCCAGTGGGCAGGGAATGGTTCATCAAACTTTTACCGAGCCACTAAACGATGATGACACAATAGATCAAGTCTCTGTTGATGCGCTTGCACGTTTTTATCGTCATCCTATTCGTGCATTCTTCCAACAAAGATTAAAAATAAACTTTGTTATTGAAGAAACAGAATTACCCGAAGAAGAGCCATTTGTGATAAATGCTCTTCAACGTTATCTATTGAATCAATGGTTATTAAAAGCATTGATTGATCAAACTTCAACAGAAGCTTTGTTTGAGCGTATCAAAGCAGCAGGTCAACTTCCTGCAAGTGCATTTGGTCAAATTTATTGGGAGCAGCAAATAGAAGAGTTACTTCCTTTAGCTGAAAAGATAAGAAGTGAACGATTAGCTACACATTCTGTCACATTAGAGCAAAGCTTTAGTGCAATGCCATTGATTGGTCGTTTAAATGAGGTACAAGCTGATGGTTTATTACGTTGGCGACCTGCCAGCTTAACCGCTAATGACTTATTGCAGCTGTGGATTGAGCACCTAGTTTATTGTTTGAAACAGGGAACGGGTGAGAGTCGGTTTTACGGCAGAAAAGAGACTCAATGGTGTTTATTACCAGTTGATCCTGAATTTGCCTATTCAACGTTAGACAAGTTAATCAGTGACTATAAACAAGGGTTAAACAGCCCATTAGCGCTATTTGCGAAAAGTGGCTGGGCTTGGTTACAAGCTTGCTATGATAAAAAATCACAAGAGTTTTTACTTGATGATGAAGAGACACTTGAGAAAGCAGAATTAGTACTGATGCAACATTTAACGGATAGCTATAATCGAGATGGTGAAATGAGTGATATGTATGTTCAGCGTGCTTTCTCTCAATTAGACGAGCCTTTTTTACAAACGGTCAAACAGACGGCATTAACAATATTTAAACCAATAATTCCATTTCTGAAAAAATAAGGGAGCTCATATCAGATGAGAAAGTACTGCTCGCAACTATGGATCATGTTGCTATTGATGCTAGTGAGTATCAACAGCTTTGCCGCTGATCCACTCTGGCAAGTATTGCCTGATAGCATTGAAAAAAGTGAGAGCGATCCACGGCAATATCAAGCGATTAAACTACCTAATGAAATGACAGTATTACTGGTTTCTGATGAAAAAGCAGTTAAATCATTAACGGCAGTTGCGCTACCTGTTGGCGCATTAGAAGATCCTGATAGTCAGCAAGGTCTTGCGCACTATTTAGAACATATGGTGTTAATGGGATCGGTGAAATATCCTCAATCAGGCAGCATGTCTGAGTTCTTACAAAAGAATGGTGGCTCTCATAATGCGAGTACAACGACTTATCGTACTGCATTCTATTTAGAAGTGGAAAATAGTGCCATTAATGAAGCGGTTGATCGACTTGCTGATGCTTTAGCTGAACCTTTACTTGATCCTAAAAATGCAGATCGTGAACGTAATGCTGTTAATGCAGAATTAACTATGGCGCGCGCGCGCGATGGTATGCGTTTTTGGCAAGTCAGGGCAGAAACCTTAAACCCTGCTCATCCAAGTTCCCGTTTTATGGGCGGAAATTTAGAAACGCTGAGTGATAAGCCAAACAGTAAATTACAAGATGAATTAATTAAATTTTATCAAACGCACTATTCTGGCAACTTAATGAATGGGGTAATTTACAGTAATAAGTCACTTGAGGAATTATCTAAATTAGCCGCAGACACTTTCGCTCGTATCCCGAATAAAAAGGCAGATGTGCCTGTCACCACTGTACCTGCTATGACGGATAAAGAAAAAGGGTTAATGATCCACTTAGTACCGGCTCAACCGCAAAAGACTTTACAAATTGAGTTTGGTATAGATAACAACGTTGCTGATTTTCGCAGTAAAACGGACGAATACATTGGCTATTTAATTGGTAATCGTAGTTCAGGCACTTTAGCAACATGGTTACAAGACCAAGGTTTAGCCGAAAATATTAGTGCGTTCTCAGAGCCCTATATTGATCGTAACCAAGGCTCGTTTACCATTTATGTTTCGTTAACCGATAAAGGGTTAGCGCAAAAAGACAAAGTGATTTCCGCTATCTTTTCGTACATTCGTTTAATTCAAACAGAAGGTATCAGTCAGCGTTACTTTGATGAAATTGCGAATGTATTGGATCTCTCATTCCGTTATGGCTCTATTGTAAGAGATATGAATTACATAGAAGGCATTTCGGATATGATGCTGCGTTATCCAGTCAAAAATATCCTTAATGCAGACTATATCGCTGATAATTATGAGCCTTCAGCTATCCTTTCACGTCTTGATTCACTGACACCAGAGAAGGCTCGTATTTGGGTAATAAGTCCTAATGAACCTTCTAACAAACAAGCTTACTTTGTTAACGCGCCTTATCAGGTTGATAAAATCACAGATAAGCAATTAAAAACATGGCAAACATTATCAGATGATATTTCATTATCATTGCCAGCACTTAACCCTTACATCCCTGATAATCTTTCACTGATTGATGCGGACAGTAAAATCATCAAACCACAATTGTTGTGGCAGGATAAAAGTGCTCGTCTGTTCTATATGCCATCACACTATTTTTCTGATGAACCGAAAGCGAGTGTGACATTAAGTTTGGTGAATAAAAAATCGGATATCACTGTTAAGCAACAAGTGACACAAACTTTAACAGACTATCTTGCAGGTCTAGCATTAAGTGAATTATCTTACCAAGCTTCTGTTGCGGGAATGAATATCTCATCTACATCAGGACAAGGTATTGATTTTTCAATGAATGGTTATACGCAACATTTACCAGAACTCGTTAATGCGACACTGAAAAGCTATATGAATTTTGAGTCAACTCAAGAAGAGCTAGATCAAGCTAAATCTTGGTATCGTGAACAACTTGAAGTGACCCATAACTTAAAAGCATTTGAAGCAGCTATGCTACCAGCTCGCCGATTAAATACGATCCCGTACTATGAAGAAGCTGACAAACTCAAAGCATTAGAGTCAATTACGCTGCAAGATATTATTGATAATCGCCGTGAAGTCATTAAAAACGCGGCACTTCAAGCGCTGATTATTGGTAACTTAACGCCAGAGCAAAGCCGCAATATTGCTAAATCTGCACACGAATTATTAGGTAATCAAGGCACAGAATATTGGATCGGTGAAACATTAGTATTCAATAAATTAAATGCAGTTGAATTCCAAAATAAATCGAAGAGCACAGATAACGCATTAGGTGAGCTTTATATCCCAACGGGTTATAGCCGCCTTGAAGGTCAGGCAATTTCTTCAGTGTTATCGTCTATTATCAAACCTTGGTTCTATGATCAATTAAGAACAGAAGAGCAACTTGGTTATGCTGTATTTGCTTATCAAGCTACTATGGGTGAGCAATCAGGTATCGGCTTTTTACTGCAAAGTAATGCAAAACCGCCTGTCTATTTAAATGAGCGCTATAACGCATTTTATCAACAAGCTTACGAGCGTTTGAAAAAAATGAAAGAGGCTGATTTTAATCAGTATAAACAAGCGATTATTACCGAAGTTAAACAGCCACCTCAAACATTCTATGAAGAAGTTTCTCTTTATCGAAATGACTTCCATCGTAATAACTTAAAATATGATGGACGTGAAAAATTCTTAGCTGAGCTTAATAAAGTAACGTTAAAACAAGCTATTGAGTTTTATGAAAAAGCAATTATAAAACCAAACGGATTTATTTTTGTTTCTCAAATTATTGGTAAAGATGGCAAAGATGCTGATTACGCCGAAAATAAACAATGGAAACGTTATGCTACGGTAAGTGAATTACAAAAAACCTTACCTATTGAGGAAATTAAAGAGTGAGTGAAGTGATACAGGCACAGCCATTAAACCCGTATACACTCCCTCTGTACCAAAGACGCCTCATCGAGGCGTCAGCAGGAACAGGGAAAACTTATACAATAGGGTTGTTGTATTTACGGTTGCTTCTTGGATTAGGCGGAGAGTCTGCATTCTACCGCCCTCTCAGTGTTGAAGAGATTTTAGTTGTGACATTTACGGATGCGGCGACAGATGAATTACGAGCCCGTATTCGTAAAAATATCCATGAACTAAGACTTGCCTGTATCCGTCATGATGTTGAAAGTAGTGATAACGCTTACCACGAATTACTTAAACAAATCCCGAATAAAGAGCTGGCTGCACAGTGGTTGTTAGAAGCAGAACGACAAATGGATGAAGCGGCTATTTATACTATTCATGGATTTTGCCAGCGTATGTTGGCAAACAATGCATTTGAATCAGGAGTCTTGTTTGAACAAGTCTTGATCCAAGATGAATATGAGCTTAAAAAACGGGTATGTGCTGACTTTTGGCGCCGTCATTGTTATCCACTTTCTTATGATGTTGCTAATGCAGTAAGCCAGATTTGGTCTGGCCCTGAACAGCTACTTTATGAAATACAGCCTTATTTACAAGGTGAAATGCCTGAAATCGAAGGTGTGGCATTAGACAGTGAAAATGAATCAGTCAAAGAGCGTCATCAAGCGGTTATTGAAGCAATTAACAAGGTGAAAACTCGTTGGCATGAACATCATCATGAAGTTGAAGCATGGATAACCGCTTCAGGTGTTGATAAACGTAGTTATAGCAGTCGTTTCTTACCTAAATGGATTGAAGAAATTACTCTGTGGGCATCAACATTAGAAACGAAAAGCTATCAATTACCTGATTGTTTGGTTCGTTTTTCTCAAGAAACGCTGAATGAAAAGGCAACGAAAGGCCCAGCACCAGAGCATATTCTTTTTATTGAAATTGAACGATTAACAAAGCAGAGCCTAACTCTGCGAGATGTTATTCTTGCCAACGCCATTCCTGAAATACGCCAAGGTATTGAAAATGAAAAGATGCGTCGTGGTGAAATGGGATTTGATGATTTATTAACACGTCTAGACAGAGCGTTAAAACGTGAAAGTGGCGAGGCTTTAGCGCAAGCTATTCGTGAACGTTATCCAGTTGCAATGATCGATGAATTCCAAGACACCGATCCTCAACAATATCGTATTTTTGATGCCATTTATGGTGAGCATGAAAATAGTGGTTTGCTGTTTATTGGTGATCCTAAACAGGCAATTTATGCTTTCCGTGGTGCGGATATTTTTACTTATATTCAAGCACGAAAGCAGACATCTCATCACTACACATTAAATACTAACTGGCGCTCTGCGCCGGGTATGGTGAATGCAGTTAACAAGCTTTTTATGCGTTCCAAGGCCCCATTTTTATTTGAACATATCCCTTTTATTGAAGTAAGTTCGGCTGAAAAAAACCAAGACATGGTCTTTATTTACCATGATGAGCCGATTTCGCCTTTTAATTTTTGGCTTGCTGAAGGCGAAAGTGTTTCTACGGGAAATTATGAGCAAATCATGGCAGCGCAATGTGCCGCACAAATTCGTGATTGGTTATCAGCAGGGGATCAGCAACAGGCTTGGCTGATTGAGCAAGGTGCAAGAAGAGCGGTTACGTCTGCTGATATTATGGTACTGGTGCGTAGCCGTAGAGAAGCGATACTGATCCGTGATGCACTGAATTTACTTTCAATACAATCCGTATTCTTATCCAATCGTGAAAGTGTATTTGAAACCAATGAAGCGAAAGATCTACTTTGGTTACTACAAGCGGTTGTAACACCAGAGAAAGAGCGTGTTTTAAGAGCCTCTTTAGCCAGCCGATTATTTGGTTTTAGCGCGAAGCAAATTGATAGCCTAAATCATGATGAACATCGCTGGAATAATTATGTAGAAAAATTTGCTGATTATTATGCATTATGGCAAAAGCGTGGTGTTTTACCAATGTTGCGTAAAATCATGATGGATAATCAAATTGCGGAAAATTTACTCGCAAGTATTGATGGTGAGCGCCGGCTTACAGATATCATGCATATTGGTGAATTATTACAAGAAACATCATTACAACTTGATAGTGAACACGCCCTTATTCGTTGGTTAGCACAACAGATTTCTCATCCTGATGCGCAATCTGAAAGTCAACAAATGCGCTTGGAAAGCGACCGAAATCTTGTGCGAATTTGTACTATTCATAAATCTAAAGGCCTTGAATATCCTATTGTTTGCTTACCTTTTGCTTGTAATTACCAAGAACAAAAAGGGGCGCTTTATCATGACAGAGAAAAATTTCACGCGAAATTAGATATTTTTAGCCGACCTGAAAGCTTACGTTTAGCAGATGAAGAGCGCTTAGCTGAAGATTTACGCTTACTTTATGTGGCATTAACACGATCTAAATTCTGCTGTTATGTTGGTGTTGCTCCTCTTGTTAAAGGGACTAAACGTAAATCAGGGCTTACTGATCTGCATAAAAATGCTTTAGGGTATTTATTACAGCAAGGTGAAGAAGGCGATAGTGAATTATTACATCAATCAATTCACGCTTTATTAGATGATAATATCAGTGTAACAACGCTTGATAACATATCAGTACATCGCTATCAGCCTCAATTAATGGCAGAAACAAAACTTGAAGCCGCTATATTTAAACGTCAGATCCATGATAATTGGCGTATAACGAGTTATTCAGGATTAACCTATCAGCATTCAAATCGTAATTATCATTTTGATTTGGGTGATATTGAGGCTTTGGTGCAATCTATCGCACCAGGACTTGATACAGATGCTAAAGGTGAGAAGCAACAAGGAGAGGTTGATGAAAATTCTATTCATCATTTCCCTCGTGGTGCAGTAGCAGGAACATTCTTACATAGTTTGCTTGAAGTGTTGGATTTTTCGCAGCCTATTGATGAACTGTGGATACAAGGACAATTGACAGCTCAAGGCTTTGATGAAAAGTGGACTCCTCTTTTAGTTACATGGATGGAAACGCTGTTTCATACGCCTCTTAATTCTCAAGGATTATGTCTTGCTGATATCCCAAAATCACAACAACTTGATGAATTACAATTCTATTTACCTATTGAGAAAGAAGTATCATCAGCTCAATTGACTCAATTAATAAGTCAGTTTGATCCTCTATCAAAACGTTGTCCTGCTTTGCAATTTCAACAAGTAGAAGGGATGCTCAAAGGCTTTATTGATTTAGTTTTTTCTTGGGAAGGTAAATACTATGTTGTGGATTATAAATCGAATTGGTTAGGTGGATCGAGTGAGGATTACACACAAGAAGCGATGATGAATGCAATGATGGATCATCGCTACGACTTGCAATATCAACTCTATACCTTAGCGTTACATCGTTTTTTACAGCAACGTATTCCTGATTATGATTATCGAACTCATTTTGGTGGTATTTATTATCTTTTTTTACGGGGTATAGATAAAGAACATCCCGGAAATGGGGTTTACGCTTATTTGCCTGATGAAGCTTTTGTTTTGGCGTTGGATTCATTATTTACAGGTAAAAGTAGCAAATCCGATGTAGTCGGTGAGAAATAAAAATGATCAAACTATTAGAACAAGCGATTACACAAAACTTATTACGACCTTTAGATCTCCGATTTGCACAAATGCTGGTTGAAGATGAAAACCCTATTTTACTATTTGTATTTGCTTATTTGAGTGCTCAAACTGGAGCGGGGCATGTTTGTTTACCATTGAGTATTATTCAAAAAGATCAACTGTTTGATGGTAGACAAAAAGAGTTTGCACAAGAAATTTGGCAAAAAATGGGTAAGCCTTCTGCTAAAAAAATAGTAGAAGAGTTGGCTCATTGTCATTGCGTTAGTCAAAGTAACGATGATTCTCCTTTCCCCATTATTTTAGATAATGGACTTCTTTATCTACAAAGAATGTGGAGCTATGAAGAGAAAGTAGCGCAATTTTTTAGGCAAGAGCACAGCATTGTTGATATTGATGAAAATGAATTAACTAAGGTACTTAACCAGCTTTTTCCAGCAACGAAAGAAAGCCAAGAAACAAATTGGCAAAAAGTAGCTGCCAGTGTTGCTATCACAAGCCCCATTTCTATTATTTCAGGGGGGCCAGGAACGGGGAAAACCACGACAGTTGCTAAAATTTTAGCGGCTTTTGTGATGCTCACATCAAATGAGAAGCCCATTATTCAATTAGCGGCGCCAACTGGAAAAGCCGCTGCGAGATTAACGGAATCTTTAGGTAAGGCTTTGGCGCAACTTAATTTAAGCGAAGAAGAAAATAAGTGGATGCCAAAGCAGGCACAGACTATTCATCGTTTATTAGGGGCTCAGCCTGAAAGTCAGCAAGTGCGTTACCACAAAGATAATCCATTACAGCTTGATATTTTAGTTGTTGATGAAGCCTCAATGGTTGATTTACCCATGATGGCACGCTTGATTGAGGCACTTCCATCAAAATGTCACGTCATTTTCTTAGGTGATAAAGACCAACTTGCTTCTGTTGAGGCAGGGGCTGTATTAGGTGATATTTGCCGTTTTTCTGAAGATGGTTTTAGTCAAAAAAGATTTGATCAGATTAATCACTTAACTCAAGGTGAATTGGTTAAATCTACTGATATTATTCCTGTTTCTCAAACTCCAGTGTCTGTCGTCAGTGATTCTCTGTGTCTATTACGTAAAAGCTACCGTTTTGGTGAAGATTCAGGGATAGGACAACTTGCTTTGGCGGTTAATAAAGGACAAACCAAAATTGCTATTGCGTTGTTGAAAAAAGCAGAGGTTAGCCCACAACAGCTTGAAATAGCATTAGAGCCTCAAGATGTGAGCTTTATTGCTTTAGAGTCAAAAGAAAGTTATTTACTGATGATACAAGATGCTGTTAATGCTTATCGAGAGTATCTCACTTTAGTTTCTCAAAAAGCATCACCTGATATTATTCTTAATGCATTTAACCAATACCGTTTATTGTGCGCACGAAGAGAAGGTCCTTTTGGTGTGAGTGGTTTAAATGACAGAATTGAAATGTTATTGCATCGCCAGCGATTGATCCGTCGTCCTACAAACAGTTATCAAAGTGATTATATTGGTCGCCCAATTATGATCCAACGAAATGACAGTACGTTAGGTCTGTTTAATGGTGATATTGGCATTATGCTCAATAACGATGAAGGTGAAATGAAAGCATTTTTCCAACTACCAGATGGAAAATTGAAAGCGATCCAACCTAGCCGATTACCACAACATGAAACTGCGTATGTAATGACGGTGCATAAATCACAAGGTTCGGAATTTACCCATACAGCATTAGTTCTTCCCGATAAATTTTCACCTGTTGTTAGTCGAGAATTGTTGTATACCGCATTAACACGCGCTAAACAGAAGCTTTCTCTTTATGCTTCAGAGTCTATGGTGAAAATGGCAATACAAACGCGTATTCAACGTCGAAGTGGATTAATTGATAAATTACGTTATTAGCGGTTAGTTAATAATGGAAAATAATAAAAGACAGGCATTGAGAGGGATACCTGTCTTTTTTGTGCTTGGTAATTACTCTTTATGTAAGTCTAAAATTAAAATTTTAGAACGGCGTTGGTAATTATAGAGTGCTTGTTTTTCAATGGGTAATTTATCAATTTCAGCAGGTTCAAATCCTTTTTCTTGAAACCAGTGTATGCTACGAGTTGTTAGAACAAATAGCTTTTCTAACCCCAATTGCTTAGCATGCGCTGAAATGCGCTGTAGTAAAACCTCACCACGACAAGAGCTACGATAATCAGGATGCACTGCAACACAGGCCATTTCACCAATTTTTTCTGATGGATAAGGGTAGAGCGCTGCGCATGCGATAGTCATATTATCGCGTTCAATAATAGTGAATTGATCAATTTCAATTTCCAATTGTTCTCTTGAACGTCTGACTAAAATACCTTGCTGTTCTAATGGGCGAATAAGTTCGAGTATGCCACCAATATCATTAATATTTGCTCTACGAACTTTCTCTGCACTCTCCATGACGATTTGAGTACCAATACCATCACGAGAGAATAATTCTTGAATAAGCGCACCATCAGATTGATAACTTAATAAGTGGCTACGCTCTACACCACGACGACAGGCTTTAACAGCTCCCCGTAAGAATCTTACTGTGCCTGAGTGATAATCGCCTTCTGTTTGTAGCTCTCGAATTTTATCTTCAGCTTGATTAGGCAGCAGTTCAGAAACAATGTGACCTTCTTCATCGATAACACCTTGGAATGAGCAAAAACCAATCAGCTTTTGTGCTTTAAGTTTTATCGCAAGCTGTGTTGCCACTTCTTCTGAGGTGAGATTAAAGCTTTCACCAGTAACAGACACTGCAACAGGGCCAATTAATACAATAGCATTACTGTCTAACTGGCGATGAATAGCTTCTTCATCGATACGACGAATTTTTCCGCTATGACAATAATCAACGCCATCATCAACCCCTAATGGCTGTGCGATAACAAAGTTACCACTAACAACATTAATATGCGCACCTTGTAATGGCGTATTGCTTAAACTCATTGATAGGCGAGCCGTAATATCAAGTTGCAATGTACCCGCAGCTTGTTTAACGATTTCTAAGGTTTTACTATCTGTGATGCGCGTATATTTATGATAAATCGGAGATACTTTTTGTATTTCAAGAGCAGTATCAATTTGTGGGCGAGCACCATAAACAACCACTAAACGAATGCCTAGGCTGTGTAACAACCCAATATCATTAATGATAGATGGGAAGTTTTCGTGAGCAATGGCTTCGCCACCTAGCATAATGACAAATGTTTTGCCTCTATGTGCATTAATATACGGAACCGAGTGGCGAAATCCATCGACCAATTCGGTGCTACGCTCTTTCATAAAACCCTCTCAAGTGAATTTTTATTCGAATTTAATGTATTTTTATTCTTTTTGGAGAGGAATGGCAAGTAAAATCCTATCTTATTGTTTTCCCTGAAGGCAGAATATTCGTGTAAAAGTGAGTAATTGTGCTGTTTTTAAGTGACAGTGAAGTGTGGATTGGGTAAAGTTTTTCGTTCTTAACTTTTTTTATCTCTTTTTAGAGTTTATTGACGTTAATCGTTTTTTTGGAATATTTTCATGAGTCATTCTGAGCACAATCAAACTCGTCGTCGTCTTGTTAAAGGAATTGGCGCGTTATTATTGTTAAGTATTAGTCCTGTTGGTCTTGCAGCCACAGCATCTATTGTTGCTGTGAGGGTTTGGCCTGCCTCGACTTATACTCGCGTGACTATAGAATCCAGTACACCACTGAAATATCGTCAGTTTGCATTGTCAAACCCTGAACGTATTGTGGTGGATTTAGAAGGTATTCAACTTAATAGCGTATTGAAAGGTGTTGCTAATCAAGTTCAGACTAGCGATCCGTATTTAAAACTTATTCGGGTTGGTCAAAATACACCTAAAACAGTGCGACTGGTATTTGAAGTAAAAACGCCTGTACAACCACAAATGTTTACGCTTAAACCTGTGGCTGAATTTAAAAACCGTTTAGTGCTAGATTTCTACCCAAGTCATGGGGCTGATACTGAAGATGATCCACTATTAGCACTATTGCGTGAATATAACGACGGTGATTTACAACAAGCTGTACCCGCACAAACAGACACACGTAAACCTGGCAGAGCGGGGCGTGATAGGCCGATTATTATCATGATCGATCCTGGTCATGGTGGAGAAGATCCGGGAGCAATCGGCAAATATAAAACTCGTGAAAAAGATGTGGTTTTACAAATTGCTCGTCGCTTAAGAACGCTTATTGATAAAGATGCCAAAATGAAGGCGTATATGACACGTAATGAAGATGTCTTTATTCCATTGACTGTACGTGTTGCTAAAGCGCGAAAAATGCAGGCAGATTTATTTGTCTCTATCCATGCTGATGCATTTACAAACCGCTCTGCAAGAGGTTCATCTGTTTTTGCATTATCAAAAACCGGCGCAACCAGTAATACAGCGCGTTATCTTGCTCAAACACAAAATGAGTCTGACTTAATTGGTGGGGTGAGTAAAAGTGGTGACCGTTACGTTGACCATGCAATGCTTGATCTTGTGCAAACAGCCACTATCAACGACAGTCTGAAATTTGGTAGTGAAGTGCTTAAGCTGATGGGGGGGATTAATAAATTGCATAAAAATAAAGTCGATCAGGCTGGGTTTGCGGTATTAAAAGCGCCAGAAATTCCGTCAATTCTGGTTGAAACGGCCTTTATCAGTAATATCGAAGAAGAGAAAAAGCTGAAAACAGCAAAATTCCAGCAACAGATTGCAGAATCTATTTTCAAAGGTATCAAAGCTTATTTTGCTAATGGCGGTGAATTAACGTTAGCTGATCGTAGTTAAATTCTTTTTATACCTTCTTTTCATATTCCAGTAGAAAGTGAATATCATCTGCTTTCTATTGGAATGTCTTATTGTTTTTCAACACAATAATCTTATTAAAATAAAAGAGAATGATCAGAATAAATGTATAAATAAGTTGGGTAATAGATTTGAATTAATAAATCAAAAGAGATGGTAAAAATGAGGAATAACATTGAAAAGAATTGGTTGCGGGAGCTGGATTTGAACCAACGACCTTCGGGTTATGAGCCCGACGAGCTACCATGCTGCTCCATCCCGCGACTGAATTGTTGTTTATAGAATTGGTTGCGGGAGCTGGATTTGAACCAACGACCTTCGGGTTATGAGCCCGACGAGCTACCATGCTGCTCCATCCCGCGACTGATACTATAACTTACTGCTTTGTGAATTGGTTGCGGGGGCCAGATTTGAACTGACGACCTTCGGGTTATGAGCCCGACGAGCTACCAAGCTGCTCCACCCCGCGTCTCCACAGAGGGGCACTATACTCAGGATCTGCCGAGTTGCAAGTTTTTTATGAAATTTTTACAGTTTTCTTTTAAAAACGGTCAGAAATAACACATCAAGATGCAAATTTAGGCAGTTATACTCGTCATACTTCAAGTTATTTAGAGAGTATATACTTGATGTTTAAAAGTCATATTGATTGGGTGATAATAGAATGCAGGTACAACATGTATATTCATTATCTTTATTGATTTGGCTTTGGTATCTTTCTCATTCAAAATCAGTACTCAAATTTAGTTATTAAGCGGGAAAAAAATGGTTACTTGGCGAAAATCGTTAATTTTAGGTATGTTAGCGCTTGCCTTGACTGGATGTCATCGTCCAACAGAGCAAGGGCAACAGTATAAAGATGGAAAGCTTAAGCAAGATCTCATTGAGGTAAGTTCGCCAAATACACAAGGTACACCCATTAATGGCCCTGATTACTTACAACAAGTAAGCCAGATAAACCAAACATCATCCCGTTTATACAATAGCAATAAAGAAACTTATCAAGCGGTAGAAAACTGGTTACGATCTGGTGCTGATACTCGCCAATTACGCCAATTCAATCTTTCTGCATTTCAAATGGAAGGGGTTGATAAGTACGGTAATGTTCAATTTACTGGATATTACACACCTGTTCTTGAAGCCCGTTTAACGCAACAAGGTGAATTCCAATACCCTCTTTATAAAATGCCAGCTAATAGCCGTTCAAAGTTGCCGTCTCGTGCTGCTATTTATAATGGTGCATTAAGCCAATCTTTAATTGCAGCTTACAGTAACTCCATTATGGATAATTTTATGATGGAAGTTCAGGGAAGTGGTTATGTTGATTTTGGTGATGGTAAACCTTTAACGTTCTTTGGTTATGCAGGGAAAAACGGACACCCTTACCGTAGTATTGGTAAAGTGCTTATTGATAATGGCGAAGTAGAAAGAAAAGATATGTCTATGCTGGCTATCAGAGAGTGGGCAGATAAACATAGTGATACCGAAGTGAGAAAATTATTAGAAGAAAACCCTTCATTTGTTTTTTTCAAACCAGAGCCTTTTACACCGGTTAGAGGCGCTAGTGCTATCCCACTTGTTGCACTTGCCTCTGTGGCTTCTGACAGAAGTATTATTCCTGCCGGAACTGTGTTGCTTGCTGAAATTCCTGTACTTGATAATACCGGTAATTTTACAGGCGAATATCAAATGCGTTTAATGGTGGCATTAGATGTAGGTGGGGCAATTAAAGGGCATCATTTCGATATTTATCATGGAATTGGTAAAGATGCGGGTCATATGGCAGGTTTTTATAATCATTATGGGCGTGTTTGGGTATTAAAAAAATCACAACTTAACTCATTAAATCCTTCGTCATAAAAACGATTTGCTATTTATCTGTTCGTTATTAACGGTAAAATTATGCAAACGACATGGCTATGGATATTAAGAGCCATGATTATTTCTGTTATTTAGGTTGTTATCGCATTATGCAAAATTCATTATCAGATTCATATTTACAACGCTTTTCTGGAATAGGGCGACTCTATGGGCAAAACGCGTTGTCTTATTTTGCTCAGGCTCATATCTGTGTCGTGGGTATAGGTGGAGTTGGCAGTTGGGCTGCTGAAGCATTAGCACGTAGTGGTATTGGTGCCATCACCTTAATTGATATGGATGATGTGTGTGTGACTAACACTAATCGTCAAATACATGCGTTAAAAGAAAGCGTGGGTCAGCCTAAATGCGATGTGATGAAACAGCGTATTTTAGAAATTAATCCAGAATGCAAAGTGACTAGTATTGATGATTTTGTCACGGTTGATAATGTCGCTGAAATGATGAATAACGACTTTGATTATGTTATTGATGCAATTGATAGTGTAAGACCAAAGGCTGCATTATTAGCTTATTGTCGCCGTTATAAAATTCCGGTGATCACAACGGGTGGTGCTGGTGGACAAATCGATCCAACACAAATCCAAGTGGTGGATTTAGCAAAAACAATTCAAGATCCGTTAGCCGCTAAATTAAGAGAGCGTTTGAAATC
Organism: Proteus sp. PR00224; assembly: GCF_016238105.1. NCBI lineage: Bacteria > Pseudomonadati > Pseudomonadota > Gammaproteobacteria > Enterobacterales > Morganellaceae > Proteus > Proteus sp. PR00224. Next base: position 50,447 of record NZ_JAEHQU010000005.1, on the reverse strand, counting down.
TGATTTTAATGTCGTAAAAAATAGTAAGGGAAAATTAGGGATTGATTGTGTTTTCTCAACAGAACAACTCGTTTATCCACAAGGCGATGGTACGGTTTGTGCGGCAAAAAGTACGGCGGATGGTGTGAAACGTATGGATTGTTCAGCCGGTTTTGGTGCTGTAACGATGGTAACGGCATCGTTTGGTTTTATTGCGGTGTCTCATGCTTTGAAGAAGATGCTAGCAAAGGTGCAGCGTGCTCGTCATACTTCAAGTTGTAGCGTTGTTGACGGCGTTCATTCACACTAGTCACATACTGATGTATGCTCCTAGCGACTCATTCACTTTTCGCCTAGCTACATCTTGAATTATTTAGAGTATAAAACTTAATGCTGGGATGTGAGTGATTTCAATCGCGCGATAATTGCATTCACTCCGTCAGTGCGAGATTGGCTAATTTGATTAGCCAATCCTAATTGTTCAAAAATCGCTAACATATCGATATCAGCTATTTCTTGTGCCGTTTTATTTTCAACAGCGACTAAAATAATAGCCAGTAAGCCTTTTACAATACGACCATCGCTATCACCATAAACATGGTATTTGCCGTCATTATTTAATTCAACGCCTAGCCACACTCTGTTCTCACATCCTTTGATTTCTTTTTCTGTTGTTTTTAATTCATCAGGTAATGCAGGTAATTTACGAGAAAGTTGAATTAATTGGCGATATTTATCTTCCCATGCTTTTGATTTTTGAAAATCATTAAGCAAGATATCTAGGGTGATTTCATTGCCAAAAGGATGCTGTGTTGTAATGTTGGTCATGATAATTATTCGTCTTTTAAGAGTGTTAACGCAAAAATAACAGCGTCAATAAAGGCATCAATATCAGAAAGTTGATTATAAGGCATAAAAGAAATGCGTAAACAGCCTGAAATATTTAATGAATCAATAAGAGGTTGTGCGCAGTGTTGCCCTGTGCGTAATGCAATACCTTTCTCTGTGATTAATGTTGCTAAATCACTATGATGAACACCTTCGAAATTGAAAGAAACAATCGATGAGTTGGTGGCTCGGTAACTGATAAACCCATTTAGCTCACTCAGACGCCTCTCTGCTTCTTCTGCAAGCTCAAGAGCATATTGGTTAGCATGATGCATATCTTGTTTTTCTAACCAGGCTAATGTGGCTGAAAATGCAATAACACCCGCAACATTAGGCGTTCCAGCTTCAAAACGCTGAGGAATAGGCGCGGGAGTAAAACCATCAAATGTTGCGTTAGTGAGCATCTTTCCACCACCATGCCAAGGTGCCATGTCTTTTAAATGTTTTCGTTTACCATAACAAATACCTAACCCATTAGGGCCATAAAGTTTATGAGCAGAAAAAACATAGAAATCGATATCAAATGCTGTGACATCTGTTGGGTGATGCGCAATACCTTGCGCTCCATCGACAACCAGTAAGCAATTATCATATTGATGAACGCATTGAGACACTTTATCTAATGCGATTTGAGCACCTGTCACATTCGACATTTGGCTAACAGCAACAATTCGTGTCCGCTTATTGATTAAAGCATTTAAGCTATTAATTGAAGGTAAAAAATGCTCCTCAATAGCCCAACGGATCACTCGAGCGCCTGTTTGTTCCGCTAGTATCAACCAAGGAATAAGGTTTGCATGGTGTTCTTGCTCACTAACAATTATTTCATCACCTGCTTGTAAGCGTGGACGAAAATAACCTTGAGCAATAAAGTTGAGTGATTCTGTGGTGCCTTTTGTCCAAATAATCGTATCACTATCAGCACTATTGATTAATTCGGCAACTTGTTGACGTGTCGCCTCATATTGTTGCGTTGTCTCTTTAGCATGCTGATATTGGCTACGGTGAACCGTCGCAAAATTATGGCGATAAAACGCATCTGAGGCTTCTATCATGGCGAGAGGCTTTAATGCAGTTGCTGCACTATCGAGATAAATAGTTTTTTCTTTAAGAGCAGGAAATTGTTGTCGAAATAAATCAGGTGAAAATACGTTCATAGTTAGGCTGTATTGGTAGACGAATAAATTTTCGTGATTTGTCGTTAAAAATAGGGCGTATAGATTATACGGTTAATTATATTTATTTATAACGGAAACCTAAAGGCACCCGTTTGTTATAAGTCATTGCGCTCATAATAACACGATTAAGATGATGAAAGTTCACTCAATAAAAAATCACTGAGATCAGATTAAGATCCTATTTTTTCTTGTTTTAATTTATTGGGGATAATTTGTAGTGAGTTTTTTTAGAATAAAGATGATAAGTTCATTATAAAAAATGGATGAAAACATCAAAACGGTATGTGTGAGTCATTCAAAAGTAGAGAAAAATAGGGAATAAAAAAAGCACCGCCTTGGCGGTGCACTATAAAATCACTATGGACAGACAGGGTAAATGTACAGGAAGTGAAAAAAAAACAGTAGCATCAGCTACTAAGTCTGGAATTTCCAGACAACTTGCAAACACAACATCACAACCACAAAGCCAAAAGTTTCGCAGTATTACTACTACACAACTTTTCGTTCCGGCTTAGGAAGTGCGCTTACTATAGGTATTTACTGGCTAATCATCAAGGGACAATTTATAATGCTTCGCATAAAAAAAACTAATGATGAAAGTTAGGATCTACTAATAGCCAAAATAGGGGTTTAAGAACTGAATATGTCTAAACGTTTACCGCCATTAAATGCGCTTAGGGTTTTTGATTCAGCGGCACGTCATTTAAGTTTTACTAAAGCCGCTGAAGAATTATTTGTGACACAAGCAGCAGTGAGCCACCAAATTAAAACATTAGAAGAATTCCTTGGGCTAAAATTATTTAGAAGACGCAACCGCTCTCTTTTATTAACCGAAGAAGGGCAGAGTTATTACCTCGATATTAAGGAAATCTTTTCATCAATTAACGAGGCAACTCGCAAATTATTAGCTCGAAGCGCGAAAGGCGCACTTACTGTTAGCCTTTCTCCAAGTTTTGCTATTCAATGGTTAGTACCACGGCTATCTGGATTTAATCAAGCTTATCCGGGAATTGATGTGCGAATTCAGGCTGTTGATAGAGAAGAAGATAAGCTGGCTGATGATGTTGATGTAGCTATTTTTTATGGTCGAGGAAATTGGACTGGTTTACGTACAGACCGCCTTTATGCGGAATATTTGATCCCTGTTTGTGCACCATCTTTACTTACAGGTGAAAAACCACTAAAAACCCCATCCGATCTGATTTATCATACATTGCTACATGATACATCTCGTCGAGATTGGCAAGCTTATGTACGTCAATTAGAGATACAAAATCAGATAAATGTGCAACAAGGGCCTATTTTTAGCCATAGTTCAATGGTGATACAGGCCGCTGTACATGGACAAGGCGTTGCATTAGTTAATAATGTAATGGCACGTAGTGAAATAGAATCAGGTCGATTAGTAAGACCTTTTCCAGATGTCCTTGTTAGTAAAAATGCATTTTATTTAGTTTGCCAAGATAGCCAGGCTGAATTAGGTAAAATTGCGGCTTTTCGCCAATGGATTTTATCTCAAGCAGCGAATGAGCAAGAAAAGCTGGGTTTACTGACATCATCTTAATATTGCGATTGGCAAATATCTTCTAGATAGGAAGGAATAAACAGTGAATAGTCGTACATTGCTTATGTTTTCCGCGATTAGTGGCTTCTTTTATGTTGCTTTTGGTGCATTTGCAACTCATAAACTTGCACCGCATTTATCGCCACAACATTGGGAATACATTCAGTTAGCGATGCGCTACCAAATCGTCCATACCTTATTACTTGTCGGGATCGCGGCAATGTTAATGCGTAAAACCATTTTATGGTTTTATTGGGCAGGTATTTTCTTTGGTGTTGGTATTCTACTTTTCAGTGGTAGCCTTTATTGTATGGCGCTAACACAAGTTAGGTTGTTATCTTATTTTACGCCAATTGGTGGATTTAGTTTTCTTATTGGTTGGGCTTTAATTTTTATTGGCGCTTTGCGTCTAAGGGCACCGGCGTCTCGCCATGAATAAAGTTGCATTATATTGTCGCCAAGGTTTTGAAAAAGAGTGCGCGGCTGAGATTACGGATAAAGCAGGTCAAATCGGCGTTTATGGCTTTCCTCGTGTTAAAGAGGGAAGCGGTTATGTGATCTTTGAATGCTACCAAGAAGGTGAAGCAGACAAGATCGCGCGTGAAGTGAGTTTCCGTGAATTAATTTTTGCTCGTCAGATGTTTGTAACAGGTGAATTACTTAAAGATTTACCGCCAGAAGATAGAATCACACCGATTGTTGGAATGTTAAAAGGTGCTGTCGAAAAAGCGGGTGAACTTCGAGTTGAAGTTGCAGATACTAACGAAAGCAAAGAATTATTAAAATTCTGCCGTAAATTTACGGTGCCATTACGTAATCATTTACGTAATGAGAAAATTTTGCTGAAAGTAGAGAATTTTAGCCGCCCTATTATCCATGTGTTTTTTATTGCACCGGGATGTTGTTATGTTGGCTACTCTTATAGTTTTAATAATTCCGCATTTTATATGGGTATTCCTCGATTAAAATTCCCATCAGATGCACCAAGTCGTTCGACATTAAAACTTGAAGAAGCATTTCATATTTTCATTCCTTATGAGGAGTGGGAAGAGCGTTTAGCAAGTGGAATGAAAGCGGTTGATTTAGGAGCATGCCCCGGTGGTTGGACATATCAATTAGTGAAACGCAGTATGATGGTACATGCTGTTGATAATGGCCCAATGGCACAATCTTTGATGGATACAGGACAAGTTCGTCATCACCAAGTTGATGGTTTTAAATTTGAGCCTACAACTAAAAATATCACATGGCTTGTTTGTGATATGGTTGAAAAACCAGCTAAAGTTGCTGCATTAATGACAACTTGGATTGCTAATGAATGGTGTCGCGAAGCTATCTTTAATCTAAAACTGCCAATGAAAAAGCGCTATGAGGAAGTCTCTCATATCCTTGAAAAAATAAAGTCAGAGTTAGCGGAAAAAGGGATCAACGTTAAGATCCAAGCTAAGCACCTTTATCATGATAGAGAAGAGATAACGGTTCATATTCAAAATATTTGGGCTGCTTATCGACCAGATCGTGAGTTCTAAAACTGTTCAAAGCACATCGATTTGTTGATGGCAATAAAAGGCTAAGTTTATAAAGAAACTTAGCCTTTTTTAATGGAAGCGAGTTATTCAAAGATATATTTGCTCGTTGAGTTTTAATAACTAAGAACTGAGCTATTTTAACCGTAACTGTTGTAGATTACCGTTTAATTGAATATCAGTACGTAATGTCGTGATTTTCCGACTGATAAATGCAGACTCTTTATGGGTAATAAGTTTGTTTTTCCATTTAGTCGGAACATCATCAATATGCAGATAGAGTGATTCTAGATCTGGGTGAATTTGTAAAAGTTCGGTAGCACTTTTAGGCCCAATACCAGGAACGCCTGCAACCTTACTGCTACTTACGCCTGTTAATCCCCAATAGTCGGTAAGTTGAGATGGCTCGACACCAAACTCAGCTCTAATAAATTCTAAATCTAACCAGCGTCGTTGAAAATAATCGCGTATACGAACAGAGGGCGAAAGCAACTGGCAATAGCCTTTATCCGTTGAAATAATCGTGACTCGAAAACCTGCACTTGCCACTTTAGTTGCCAATGTTGCGGCAACGTCATCAGCTTCATCACCACCTGAGTGCCAGCTCTGTATTCCTAAATTAAGTAACATTGCTTTAATTTTAGGTAATTGTTGTCGCAAGTCATCAGGCATTGGTGTGCGACCCGCTTTATAATCGGGTAACAGTTTATGTCGCCAGCTACCGTCTCTGTCGTCTTCGTCAAAAACTGCTACGGCATGAGTAGGTTGTGTGTGGCCAAGTAGTTGATTGACACTTTGTTCGCACACTGTAAGGCAGGAAGAACCTGATGCCGCATGAATGCGGCGGATCAGGTTTAAAGCATCAATAATCAGCAAATGTATCATAATAAATTAGCTGATAATCTCGTAACACGGTTGGTAAGCTGTACCACCGGGAAGTTTCATACGGTGTTGCTCAACAAAGCCTGCTAATAAAATATCCATGCGACGCATAATTTCACTATCACCATGAATTTTATAAGGGCCATGAGCTTCAATCGCTTTCATACCCACTTCTTTTACGTTACCCGCGACAATACCCGAGAAAGCACGACGTAAGTCAGCGGCTAATTTTTCTGGTGATTGATTTGTGCTTAGATTAAGTGATGCCATGTTTTCATGGGTTGGTTCAAAAGGATGTTGTAAATCAGCATTGATCTTCATTGACCAGTTAAAGCTATAAGCATCACCTGTGCTACGACGATTATCTTTTACCAATGGCATATATTTTTTCATGATACGAGCTACTTCAGGTGCATCATCAATAATGATTTGGTAATGACGACGAGCTTCGTCGCCTAATGTATTGGCGATAAAGTCATCTAATACATTAAAGTAGTCTGCACTTTCTTTAGGACCAGTTAAAATTAGTGGTAATACTTGGTCTTGGTTTTCTGGAGACATAAGAATACCAAGCAGATACAGCAATTCTTCTGCTGTTCCTACACCGCCTGGGAAAATAATAATACCATGTCCAATTCGTACGAAAGATTCCAGACGTTTTTCAATATCTGGCATAATAATCAGTTCGTTAACTAATGGATTTGGTGGCTCTGCCGCAATGATTGACGGTTCTGTCATACCAATAAAACGGCTATTTCTATAACGTTGTTGAGCATGACCCACAGCAGCACCTTTCATTGGTGCTTCCATTGCTCCGGGACCACAACCCGTACAGATATTAAGCTCACGTAGCCCTAATTCGTTACCTACTTTTCTGCCGTAAAGGTATTCAGTTTCATTGATTGAGTGACCACCCCAGCAAACGATCATATTAGGATCTTCATCAATATGAAGAGCTCGTGCATTACGCAAAATCGAGAAAATGGTATTAGTGATGTGAGTACTATTTTCTAAGTTCAGGTGAAGATCACGTTTTGCTGTTGTGATTTGCCCGTGAACAAACAATATGTCACGAAGCACTGCAAATAAGTTAGCTTGTAATGAGCGAATAATTTTTCCGTCAACAAAAGCGTCTTCAGGAGGATTGACTAACTCTAGTTTTACGCCACGTTCACGGCGCAGTACGTTAATATCAAAATCTTGGTATTTAGATAACAGTTCTTTACTACTATCAGTAAGGCTACCAGAGTTGAGAACAGCGAGAGAACAATTGCGAAACAGCTGATAAAGATCACTGCTTGCGGTTCTCTTTAGCATATCAACTTCTAGCTGTGAAAGCAGATCCATGGAACCTAATGGGCTGACATGAGTTATCACGTAGGACTCCTTTTTCTCCTGAAATAACAAACTGAAGTGCAACTGATCTTGGTATAACACAGATCATATTAACATACAGGCATTATTCCGTTATTGTCTGGCTAATCGACTAATTTCTGGAACAAACTCACAATTACTACGCCAAGGATTGATGTCTAATCCACCGCGTCGTGTATATCTTGCATAAATAGTTAATGTTTCTGGAGCACATAATTGCATGATATCGTGGAAAATTCGCTCAACACACTGTTCATGAAATTCATTGTGTTGTCTAAATGAAACTAAATAGCGTAGTAGTTTTTCACGATCAATCTTTTTACCCTTATATTGAATAGCAACTGAGCCCCAATCTGGTTGATTAGTAATAAGGCAATTTGATTTTAACAGATGGCTGACAAGGGTTTCTTCAACTAGTGTATCGGTTGTCGATTCGTTTAACCATTGCGCATCAAACTGATAATTATCAATTTCAATATCTTGTTCATCAATACACTCTCCAGCAAAATCAACAATAGGTTGTGATGTAAAATGCGAAAGTGGATAAATGGTTAGATTAACTTTGCCTTTAGCACAAGTCGTTAAATCTTTAAGTAAGGTTTTTTCGACGATATCCCAACTTTCAAAACGAGTTTGATTAAAACTATTGAGATATAATTTAAAACTTTTAGATTCAATAAGATTTTCAGTGGTTGCATCTAATTCAACATGACCAATAGCAACTTGTGGTAAGCCTTTGCTATTAAGCCATGAGAGCTCATACATGGTCCAAATATCACCACCATGAAAAGGTAAATTTTCAGCAGTTAAAGAGAGTGAATCTCGATTTAGGCTACGTGGTACACCTTGCAATAATCCGGCATCATATTGATCATGATATTGAGTCTCTTTGCCCAGAGATAATGCTTCAAGAGATTTATCACCTTGATATAAAGACATAATTTACATCCTAACTTTAGCTGAAAATAAAAGAAGGTTAATTATACTATTGAAACATCAATAGTATATGAATGCTTTATTTTTGATGCTCTGAATTAGTGACATAATCAGGTAACATAAAGGAAATTCTTATTTAAATAGATAAAACAGATAATCATGACTGAAAACATCTCCTCCGAACTAAAAGCCTTTACACAAAAGTATGTTGATTTATGGCAAGAAAAATCAGGCTTACCTCCTGCAAGTGAAGATCTTTATGGTGTTCCTTCTATTTGTATATCAAGAACAGGCGATGAAGTTGTTTACTGGTTACCGCAACCTTTTGTAGGAACAGATAAACTAGAAAAAGTTGAAAAAGCAATGGGGATTATTATTCGCCCTGAATTGCACAATTACTTTACCACTCAGTATGCTGGAGATATGCAGGTTCGTTTTAGAGAGATAGATTTCAGCTTGATCCAAGTGTGGAGTGAAGAGGATTTTATTCGCTTACAAGAAAACATTATTGGTCATTTGGTGACTCAAAAGCGTTTAAAACTTACACCAACATTGTTTATCGGCACCACAGATTCAGAAAATGAAATAATTTCTGTGTGTAATGTTTCAGGGGAAGTCATTCTTGAAACTTTCGGCAAACAGAAAAGAGAAGTTTTAGCTGAAAATTTATCTCTCTTTCTGTCAGAATTAGTCGCTGTATATAATGAGTGACGTAGTCTATAAACCTTTTTTCTTGTGAGATATGTCTTACAAAAAAGCGTGTGTTTTTTTATCAAAAAACGTCACTGATAAAAATATAATCGGTTTATTTAAATAGAACAATAAGTTATTAACTTATTGTTTTTATTTATAGTTATGGCTCTTTAATTGCTTTTGTTTTGTGGGTTGTTTAACTAATCAATTATTGGCATTCTACGTTCACCAAATAAGGGACTGTTTGGTGACCGATAAAATGTAGAGTAATCAAGGACACAGGAAATAGGATATTTCCATTAATGTGGATACGGACTTAATCACAGGGATAGATAAAAACGGTCTTGCTTGGATGCATGTGTTGTACAGACAACTATTTTTCTTGTCTAAAAGGAGTTTCGGCTCCTTTTATTTTTTTATTTGTTTTCTGCTATTCCATCCCAATGTTATCCTTATTCGTAAGTTTTATATAAGGGATAAATGATGACACCAGAACAACGCATTTTAGCAAAATTGCTCTTGATTGAAGAAGAGATGAAGAACATTGAGCTATGGCAATTAGAATCTCCTACTGAACAAGCATTTGAAAGTGTTGAGCCTTTCTGTATTGATACAATGAGTGCTCATGAATGGTTGCAGTGGGTATTAATTCCGCGATTGTCATCGATGATTGAAAATGAGATGCCATTACCTAATAAATTCGCAATCGCACCTTATTACGAAGAAGCATTTAAAGAAGATAAGAGTCGAGATGTTACTGATTTACTCAATCATTTGCGTGAACTTGACGCAATGTTTAAATCATAAGGTCGATAATGCTAGATATTATTTATCAAGATGAACATCTTGTTGCGGTGAATAAACCTGCGGGTTGGCTTGTTCACCGCAGTTGGTTAGATAGACATGAAACAGTGTTTGTGATGCAGACCCTAAGAGATCAAATAGGGCAACATGTTTTCCCTGTTCATCGTTTAGATAGGCCTACATCAGGTGTTCTATTAATGGCACTTTCTTCTGATGTTGCTAGAGCGCTATCTCAATCTTTTGAACAACATAAAACAGAAAAAATTTATCACGCTATTGTTCGAGGATACGTTGAAGAGGCGTCTGTTATTGATAGCCCTTTAGTCGAGGAGCTCGACAAAATTGCAGACAAATTTGCAACTCAACCTCCACAAATTCAAGATTGCGTGACGCACTGCCAGCCATTAGGAATTGTTGAAAAAGAGGTTGCGATTGGGCGCTATCCTACATCTCGATTTAGTTTATTAGAGCTACGTCCTGAAACGGGACGCAAGCACCAATTACGTCGCCATATGTCTCATATTCGACACCCAATTATTGGTGATACTGCTCATGGTGATTTACGTCAAAACCGTGGTGTTGTAAATCATTTTCAATCTCATCGCTTGATGTTACATGCAAGCCATCTAAACTTAATTCATCCAATCACATTGCAACCACTTAACTTAACAGCTAAATGGGATCTGCCTTGGCAACACCTTATTAATCAATTTGGTTGGCGTGGATTAAGACCTGAATTAGAGCAGTATGGTGAAGATTTAGCTCATCATTTTTAATTCCTTTCTTAATTTCAAATATTACTTTCTTTGCGTGACTATTAAGGCTTTTTTACTTAAGTCTTAATGGTTTGCGCAAATTTATAATCTATTTTAACTATTTGTAAAATATATAATTCTATTAATTGATCTGATCACATGTTTGAAACGTGACAGCTATCATGTATTCATTAAGCGATTTATTTTATGATGTAAAATAAATAAGGCTTATCATTAGATAAGTTTATGAAATAAAACCCACACTACTTTAAACAAATAAAAACTTACAACATATAAAAACCCACATTCCGGGAGTCTGCTTGATGTTTAAAAACCTATTTGTTGTTTTACAAAAAATCGGAAAGTCCTTGATGTTACCGGTATCTGTACTACCTATTGCCGGTATTTTATTAGGGGTTGGTTCCGCTGATCTTTCATGGATCCCTTCTTCTGTTTCTCAAGTTATGGCAGAGGCTGGTGGTTCGGTTTTCTCTAATATGCCACTTATTTTTGCCATTGGTGTTGCGTTAGGTTTTACCAATAATGATGGGGTATCAGCACTGGCCTCTGTTGTGGCTTATGGCATTATGTCTAAAACCATGATTGTGGTTGCTCCTTGGGTTTTAGGTTTAACACCAGCAGAAATTGAGGCTCAGCACCTTACTGATACAGGAGTATTAGGGGGGATCATCGCTGGTATTATTGCCGCCTCTATGTTTAATCGTTTTTATCGCATCAAATTACCTGAGTATTTAGGCTTCTTTGCTGGTAAGCGTTTTGTTCCTATTATTTCAGGTTTAATCGCTATTTTTGTTGGGATTATCTTAGCCTTTATTTGGCCTCCTATTGGTACAGCAATTCAACGTTTTTCTGAATGGGCTGCGTATCAAAACCCTGCTGTCGCTTTTGGTATTTATGGTGTTGTAGAGCGTGCATTAGTACCATTTGGTTTACACCATATCTGGAACGTGCCATTCCAAATGCAAGTGGGTGAATACGTAAATAGTGCAGGGCAAGTATTCCACGGTGATATTCCTCGCTATATGGCAGGTGATCCAACTGCGGGTATGTTGTCAGGTGGCTTTTTATTTAAGATGTTTGGTTTACCTGCTGCCGCGATTGCGATATGGCATTCAGCACGTCCAGAGAACCGTGTAAAAGTCGGTGGTATCATGATTTCTGCGGCATTAACTGCCTTCTTAACAGGGATCACAGAACCTATCGAATTCTCATTTATGTTCGTCGCACCTATTCTTTACGTTATTCACGCTATTTTAGCGGGCTTAGCATTCGTTATTTGTATCTTGTTAGGTATGCGTGATGGAACCAGTTTCTCTCATGGCCTAATTGATTTTATCGTATTGAGTGGTAATAGCAGTAAACTGTATCTATTCCCAATTATTGGCATACTCTATGCAATAACTTATTACTCTATTTTCCGTTTCTTAATCGTGAAATTAAACCTGAAAACTCCAGGCCGAGAAGTAGAAGATAAAAATGCGAAACAAGCGGATAAAAGTGCTATGGGACAATCTTTAGTCGCTGCGTTTGGTGGCAAAGACAATATCAGTAGTTTAGATGCTTGTATTACTCGTTTACGTATTGGCGTTAAAGAGATTGAAAAAGTCGATCGTGATGAGTTGAAAAGACTAGGTGCTGCAGGTGTTGTGGTTGTTGGCTCGGGTATTCAAGCGATTTTTGGTCCTAAGTCAGATAATCTAAAAACTGAAATGGATGAATATATTCGGTCTTTGGATTCTGGTAAGTGATAAATAATAGTCTTTAATTAAAATAACACGCTTAAATTTATTATTGGGCGTGTTTTTTTATATCATAGCGCATATGAATTAAACTCTTTTTTGAAATTATTATCTGCTATTCAATAATATTATGGTTGTAATATTATAATTGAATATGAGTAATAATAATGAAAATATATTTCGATAAGTTAGCAAAATTTTTACCTGCAAATGATAAAAGAGAGAATGTGGTATTTTTACTATCTGAAAAAATAGCTAATTGTTTAAACTCATTACCTAATGATAATTTTTTTATTTTAAAACATAAAATTAGTAACGTTTATGTTGATAAGAATTTTTTCACTGAAATAAAAAATGAATTAACTGATGTAATTAATAAATATATAGAGGGTAATATTCATCATTTAGATAAAATTAATAAAGCTAATAATAAATGCGGTGGTGTTTTTTTAGATAGAGAAAATATTAATTGTCTTACAGTTATAAACCTTAACTCATTAGATACTGTACAAAAATTTATTGAGACTATAATTAGTGAAACAGGCTCTTCTTCTCTGAAAGATAAAATTCTTAATAAAGATAATAACCCAGCTATTAATTTATTTTTTGAGAAGGGTTTTTGTGTAGATTTGAGAGAAAATCTATTAGTCAGTTAATTAAAGAGATAAAAAATAAAATAATAGAGTTAAATCCCGGGTGTAACCTACCTTTTATAATCGGTAAGAAAGAATATATATTTGTTAAGTTAGGTAATGTAGAAGCTGCTAATAATCAAGTTAAAATAGAAAGTAAAGATGATAATAATATTAAAATTTGTTTTAATAAAGATAATAATTCATTAAATAAAGAAAAAATTGAATCTGCGCTTACTAAATTTGAAATATCATTTAATTTTCTTAATGAAAATATCAATAAATTATATGATGTAATAAATAAATATTATAAATTTGCAAGTCTTAATAATGCTAATAATACCTTTGGCTTTATTAAGGATGGTGATGAAACGCTTGAGGATATTAATAAAGTTATTAATGAAAAAGACGAAGAACAATCTATAAAAAAACATTCGGATGTTTATAATGAATGTAATAAAACCTGTAAATTACTTAATGTATTTCATCAAGATTTCGTTAAAAAGTTTAGAGAAAAATCTTTAGAAAAAAATGATATTGATAAATTATCAGAAATGATAAAAAAAATTGAATCCAATACGGATTCCTTAGCGATTGAATTAAAATCTCTGGCATCTTTCTCTAATGCTTATAATAATTATGAAAATAAAATAAAAAATAAAGTTTCTAATATAGCAATCAAAAATAGCTCTTGCTGTTCGATTAATGAAATCACAACAAAAACAAATGAATGCTTATCATTATTAGATGGTTTTATAAAAAGAAAGGAGACGGGTTTTTTGTCTAAAGTGTATAAGTTTTTTTTTCCTAAAAAACATAATGAATCTTTGAGTCTATTAATTAATTATAAGAGTGAAATTAATAAGATATCATCTTATCTTAATAGTTATAAAGAAAAAAATGAATATTTTACTATCAATGATATTAGTTTAATGGTTACATCAAGGTTATCTAAAATAAATTACCCTGAAAGTTTATTAGGTTATTTATATGGAGAAAAGAGTAAGTGTAATAATTTCATTCAGTCTCTTTTTAAAAAGGATGACTGAATTTATTCTCATTGAGAATAAATTGACAATATTATATGTTTGATGCTTAGTTTATTAGTTATCAAACAGTATTAAGTGGGCTAAATATTATGGCTAAAGTAGGTATTTTTGTAGGGACTGTTTACGGTAATGCATTAGCAGTTGCTGAAGAGGCACAGCGTATTTTACTTGAGCATAATCATCAAGCTAATGTTTACGAAGAAGGCACACTTGCAGATTGGGAAAAATATTCAACAGTACTTGTGATAACGTCAAGTACTGGGCAAGGTGATTTACCTGATACCATTGCTCCTCTATTTCATGAACTACGTGATAATGTAGGATATCAGCCAAATCTAAATTATGGCTTGATTGCCTTAGGCGATAGTAGTTATGACTATTTTTGTGGTGCAGGGATGCAATTTGATGAATTACTGCAAGAGCACCAATCAAAGCGTATCGGTGAAATATTAAAAATAGACGGTATGGATGTCGCGGAGCCAGAAGTATTTGCTATAGGTTGGCTTGAAAACTGGGTTGGCCTATTAAATTAAGTAGAAAATAATCTGATATTTAATTGGTTAATAAAATAATGAGCCATATTCAGTATCTTAAAACACCGCTTGTTTCTATTTTATACAGTAACTAAGCGGTGTTTTTCTATAAAACTGACATACATAACAGTTAAAATGCCTTGTTATTAACGACGAGTCAGTTTTTCTAAATCGGCTTCGATTTCAGCAATTTTATTTGCTACAACGTGCTCAAGATGACGCAAGTCGTCCAGAATTTTATGTTTTAAATCGACTTCTACTTGGTCTTGTTGGCAAATTTGATCTAATTCTTCAATAACATAACGTAAGTTAGTATTGATTTCATTAACTTCTTTAAAACCTTGTCCTGATTGACCATCAGAAATTGTTTTACGTTGGCGTGGATATTTAAATTTTACGCTTTTTGCAAAGAATTCACCTTTATCTTTGCGAAAATAGATTTTTAAAATATCGTTGTTAGCTTCTTGGCGTAGAGTATAGCGGTCAATATCTTCAGGATGCGGGATCCCTAAATTTTTTAAATTATCGTACATATATTGGCACCTGATAGAAAGATGAGTGAAAGAATAGCGAACAGAATTAATTCTATCCGCTGTTCTTATATTAGTCGATAGTTCTTAACAATTCATTAATGCCTACTTTTCCACGCGTTTTAGCATCAACTTTTTTCACAATTACGGCGCAGTAAAGGCTGTAACTTCCATCTTTGGACGGTAAATTACCAGAAACAACAACAGAGCCAGCAGGGACTCGACCGTAATGAACTTCGCCTGTTTCTCTGTCATAAATTTTGGTACTTTGACCAATATAAACGCCCATTGAAATAACCGCGCCTTCTTCGACAATAACGCCTTCAACAATTTCAGAACGCGCGCCAATAAAGCAGTTATCTTCAATAATGGTTGGGTTTGCTTGTAGTGGCTCTAAAACACCACCAATACCAACGCCACCAGAGAGATGAACATTTTTCCCGATTTGAGCACATGAACCTACTGTTGCCCATGTATCAACCATGCTACCTTCATCAACGTAAGCACCAATGTTGACATAAGATGGCATTAAAACAGTGTTGCGAGCGATGTAAGCCCCTTGTCTAACTGCTGCGGGAGGAACAACACGAAAACCTTCTTTTTCAAAACGTGCTTGATCATAATCAGCAAATTTCATAGGCACTTTGTCAAAATAGCGACTTTCATTGCCATCTATCACTTGATTGTGATTAATACGAAAAGAGAGCAAAACCGCTTTTTTCAACCATTGATGAGTCACCCACTGACCATCAATTTTTTCCGCGACACGCAGTTTCCCGCTGTCTAGCAGTGCAATAACGCTATTAATAGCATCACGAATATGAGGCTCAACGTTGTTTGGAGTGATATCAGCACGATGTTCGAAGGCGTTATCAATAATAGATTGTAATGCTTGCATTAATAGTATTTCCTATATGTATTGTCGTGGGTTTCTATATTTTATCCTTTGAAACTAGGGCTTTTGTCAACCTTTCTACGACTTCATCCTTCATTTTTTGGTTTAATGCCTTATTTTCGCTATCGGTTAATACGAAGAAGTCCTCAACACGTTCGCCTATTGTGGTTATTCTGGCACCATGTAATGAAAGTGAAAGATCAGCAAACACTTTACCAATAATTGCTAATAATCCTGGACGATCTCGTGCAAATAGTTCCATATAGGTGCGCTTATTATGGTTAGAAGCGATAAAGTTAATTTTTGTCGGAACGTCAAAATGGCGTAATTTGGCGGGTAATGAGCGTGTTTTTGCATTGGCGTTATAAGGGGCGGATACAACTTGGATAAGAGCGTTGCGGATTGCATTATATCTATCAATTGCCAGAGGTTTACCATTAGGCTCTAACACAATAAAAGTATCCATAGCCATGTTATCGCGGTTAGTAAAAATTTGAGCGTTATGGATACTTAAATTGCGTCTATCCAATTCACCTGCAACAGATGCAAAAAGGGATGGTCTATCAGCACACCAAATAAAGATTTCAGTACCACCATGCTCAGTTTGTTGGCTGATTAGCACCATAGGTTCAGCGCTATTATGCTCAATTAATGCAAGCGCATGCCATGCAATTTGTTCTGGTGTATGTCGTAAAAAATAGTCGGCATGGCAACGTCCCCAAATTGCCTGCAATTTATCTTCATCAACCTGTTTCATTCGTAAAATAGTTAGTGCTTGCAAACGATGATGGCGAATACGTTCACGTAAATCGGGAATAGAGTGCATACCTTGGCGTAGCTGATTTTCTGTTGATAAAAAAAGTTCACGTAATAGGCTCTGTTTCCAGCTATTCCATAGGCTACTATTAGTTGCACAGATATCCGCAACCGTTAAGCACAAAAGATAACGTAATCGACTTTCATTTTTTACTTCTGATGCAAACTGAAAAATAATGTCAGGATCTTGAATATCACGTCGCTGTGCTGTAACAGACATAAGTAAGTGATGACTAACAAGCCATTCAACTAATGCCGATTCTCTTTGATTTAAACCATGTTGTTGAGCAAAATGAACAACATCTTGGGCTCCTAATACGGAGTGATCACCATGGCGACCTTTGGCAATATCATGAAAAAGTGCAGCTAAACGTAATAATTCAAGTTGAGGAAGTTTGGGATAAATATCAACACAAAGCGGATGTTGCTCGTGGTTTTCATAAGAATCAAAACTTTCCAGTTTTTGTAAAACACGAATTGTATGTTCATCAACGGTATAGGCATGGAATAAATCAAACTGCATTTGACCCACAATATTATTCCATTGTGGGAAGTAAGCCGCTAATACACTATGTTTGTGCATGGGAACGAAAGCACCAGAAACTGCACGAGGATGGCGCAAGATCTGCATAAAAACTTGACGTGCGAGTGGGTACTCACATAACGGCTGTACTAGATGCCGACGAGCGTAACGTAAATGGCGGAGTGTTGTTGAATAAATTCCTGTGATCTCTTTATGCTCAGCCATACGTAAAAAGAGGCGCATAATAGCGATAGGATCATCAAGGAAGCAACTGTCATCAACGACATCAATTAATGAGCCTCTTAGTTGAAATTCATTATCTAAAGGTCGCGGTTTTACATTAGGTTGCAGAGCAAGAATGGCTTCATCAAATAATTGAAGTAACATATCATTTAACTCACTGACACGACGAGTTACGCGATAATAATCCTTCATCATTTTTTCAACGGGCTGATTGCCTTCGCCTTCATAATTTAAAAGTTGAGCAACATTGAGTTGTCTATCAAACAATAGACGATTGTCATAGCGAGAAAGTACAAGATGGAGAGCAAAGCGAATTTTCCATAGTGTGTATTGGCACTCTAGTAGCTCTTGTCCTTCCGCTGGCGTTAAAAAGCCAAAGTTGACCATTTCAGAAACTGAAGCAGCACCAAAATGGCGATGTGCTACCCAAATTAGAGTGTGGATATCGCGCAGTCCACCAGGGCTGCTTTTGATATCAGGCTCTAGATTATAACTAGTGCTATGGTATCGTTGATGTCTCTGTTTTTGTTCTTCAACTTTTGCAGCAAAAAAATCAGGTGATGGCCAAAATCCTTGGCTAAAAATATGGTTAATTAATTGCTGATAAAGTGAATTATTCCCACAAATAAGACGTGCTTCTAGTAAGTTTGTTGCAACCGTTAAGTCTGAAAGACCTTCTAAAAGACATTCTTCCATTGTTCTAACACTGGCACCAATTTCAAGGCGTACATCCCACAGTAATGTAATGAGTTTGCTGACTTTATCTTCTGCTTCTGGTGATAAAGGTGTCTCACTTAAAAAGAGAAGGTCAATATCAGAAAGTGGATGTAACTCTTGCCTGCCATAACCACCGACCGCAATGATACTAAGGTCTGGATAATCGGATAATTGTGTATAGCGCCATAATTGTGTTAATAGTTGATCAATGAAATGGCTACGAGCTTGAAGTAATAAAGCGACATCAACATCATGGTGAAAAGCCTCTGTTAACCAAGACTGAAATTGTTCGATTGATTGCTTAAGTTCAGCACAATTTTGTGTATTTTCTGTCAGCAAAAAAGGGGAAGGGGGCGGAGTTTGAAATGCGTTTTTATGAGTCATTGTTCGTCTTCTTTCTCAATGTTTGCTTATGACATTAAGACTAATGTTAAAACGATAACCTGACTAGTAATTCTGCTGTTTCATAGCAAATAAAATAAAAAAAGCGACACATCTCGAAAAAATATGTCGCTTTTACATTTTTAGCTAAAAAAGAATCTTATTCGTTGACTAATACCGCAGAAATAAACGGTTCTTCTTCTTTGCGTAATGTCATGATTTCACAGCCATTATCGGTAACGACTAACGTATGTTCGTATTGTGCTGACCAACCTCTGTCTTTAGTTTTAACAGTCCAGCCATCTTTCATTGTACGAATACGGTAATCACCTGTGTTTACCATTGGTTCAATGGTGAATGCCATGCCTTTTTGTAACACAACACCGCTATCATCTGCATCGTAGTGTAGAACTTGAGGTTCTTCATGGAACCCTTCACCAATACCATGACCACAATATTCGCGAACAACAGAATAGTCATGACCTTCAACAAATTTTTGAATTGCTTTGCCAAGTTCACGTAAGCGAATACCTGGTTTAACCATTTTAATGGCAAGGTAGAGGCTTTCTTGGGTGATACGACATAAACGTTCACCTTGTATTGTTGGTTTACCTACGATAAACATTTTTGAAGTATCGCCATGAAAACCATCTTTAATGACAGTGACATCAATATTAACGATATCACCATCTTTAAGGATTTTCTCTTCGCTAGGAATACCGTGGCAAATAACATCGTTAACCGAAATACAGACTGATTTAGGGAAACCATGATAGTTAAGACAAGCAGGAATAGCCTGTTGTGCGTTAACAATATGTTCATGACAAATACGGTCTAATTCAGCGGTGTTTACGCCAGGTTTTACGAACGGTGCGATAATTTCAAGAACTTCTGCCGCAAGACGACCTGCGACGCGCATTTTTTGAATATCTTCTTCTGTCTTGATTACAATAGCCATTTGAGTTCTTCGTCTAGATTAAAAGCCACAATACGAATTAGATAACACACTTTGTTGTATTCATATTTTGTATTGCAGGTTAAATGAATGATGATGAGAAATAATTCTGATTACCATTTATAATATCAGCAGAAAGTAGGTGTGCCAATAAAGAGGATATGTGCAATCTGTCTGATATCGAGAATAATGACGAACATTACGCCTTCTTAATCTGATTGTCTTTACATATTGCGCTTTTCTATTTGGTGTTTTTCTAGCAAATTGATATTAGAGCAATATTTCTCATCATTGCGTTAGTCTCGCTTTTTTCTTTGTTCAAATGATGTGTTTTTATGTCAAATAAGCCCGTGGCAAACGCAAGTAATAGTGGTTTCTTGAGGTTATTTATGGTATAAAGCGCGCCGGAGTTCTGTTATTGCATCACACTGTGAGTAATAGCCGTAAATCTGAAACATTCAATTGTGTTAATTACACACACAAATCGGCACATAACGCCGGGGTGCTCTTATGTAAAGGCCAAACCTTTACAGCTGATGAGTCGGTCGTATGGGATTTGTGGACGAAATAACCCCAAATTTAAATTTATAGAGGTCTAAAATGGCAACTGTTTCAATGCGCGATATGCTGCAAGCCGGTGTTCACTTCGGTCACCAAACTCGTTACTGGAATCCAAAAATGAAACCATTCATCTTTGGTGCGCGTAACAAAGTTCATATCATTAACTTGGAAAAAACTGTTCCAATGTTCAATGAAGCTCTGGTTGAACTGAACAAAATTGCTTCTCGTAAAGGCAAAATCCTGTTTGTTGGTACTAAGCGCTCTGCCGTTGAAGCTGTTAAAGAAGCAGCAGAAAGCTGTGACCAGTTTTATGTAAACCACCGCTGGTTAGGCGGTATGCTGACTAACTGGAAAACTGTTCGTCAGTCAATCAAACGCCTGAAAGATTTAGAATCACAATCTCAGGACGGTACTTTTGACAAACTGACCAAGAAAGAAGCGTTAATGCGTTCTCGTGAACTTGGTAAGTTAGAAAACAGCCTGGGTGGTATCAAAGACATGGGCGGTTTACCTGACGCTCTGTTTGTTATCGATGCTGAACACGAACACATTGCTATCAAAGAAGCAAACAACCTGGGTATTCCAGTATTTGCTATCGTTGATACTAACTCTGATCCAGATGGTATCGACTTCATTATCCCTGGTAATGACGATGCAATCCGTGCGGTTAAATTATATCTGACCGCTGCAGCTACAGCTGTTCGTGAAGGTCGTTCTCAAGATCTGGCTGTTCAGGCTGAAGAAGGCTTAGTCGAAGCTGAATAATAAGGCATGCTCGTAAGAGCCCTTATTTAACCAGGTATTGCTATATATTGGTTAGGGGGCCTCAATAGGCCCCCTTTACACATCTGCTATGAGAACATCTATGGCTAGTCCATAGAAAAGTCGAGGAAGAAACAAATGTCTGGAATTACCGCTGCATTGGTAAAAGAACTGCGTGAACGTACTGGCGCAGGCATGATGGAATGTAAAAAAGCGCTAGTTGAAGCTAATGGTGATATCGAATTAGCAATCGACAACATGCGTAAATCAGGTCAAGCTAAAGCTGCTAAAAAAGCAGGCCGTGTTGCTGCTGAAGGTATCATCCTTGCAGAAGTTGCTGCTGATGGTAAATTCGGTGCGCTGGTTGAGCTGAACTGTGAAACAGACTTCGTTGCTAAAGATGCTGGTTTCATCGCTTTCGGTAAAGAAGTTATGGCTGCTGTATTAGCAGACAAAACTGATGATATCGATGCTCTGAAAGCTAAATTCGAAGAAGCACGTACTGCATTAGTTGCTAAAATCGGTGAAAACATCAACATTCGTCGTGTTGCTGTATTAGAAGCTGACGAATTAGGTACTTACCTACACGGTGCTCGCATCGGTGTTCTAGTTTCAGCTAAAGGCGCTAACGAAGAACTGATCAAACACATTGCTATGCACGTTGCTGCAAGCAAACCAGAATATGTTCGTCCTGAAGATGTTCCTGCTGATGTTGTTGAACATGAGCACCAAATTCAGATGGATATTGCAATGCAATCAGGTAAACCACGCGAAATCGCAGAAAAAATGGTTATCGGTCGCATGAACAAATTCACCGGTGAGATTTCTCTGACTGGTCAGCATTTCGTAATGGATCCAAGCAAAACTGTTGGCGAACTGCTGAAAGAAAACAATGCTGATGTTATCAACTTCGTTCGTTTCGAAGTTGGTGAAGGTATTGAGAAAGTTGAAGCTGATTTCGCAGCTGAAGTTGCTGCAATGAGCAAATAATAACGCTTAGCGTTAACAGAACCGCCTAATGGCGGTTCTGTTTTGTTGTAATCTCCACTGGCTGTTTGCTTTTTTTTGTTAAAAAGAGAAGCTATCTAAAACCTCCAATTAACTAATCTGCTTAGGACAGAACACCATGGCTACCAATGCAAAACCTGTATATCAGCGAATTTTATTAAAGCTGAGTGGCGAAGCCCTGCAAGGCGCAGAAGGTTTCGGTATCGATGCGAGCGTACTTGATCGCATGGCTCAGGAAATCAAAGAACTCGTTGAATTAGGTATACAAGTCGGTGTCGTAATTGGCGGTGGTAACTTGTTCCGTGGCGCGGGTCTTGCTGCGGCAGGTATGAACCGTGTTGTGGGTGACCACATGGGAATGCTCGCGACAGTAATGAATGGTTTAGCAATGCGTGATTCATTGCACCGTGCTTATGTAAACGCACGCCTTATGTCTGCATTTCCACTGAATGGTGTCTGCGATAACTACAGTTGGGCAGAAGCAATTAGCTTATTACGCCACGGTCGAGTCGTTATTTTCTCGGCTGGTACAGGTAACCCATTCTTTACTACCGATTCAGCTGCGTGTTTACGCGGTATTGAAATTGAAGCTGACGTTGTATTAAAAGCAACGAAAGTGGACGGCGTTTATTCTGCCGATCCAACCAAAGATCCTGATGCAGTACTTTATGAAACACTGACTTATCAGGATGTATTAGAACGTGAATTGAAAGTCATGGATCTTGCTGCATTCACATTAGCCCGAGATCATAATTTACCTATCCGCGTATTCAATATGAATAAACCGGGTGCATTACGTCGGGTTGTAATGGGTGAAAGTGAAGGAACTTTGATTTCTCACGCTTAATACACAGAGACAACGGTATAATTTGGCGCTAACATCTAGAGTACGCCAATTCATTTATGTCGATATGATTTCATATCGACTGGAAGATAACCAGTTCCCAAGGGTTTATAACGTGATTAATGAAATCAAAAAAGATGCTCAAGAACGCATGGATAAAAGCGTTGAAGCACTAAAAAGCCAGATTAATAAAGTTCGTACTGGTCGTGCGTCTCCTAGCCTTTTAGATGGCATTGTAGTTGAATACTACGGAGCGCCAACGCCATTAAACCAAGTTGCTAACGTTGTCGCAGAAGATGGCCGTACACTGGCAATCACTGTATTCGACCGTACTTTAGCACCAGCTGTTGAAAAAGCGATTATGGCATCAGATTTAGGTTTAAATCCTTCATCTGCTGGCACCATTATCCGTGTTCCACTGCCTCCGTTAACTGAAGAACGTCGTAAAGACTTAATCAAAGTTGTTCGTGGTGATGCAGAACAAGGTCGCGTTTCTGTTCGTAATATCCGTCGTGATGCTAACGATAAAATAAAAGCATTACTGAAAGATAAAGAAATCAGCGAAGATGATGAACGCCGTTCACAAGATGACATTCAGAAGTTAACTGACATGTTCATTAAAAAAATTGATGATGCATTAGCGCTGAAAGAAGCAGAGTTAATGGAATTCTAATTTTTATATCTTTTTTCGATAATGCCGCTCTTTAGCGGCATTATTTTTAATTATTTATTTGAAAATTCGTGCTTAATACCTTCTTTTGTCACATTATTTATTAAAGTTTTCATCTTTAATCCTCATTTACCTTGCCATACTGATATAATTCTCTTTAATTAAAACGTTGTAGACATACTGATTGATTAATAAATGAAACAAATAACTATATTAGGCTCAACAGGATCTATCGGAACTAGCACTCTTTCCGTAATTGAAAATAATCCTGATGAGTATCAGGTCCTTGCTCTAGCCGCAGGTAAAAATGCAGACAAGATGGCACAGCAGTGCCTTGCTTTCCAGCCTAAATACGCTGTGATGTCTGATGAAAAAAGTGCAAATCAACTTAAACAGTTACTCGCTAATACATCTTGTAAAACAGAAATTCTATCTGGCTCTCATGCGATCAATGAAATTGCAGCTCTTGATGAAGCTGATCAGGTCATGTCTGCTATAACTGGTGTTGCAGGATTAAAACCGACACTTGCAGCCATTGAAAAAGGCAAAAGAATTCTGTTAGCGAATAAAGAATCACTGATAACGAGTGGGCGTCTTTTCTTTGATGCGGTTGCTAAATATGGTGCGACAATTTTACCCATTGATAGCGAACATAATGCAATTTATCAAAGCTTACCTAAAGCAATCCAAGAAAATCTAGGTCATGCGTCTTTAGCGAATGAAGGTGTGACAAGCATTTTGTTAACAGGCTCTGGTGGGCCATTTCGCTATACGCCATTAGAAGAGCTGGATGTAATGACGCCAGATCAAGCGTGTGCGCATCCAAATTGGTCTATGGGGCGTAAAATTTCGGTTGATTCTGCAACGATGATGAATAAAGGGCTTGAGTATATTGAAGCTCGTTACTTCTTTAATGCTTCTGAAGAAGAAATGGAAGTTATTATTCATCCACAATCTGTCATTCATTCAATGGTTCGCTATCGAGATGGCAGTATTATCGCTCAAATTGGTGAGCCCGATATGAGAACACCAATTGCGTACTCAATGGCTTATCCTCATCGTACTCAATCTGGTGCAAAAGCATTAGATTTCTTTGAGATTCAATCTCTAGAGTTTATTCGCCCAGATTATCAACGTTACCCTTGTTTAGCACTTGCTATTGAAGCGTCAAAACGTGGGCAAGCGGCAACAACAGTGTTAAATGCGGCTAATGAAGTGGTTGTTGATGCATTTTTACACGAAAAAGTGAAATTTACTGATATTGCTAAAATTAATCGCAAAGTTGTTGAACATTTTGACCTATCAGAGCCTCAAAGTATTAATGATGTCCTAGAAATTGATAAATTAGCAAGATTAGAAACTCATCAGATAATCACCCAATTTGTATAATGGTGATTATATTTAATATAGGGTGTTTGTTCGTCTTTCTGGCTAATGGTATAGTTGCCGAATCACTAAAGACAATAATGAAAATTAACAGTTCATTACTAAGGCTATCGCTTTAGCAACTTTGAGGCTTTGCCAAAGGCCGTGGGTGACACGGTTTTTTTTTGTGCATAGGTTATCCGAAGAGGACTGTCTGTATCAGTATCAGATTAGCAAAGGGTTAAATTGAGTGAACTTATCCAGTGATGATTCATCCGCATCAAAACCAAAGCATGTTGCTATCATTATGGATGGCAATGGACGCTGGGCAAAAAAGCAAGGGAAGCTCCGAGTAACGGGGCATCGCGCGGGAATTAAAGCAGTTCGGGATGCAGTTAGCTTTTCCGTAAAACACAAAATTGAATCGCTAACGTTATATGCATTTAGTAGCGAAAACTGGAATAGACCAGAGCAGGAAGTGAGTTCTCTCATGGAGTTATTCGTTTTCGCTTTAGATAACGAAGTGAAGAGCCTGCATAAACATAATGTTAAATTAACGGTTATTGGTGATATTAGCCGTTTTAGCCGTCGTTTACAGGACCGAATTAAAAGTTCTGAGGCACTCACTGCGAATAATACAGGGCTTAATTTAAATATTGCGGCTAATTATGGCGGTCGGTGGGATATTACTCAAAGCGTAAAACAATTAGCGACATCCCTCGCAAAAGGGGAAATTAGTCTCGAAGATATTAATGAAAATGCAATATCTTCACATCTTTGCTTGCATAATCAGCCTGAAGTCGATCTTGTTATTCGTACAGGTGGTGAGCATCGTATAAGTAATTTTCTTATTTGGCAGATTGCTTATGCTGAGCTTTATTTTACACAGGTTTTATGGCCTGATTTTGATGAACAAGTTTTTCAGAATGCATTAGATGCTTTTGCTAAACGGGAAAGACGTTTCGGTGGTACTACATCAGAAACAGATACTATAAATCTGGGAGGATAACTTGCTTAAGTATCGTGTCATCACCGCATTAATTTTAATCCCTATTGTTATTGCTGCACTATTTCTACTTCCTCCAGCAGGTTTTGGATTAGTGATTATCGCAATATCAGGCTTAGCGGGTTGGGAATGGGCACAATTTATTGGCTGGCATTCTCAAGGCAAACGTATTGCAACAGGGATCGGTTTTGCTGCATTGTTACTCGTTATGCAGTTTTCTTTACCTAATTTTGACCACCTACTAGACACTCCAATGATAAAAAATGGTTTGTGGGCGGGTTTAATTTGGTGGGTAGCAGCAATTTTATTAGTTGTAAGTTATCCTAATTCAGCCAATATGTGGAAAAATTCAGTTTTTATTAAGCTATTGTTCGGTATATTGACGATTGTTCCTTTTTATTGTGGCATGATGGCGCTGCGTATGCTGGGTTATAACACTGACACTTATACAGGCGCATGGTGGTTACTGTATGTCATGTTATTAGTTTGGGCTGCTGACTCTGGAGCTTATGCTTTCGGACGTTTAATTGGAAAACATAAAATGGCGCCTAAAGTATCCCCAGGTAAAACCCTCGAAGGGTTAGTTGGTGGGTTGATTACGGCAGGTGTTGCATCGTGGTTATTTACTTATTTTGCACCTGTGACTGAAGTACCCAATAACTTGTTATTAATATCTGGCGTTGTCGTCATAGTATCGGTATTTGGTGATCTAGCAGAAAGCATGTTTAAACGTGTTGCAGGCATTAAAGACAGTAGCCAATTGATACCGGGACATGGTGGTGTGCTTGATAGAATTGATAGTTTGACTGCGGCTATTCCAGTCTTTGCAGGATTGGTCTTTCTGATTTCTTCTGGCTTTAAACTATAAAGGTAAGTAATGGGTATCCTGTGGAATCTTGCCGCATTTATTATCGTTTTAGGTATTTTAATTACGGTACATGAGTTTGGACATTTTTGGGTAGCTAGGCGCTGTGGTATTTATGTCGAGCGTTTTTCTATTGGTTTTGGAAAAGCAATTTGGCGCAAAATAGATAAACATGGCACTGAATTTGTTATCGCATGGATACCTTTGGGTGGCTATGTAAAAATGTTAGATGAAAGAGTCGCTGAGGTTGCACCTGAGCGCCGTCATCTTGCATTTAATAATAAAACAGTTGGTCAGCGTGCTGCGGTTGTTGCCGCAGGACCTATTGCCAACTTTTTGTTAGCGATTGTCGCCTATTGGATAGTTTTTATGATAGGTGTTCCTGCATTAAAACCTATAATTGCAGACATTCGTCCGAATTCTATCGCAGAACAAGCAAAATTAACGCCTGGAATGGAACTAAAATCCGTTGCAGGTATCGAAACGCCTGATCAGAATGCAGTTCGTTTAGCGTTAGTTAGTCAAATTGGTGCCAAAGAGGTTTCATTCGTTGTTTCAGATCTAAATTCTCTTTCTGAGAGTGAGAATATACTGAATTTACAACAATGGAATTTTGATCCTGAAAAACAAGATCCTATCTTGTCCCTAGGGATAATGCCTGTTGGCGCAAGGTTAGACTCAAAGATTATTGAAGTTACGGAAGGCTCCGCTGCTGAAAAAGCGGGTTTACAGGCAGGGGATCGTATCGTTAAAGTTGACGGTCAGCCAATTGATACATGGCATCCATTTACTTATTTTGTTCGACAAAGTCCAAATAAAGTCTTGGAGCTTCTTGTTGAACGTAACGGCTCGTCGTTGATGTTGAATATTACACCGACAGCTGTTGCACTGAAAGATGGTACTGAAATAGGGCAAGTTGGTGCGCAATTGCAAATATTACCTCCTGATGAGCAATATTTGATAATGCAGCAATACAACCCATTTTCAGCGCTCTATGAAGCATCTGATAAAACATGGCAGTTGATGGGTTTAACTGTCAAAATGATTGGCAAGTTAGTGGTTGGTGACGTCAAATTAACTAACCTTAGTGGACCTGTTTCTATCGCGAAAGGCGCAGGAATGTCTGCTGATTCTGGTTTTGTTTATTATTTGATGTTTATGGCGCTTATCAGTGTCAATTTGGGGATCATTAACTTGTTTCCCCTGCCTGTCCTAGATGGCGGGCACCTGCTTTTCCTGGTTATCGAGAAGATAAAGGGAGGGCCGGTATCTGAGCGTGTACAAGATTTCTGTTATCGTATTGGTATTATGGCACTGATGCTTTTAATGGGACTTGCACTTTTCAATGATTTCTCTCGCTTATAATTGGTAAGCAGGGACCGGTTAGGAAAACACAAAACAACGATGGCGATGAAAAAGTTGCTTATAGCGTCGCTGCTGCTGGGCAGCGCCACTGCATACGGTTCAGACGGATTCGTAGTTCAGGACATTCAATTTGAAGGTCTTCAACGCGTCGCCGTTGGTGCAGCATTACTGAACATGCCTGTCCGAGTTGGAGACTCGGTCGGTAATGATGATATCAGCCGAACTATCCGTTCATTATTTGCGACAGGAAACTTTGATGATGTTCGTGTCCTGCGTGACGGAAATACTCTGATTGTTCAAGTAAAAGAGCGTCCAACTATTGCCAGCATTACTTTCTCTGGTAACAAAGCAATCAAGGAAGAGATGCTAAAACAGAATCTTGATGCTTCTAACATTCGTATCGGTGAAACACTTGACCGCACAATGCTAGCGAATATCGAGAAAGGGCTTGAAGATTTCTATTATAGTGTTGGTAAATATAATGCAACTGTAAAAGTGGTTGTTACACCTCTTCCTCGTAATCGTGTTGACTTAAAACTCGTGTTTGCAGAGGGTGTTTCAGCAACTATTCAGCAAATCAACATTGTTGGTAATAAAGCATTTTCTACTGCTGAGCTCGTTAACCGTTTCCAATTACGTGATGATGTTCCTTGGTGGAACTTAGCGGCTGATGAAAAATATCAGAAGCAAAAACTGGCTGGTGACTTAGAAACATTAAGAAGCTTCTATCTTGATCGTGGTTATGCACGTTTTGATATTGAATCGACGAATGTCAGTTTAACGCCAGACAAAAAGGGAATTTACATTACCATTAACCTGAAAGAAGGTGATAAATACACAGTAGAAAATACTGAAGTCAATGGTAATACTGCGGGCTACACTAAACAAATTGAAGAGCTTATCGAAATTGCACCCGGCTCTCTTTATAATGGCGCGCAAGTCACTAAAACAGAAAATGATATTAAAAATCTGTTAGGTCGTTATGGATATGCTTATCCTCGCGTTATGACAAACCCTGAAATTAATGATGAAAATAAAACCGTCAAACTGCATGTAAACGTAGATGCAGGAAACCGTTTCTATGTTCGTCAAGTCCGTTTCGCTGGTAATGACATCACTAAAGACTCTGTTTTACGTCGTGAAATGCGTCAAATGGAAGGTGCATGGTTAGGTAGCGATTTAGTTGAACAAGGTAAAGAGCGTTTAAATCGTTTAGGTTATTTCGAAACGGTTGAAACAGAAACTCAGCGTATTCCAGGTTCTCCTGATCAGGTTGATATCGTTTATCGTGTCAAAGAGCGTAACACAGGCTCTCTTAACTTTGGTGTCGGTTTCGGTACTGAAAGTGGCGTGAGCTTCCAAGTAGGTGTTACTCAAGATAACTGGTTAGGTACAGGTAACGCAGTTGCTATTAACGCGAGTAAAAATGATTACTCAACTTACGCAGAATTATCTGTGACTGACCCATACTTTACCGTTAATGGTGTGAGTTTAGGCGGTCGAATTTTCTATAATGATTTCCGCGCTAATGATGCTGATTTATCTGGTTATACCAATAAATCTTATGGTGTAGATGGTACATTAGGCTTCCCAATTAATGAATATAACTCAGCACGTCTTGGCTTAGGCTATACTCATAATGGTCTGTCACGTATGGAACCGCAGGTTGCAATGTGGCGTTACCTAGAAAGTATGGGTGAAAATCCAGGCTTTGATAAACGTGAATCGTTTAATGCTGATGACTATACTGTCAGTATGGGTTGGACATTTAATAACTTAAACAAAGGTTTCTTCCCAACATCAGGTGCGAGAAGTAACTTAAGTGGACGTGTGACTGTACCGGGCTCTGACAACAAGTACTATAAAGTCACTTGGGACGGTATGTACTATTACCCAATTAATGAGAAAGAGTCTTGGGTAACCTTACTTAAAGGTCGTTTAGGCTACGGTGATGGTTTAGGTGGTAAAGAATTACCATTCTATGAAAACTTCTATGCAGGTGGTTCGGGTACAGTTCGTGGTTTCCGTTCAAATAATATCGGTCCTAAAGCGGTTTACCTTGATGCAAATGGTAAGCCAAAACCAGGTGAGCCATCTAGCGATGCTATCGGTGGTAACGCAATGGCTGTGGCAAGTTTTGAGCTGATCACTCCAACGCCATTTGTAGATGATAAATACTCATCTTCAGTCAGAACCTCTCTGTTTGTTGATGCAGGTACGGTGTGGGATACTAAGTGGAGTAGCACTAACTCAGCTTGGACAGCAGGTATGCCTGATTATAGCCGTGCAAGTGATATACGTGTTTCAACCGGTGTTGCGTTACAATGGTTATCTCCTTTAGGTCCGTTAGTATTCTCTTATGCTAAGCCAATAAAAGATTACGAAGGCGATAAATCAGAGCAATTCCAGTTTAATATTGGTAGAACGTGGTAGCGATGTAAGTAAAGTTGATGCCTGATTCACAATGCTGAAAAAGGCATCCGATTTCTGACAAAAAATTATTTTTGGTTTTAAGGAGTTTAATCGTGAAAAAATTGTTATGTGCCGCTGCCCTAGGAATGGCATTGACCATGTCAGCAGGTGTTCAAGCCGCAGATAAAGTAGGTGTTGTGAACATCGGTCAAGTTCTCCAACAAATTCCTAACCGTGATGCGGTAGAGAAACAATTGGAAAATGAATTCAAATCACGTGACACTGAATTGCAGAACTTAGGTAAAGCATTACAGACAGCTGTTGAGAAATATCAAAAAGACGCGCCAACTATGAATGCAACACAACGTGCAAATACAGAGAAAGATCTGGTTGCTAAACGTGAAGCATATGCACAAAAAGCACAAGCTTTTGAGCAAGACTTTAGCCGTCGTCAAGCTGAAGAACGTAACAAAATCATGAAACGTGTATTAGACGCTGTTGATGCAGTAGCGAAGAAAGAAGGCTATGATGTGATCCTTGATGCTAACACTGTACCTTATTTCGCAGATGGTAAAGATATTACTGCTCAGGTTCAAAAACAGGTTAAATAATAGATGTTTTCAATTCGATTAGCTGATCTTGCTCAGCAGTTGAATGCACAGTTACACGGCGATGGTGATATCACTATCGCCGGTCTTGCTTCAATGAGCCTAGCAAATAGCGAACAAATTACATTTCTTTCCGATAGTCGCTATCGTGAAAAATTAAGTGAATGTCAGGCTGCTGCTGTTGTATTAACAGAAGCTGATCTTCCGTTTTGTCCCGTTGCCGCACTTGTGGTGAAAAACCCGTATCTTGCCTATGCTCAAATGGCACAGATAATGGATACAACACCGCAGCCAGCACAGGATATCCATCCAAGTGCTGTTATTTCTCCTGACGCTAAGTTAGGAAAAAATGTATCAGTGGGTGCAAATGCCGTTATCGAATCTGATGTTATCCTTGGTGATAATGTTGTGATTGGTGCTGGTTGTTTTGTGGGTAAAAAAGCACATATTGGCGATAATAGCCGTTTATGGGCAAATGTATCTATTTATCATGAAGTTATCATTGGTAAAGATTGTTTGGTTCAGTCAGGTACTGTGATTGGTTCAGATGGTTTTGGTTATGCTAATGAACGTGGTAATTGGATCAAAATTCCACAATTAGGTTCAGTAGTGATTGGTGATCGCGTTGAAATCGGTGCATGTACTACAATCGACCGAGGCGCATTAGATAACACAGTTATCGGTAATGGTGTTATCATTGATAACCAGTGCCAAATCGCACATAACGTTATTATTGGTGATAATACCGCAGTTGCTGGTGGTGTCATCATGGCGGGCAGCCTGAAAATAGGCCGCTATTGTATGATTGGTGGAGCAAGTGTTATCAATGGTCACATGGAAATCTGTGATAAAGTCACGGTAACAGGTATGGGAATGGTAATGCGTCCTATCACTGAGCCGGGTGTTTATTCTTCAGGAATTCCGCTGCAATCGAATAAAGCATGGCGTAAAACCGCAGCTCTTGTGTTGCGAATTGATGAAATGCAAAAAAGGCTCAAGTCGCTTGAACGTCAAGTAGAAAGTAGCGACAAGTAACAATATACGTCATTGACGAATGTTACCCATTTTGCGACCTGCGGGTTAACTCACTTTTTGAGTCACAGCAGGTCGTGTCATTATTAATTAGACTCAGTTTTATTAGACAGGAAGAGTATTGCAATGAGTGAGAATCATACTCTGCAAATCGAAGAAATTTTAGATTTACTTCCACACCGTTACCCATTCTTATTGGTTGATCGTGTCCTTGATTTTGAAGAAAAGAAATTTCTAAGAGCAGTAAAAAATGTATCTTTTAATGAGCCTTTCTTTCAAGGTCACTTTCCAGGAAAACCAATTTTTCCGGGCGTACTGATCCTCGAAGCCATGGCACAGGCAACGGGTATTTTAGCATTCAAAAGCGTAGGAAAGCTGGAACCTGGTGAACTCTACTATTTTGCTGCTATTGACGGTGCTCGCTTTAAACGTCCTGTCTTACCTGGGGATCAAATGATCCTAGAGGTAGAATTCATTAAAGAACGTCGTGGTGTTGCTCGCTTTAAAGGCGTCGCTAAAGTTGATGGGGAAATTGCTTGCGAAGCTGAAATGATGTGTGCTCGCCGCCGTGAGGTCTAGCCTATGATAGATAAATCCGCAGTAATTCACCCTTCCTCAATTATTGAAGAGGGTGCGGTAATCGGTGCTAATGTTCGCATTGGCCCTTTTTGTGTCATTGGTGCTAACGTTGAGATTGGTGAAGGTACTGACATCAAATCTCATGTTGTTATCAATGGGCACACACGCATTGGCCGAGATAATCAGATTTATCAATTCACTTCTATCGGTGAAGTTAATCAGGATCTGAAATATCGTGGTGAACCAACGCAAGTCATTATTGGTGATCGAAACCTTATTCGTGAAAGTGTGACTATCCACCGTGGAACAACCCAAGGTGGCAATATCACAAAAATTGGTAACGATAATCTACTGATGATTAATACCCACGTCGCACATGATTGTATCATTGGTGATCGTTGTATTATTGCAAATAACGGCACACTGGGTGGTCACGTCACTTTAGGTGATTTTGTGATTATCGGTGGTATGAGCGCCGTTCATCAGTTTTGCCAAATTGGCTCTCATGTGATGGTCGGTGGATGTTCAGGCGTGGCACAAGACGTTCCTCCTTTTGTTATTGCACAAGGAAACCACGCGACGCCTTATGGGCTGAATATAGAAGGATTAAAGCGCAGAGGTTTTGCTAAAGAAGATCTTCATGCAATTCGTAATGCTTACAAAGTACTTTACCGTAATGGTAAAACACTGGAAGAAGCGCGTGAAGAAATTGGACAATTGGTTGCTGATAATAATAATCCGCATGTCAAACTGTTCAGTGATTTTCTGGAGAACTCAGCAAAATCTAACCGCGGTATCATTCGCTAATTAGGATATGACCTTGTCAGGCCAATTATCTACTACTCAGTGTCCGTTAGTTATCGGCTTAGTTGCTGGTGAAACGTCCGGTGATATCTTGGGCGCGGGATTAATCCGCGCTCTAAAACAAATGCATCCCAATGTTCGCTTTGTCGGCGTTGCTGGACCTCTTATGCAAGCTGAAGGTTGTGAAGCTTGGTATGAGATGGAAGAGCTTGCCGTCATGGGGATCGTTGAAGTTCTCGAACGATTACCTCGCTTATTAAAGATCAGAAAAGATCTCACTCAACGATTCTCAGAATTAAAACCAGATGTTTTCGTGGGGATTGACGCACCTGATTTTAATATCACTCTTGAAGGTCGTTTAAAGCAAAAAGGGATCAAAACTATTCACTATGTCAGTCCATCTGTGTGGGCTTGGCGTCAAAAACGTGTTTTCAAAATTGGTAAAGCGACAGATCTCGTCTTAGCTTTTCTGCCTTTTGAAAAAGCGTTTTATGATAAGTATCAGGTTCCTTGTCGTTTTATTGGTCATACAATGGCTGATGCCATAGCCTTAAATCCAGATAAAAAGGCTGCTCGTGAACATCTAGGGATATCTGAAGAAATCCCTTGTCTAGCACTGCTTCCTGGTAGTCGTCATGCTGAAGTTGAAATGCTAAGTGCTGATTTTATAAAAACAGCACAGTTACTAAAACAGCAAATCCCCGCTCTTCATATTGTTGTGCCATTAGTTAATGCTAAGCGACGAGCCCAATTTGAACAGATACATCAAAATGTGGCACCAGAACTTGAAATACAACTTCTTGATGGGCAAGCAAGAGAAGCAATGACAGCGAGCGATGCGACATTGTTAGCATCAGGCACAGCTGCATTAGAATGCATGTTAACGAAATGCCCGATGGTTGTTGGCTATCGCATGAAACCATTTACTTTCTGGTTAGCAAAAAGGTTAGTTAAAACGCCTTATGTCTCGTTACCTAATTTGTTAGCTGGCCGAGAAATTATCAAAGAATTATTGCAAGAAGAGTGCGAACCCTCAGCGTTAGCACAACAACTTTTACCTCTTTTAACCGATGAAGAAAAAGTACGTCAATTAAAAGAGATATTTTTACAGCTACATAGTGACATTCGTTGTAATGCGGATGAGCAAGCAGCAAATGCAGTATTAGAATTGGTAGAAAAATAATGGAATTTGTATATCCAAAAGCAAATCTTATTGCTGGAGTTGATGAGGTTGGTCGAGGCCCATTAGTCGGTGCAGTAGTTACCGCTGCTGTTATTCTTGATCCAGCAAATCCAATTGAAGGATTAACAGACTCCAAAAAGCTAACAGAAAAAAAGCGTAATGCTCTTTATGACGAAATAAAAGAAAAAGCATTATGCTGGGCGATAGGCCGTGCAGAGCCAGAAGAAATTGATGAATTAAATATTCTTTGGGCAACCATGAAAGCAATGGAACGTGCTGTTGCGGGATTATCAATAACACCTGATATGGTCTTAATTGATGGTAATCGTTGCCCTAAATTACCAATGGCCTCTCAAGCGGTTATAAAAGGTGATAGTTTAGTTCAAGAAATTAGTGCAGCTTCTATTCTTGCTAAAGTGACTCGTGATAGAGAAATGGAAGAGTTAGATAAGCTTTACCCTGATTATGGTTTTGCTAAACATAAAGGGTATCCAACTGTTTTCCATATGGAAAAACTAGCCTTATTAGGGGCAACACCCTATCATCGAAAAAGTTTTGCGCCTGTAAAACGTGCTTTAAATTTAAAGTAATCCACAGAGTAATTAAACACTATGGCAGATCCTCGTTTTATCCATCTTAGGGTACACAGCGATTATTCAATGATCGATGGATTGGCAAAAACAGGGCCTCTTGTGAAGAAAGTGGCTTCGCTGGGAATGCCTGCTTTTGCGATTACTGATTTCACTAACTTATGTGGGTTAGTGAAATTTTATGGTGCTGCACATGGTGCTGGCATTAAACCTATCATTGGTGCTGATGTTTACCTTGAAACAGAATTATTAGGTGATGAATATGCTCATCTTACTATTCTTGCCCGTAATAATGTAGGCTACCAAAACCTCACTTTATTGATTTCAGAAGCTTACAAACACGGTTATGGTGCTGTTGGACCGACGATTAAACAAGAGTGGTTAACAACCTACAAAGAAGGGCTCTTGTTGCTTTCTGGCGGTAGAATGGGGGATGTGGGTAAGTTCCTACTTCGCGGAAATCGCGCTTTAGTTGATCAGTGCCTTGAATATTATCAAACTCATTTTCCCGATAGTTATTATCTAGAGCTTATTCGTACAGGCCGTACTGATGAGGAAACTTATCTTCATGAAGCAGTAGCACTGGCTTCTGAAAAAGGTCTGCCCGTCGTTGCAACCAATGATGTCTGTTTTCTCGACAGTGATGATTTTGACGCACATGAAATTCGTGTCGCAATTCATGACGGTTTTACGTTATCTGATCCCAAACGTCCTAAGAATTATAGTCCTCAGCAATATATGCGCACAGAAGAAGAAATGTGTGAATTATTTGCTGATATACCTGAAGCATTAGAAAACAGTGTTGAAATCGCTAAACGCTGTAATGTCACGATCCGCTTAGGGGAATACTTTCTTCCACAATTCCCAACAGGGGATATGAGCACAGAAGATTTCCTCGTCAAAAAATCGAAAGAAGGTTTAGAAGAACGCTTAGCCTTTTTATTTCCCGATCCTGAAGAGCGACAAAAAAGACGCCCTGAATATGATGAGCGTCTTGATATTGAGCTGCAAGTGATTAACCAAATGGGATTCCCTGGTTACTTCCTGATCGTGATGGAATTTATTCAGTGGTCTAAAGATAACGGTGTTCCTGTAGGACCAGGGCGTGGTTCTGGTGCTGGTTCATTAGTCGCCTACTCACTCAAAATCACTGACCTTGATCCTCTTGAATTCGACTTACTTTTCGAACGTTTTCTTAACCCAGAACGTGTATCGATGCCAGACTTTGACGTCGATTTCTGTATGGAAAAACGCGATAGAGTTATCGACCACGTTGCTGAAATGTATGGTCGAGATGCGGTATCTCAGATCATTACATTTGGTACGATGGCGGCGAAAGCCGTTATTCGCGATGTTGGCCGTGTTTTAGGACACCCTTACGGTTTTGTTGATAGAATTTCAAAACTCGTTCCTCCTGATCCAGGTATGACGCTGGAAAAAGCGTTTGCAGCCGAGCCTCAATTACCAGAAATTTATGAAGCCGACGAAGAGGTTAAATCTCTTATTGATATGGCTCGTAAATTAGAAGGTGTGACGCGTAATGCAGGTAAACACGCGGGTGGTGTCGTTATTTCACCAACGAAAATCACCGATTTTGCGCCACTTTATTGTGATGCTGAGGGAAATAACCCCGTTACACAATTTGATAAGAACGACGTTGAATACGCGGGTCTTGTTAAATTCGACTTCTTAGGTTTAAGAACACTAACCATCATTAACTGGGCATTAGAAATGATTAATGCCCGACGAGCTAAAAAATCTCTCGAACCTGTTGATATTTCGGCGATCCCATTAACGGATCAGCGCAGTTTTGACATGTTGCAGCGTTCAGAAACGACCGCGGTATTCCAGTTGGAATCTCGTGGTATGAAAGATCTCATCAAACGCCTACGTCCTGACTGTTTTGAAGATATGATTGCACTTGTTGCCCTATTTCGTCCGGGGCCATTGCAATCAGGCATGGTAGATAACTTTATTGACCGTAAACACGGTGTTGAAGAGATCTCATATCCTGATGTTAAGTGGCAACATGAAAGCTTACAGCCCGTTCTAGAACCAACCTATGGTGTTATCCTATACCAAGAACAAGTTATGCAAATTGCACAGGTTCTTGCGGGATATACGCTAGGTGGCGCGGATATGTTACGACGCGCAATGGGTAAGAAAAAACCTGAAGAAATGGCAAAGCAACGCTCTGTTTTTGAAGAGGGTGCTATTAAAAACGGTGTCGATGGTGAGCTTGCCATGAGGATCTTTGACTTGGTGGAGAAATTCGCCGGTTATGGATTTAACAAATCACACTCAGCAGCGTATGCATTAGTTTCTTATCAAACATTGTGGCTAAAAGCCCACTATCCAGCTGAATTTATGGCTGCTGTAATGACGGCTGATATGGATAACACTGAAAAAGTGGTGGGATTGGTTGATGAATGTTGGAGAATGGGCTTAAAGGTTCTTCCTCCTGATATCAATAGTGGTCTTTATCATTTCCACGTAAATGATGAAGGCGAAATCGTTTATGGTATTGGTGCCATTAAAGGTGTGGGTGAAGGGCCAATTGAAGCGATTGTAGAGGCGCGTCAGCAAGGCGGTCACTTTAAAGATATTTTTGATCTCTGTGCTAGAACAGAAACCAAAAAATTGAATCGCCGAGTGATGGAAAAACTGATAATGTCAGGCGCATTCGATAAGCTGGGACCTCATCGTGCTGCTTTAATGTCTTCATTAGAAGATGCATTAAAAGCCGCAGACCAACATGCCAAGGCTGAAGCAATAGGCCAATCGGATATGTTTGGTGTGTTAGCTGAAGCGCCTGAACAAGTTGAGCGTTCTTATGCCAATATACCTAAATGGCCAGACCAAGTCGTTTTAGAAGGTGAGCGAGAGACGTTAGGTTTATATTTAACAGGTCATCCGATCACACGTTATTTAAAAGAAATTGAACGATATGCGGCAGGAACGCGTCTAAAAGATTTAGTACCAACACCTCGTGGTCAAATGGTGAAGGTAGCAGGCTTAGTACTTGCTTCTAAAGTATTTACAACGAAACGCGGAAATCGGATCGGCGTTTGTACCTTAGATGATCGTTCAGGTCGCTTAGAAATTATGTTATTTTCTGATGCATTGGATAAATACCAACATTTATTAGAACAAGACAAGATTTTAATTGCTACTGGGCAGGTCAGCTTTGATGATTTCAATGGTGGGCTTAAAATGACAGTCCGCGAACTTATGGATATCAACGAAGCCCGTGAAAAATATGCACGAGGACTTGCTATCTCATTATCAGACAGGCAAATTAATGAGCAATTATTAAATCGTCTTCGCGGCGTTTTAGAACCTCATCGTTCAGGCACGATACCGGTTCATCTTTATTTTGAAAAGCATGATGCCTGCGCACGTTTACGATTTGGTGCGACTTGGCGTGTAACGCCAACAGATATGCTTTTAACGGATCTGCGAACTCTGCTGGGTAATGAGCAGGTAGAATTAGAATTTGACTAAAATAGGAATGTTATGAGTCTTAATTTTCTGGATTTTGAACAGCCAATTGCCGAGTTAGAAGCGAAAATTGATTCGCTAACCGCAGTTAGCCAACATGATGAAAAAATTGATATTAATATCGATGAAGAAGTTTCACGCTTAAGAGAAAAAAGCCTAGAGCTAACGCGTAAGATTTTTTCTGATCTTGGTGCATGGCAAGTAGCACAACTTGCACGTCATCCATTAAGACCTTACACACTGGATTATATTCATCGTATCTTTACTGACTTCCAAGAATTAGCAGGCGACCGTGCTTATGCTGATGATAAAGCCATTGTTGGTGGTATCGCTCGTTTAGATGGTCGTCCAGTGATGGTTATTGGGCACCAAAAAGGGCGTGAAACGAAAGAGAAAATCCGCCGTAACTTTGGTATGCCAGCGCCAGAAGGCTATCGCAAAGCGCTTCGTTTAATGGAAATGGCGCAACGTTTTAATCTTCCTATTATCACTTTTATTGATACTCCAGGTGCTTATCCTGGTGTTGGTGCTGAAGAGCGCGGTCAATCAGAAGCGATTGCACGTAACTTACGTGAAATGTCACGCTTTGGCGTGCCAATCATCTGTACTGTTATTGGCGAAGGTGGTTCTGGTGGTGCACTGGCCATTGGTGTTGGTGATAAAGTGAATATGCTGCAATACAGCACCTATTCTGTTATTTCACCAGAAGGTTGTGCATCTATCCTTTGGAAAAGTGCTGATAAAGCACCATTAGCCGCAGAAGCGATGGGTATCACTGCAAATCGTTTAAAAGAGCTTAAGCTGATTGATACAGTTATTCCTGAGCCTTTAGGTGGCGCACATCGTCACTATGATGAAATTGCAGCGTCTTTAAAAGCACAAATCAAAGCTGATTTAGACGAGTTAGATGCATTTGAATCAGAAGAGCTAACAAACCGTCGCTACCAACGTTTAATGGAATACGGTTACTGCTAATAGCACCACGTTATTCAAAAAGTAAAAGAAAACCTCATGTTGATAACATGAGGTTTTTTTGTCTCTAAAAACTATCCTCATTGAGATAATAAAATGAGGTTATATTCACTATAATGCATTATATATCAATGTGTTAAGTTGATCTCAAAAACAATATTAATTCACTTTTTTACTAAAAGAATAATCAACCCTATCTATTATTTTATAGGGTCATTTACTTCTTTTGTGAGGAAAAAGCGATGATATCGTTTAATGGTAAGGTTGGGATAATTACAGGTGGTAATAGCGGGATTGGATTAGCTTCTGCGGAAAAGTTTCTATCTTTAGGCGCATCTGTTGTTATCACTGGCTGTAATTTAACCCGAGGGCAAAAAGCAGAAAAATACCTAAAAGAAAAAGGGCTTTCGGGTGAATTTATACAAATGGATGTGAAAAGTGAAAAAGAGAACGAACAACTTATTGATTATGTAGTAAATAAATATGGGCGACTGGATTTCATCTTTGCTAATGCTGGTATTTTAACTGATAACATCGCAGATAAATTAGAATATGAAAAATGGAAAGGAGTATTAGACGTTAATCTTAATGGGCTCTTTCTGATTAATCGTGCAGCTATTCAATATTGGCTGAAAAACAAACTATCAGGTGCAATTGTTAATTGTAGCTCGATTTGCTCTTTTGTTGGTCAACACGAGTTTCCTGCCTATTGTGCATCAAAAGGTGGTGTTAAATTACTGACACAAACACTTGCTATTGATTATGCAAGCAAAGGTATTCGTATTAATGCGGTTTGTCCAGGTTATATTGATACACCTTTATTAGAAGGGCGTGAACTAGATAAGCAAAAGTTGGCGACATTGCACCCGATTGGTCGTCTTGGTACGCCAGAAGAAGTGGCTAATGTTGTAGCATTTTTGGCTAGTGACGCAGCTTCGTTTGTCACTGGAGCCTCTTATTTGGTCGATGGTGGTTTTACAGCATAAATAGCTTTTGTTCAAAGGCAGAATAATCAATATTCTGCTTTCTTTTGGCTCTTTCTATGAGCCATTCAAGATCCTTGGATATGGTATTAATTGCAGGAATGCTTTGTATTCGTGCAAAATCAGGTAGAAAAGCTTAACATAATCATCTGAATTCACAGATAAATGATAATGCTATGGAACTGGAAAACTGTTCACTTCTTGAAGAAATCAAACAACAGATTGATCCTTACACTAAAATTTTGGTGGGTTTTAGTGGTGGGGTAGATTCAACAGTTTTATTGCATGGGCTTGTTCGTTTGCGTGATGAATTCCAGTTACCTTTAGAATTAACAGCTATCTATATTCATCATGGATTAAATATCAAAGCAGATGATTGGCTTGCCCACTGTAAACAATATTGTCAGCAATGGCGTGTCGATTTTATCAGTGAAAAAGTGAATGTAGACCCTAAAGAAGGCGGTCTTGAGAATGGTGCAAGAGAGGCGCGTTATCAAGCTTTTCGCCGATATTTACAGCCACAACAAGTATTAGTGACTGCTCAACACCAAGATGATCAAGCTGAAACTTTTTTACTGGCTTTAAAGCGAGGCAGTGGCCCTGCTGGATTGTCTTCAATGCCTGCCAAGATGGTGTTTGAGAATAGTTATTTACTTCGACCATTACTTAATATTACTCGTGAGCAAATCGAGTCCTATGCGACAGAGCAACGATTAATTTGGATAGAAGACGATAGTAATCAAGATGATCGTTATGATCGCAATTTTTTACGATTGCGTGTTATGCCCTTACTAGCTCAACGTTGGCCTCATTTTTCACAAGCGGTAACTAGAAGTGCTGCATTGTGTGGTGAACAAGAAGCACTACTAGACGAACTATTAGATTCTGAACTTAATAGTTTAATGGACAGTGAACACAGCTTAGATATTAATCAACTTGCCCATTGTAGTGTTATAAAGCGCAATGCTTTACTGAGGCGCTGGTTTGCTAAACACA
Organism: Proteus sp. PR00224; assembly: GCF_016238105.1. Taxonomy (NCBI): domain Bacteria; kingdom Pseudomonadati; phylum Pseudomonadota; class Gammaproteobacteria; order Enterobacterales; family Morganellaceae; genus Proteus; species Proteus sp. PR00224. Next base: position 8,728 of record NZ_JAEHQU010000005.1, on the reverse strand, counting down.
ATAAAACCATGCCTTCAAGACAACAAATATTACGACTATGGCAAGAAGTGGCTTTAGCCAAAGCGGATGCTGAACCTAGATTACAATTTTATCAAGATGAAGTCAGACGTTATAAACAGCGCCTTTATCTAGTTCCAATCATTAAAGAGCCTGCTGAGCATGCTATTGAGTGGTCGCTCAATGAGCCTTTATGTTTACCTAATGGATTAGGTGCTCTATCACTCGTAGCCGAAACTGGAAAAAACACTGTCAGAAAGCCTTCGAGTGATGAAAAAGTCACTGTGCGTTTTGGTTTAACACAAGCATCTTTACGTATTGTAGGGCGAGAGCATGCTCGACATAGTAAAAAGATTTGGCAAGAGCTTGAAGTTGCACCTTGGCGTAGAACCCGGATCCCTTTGATTTATTATAATGATACGTTAATTGCAGCTATTGACACATTTGTTACTTTTGAGGGAAAAGCAACATCAGAACACGCTATTACTATTGAGTGGCGAAAGGCTCATGAATGAACAACCGCCAGTTGGCGGTTGTTCTTTATTCGGTTATTCCGATTTTATAACAATTGTCCCAAGTTCGGGATTAGAAAAGCTGGCAATAACATCCAGTCGTAAATCTTTAGAGCCTTCAGACGTTTTGACTTTTAGGTATTCAACTTTCTTGCTTAAGAAAAGGTCATCCGCAACACCTTCAATAAGCTCACCATCATGCAGTTCAATATGGAGCGCTAAACCACGCTGGCATGCTAACTCCAGATACTCATAATCATCACAGTTAATTGGTTGATATTCTGTATTTGTTGACATATTCCCTCACCACTCTTTCGTGGCGGTGTTGCCGCCAGTGAATAATTCAGAATAAAATCATTATGCTGTTATTCGATGTGAGCACAATAGTTATTATAATAATTTTCTGAAATAGTTCTTTATTCGAAGTGATTTGAGAAATAATTAACAATTATGGGTGCATTTATCTTAAAGCTTGTTTTATTGCCCCCTTTTATTTTAAAAAATGTTAGAATCATATAGAGAATGATTTATTAAAAAGTACCCAGAATGTAGGGAGTCGATGATGGGGAAAAAATTTTTATTTGCAGCCGTTGCTGCTGGGTTATTTATACTGTCAGGTTGCCAAAATAATATTGGCTTATCACTTGATGGAAAAATTGTAGACCAAACTTACAACAGTATTCTGCCTTGTGCCGATTGCTCTGGCATCGACACGACAATTCTTGTTAATCAAGATGGCTCTTATGTTATGGAGCAAAGCTATCAAGGTTCACCTGATGATAAACGTAGTTTCTTTGAATCAGGAACATGGGTATTAGGTAAAGATAAGCTGACATTGACTAATAGTTATGGTGAGAAGAGCTATTATTTACCTCGTGAAGATAAATTAGTCATGCTTGATATTGATGGCAACGTTATTAATTCAGAACTAAATTATACTTTAGCTAAGGTTCAACCTAAACAGCTTGCCGGCGAGTTCACTTATTTTGCTGATGCAGGTACGTTTAAAGATTGCCAATCAGGGCGTGTTTACGCAGCCAGTGGTATTGAATTGGAAAAAGGCTATTTCTCAACGGGTGTTGAGGGTGGAACACCTGTTTACCTCGAAGTAAATGGTTATTACAGTATTCGTCCTTCAATGGAAGACGGTCAATATGACCGAGCTTTAGTTGTTGCAGATGAAAAACCTCGTTTTAATCGTCATGGTTCTTGTGGAAATCATCGTGGTAGCAGAAGCTAAGTTTTAGTTATTCTATTCCTAATAAAAAACCCGCTTTTGCGGGTTTTTTGTTGCTCAATGAAGCCTCTTATCGTCAAGAGGCTTAATGATTAAGCGAGTTGCTCTTTGATAAAGGCAACAACATCATCAACATTGACTAGTGATTTATCATCACTACGACGTGCTTTATATTCGATTTGATTGTTATCGAGGTTACGATCACCAATCACGATCGTGTGTGGAATACCGATAAGTTCCATATCAGCAAACATTACACCCGGACGTTCTTTACGATCATCAAACAGAACATCAATACCTTGAGCACGTAATTCGTCATAAAGTTTGTCAGCGACTTCTTTAACACGATAAGAACGATGCATATTCATTGGTAAAATAGCAACTTGGAATGGTGCAATCGCATCTGGCCAAATAATACCGCGAGCATCATGATTTTGTTCAATAGCGGCAGCAACAATACGAGTTACACCGATACCATAGCAGCCCATAGTAACGATTTGGTTATGACCTTCTTCGTTTTGTACGGTTGCTTTTAATGCTTCTGAATATTTTGTGCCAAGTTGGAAGATATGACCAACTTCAATACCACGTTTGATTAGTAATGTTCCTTTACCGTCAGGGCTTGGATCGCCTTCAACAACATTACGGATGTCTGCAATTTCAGCAACAGGTAGGTCACGCTCCCAGTTGATACCAAAATAGTGTTTACCATCAACGTTTGCACCTGCACCGAAATCACTCATCACAGAAACAGAACGATCCATAATAACAGGTAGTGGCAGATTAACTGGGCCTAATGAACCTGGACCTGCATTGACAGCTTGGCGAATCTCAGCTTCAGTAGCGAAAGTTAAAGGTGCTGCAACAATAGCGCATTTTTCTGCTTTAACTTCATTAAGTTCGTGATCGCCACGGACTAATAATGCAACTAATGGGTGACCACTCTCTTTTGTACCATGAACAATCAGTGTCTTAACTGTTTTTTCAATTGGTAGATTGAATTGTTCAACTAATTCAGCAATTGTTTTAGCGTTTGGTGTATCCACTAAACGTAATTCTTCAGTTGCAGCAGCTCGTGGAGTTGCAGGCATTACTGCTTCTGCTAATTCGATATTGGCTGCATAGTCAGAGCCAGTTGAGAAGACGATGTCATCTTCACCGCTGTCTGCTAAAACTTGGAATTCATGAGAGGCATTGCCACCGATAGAGCCTGTATCTGCAAGTACTGGACGGAAATCTAAACCAATACGTGAGAAAATTTTGCTGTAAGCTTCATACATTCTGTCGTAAGTCTCTTGTAAAGACTCTTGAGAGATATGGAAAGAGTAAGCATCTTTCATGATAAATTCACGAGAACGCATAACACCAAAACGAGGGCGTACTTCGTCGCGGAATTTAGTTTGAATTTGATATAAGTTCAGTGGAAGTTGTTTGTAAGAGGTAATTTCATTACGAACAATATCAGTAACAACTTCTTCATGAGTTGGGCCTAAAACGAATGGGCGCTCACCTCTATCTGAAAAACGCAGTAATTCAGGGCCATACTGTTCCCAACGACCACTTTCTAGCCATAAGTCAGCGGGTTGAACAACGGGCATTGAAATCTCAAGAGATCCTGCGTTGTCCATCTCTTCACGAACAATTTTTTCAATTTTTCTTAGAACACGAACCCCTGTCGGCATCCAATCATAAAGACCAGAAGCGAGTTTACGGATCATGCCTGCGCGAAGCATAAGTTGATGGCTGACAATTTCTGCATCAGCAGGTGTCTCTTTTAAAGTAGAGAGCAAATAGTGGCTAGTACGCATTATTAGGTTCCATTAGAACAAAAATACTTAGGCTGACTGTCACGCCAGTCTATATCAATATAATTAGAGAAAGACTCTAGAGCGTGTTGATCTTTGCTGCTTATTTTTACAGCAAAAGAAATTTATAAAACAAGCAATATATTCAACATTTTGGGTTTGGGCATTGATTGATATTAACAATGACCACTTAAAAATAAAAACAGCCCTACGGGTTCGATTAAAAGACGTTTCACTCATTTTATTCTGCGTTGAGAGGCGCTAGCCTAATTCACTAGGCGGCGAGCCCCTCTCCTTGCCTAAAATGCTTTTAATTCGAATAAAAATCGACCATCAAAGGTCAACACGCTCTAGTCTACCAGTGACTTAGGTCTGCCAAAAGGGGCAAAGCATTTTTTTCAATCTGATTTGTCTAAAGACATGAGAATGACTCTCAGATTAGATTATTCATGATAGCAATATCAATGAAGATAATAGCAAGTTACCGCGGTTCTACACTAAGAACAAGTGTCTGTTGTCCATTGACTTGCCAGCGAACATTGAATTCGAGTAAGTGTACCGCATAAATTCTATCATTTTGTTCTCCCTTTTTATAAGCAGGACGAGGATCTTGCTGTAATACTTGGGTAATAAAGCGTGAAAGATGAGGGTATTCACTTGCATAGTGTTGCAGTTGTTCGGATGCAATCTGTGAAAAGAAAACTGGCATTTCGTTATTAGGGGCTTCTTGTGCAAACCCTGCAATCGCATTTGGACGAGATTCTGCAAACGGTAAATAAGGTTTGATATCAAGAATAGGAGTGCCATCCACTAAATCGAGACTGCCTAATTCTAAAATAACAGACTGATTTTCGGCATTTACTTTTTTTAATTCAACTAACGACATACCAATTGGATTAGGACGAAAGGTTGAACGGGTGGCGAAAACGCCAATCTTTGCGTTTCCACCCAATCTCGGTGGGCGAACCAAAGGATGCCAACCTTGTTGTGCTGTTTGGTGAAAAACAAACAGTAACCAAAGGTGGCTAAATTGTTCTAAACCTCTGACTGCATCGGGGTGATTATAAGGGGTATGTAGAATAAGTTGACCGCCGCCATCCTGGACTAATCCAGGTTGGCGTGGAACGGCAAATTTTTCTTTATAAGGGCTTGAAATATACCCTATAGGATTCATTTGGTAGGTGTTCATTTTGTAATGAGTAGGGCTGTGCCTTCACAAATGGCGGATTGATAGCAACCTAAGCCTGTGACAATTTGGCATTCATGCAATAAAACGGCATTCGCATTTTTGTAAGCCGCTTTTGTTGCCATTCTTTTTTTAGCAATAGGTAAGCTTGCTGGTGGGTCTTGTAATGTTTGACGACAAGACTCGCCAGCGACAATACCGAGATCTTTAAAAGGTGCACCTAAAAGGTCTTCTGTTTTTTCAACAATACGCACTGAAGGTAAAGTTTGTGACCTCGGTTTTTGTGGTTGTCCTGGTTTATTTAAACGCATATCCGTAAATTTAGACTGATCAACATCAGATGATTTTTGCATTGAACAGCCTGTCATAAACAGCGCCATGATGCCAAGAAGTAGCAAGCGCATGTGCATGGGTTATATCCTCTTTATTATTGTCTATACAAAAATTAAACGGCACTAATTTAATGCAAATTAGCCAAGTAAAAAAGAGAAAGGCGAACAAATGTCCGCCTTTTTTATAATTAAGTTAAATTTTAACGTATTACCAGCCTTTTACAGCACCGCCGTTAAAGATTTTATTTGCAGCACTATCAACTTCATCAGTTTGGTAAGCTTGAATAAATTTCTTCACATTCTCACTGTCTTTATTATCTTCGCGAGCAACAATGATATTTACATATGGAGATTCTTTGTCTTCAACAAAAATACCGTCTTTTGCTGGTGTTAAGTTTACTTGGCTTGCATAAGTGGTATTGATTACCGCCAAATAGATTTTTTGATCATCTAATGAACGTGGTAATTGAGGTGCTTCTAATTCTACTAATTTTAGATTTTTAGGATTCTCAATAATATCTAAAGACGTTGGTAATAAGCCTACACCATCTTTTAATTTAATTAATCCCACTTTTTCTAATAACAGCAGTGAACGACCTAAGTTAGTTGGATCGTTAGGGATAGCCACTTGAGCGCCATCAGGTAAATCAGCTAAATCAGTAATTTTTTTAGAGTAACCCGCGATAGGGTAAATAAACGTATTTCCTACTGCAGTAATCTTGAAATTACGATCTTTAATTTGTTGATCCAAATAAGGCTTGTGTTGGAATGCATTAAGATCGATATCACCACGACTTAATGATTCATTAGGCATTACGAAGTCATTGAAAGTAACGAGTTCTACATCAAGACCATATTTATCTTTAGCAACTTGTTTTGCTACTTCTGCAACTTGTTGTTCAGAGCCAGAAATAACACCAACACGAATATGGTTTGGATCTTTTTCTTTTTCACCACAACCAGCTAATACTAATGCGCCAACTAAAGCACTTACGACTGCGAGCGATTTAAATTTCAATGACATACATTTACCCTTATTTGATCTGTTAATTAAAAGGTTTCGATTTAATAATTGAAACCTTCAATCTAATTATTTATGTGTTGTCAGCTTCACTAAGCGATCGCCGAAAAACTGAATGATAAAAACAAGAATAACGAGTAGAACAATCACAATATTCATTACAGTTGCATTATAGCCAACGTAACCATATTGATAGCCAATTTGACCTAAACCACCTGCACCAACAGCACCACCCATCGCTGAGTAACCCACTAATGTAATTAGTGTAATGGTTGCAGCATTAATCAAGCCTGGTAAAGATTCTGGTAATAAAATTTTCTTAATAATTTGCATTGGTGTTGCACCCATAGAACGAGATGCTTCAATTAATCCTTGTGGGATTTCCAATAGCGTATTTTCGACCATACGAGCAATAAAAGGTGCTGCGGCAACAGTTAATGGCACGATGGCTGCTTGCAAGCCAATAGATGTTCCTACAATCAAGCGAGTAAAAGGGATCATCCATACTAGTAAGATAATAAAAGGGATAGCCCTAAAAATATTCACAAGTGCTGAGATAACACGATAGGCAGGTGGATTTGCCATAATTTGTTCAGGACGAGTGACATAAAGTAAAACACCAAGTGGTAGCCCGATGACAAAACCAAAGAAGCCTGAAACGAAGGTCATGACTAAGGTTTCCCAGATCCCACTAATTAATAAATAAACCATTCCTTCAGACATAACCGAGAACCTCTACTTTCACATGATGCTCTTCTAAAAACGCAATCGACTTTTCAGTATTACCATTCTTACCGTGTAGCTCAGCTAACATCACGCCAAACTTCACACCACCGGCATAGTCCATTTGTGAACTTAAGATATTAATATCTGCGTCAAAACGACGAGCAACGATGGACATCAATGGTGCATCAACGGATTGACCGTTAAATTCAAGTTTCAATAATGGGAACAAACCTTCTTCCCACTCTGGCTTCATACGTTCTTTGTAATCTTCAGGAATATCCAATTGTAGTGTTGATTGGATAAAAGCCTGAGAAACAGGTGTTTTTGGATGAGAGAAAACTTCACTCACTGCATCACTTTCAACTAATTCACCACCACTTATTACTGCGACTTGATCACAAATGCGTTTTACAACGTCCATTTCATGAGTGATTAATAAAATGGTGAGGCCTAAACGACGGTTAATGTCTTTCAGCAATTCTAAAATAGAACGTGTTGTTGCTGGATCAAGTGCGCTGGTGGCTTCATCACACAACAAAACGTTGGGTGAATTTGCTAATGCACGCGCTATTGCAACACGTTGCTTTTGTCCACCAGATAAGTTTGCTGGGTAATACTCTTTCTTATCTGATAAACCAACTAATTCAAGTAATTCATTAACACGCTTATTAATCTCAGCGCGAGGTGTGTTATCAAGTTCTAATGGCAGTGCCACATTATCAAATACGGTACGTGAAGACAGTAAGTTGAAATGTTGGAAAATCATGCCAATACCACGACGTGCTTTCGTTAATTCTTTATCAGATAACTTTGTGAGATCACGCCCATCAACAAGCACTTCACCTGAAGTGGGTTTTTCTAACATATTCACACAACGTATAAGTGTACTTTTACCCGCACCTGACGATCCGATAACACCAAAAATCTGCCCTTGTGGCACATGCAGGTTAATATTTGATAGCGCTTGTATAGAACGCTCTCCCTGCTTAAATACTTTGTTTATATTCGTCAGTTTAATCATGTTTTTCTTTATATAAGTAGATATGGGACATAAAGACTATTCTGCCCGAGTTAAAATAGATGTTAAGGCGTCTAGACGGCTAAGTCAATAAAAAAGAGTTGAAGACTAATAAAGAAAGAAAGCCGTGGATATCATTCTCTATATAAGAAAAAACATGCGATACTAATAAAAATATCTAAATGGAGTAATGCTGTGAGCAAGGGGATTTCTGCGATTTTCTTAGATCGCGATGGAACTATTAATATAGACCATGGTTATGTGTCTGAAATTGATAACTTTGAATTTATCGATGGCGTGATTGAGGCAATGGCTGAATTAAAAGCTATGGGATATGCCTTGGTACTAGTGACTAATCAATCGGGCATTGGGCGTGGCTACTATAGTGAAGATCAATTTTTACACCTAACAGAGTGGATGGATTGGTCTTTGGCAGATAGAGGTGTTGATTTAGATGGTATCTATTATTGTCCTCATCATCCTGACGCCACTGTAGAAGAATATAAGAAAGAATGTGATTGTCGCAAACCAGCCTCAGGTATGTTTATGGATGCAAAAGCACAATTAAACATCGATATGGCTTCTTCTTATATGGTTGGCGATAAAAAAGAAGATATGTTGGCAGCAAAAACTGCGGGAGTGGGTCATAAAATTCTTGTTCGCACTGGAAAAGAGATAACTGAAGAGGCACAACAGTGTGCAGATTTTGTTCTCGATAGCCTTGCAGACTTGCCAAAATGGCTAAAAAGCCACAAAAAATAGGCACTTCGTTTAATTTACCAACAAACGAACATTTTTTTTAAAAAAACTATTGCCAGCCTCAGAAAACTCCCTATAATGCGTCCTCGTTGTCACGGCACAGGGCGCTAAGCAAACTGACTGAGAGAATGAAGA
>NZ_JAEHQU010000004.1:0-352176 GCF_016238105.1 Proteus sp. PR00224 | reverse complement strand
GAAAGTTGCAATTAGAAATAAGAGTAAAACTGTTCGCTCATCTGGGCGCAACTCTTATGATAGACATGAATGGGATTCTATTAGTAACTGTCATTATCGAAAATTAACACCGACAGAATGCGCTAGATTACAAACATTCCCCGATGGCTGGTGTGAAAATATAGTTTCAAACTCACAATCATATAAATGCTATGGCAATGCTTGGACTGTTGATGTTATTGCTCACATATTTAAATGTGCATACAGAGAAAATAAATACGAAGCTATTCGTCCTGTTGTTAATTACGAACAATCATGTAATGCCAATATCTGAGAATTTATATACGCAATCGAAATACAATAAACGCGCTGAATATTTAATGTCAGTGAGGGATTTAACTATTATTTGTGGTGAGGTGATGAGAGGTGAATGAATTAAAAGAGGAAATAATTAATCTTCTAAAATACAACAAATTGACAAAGGCTGAATTATATTACTTATGTAGTCCTGAATACTCTAAAAGTCAGGTTAGTTGTGTAATTGGTCATTTAGAAGCAGGTGGAATTATCAGGAAAGGAATTTGCGAATATTGGGAGATAATCAATGAATAGCTATAATAAGTACACCGACCTTCAAATTAATGAATTAGTTGCTACAAGGTTAAAGAAGAAATGCTTATTAACGGAAGAATCTGTATTAGCTTATATGGATAGCGGCTATCGGACTTTCGACCCATGCAATAACCCTACTGACGCAATGCCGATTATTATTGAGAATGAAATATCGATGATTAAAAGCTCAGGTGGCTGGATGTGCTGCCATGGTTCAGTTGGTCAGGTTGAGCGTGAAAGCTTATACCGTGGCGCTATGGAATTATTCTTAATGATTAAGGATGCGAAGAATGAAAAAATATGACTTGATATTGTGCGATCCACCTTGGTCTTACAATAACAAAGTTTCAAATGGCGCAGCAGATAATCATTACAACACCACCGATTTATATTCCCTCTCTCGATTACCAATAGAAAAACACTCCTCTAAAAATGCCGTACTGTTTATGTGGTACACCGGAAACTTTGCACTCGAAGCAATTAAATTAACCGAAGCATGGGATTTTAAAGTTAAAAACATGTTCGGGTTCGCATGGGTGAAATTAAATAAAAATGCAGGAGATAGAATAAATAAAAAACCACCAGAAGATTTCTTTGACTTTATGGAAATATTAAACAATAAGACGAAGATTAATTGCGGTAATTACACTCGTCAAAATATTGAAATGTGTTTAATAGCCACAAGAGATAATGGATTACCTCGTAAGTCTGCAAGTGTTAGGCAAGTTATTTATTCATGTCTTGGTGAGCATAGCGAAAAGCCAAAAGAAATACATTATAGGTTAGAAGAATTATACGGAGATGTTCCTCGACTCGAATTATTTGCACGAGAGAAATATGGTGATTGGGATGTATATGGCAACCAAGTAGAAGGAAGCATTAAATTAATATAGATGAATTATGACATTTACTGAACTTGCAGGGCTAATAGCATTATGTGTACTTATTTATTTAATTGAAACAAGACAAGCGTAATTATGGATATTATTGACTCAGCAAATGAAATAAACGAATTACATATTCAAACATCATTATCAAATCGTAAACCAGCAATTAAATCTCATAACGGAATGTGTATTTGGTGTCACGAAGAACCTGTTGCACCTAATAGTGCATATTGCAGTAAAGATTGTGGTGATGATCATGAGCAATATAAACGGAAGAATGGATAGTATTACGAAATTACAAAAGGAAGAGAAAGATGGAATATAAATTATTACGCTTGGATGAAGTTTTAGATAGAACGGGATATAGCAAGTCATGGACTTACAAATTAATAGATAAAGGAGAGTTTCCAAAGCAGGTAAAAATAGGATCACGTTCGGTTCGTTTTATTGAAAGCGAAGTGGATGAATGGATAGAGCAACGAATTAATAATGCTCGTTGCCCTGAAAATACCCTCAATTGAATTTTATTTCTTTTTACTTCTCAGCTCATCTATATAATCAGCATACCACTGCATCATCTCCCTTCTACCCTCCAAATACAGCGCATGGTTATAAGTGCCACGGATAGAGTTTTTATCAACATGAGCAAGTTGTAACTCTATCCACGCTGTATTAAATCCTTTCTCATGCAATATTGTACTCATGGTATGTCTAAATCCGTGACCAGTGGCCCTTCCTCTATAACCCATTCTGCCAATCATTGTATTTATTGCCATTTCAGACAAATGTTTCTTATGATTAGTTCGACTAGGGAAGATATACTGATAATCACCAGATATTGGCTGTATTTGACGTAGTAAAGAAATTACCTGATCTGACATTGGCACAACATGCACCCTGCCCATCTTCATTATTTTTTCTGGTAGCTTCCATGTTTTGCTTTCAAAATCTATAAATGACCATTCTGATTTTCTTAACTCTCCTGGTCTTAAACCGGTAAGCATTAATATATTTAAAGCAGTTCTTACGATCTGACTTCCTTGATACTTGTCTACTGAAGATAAAAACTCAGGCAATTCATCAGCCAATAAATATGGATAATTTTCTCGTTGATGTGGAATAAACGCGCTGGCTAAATCTGGTGCAGGGTTATATTCAGCTCGTCCAGTGATGATGGCGTATTTCCAAACCTCACCACAGCGCTGACGAACTTTTTTTAATTTCTCTGTAACGCCACGCTTTTCCATTATTGAAAGCACTTCCAGCAATTCGAGAGGTTTAATCTCTGCTATTGGGCGATCTCCAATGTATGGGAAAACATCATTTTCAAATGCCTCCATCATGTCATTACGGTAACCCTCAGACCATCGGTCTTTTCTTCCCTCATACCACTCTAGAGCAATGCTTTTAAATGTATTGCTTCCATCAAACTTTGAATCCCTTTTCTTATCCTTCTTTATCTTGTTAGGATCAACGCCATCAGATAACTGCCGTTTTGCGTCATCCCTTTTCTTTCTGGCTTCCGCTAGAGTTATTGTTGGGTAGACACCGATAGCTAGAACTTTTTCTTTGCCATCTATACGGTATTTTAATCTCCAATATTTACTTCCTGATTTTGTAACTAATAGATATAAACCTCCTCCATCGAATAGTTTGTAGTCCTTTTCTTTTGGCTTACTGCTATCAACCTGCTTAACTGTTAGTTTCATATTGGGGGTATTAAATATTAAGGGGGTATAATGTCCCCCCATTTGTACCCCAAAAAAATGGAGCTTTCAAGAGACATAAAGAGACTTCAGGAGACAATGATTTAGTACGAAGGTTTGATTTTACTGGGATTAGGAGACTTCAGGAGACGCTAGGAGATGTTGAGATGGCGGAGGAGGAGAGATTCGAACTCTCGGATGGTTTCCCATCGGCGGTTTTCAAGACCGCTGCCTTCAGCCGCTCGGCCACCCCTCCGCAATGGGGAGCAATATAAACACCTAGGCTTATGTTGTAAAGCCCTTATTGTACTGTTTGCCGTAAAATTAAACGCATTACAAGTCAATGGCTTAATTTATCAACGATTTATGGGTTCTACTTGGGTATTTTCCTTATTTTTGCTAAATTAGCGGTATTATTTTTGATTGGTTGCTACGCACATGTTTGTATTTAACGGAAAAGAAATCGAGACAGATAGTCACGGTTATTTAAAAAATAGCAATGAGTGGAATGAAGATATGGTTCCAACATTAGCTGAACTAGAGGAAATTGAGCTTACAGAACAACATTGGGAGATTATCCGTTTTGTTCGCCAGTTTTATTTAGAATTTAATACCTCCCCTGCTATTCGGATGTTAGTAAAAGCGCTTGCACAAAAATATGGCGATGAAAAAGGAAATAGCCGTTATCTTTATCGTTTGTTTCCTAAAGGCCCTGCAAAACAAGCGACAAAACTTGCTGGTTTACCAAAACCCGTTAAATGTATTTAATATTATCTTTCGATAAAAGATCATTAAAATAGTATTACTCATAATGGCGGATTGAAAAGTCTGCCATTGGTTCATATTCACAAGATGTCGCTGACCAAAATGTAATTTTGGCACTTCTTGGGCCACCAGCTTCTAACCAATCTTCAAATTCTTTTAATACATTTTCTTCCGCAAAAGCCTTTACTCCCACGCTACCATCATCACGATTCCAAACATACCCTGTTATTGGCTGTTTTTTCATCCACTGATAAGTAAAAAAACGAAAACCAACACCTTGAACACGCCCTTGAATAATATATTCTCTACCGATTTTCATATACCCTTCTAGTAACCCTCTTCAAATAAAAATTCTGTCTAGGTTATTGTCTTTTCTTTATACAATAGATAATCTGATTTTGTGAGGTTTTTTATTCATAATGAAAGCAAAGGATTATATTTTTTCAAACCCTTGAAATTTCACTTTGTGACCTCATATATGTAACCAATAAGCAAGGCTATATGGAGGTGATACTATGATGACCGCCAGCAAATTTGGGATAGGACAGCAGGTTAGACATAAATTACTCGGCTACTTAGGCGTTGTTGTCGATGTGGATGCTGAATATTCCCTTGATCAACCTAATGAGGATGATATTGCATCTAATGTGACCTTGCGAGCAGCACCTTGGTACCATGTTGTGATGGAAGATGATGAAGGACAACCTGTTCATACTTATCTTGCTGAAGCGCAGATAACCTATGAAGTTTCAGATGAACACTTAGATAATGACTCATTAGATGAGTTATCACAGTCAATTCGTAGCCAATTACAGGCACCACGATTAAGAAATTAACCCAATTAATCTACATAACCAGTAATCTGAATGAAATGATAATCGCCGAATTTGTTTTCGGCGATTTTATTTTAGCGTATTACCAAGGAAGACCATGTGCTTCAATTTCTTTTTTAGGACAACGATCCATTACCACACGTAACCCTGCATCTTCGGCTAAATTTTTAGCATCTTCATTAATAACACCAATCTGTAACCATAATACTTTGGCATTAATTTCAATGGCTTCTTGCGCAATTTCTAATGCTACGTCAGATTGACGAAAAACATCAACCATATCAACAGCAACAGGAATATCTTTTAATGAGGCATAGCATGGTTGCCCCAATAAGGTCTGCCCTGACATACCTGGATTGACAGGAATAACATCATAGCCTTGTTCTAATAGGAATTTCATGACTTTATAGCTTGGGCGATCTTCTTTATTACTCGCACCAACAAGCGCAATGGTTTTAACGCTTCTTAAAATGTCATAAATGTCTGAATCCACCATTTATCTACTCCGTTCATCATGAAGATTGAAAATATTATGATACATCATAGTATCTTGATCTGTTCATAGCTTCTAAGATAAAAAAAAGGTATTTTGAAAACTGGAATAATTACTATATTTATTTTTAAAGGTATCAAATGGAACAAATTGACCGCACGCTCTTAAAAGAAAAAAATATCGCGCTTGTTGCCCATGATCACTGTAAAAGCTCATTACTGGAATGGGTTGAAAATAATCGTGAACAACTGTCTCTACACAAGTTATTTGCAACAGGAACTACCGGTAATTTAATTAATCACCACACTGGCCTTACTGTTACTCAAATGCTAAGTGGTCCTATGGGTGGCGACCAACAAATAGGTGCAATGATCGCTGAAAAGAAAATTGATATTATGATTTTCTTTTGGGACCCATTAAATGCTGTTCCGCACGATCCCGATGTTAAAGCTCTTCTACGCTTAGCTACAGTTTGGAACATCCCAGTTGCAACAAATCGTGCAACTGCGAATTTTTTAATTTCATCACCTCTCTTTTCACAAGAATCTACAATTAAAATTCCAGATTATGAGGGTTATTTAAAAGAGAGATTAAAATAATCCTAAGGTTTTCGCTGTATAGGCACACCTTGAGATTTTAGTTCTGAAACAAAACAAGATGGCTGTTGTTTATTAAATAATAGCCATACTTGTTTTTTTGCTCTTGTTAAAGCGACATACATTAAGCGTCGCTCCTCTGCATTAGGATAATCTTCAACACTAGGCAGTAATGCCAATTCAATAATCGATTCTCTTGCTGGTGCTGGAAAAGCATCTTTGCCTTCTTGTAAACCTAAAATAATAACGTAATCCGCTTGTTGCCCTTTTGAAGCATGAAAAGTCATAAACTGTAGATCTAATTTAGGCCAACGTGTTTTCGCTTTTTTTAATAATTCTGGTTTTAAATAGTGATAACGAGCGAGTAAAAGGATAGTTTCATTTTCTTCTACGTAACCACTCATTTTATTTAATAGATTTTCAAGTTGATCATCAGATAACAGCACAACTGACTTTTTATTACCTTTCACTAAACTATTTAAAGGTTTAGATAATTGAGCTGGATTTTGTTGAATAAACGTATTGGCAACATTTCCTATCGTGTCATTAAAACGATAAGTCGTATCTAATGCACATTCAGCACCTTCCCCAAAAGAGTGATGGAAAGAAGTCGTTAATAATAATTCTGCGCCACTAAAACGATAAATGGCTTGCCAATCGTCTCCTACTGCAAATAGAGATGTTTGTTTATTTTGCTGTTTTAATGCGGTTAATAATGAAGCTCTTAATGGAGAAATATCTTGGAATTCATCAACGAGAATATGTTTCCAAGGACTAATAAAACGCCCTTTTTCAATAAGATTGATAGCTTGATGTAATAAGCCCGAAAAATCGATCGCATCTTCCTCTTTTAATGCAGTTTTCCAAGCTTTTAATAATGGAGATAATAATTTTAAATACTTTTTAAAGGCTTCTGTATATTCGGGTTGTACACTTTCAATCAGAGATTTTTGGCTACCGCCTTGCATCCTTAATAAACCAATCCAACGCTCTAATCTTACGGCAACTTGGTTTTCTAATTTTTTATCATGCCAAAACTCACCATCAGGAATATCCCACTCTAACTCCTGAGATAACCACTCTCGCCACCCTTTTGCTTGTGCTTTTTTCTGTTGGCACTGCTCTCGCCACTCACCTAATAATAGCGCTCTTCTTTTTTCACTATTTATTTCAAGCTCACTAATTTTGGGTTGTTTTTTAGTCGCTTGTTGAATAACGAATAATGCCAGTGCATGGAACGTTTTTGCCATAATATCGGCATTTAAACGACTAGAAAGTCTTTCATTCATTTCTTGTGCGGCTTTACGACCGAAAGCAAGTAATAAGATTTGATCTGGCTGTGCTAATTGACGACGTAATAACCAGCCTGCTCTCGCGACTAATACTGATGTTTTGCCACTGCCCGCACCAGCCAGAACAAGAATATTTTCTTCACCATTAATCACAGCACGACACTGCGATTCATTTAATGGCGATGATTCAATCGTATTAAAAAATTCCGCATACTCATTTAATATTTGAGTTACCCATGCAGAATTTTCTTTATTAATAAGTGCGTCACCTTGCTTTAACCATTCTAAACATTGCTGATAAAGAGTATGGCAATTATCAAATTGAGTAAGGCGTTCAAGAGGAAGGGGAATAGCAGAAAAGCTTTCTTTGATAGATTGTTGGATCTCAACAAGCTTAGACTTTTTTATCCATCTATTTGATTGAGTGATTTCATTAATATTATGGAGTTGCTTTTCAAGCACCTGAGCACTTATTTCGCTCATTTCTTTACTCCAATTTTGCCATGATTGATAAAGATAACGATAAAACTGCTGAGTTTCTTCCCAGTCTGTTCCATGCAATCGAACAACTTTATCTTCAGGCAATAAAAATTCTAATTCCCCCCACACAATTCCTTTTTTACAGAAAATATTAATCAATTCGTTAAAAGGAATTAAATACTGATGTTTTTCACCACTGACTTCAATACCAGCATTTAACAATTTGACTCTATTATAAGGATGCTGTGCTAAACGTTGTCCCATCGGGGTGGATTTCAGTTCCATACGTAATTCCTGCAATAAATAACAAATAGTCTGTTGTTAAGCTCTTTTTAATCGGTGATAAACCCTATATTCTAAGAGGTAATTATCTTCATCTTGTTTATTTAAGGGCTTTTTGTGTTCACTTTGCTAAATGGCGCCCGCCGATTTATCTATAATAGCCACTTTTTATATTATATTCGCATAATAATCGCGCTTACAGGAACGACTTTGTTTCCTTGGATCTTAGGGCAAGAGCCTAAATACACAATTCCGCTAACTTTAGGAGTGGTTGCGGCAGCATTAACTGACTTAGATGATAGGCTTGTTGGCCGTTTAAAAAACCTTGTTATCACTTTATGCTGTTTTCTTCTTGCTTCAGCATCAATAGGATTACTTTACCCATATCCTATTTTATTCTTTTGTGGTTTAGCCATTTCTACTTGGGGATTTATTTTATTAGGCGCTTTAGGCCAACGGTACGCAACCATTGCGTTTGGTGCTTTATTAATCGCAATTTATACTATGCTCGGTATGCCTATTTTCCCTGAATGGTATGAACAACCCGTTTTACTACTGTTAGGCGCTATTTGGTATAACTCATTAACATTAGTTGGTCACTTATTATTCCCAATTCGCCCAGTTCAGGACAATTTAACTCGTTGCTACCAACAACTTGCCACTTACCTCGAAGCTAAAGCGACATTATTTGATCCTGATATCGAAGATGACTATCAACATTCGCTTTATAATTTAGCAATGGCAAATAGCCAATTAATTGACACGATGAACCAAACTAAAGTTACATTATTAAGTCGATTAAAAGGTGATAGAGGCCAACGTAGTAGCCGTTTCACTCTTCATTACTATTTTGTTGCTCAAGATATTCATGAGCGAGCAAGTTCGTCGCATGTTCAATACCAACTATTAAGTAATGAATTGCGACATAGCGATGTGTTATTTCGTTTTCAACGTTTGCTTTCTATGCAGGCACGAGCTTGTGAACAAGTTGCACAATCTATTCTTTGGCATAAAAAATATCAGCATAACCCTTCATTAGAACGTGCTATAAATTATTTAGAGAATGCACTAAATCATTTAAAAAATACGACTTCAGAGCCACAATTAATAACGCCTTTAAATAATTTACTGCAAAATCTTCAAGGTATTGATGCGCTTTTACGAAGTATTAGTACAGAGCAATACCAAATATCCCACGACCAAAAGGAAGAAACGCAACTTTCTGATGATGGTTTAACTGGATGGCGCGATATTGCACTAAGAATAAAAGAACACCTTACACCTAAATCGGCGCTTTTTAGACATGCCGTTAGGATGTCACTCGTTTTATGCATTGGCTATGCCATTATTCAATTCTTCCAATTAGACAGAGGTTATTGGATATTACTCACCAGTCTGTTTGTTTGCCAACCTAACTACAATGCCACTCGCCGACGTCTTACCTTACGAGTAAGTGGTACTATTATTGGTATTTTAATTGGCTTCCCTATTTTATATTTTGTTCCTTCAATTGAAGGGCAACTTGTTTTAATTGTGATAACGGGTACGCTCTTTTTCGCATTTAGAACCATACAATATGCACATGCCACACTATTTATTACTTTATTGGTTTTATTAAGCTTCAATTTGCTTGGTGAAGGTTATGATGTTGCCCTTCCTCGTATTATCGATACCTTAATTGGCTGTGCCATAGCATGGTTTGCTGTTAGCTTTATTTGGCCTGATTGGAAATTCCGTCAACTGCCCGTTGTTATTCAAAAAACAATGACGAATAACTGCTATTATCTTGATGCCATCCTTATTCAATATTACCAAGGAAAAAATAATAGCTTGAGTTATCGAATTGCTCGTCGAAATGCTCATAGCAGTGATGGTGAATTAGCATCATTGATCTCAAACATGTCATCAGAGCCAAAAAGTTATCAAGCATCCCAAGAAGTGGCTTTCCAGTTGCTTTGCTTAAATCACACTTTACTCAGTTATATTTCTGCACTTGGCGTTCATCGTTCAAAAATAGAAGATGAGAATGTACTTACATTGCTTAATGATACGGTTTGTTATATCGATTCTGCTTTACGTCGCAAAACGCCACAAGACGAAGGATTTAAGCAATCTCATGTAGAATTAATTGAAAGGATCAACCTATTACCTAATGCAGATAATCCTCGCATTCAATTAGTACTCACTCAAATCCGATTACTATTGGATTTGCTGCCACAAATTATTAGTTGTATCCAAATTATTGAGCAAAGCGAATCAAACAGCCTACCTAAACCCCAAGTTTAGTCCCATATTGACGTTATTTTCTCTAATTGCCATAAGTACATTAGAGAAAATAACGGTCATTACTTTTATCTTATTGAAAAGATAATTCGTTGTACCAATCTAATAACTCCATTTTAAGTTGACTAGGTAATACAGAACGATGGCACCCAACGATAGCTCCTGCCAATGAAAGTAAAAGTTCACTATTTCTCAAATTGTGGCTATGCATTAATTTTAGATAACACGCTTTAGCACCGATTAAACGCAGTTCTTCAACTTGATTAATGCCAATTTGATTCAACCTTTTTTCTAATATCACACCTAGATTAGGTAAGTCTTTTATTCTGCAAGGCTTCTTTCGTTGTCCTAAATATTCTTGAATACTGTAGTGATATGACATATCAATATATTGATCTAATTTCTGCTGATTTTTCCATAGCGAATCCGTTATATGGTAATAACGCAATATGATAGGAATTCCTTTTTTCAAATAGGTATAGGAACTCATTTTTGTTGCCTTATAAAGAGTTTCTAAAAAACCACTTCCTTTTAAATAAAACTCATTATCTGACGTGATAGCAAACATAACATCATCAATCATTAAGCTAACACCACCAAATTGAGACTTTGTTGTTAACTCTCCATATTGCGCAATACGCGATAATAAATGAGCCTTCCTTTGCTCAGGTAAAAATAACATTGAAACTCCAACACATACTTTAAGATTAAATTTTATCTTTGAATTCAAAAACATGCATAAACATAACAAGAAGGACAATAAAGAATTTCCTTTATATTGCCAATAGTTGACGACTTAAAAATAGAGATTTACATAAAATTTGAGAGGAACTTTCAAAAAAATGAGCTTGATTTAAGCGAAATATAGAGATACTGTATATTCATACAGTACATATGGAACGAGGTAAATATGAAACTCTCAACATCATCTCCGACAAGACAGAACGCCATTCTCCAAGAGATCTCAAATGAGGTATTACCTCTATCTATCCCTTCAACAGTGGCGACTTACGATAGTAATAATAAACAAGGTATGGTGAGTGAACTTCTCTACCAAAACCCGCTCGTCATTAATCACATCCTTTTGCCATTACTGAAACAGTATAGCCATGAATCGCGTTGGTTATTGTGGCTAAACCCACAACAAAAACTAAATCGTACTTGGTTAAAAAACGCAGGATTACCACTTAACAAAATAATCCAGTTAAATCATATAAATATGATAACTACTGTTGATTTAATGGAAAAAGCACTGGTGAGTGGTAATTACAGTGTAGTACTCGGTTGGTTACCAGAAATATCGTCAGAAGAGATGAAACGATTAGAATCTGCTGCAAGTAAAGGAAAAACCCTTGGGTTTATTATGCGACAGCAAGTTAATTCAAATATCCATTTAGAAAGTACTAATACATCTAAACGACATTTGAATTCCGTAAAAATTCATTCAATTCACTACCATTAGTGAAATTTAAGAGTTTTCCTAATACTCAAAACACCCTTGTGTCATTTAAGATAAGTCAAAAGTATTTATAACCTAAATCATATAGTTACAAGAAATTTAACAAAAATACAGAATCTTTCCCATTGTGGAATAAGACGAATCTTTTTAAAATTTTAAGTCGAATTTTAAAGGATTACTTGTAACTTTTTAAGTTCATTGTAGACTTTATGTCGTTAAGGTTATGCTTTAAATCCCATTTTTCGGGATCATCATTTGATGAAAGCATTGGATTCCTAACAATAATTTAACCAAGGGCAAATAATAAGGCTTAAAGCCAAATGCCTAACTTGGATGATAACGAGGCGTAAAAATGAAAAAGACAGCTATCGCATTAGCAGTGGCAGTGGCAGCTTTCGCAACTGCAGCGCAAGCAGCTCCAAAAGACAATACCTGGTATACCGGTGGTAAATTAGGTTGGTCTCAATACCAAGGTACTAGCAACCATTTCGATGGTACTTCTATCGGTAATGGTAACACTCACCGTGATCAATTAGGTGCAGGTGCATTTGCTGGTTATCAATACAACCAATACTTAGGTTTTGAACTGGGTTACGATTGGTTAGGTCGTATGACTTATAAAGGTTCATATGACAACGGTGCATTCCGTGCTCAAGGTATCCAATTAACCACTAAATTAAGTTATCCAGTAATGGAAGACTTAGACGTTTATACTCGTTTAGGTGGTATGGTATGGCGTGCAGATTCTTCTGCAACTAAAAATGCTACTTCAGCATCTCCAGTTCAAGAACGTTTCTCTAATAACGATACTGGCGTTTCTCCAGTATTCGCATTAGGTACTGAATACGCGATCACTCCAAACATCGCTACCCGTGTTGAATATCAATGGATCAACAACATCGGTGATAAAGGTACTCTGAATGCACGTCCAGACAACGGCATGCTGAGTGTTGGTGTTGCTTACCGCTTCAACCAAGAAACTCCAGCACCAGTTGTAGCTCCAGCACCAGTTGTAGCTCCAGCTCCAGTTGTTGAGAACAAAACCTTTACTCTGCGTTCAGACGTTCTGTTCAACTTCAACAAATCTACTCTGAAAGCTGAAGGTCAAGAAGCTCTGAATGGTCTGTACGCTGAACTGGCTAACATCGACCCAACTCAAGGTCGTGTAGTAGTTATCGGTTACACTGACCGTATCGGTTCACAAAACTACAACCTGCCTCTGTCAGAAAAACGTGCTCAATCTGTAGTTGATTACCTGGTTTCTAAAGGTATCCCTGCAAACAGCATCTCTGCAGAAGGTCGTGGTAAAGAAAACCCAGTTACTGGCAACACATGTGACAACGTTAAAGCTCGTTCAGCTCTGATCGATTGCTTAGCGCCAGACCGTCGTGTTGAGATCGAAATCCAAGGTACAACTGAAGTTGTTGTTCCTGCTGGTAAATAATTCAGATAGTAGAATAATCTACTGTTGATGAATTCAAAACCCTGCCATTGGCAGGGTTTTTCTTTTATGGAGATAAAATTAGATCAAAATATAAAGACAAGAACGTTTTCAGGCCAGTATGAAATATCACAATAAAAACAAATAAATTGTCGAAGCCAGTAAGCTAAGAATAATGTAACTTATTTTTCTTTATCGCGTTCTAATAACTCAATGAGTCCATCTTTTAAACTATGCACTTTTAATGCATATTGTTCTTTTCGTTCAGCGTCTTCAATTAATTGCACGATCGTTTCTGATAATGTGATCCCTCTTCGTTGTGACAATGCAGATAAGCGTTGCCAAACTTTAAACGTTAAATCGATTGATTTCTTGCGCGTATGCTGATGCTCAGCATTAAAATAACGTTTTCTGCGAGCTCTAATCGTTTGCTTCATCCTATTAGATAAATCAGGATTCATATGCAAATCTATCCACTCTAAAACTTTTAATGGTTGTGATTCAAGAAGCAACAATTGCTCGACAACTTCATCAGCGGCACTTTTTTCTATATAACGGGTAATTAATTCACCTTCACGGTGTTTTTTTACTAGATAGGCCCACTTCCAGCCACATTCTAGGTTCTCTAATTGTTGATATTTCATACAAATCCCCGTGACAACGTAACTATATAGTAGCATATCAACAATTTTACAAAAATACTGCCACTGAACCGAAATTTTTTGACTATTTTATAGGCAAAGTTATTTTAGATAATCTTTCTTATCAATTAATAACAAGCCTTGATAAGGGATAGTTTTCTGAGCACGTTATGATAGAATCGAGCGTCGCTATCATAAAACCTTAATGACCAATTATTAACCCGTCATTATAAGGTCGTAGCGGTACATATTCCCTGCCTATGCAGTTGATGACAGTTAAAGAACCGTCTTATTGCAGGATAGGTATCGACTTATACGATATCTAATTATCTCTTTTCACTAATCAATAATAAAAACGGTAACCTTGAAAAACAACGAATTAGAATGGCAGGCGTTACGTCCTGATTACGCCTCCTACCAAACTTTCTTTCAAACAGCATCTCAATTACCTGCATCTCTACTTCGTGAGGTTCAACCTCGCCTGTATGAAAGCCTGCAATGGTTAAACAATGCAGATTCAGGGCAGTTTATGCTGTTAAAAGCGGATGATTCTACTGCTTACTTTGATATGCTGACAGACACATTAACGCAATCAGGGATCAAAACTGATCCTGTTGTTGGCAGTTATCAAGCAGAAACCAATAAAATCGATTGGCAAGAAAATGTACAAGGTGCATTTTCATCATCAGAATCTATTACTTGTTGCCAATGGATAGAGCCAGAACAACTCTTTGGTTCATTCTATTGCCATAAAGACGAAGTTACCCTCAGCCCAGGTTTATTGCATAAAGTAAATGGAGGCATTTTAGTCCTCTCTATAAAATCTTTACTTGCACAACCACTAATGTGGTTCCGCCTTAAAAAAATGGTTGAAGAGCAGCGTTTTGAATGGCTTGTTTGGAATGACAATCAATCCCTGCCTTTGCCTATTGAAAGCATGCCTCTCAATTTACGGGTTATTTTAGTCGGTGATAGATTAAGCCTTGAAGAGCTTGAATTTATGGAGCCTGAGCTAAGTAGCACTGCTTTATATGGTGAATATGAATACGATATGTATTTAGAAGACGAAACCGCTCTTTCTCAATGGTGTGGCTTTGTAAATTCATTGTGCCAAAAATATAGCCTCCCTTCTCTATCTGCGGATGCTTGGGAAGTCTTGCTAACACAAGCAGCAAGACAACATGAAGATCAGCTAATGCTGAGCCTAGATTTAGAATGGATCTTACGCCAGCTTCGTTATGCAATACGTTTTAATCATGGTCCTTCTCTAAATGCTGATGCATTGAAAAAAGCAGAAGAAAATCGCCTGTGGCGACACAGTTATTTATTAGAACGTAGTCGTGATGAGATTTTACAAGACCAAGTAATGATACAAACAGAAGGTGAAGCTGTTGGTCAAATCAATGGACTTTCTGTCTTGGATTACCCTGGATATCCTGATTTAATCGGAGAACCGACTCGCATTACCTGCGTTGCACATATAGGTGATGGTGAGTTTACAGATGTTGAGCGAAAAGCTGAGCTTGGTGGCAATCTTCATGCTAAAGGAATGATGATTATGCAAGCTTACTTAAACTCAGAATTACGTTTAGACCAACCGCAGCCATTTAGCACCTCGATTGTTTTTGAACAATCATATGGTGAGGTGGATGGTGATAGCGCCTCTCTGGCTGAATTATGTGCTTTTATTAGCACTCTGGCACAACAACCTATTGATCAACAAATTGCTGTTACAGGTGCCGTTGATCAATTTGGTCAAGTCCAACCGATTGGCGGCGTAAACCAGAAAATCGAAGGCTTCTTTGATATCTGCCAACAAAGAGGGCTAACTGGTGCACAAGGCGTAATTATTCCTCTTGCCAATATTCGCCATCTTGTACTCAACGAAAATGTGCAACAAGCGGTAAAAGAAGAAAAATTTCATATTTGGCCTGTCACTCATGTAGCGGAAGCGATAACGTTACTGACGCGTCAGCCATATTATGAAGAGCAATGTGAACCAGAACAATCAGACTCACACTTGTTAGCTGTTATTCATGATCGTATAACACTTGCAAATAATCAGGATAGACCTAAATTACCTTGGTTCTTACGTCTATTCAGATAATTCTGTTTCAAGTGATCGGAGTTGTTCAGCGTACAAGTGTAAGCTATTCTGTTGTCTTACACTTGATAAAGGCTATATAGACAATGGTTGATAAACGCGAATCTTATTCTAAAGAAGACCTCATTGCTTCAGGCCGTGGTGAATTATTTGGCCAAGATGGCCCACCACTGCCATCTGGTAATATGCTAATGATGGATCGCATCATTAAAATGACAGAAGATGGCGGCACCCATAATAAAGGCTTTATCGAAGCAGAATTCGATATCAAGCCAGATTTATGGTTCTTTGATTGCCACTTCGTGAATGATCCTGTTATGCCAGGTTGCTTAGGCCTAGATGCCATGTGGCAACTTGTTGGCTTCTATCTTGGCTGGCTTGGTGGTGAAGGTAAAGGCCGTGCGCTTGGTGTTGGTGAAGTTAAATTCACTGGGCAAATATTACCAACAGCAAAGAAAGTTACCTATAAAATTGATTTCAAACGTGTTATCAATCGTAAACTGATTATGGGCATTGCCGATGGTGAAGTGTATGTTGATGGTAAGCTGATTTATGAAGCAAAAGACTTAAAAGTTGGCTTATTTAAAGATACAACTGCATTCTAAGATAGATAACCACCCGAATCTATTATAGAAATACCGTGTAACATAAAGTACACGGTATTTTTTATCTATGCTAACAACGTATTTATTTTTTTATAAAAAACAGATCATATTCAACTCAGTTTTTATCAATACATGCTGTCGATTGTTTATCTTTTAGATACTGAAAATATTGTTTAATTTTAAGAGAGAAAAATAAGCTGTATGTAAGATAAACAAGTAATCCTACTAAAAATAAGATCCCTAATACTTCACCTGAATTTTCTGCTTGATTACTACTACTTGTATTATCCAATGTATTTTGCATACCTACGACTATTGCAATAGTGATAGGAAGCATTGATATACTCCAGAATATTTTTAGCATCATCGATGCTATTTCTTTATTCATAAAGATAACAAAAAGAGTAATAACATATAAAGTTGGGAGAGTAAAAGTTTGTATCAAACTCCACAATATAGAAAGATAAGCTATTAAATTTAAATTTTCGCTATCTTTTATAGATATGCCCACTAAAGTAGAAACACTAGTAAATGAAGATATTAATTGCCCTAAAGTAAAGAAAATAAAAACAATTAATATTATCCATAATGATATTGGTTTTTTCATTGAAATCTTCCTTGTAAATAAAAGTCGCTATCATAAATTAATCGATGTATAGTGTCATTATATTAATAAATAAAATTTATATATAAAGATAAATTTAATTTAAGTGAACTTTTTTTATTCCAAACAAATACTAAACTTAAAATTTATATCCACTTAGTATAAGTAGATTACGTCAAGAAATAATCGTATGGATATGATTATAAGCGCAATAGTAGAACTGTTGAGCTTTCTGATTGATCTTATCTTTTTTCTTTGCAAAGCAATTGGCTATAATATCACAGTTTTATTGATTATATTTATTTGTATGTATGCTAATCAATTCAATATAAAATGGATCTTAGGTTTTTCTATAACCTCATTATGTTTATATAGTCCAAATTTATATAAGTTATTTAAAAAATCAAAAGGAAATCTTTAAGTTAAATTAATCGTCATAAAAATAATTTAAGGAAAATAAGTGATTAATAAAGGAAAAGTATCTAAAAAAATGCAGACTTTATGTTTTATTGTGGCATATTTCTGATATTTACATTTTCTATACCTTGGTTTACTTCAGAAAAAATTGATTGGCTCTATAATTCTGTTAATACAATACTTGCTATTTTTCTTACTATTTATGGGTTTCGTTTACGTAGAAATTCTCATAGATCAGAATAAAAAAATAATGACAATATAACGTAAAAAGGCTTACAAAAATGTAAGCCTTTTTTATATCCAAATTGATTGTTTGTTATTTATACTCAAATTGTCCTATGCTCAATATGTACATAGGAATATATATAAATAACCCTCGTTTTGATTGTCGGTAAAATCTTAGTGATAATATTCAATAGGACTCAAAATTAGCCATGATATATTTCACTACGACGGGTTATTTATTTTACCAGACTAGGGCGATCTTCCATCGCCTGTCGCCAGCCTCCAAGCCAATGTGAACGCGCATCAATGGCGAAATAAGGGCAAAGTTCTTTTGAACGACCTTGCATACCAGCTTGATAACCTTTCGATAATGCTCTTGCTAAACGATCTCGTTTCTGTCTTTTCATATCTAGACAACCCTCACGTTCTAAGTTTAAGCGGAAAGATAATGATTGTTTTTTCAACAACCACTATAAATTGATACGCTTTATTGCGCATTTAAGCAAGTAAAGAAGTTAATACAAATGTCATATTTGTGATGTTGAGCCAGCTAAAAATGTAATACCAAATGTTATTGTTTATTTTATTTAATGATTTAATTTAAATATTATCTAATTCTTTTAATGGGTTATACCTAAAAAAACATAACCAATTGATATTTAGTAAAAATTATTAATTAAAAACAATTTTATTTATTTTTATCTTAGAAAATCAATAAATTAAATAAGATATAATAATGTTTGTTTTTATGTTTATGTCAATATAAGACTTAGTTTATAAATATAACTTTTTGCTCTATTTTTATTTTTTCGTAGAAAACTCTTTTTAATTACCTTTGCTTTATTAAGGAATTAGCCATCATTGGAGGTAAAATAAGCTATTAATACCTCTTACATACTTCTATTAATTCAAACTCTTCAAATACAAGTTACATATCTTCTAAAAAAAATACTATGCAATACGCCAAGCTTAACTATTCTTCATCTTTTCTCTTTTAGATATAAACAAAAACCCAATATTCAACTTAAATACAATTTAAAAGAATATTGGGTTTAAATAAACATAATGCTAAATCAGTTAGTATTGAGCTTGAATTGCTTTCGCTATCTCAGAAACAACTTGCTCCCATCCCTGCCCTAATGTACGCACTAAAGCAGGATAACCATCTTCCGTTTGTGTTAAAACTAAAGAAAATGGCTGATTAATAACCTTATTATTTTCAGCGTAGATCCAGTCACCTGAAATAATCACTTGCCCATCATAACGGCCTTGGAAGTAATTAACGGTAACGGTTAATTTCGCAAGATTATCTTCAACTGGTTGATTAGCAACAACTGTATCCGGCAATGCTTTTGTTAAACCTGAAATAAGGTTCTGTTGTAATTGCTGATCAAGTGGATTAATCCATAAATGTTGATTAGCCACGGTATAGTTAATATCCGTCGTTTGATAAACAATTCCTGCATTAACTAGCATATTAGACAAACGGATCGGCTGAACCCAAATTTGGGGCTTCTTGGCTGACTGTGTTGTCGAGACTTGTTCTGACACGCCACCTTGATAAACATCGGGCAACTGATAATACGTTTTATCAATCTGACTTGAACATGCCGTTAGCATCAATACAAATACCCCAATGATGTATTTCATTATTTTTCAGCCCTCTTCGGTTCTGGATCTTTACCTTCCTTCGCTTCAAAAATTAATGCGTTGCTCTTATTGTTCAATGTTTTCAATAAAGGCTGCATCTCTCTTAAAACCTGATCAAGCTGCTGCATATTATCAATCATTTTTCCGTATGCAGGAGAGCCCGGTTGGAAGCCTTGCATACTGCGATTAATCTCTTTCAATGACTGTTGAATATCATTAGGAAGATTTCTAAATTCATCACTACCAATCATGGCATTCAATGCTTTTAGTGTCTCTTTCGCTTCAGCAACTGCTTTTTGGCTTTCAGCTAACGTTGCCGTCATCTCTTTAAGCATTGGCTCAACAGGAAGATTGTTGATCTTATCAAGAGATGTCATGACTTTTTGCTGAATTTGCGCTAAACCTGAACTTGTAGTCGGTATTTGTTGGAAACCAGCAACTTCTTGAGGGCCTTCCCATTTTGTTGCATCAGGGTAGAAATCAAGGTCAATATAAAGCGCACCAGTTAAAAGATTTCCCGATTTTAAAGAAGCTCTTAGCCCATTATTAGAGGCTGAAGTGATCTCTTTGACGAAGTCAAAACTTTCACCAACATCATTAGCAAAACGCTCTGGTTCAACATGAATTAGCACTGGAATACGAAAATCTTTATCCAGTGATTGTTGCATGCCTTTAGTGTAATAAGGTACTTGAACAACAGTACCCATGCGAATTCCACGGAATTCAACAGGTGCCCCCGCCTGTAATCCCCTTACAGAATCAGAGAAAAACATAATGTAACTGCGATAATCAGTATATAGCGAGTTTTGAATGCTCTTCTCATTATCGTAAAGTTTAAATTCTGTTTTAGGTGCAATTTGATCGCCTGGTAACCATCCGTTTGGAACATCAAAACTAACGCCACCACTAAACAATGTGGAAAGTGATGCCATTTCAACACGAACACCCGATGAAGACATATCAAAGGCGATACCTGAATCTTTCCAGAATCTCACATTAGATGTCACCATTTTGTCATAAGGTGCTTTGATAAAGAGTTGATAATGCATATCTCTTGTATCAATATTGAATTCACTGGTTTCAACTGAACCAACTTGGTAACCTCTAAATAAAACTGGGTCGCCTGCATTTAATTGACCTGCTTTTTCACTCACTAAATTAATGCGAATACCTTTTGCATCAGGCGAAGCGAGTGGCGGTGAATCAAGAAGGTTAAACTCATCTTCTTCTTTACCCGTTAATCCCGGTTGTAGCTCAATATATGCGCCTGAAAGCAAGGTGCCTAAACCCGTTACACCCTCTTTACCTATTTGCGGTCTTACAACCCAGAATGCGGTATCTGCACGTAATAACTCTTTCATGCCAGTATCAAGGCGCGCTGTGATGATAACGCGACTAAAATTGCTATCGAGTGTGACACTTTCAACTAAACCGATATCCACACTGCGGCTTTTAATTTTGGTTTTACCTGCTTCAATGCCATCTGCATTATAGGTAATTAATGTAACTTCTGGACCCTGATGGCTGAAATGATAATAAAGTATCCATGCACCTATCAGTAAGGTGACAAGTGGTATGATCCAAACTGGAGACCAGCTTTTTAGTTTGTTAATTTTTGCTTCAGTTAAAGCAGTTTCATTCTTTTCAGTCACCCTTAGGCTCCTTAATCGTGGGTTTATCATCATCGGTTGTACACTTATCCCACGTCAACCGAGGATCAAACATCATTGCAGAGAACATAGTTAGCACTACAACCAATGCAAATAGCACCACACCAAAATCAGGATAGATGCTCATCAGACGTCCCATTCTGACTAATGAAGCTAAAACAGCAATTACAAAGACGTCAATCATCGACCAACGCCCTACATATTCAACAACTTCGTAGAGAAAATGCATTCTAGCAGGATCTCTTTTCCCATTAGATTTGTGTGCATCCCAACACAACCAAGCTATTGCTACCATTTTTAAACTTGGCACCATAATACTGGCAATAAATATCACCATTGCAACAGGATAAGAACCATCTTCCCAGAGCAAAATAACCCCTGCCATAATGGTTGAATAAAGGTTATTACCCAATGACTCAGTCACCATAATCGGCAATAAATTCGCGGGGATATAGAGGATCAACGAAGTAATCAACAGTGATACTGTCCATTGCAAGCTTTTCGGCCTTCTTGCATGTCCTTTGACTTCACAACGACTACATTCATATTGGTCGGCAGGTAAAATTGCCGTACATGAACGACATAATCTTACACCTTGTTTTAATCCCGGCTTACCCGATTCTATGTCAGGATAAGCAGGACGAGGCTCTAATTTTTCCCATAAAGTATGCCTATCAAGACATTGGAAAGCACGAATTTGAAATAAGCAATAAAGCACATAAGGTGGGAAACTCAACCCCAGCCCAATATCACCATAAGCCATTAATTTTACAAAGCTAACTAAAATTCCTGCAAGAAAAATTTCTGCCATACACCACGATTTTAGTTGAAATAAAATACGCGATAACCAAATTTGTAGCTTTCTTGGTAATTTAACGGGTGTGCAAAGAAGCAAGATTGCGATCATGCAAAAAGCGGGCACAATCTGCACAAACAATAGGAAAAAGGCACCTAGTTCAACGTAGTTTTCACTAAACATCACCGTTGGAATTTGCATCAGTGTGACATTATTAGCAATACCTGCCACTTCCATACTAACAAAAGTAAATTGGCTCGCCATTAACAGCATAAACAATGCGCTGATTGCTAACGCAACAGGTTGATAAAAAGGTTGGCGCCAACGTGCAGTTAGCACAGTATGGCAGCGAGGACATGTTGCTTTTGTTCCTTGTACTAATTCAGGAACACTGACCACCAGATCGCACTGAGGACATAATATTTGCTCATGTTTATGTTCATGACGATGTTGTTGACCAGAGCACACAGCGACACCTCTTATTTAGAATAATCAATAAAAGAATATTTAATCCAGAAAGTAAAACGGGGCGTGATGCCCCGTTTTCGGTTGGCTATTCGCCGTTTTGCATCAATTCTAGCTCTTGCCATCTGTCAAAAGCCGTTTCAAGTTCTTGTTCTTTGTCAGCAAGCGCCTTTAAGACTTTTTCTGTCTCTTCATGAGGACGAGTAAAGAAATCCGCCCCACTTACTTCTTCTTGTAATTCACTTAACTGCGTTTCTAAGCTTTCTAATTTAGCGGGAAGTTGCTCAAGCTCTCGTGTCAAATGATAACTTAACTTATTAGTACGAGTGTTCTTTTTAGAGCTATCTTTTACTTTTGCTTCTTTTTCAGCTTTTTCTGGTGCGTTGCGTGATTTATTTGTCTCACTCTTTAGTGAAACCGACTGTGCTCGTTGTTGCTGAGCATCGTAATATCCACCAACGTAACTGTTAATAACACCATCACCTTCAAAGATCCAACACTCAGTAACACTATTATCAACAAATTCACGGTCATGGCTAACCAGTAAAACAGTGCCTTGGTAAGCATCAACGAGCTCTTCTAGTAATTCCAATGTTTCAACATCGAGATCATTGGTTGGCTCATCGAGAATAAGTAAATTACTAGGTTTTAAGAATAAACGTGCCAATAATAGACGGTTTCTCTCACCCCCTGAAAGTGCGCGAACAGGAGTCATCGCACGTTTAGGTGGGAATAAGAAATCTTGCAAATAACCAAGTACATGGCGAGGACGGCCATTTACCATCACCTCTTGCTTACCTTCTGCAAGGTTATCCATGACTGTTTTATCAGGATCAAGTGTCGCACGGTGCTGATCAAAGTAAGCGACTTCAAGCTTAGTACCACAATGAACTCGTCCGCTGTCTGCTTTTAAATCGCCTAACATGAGTTTCAATAAAGTGGTTTTACCGCAACCATTTGGCCCCACCAGCGCAATTTTATCACCACGTTGTACTTTGGCAGAAAAGTCACGAACTAATTTACGCATTCCAATGCTGTAATTAACATCTTCAAGTTCAAATACAATTTTACCAGAGCGAGTTGCTTCTTCGACCTGCATACGAGCACTGCCTAACACTTCACGGCGTTCGCTACGCTCAACACGCAGTGCTTTTAATGCTCTTACACGACCTTCGTTACGAGTGCGTCGTGCTTTAATGCCTTGGCGTATCCACGCTTCTTCTTGCGCTAATTTGCGATCAAACTCTGCGTTTTGTTGCTCTTCAACACGCAATGCTTCTTCTTTGCTTTCAAGATACTTATCGTAATTTCCCGGCCATGAAGAAAGTTTTCCACGATCAAGATCGATAATACGCGTTGCCATATTACGGATAAATGAACGGTCATGGGAAATAAACACGATACTTCCTTGGAAATCTTTTAAGAATTTCTCAAGCCAAAGGATCGTTTCAATATCAAGGTGGTTTGTTGGTTCATCTAAAAATAGTACTCTTGGTGCGCTGACTAGTGCGCGCCCTAATGCTGCTTTTCTTAACCAACCACCTGATAAAGAAGAAAGCTCTGCTTCACCCTCTAAACCGAGTTTTTCTAGTACTTCTGCAATTCGGCTATCAAGCAACCACAAGTTACGACTATCAAGTACTTCTTGTAGCTCTGCCATTTTATTGAGATTTTTATCAGAAGGATCTGTCTCAATCAGTTTAGAAATATGGTGATAATCCGTTAGATATTTAGCATCTTCTTCAACGCCTTCTGCAACAAAGTCAAAAATAGTGCCTTCAATATCTCTTGGGGGATCTTGCTGTAAGCGAGCAGTTACAAGATCTTGCTCATAAACAACTTGACCATCATCTAAAGGTTGCTCTTTAGATAACACTCTTAATAGTGTTGATTTACCCGCACCATTGCGCCCAACTAAACAAACGCGTTCATTTTCTTCAATAAATAAATCGGTGCTATCTAATAGTGGGGCATCACTGAAAGATAAGTAAGCCCCAGTCAAACTAATTAACGGCATTGTAAATTATTCCTCACCAGCATGAGTTAACAGCCAGCAATTGTGAATTTGACGGTTACGTGCAAAGTCTTGTGATAATGTTTTCTGTGTTATCTCTTTTGCACACAACCCAATTTTTGCTAACTCGTCATGTTCCATTTTGAATCCACGTTTATTATTTGAGAACATAATTGTTCCGCCTTTTCTCAACAAACGTTTTAAATGTTTCATTAGTTCAATGTGATCACGCTGTACATCAAAGGTATTTTCCATTCGTTTTGAGTTAGAAAACGTAGGCGGATCGATAAAGATCACATCAAATTGTTCGTTGCTCTGCATTAACCATTGAATGCAATCTGCTTGCATTAAACGGTGTTGTCTACCTGATAAGCCATTCGCTTGGAAGTTTTTCTCAGCCCATTCAAGATAAGTACGGGACATATCAACGGTTGTTGTGCTTTTTGCACCACCAATTCCTGCATGAACAGAAGCCGTACCGGTATAAGCAAAAAGATTTAAGAAGTCTTTTCCATTACTCATTTCACCCAGCATTTTTCGTGCAATACGGTGATCTAAGAACAATCCTGTATCGAGGTAATCGGTTAGATTTACCCAGAATTTTGCACCAAACTCGTCAACTAAGAAGAAATCACCTTTTTCGGCCATTTTTTCATACTGCTGCTTACCTTTTTGGCGTTGGCGTGTTTTTAAAATCAGTTGATCAGAACGTAATGCCAGTACTTCCATTGTTGCGCTAATTACATCAAATAAACGCTGGCGGGCTTTGTGTTCATTAACTGTTTTAGGTGGTGCATACTCTTGAATAACCACTTTATCGCCGTAACGGTCTACAGCAACATTATATTCAGGTAAATCAGCATCGTATAAGCGATAACATTCAATTTGCTGTTGTTTTGCCCATTTCGCGAGTTTTTTCTCATTTTTACGTAAACGGTTTGCAAAATCTTCCGCAAGTCCAGTGTTAATCGTGGATGGTGTATCAGAAAGTAAATAGTTCTTTTGTACACAATCAAGAGGACCATTTTTTGCTTTGAACTCTCGTTCAGCACGTAATTGAATGCAACTTAACAGTTCAGGTGATGCACTAAATAGTGACAATCTCCAACCTGGGAAGTGTGCTTTTATCGCTCTTCCTAATTGGCTATGCAGTGCAATTAATGCAGGCTCACTTTCTAAACGCTCACCATAAGGTGGATTGCTGATAATTGTCCCTTTTATTTCTGTTGAAACAGGGTTTGTCAGTTTAGCTGCATCACCGTGAGCAAATGTAATCAGTTCAGCCACATCCGCTCTGCGGGCATTGGCTCTCGCCATATCCAACACACGTTTATCAACATCAAAGCCATAAAAACGCGCTGTTGTATTCTTTTTGCCTTCACGGAAACGGGCAAAAGCTTCATGAGTCACTTCTTTCCATAGCGCTTCATCGTGGCCTAACCAATGACGGAATCCCCAATGCACTCGATTTAATGCTGGCGCACAATCAGTCGCCATCATAGCTGCTTCAATTAATAATGTACCAGAGCCACACATTGGATCGATTAATGGTGTGTCAGTTTTCCAACCTGAACGCATAATAATTGCAGCAGCTAAATTTTCTTTTAAAGGCGCTTGACCTGTTAAATCACGATAACCACGTTGATGTAAACCATCGCCACTTAAGTCTAAAGATAGCGAGGCTTTTTCTTTATGAAGATGGATAGTTAAGCGGATATCAGGAGATTGTTTAGCGACATCTGGACGTTGCCCTATTTTACGTTGGAATGAGTCAACGATGGCATCTTTCGCTTTTAATGCGCCATATTGGCTATTACGAATAATGTCATTCGTGCCATTAAAATGAATAGCAAAAGTCTGATCAACAGTAAAAATCTCACTCCAATCAATTGCCTGCACACCAAGATATAAGTCTAGATCACTATAAACATTGAATTCATTTAACGGCAACATAATACGCGACGCTAAACGGCTCCAAAGTAAAGACTGATACATGGTTTTATCATCAGCACGGAAATAAACACCGCCTTGTGTTATCTGGCAAGCCTGAGCACCTAAGTGTTCAAGTTCAGATTTTAATAGTTCTTCCAGACCTCGGCCTGTGCTGGCAAACAGAGAGCGCATAATATTGTTACCACCTAAAATAAAATTGTTGGGCATTATAGCTAATTGTATTACGTTGTCATAAAGTTACTGGCTATAAAAAATAATAATGTCTTTTTGGGAGCACTGATGATCAACGTTTCACGCCTTTATATACACCCAGTTAAATCAATGAAGGGAATTCGACTTTCTCATGCATTTGCTCGTGAGAGCGGATTCACGTTTGATCGCGATTTTATGATAACCACCCCTGAAGGGACTTTTATCACGGCACGAAAATTTCCCGTTTTGCTGTGTTTTATTCCCACAGTCATGGCAAATGGTATTTATATTCAAGCTCCTGATGGTGAAGGCATTGCTATCACCTATCAAGATTTTGAAACCACATTGCAACCGACAGAAGTTTGGGGCAACCATTTTACCGCGTATGTGGCTCCAGATGAAATAAATCAGTGGTTCAGTCGTTATTTAAAAATGGATGTTCAACTTCGTTGGACTGGCGAAAAATCGACACGCCGAGTGAAAAAGAATCCAGAAACCGCTGTTTCTTTCGCTGATGGTTACCCTTACTTATTAATTAATGAAGCCTCATTTCAATACTTACAACAGCGTTGCCCCGCTTCAATTAATATTGAGCAATTTCGAGGTAATATCCTCATAACAGGTGCAAAGCCTTTTGAAGAAGATACTTGGCAGACTATTCGTGTTGGCTCTGTTGTGATGGACCTGATGAAACCTTGTAGCCGTTGCATCATGACCACTATAAGTATAGATAAAGGTGTTAAACATCCTAACACAGAACCACTCGCAACACTGCAAACATTCCGTAGCGATGAAACAGGTGATGTCGATTTTGGTCAAAATGTCATCATTCGTCAAACTGGCATAATTCGTGTGGGAGATACTGTTGAGGTATTAGCTTATAAAGAAGCGAAACAATATCTTGTAACGGCACCTGTTGAAACACAATCAACACCTATTGTTGAACACGCACAAGAGCAAACTGTCAGCATTGAATTTAACGGTGAAATTTTTGAGGGTAATAACCAAGAAGTCCTGTTAGAACAGCTTGAAAATAATGGTTATGCTATTCCTTATAGTTGCCGAGCTGGCCTTTGTGGCTCTTGTGTTATCCAATTAGATGAAGGCGATGTTAATGCATTAAAAGCCGGAGCAATTAAACGCTCAGGTAAGATTTTAGCCTGTAGTTGCATTCCTAAAGGTAATGTGAAACTTTCACTTAAAGATAATAAAAATCAAATAGATATAAACAAAAAAATGAAATAAAGAACTCAATATAAACACAGTTATGTATGATATATATCGTTATCAGTAAATATTAAATTGATTAATTTTACCCCAATCATATATAACTGAGTTTATTGATGCACCCTCGATACCATTGCATTGGCAGTATTATGATTTTCCAGAACTGCATCACCTTATTAAGTACAAAGGTAATGAAAAAAATTTATTGGGAATGAGCAAGTTAGTTTATTAACCAACTGATTTTTCTATGATATCTCCAGTGCAAAAAAAAGTCTCCGTTAAGAGACTTTCAAAATGATGTAAGTGAATATTATATGCGCTTGTTCATTACCATTTATCACGGTAATCGAAAGAAATTTGGTAAATATACTTATTCAATTCAATTTTATGTGTAACATGCTTTTGAATAGCTTTAACCCAATCTTCATGTAAATCAAAAACCCCATTATTAATGATATTTTCATCTTTCGGATCAATTGTTTCATCAATCAAAAAATCATCATCACCAAAATCTTTTGAGTATTCCTCGCCTATAATTTCTTCTGTTTTTTTATCAAACCACTGAGTATGTAATTTCAATCCCATAATCTTATCTACCTTATAGAAATTTTTTGATATTGCGTTTAGGATCTGCTGGTTTTAACTGATTACCCGTTTTTGGATCAAATGCCCCAATATGCTGTCCATCACTAGCGCGATATCCTTCCAGCTCACCATGCTGTGAATCCCACTCATAGATCCTTCGCCCTTTATCACCTTTCCAGCGATTACGTTTGCCTGCTCCACCTTGTTTAGGTGTTTTACCTTAGACAGGCTTAAGGATACCCAATCCTTTAATATCTTCAGTTTTTGGTGCTGGATGATAACTATGACCACGCTCTTTTACGCCTTGGCGGGGTTTATCTTTTTTCCCTGTCGATAAATAAATTGGTTTTATTCCCAATTCCCATGGAAACACCAAAATTATAGGCTCTTTCAGCGAAGACTGTTCTTTCTCACTTTCTGTAAAAAAAGTGGGGGCATCTAAAGGTAAGTTATTAAACCTAGGAATATCATATACCTTACCAAGTAGATATCTATGTCTTTCTGGCTGAGGTAATTCAGTACCCGTTAAGATCTCCGCACTACCAATCTGAACAATTCTTTCTTGTTTCTCATTTGGTAAAGTATAAGCAAAAATACCTTTCTCAACAGTTTTTCTCGCTTCAACTACTCGAGTTTTAACTGGTACATTCGTTTTCACTAACTCAATTTGTTTTGTTCCATTAACTACCTGTTCAATAACAGTAGCCGAGGTATTAATTATCCCTTTTTGCTTTGCAATATCTCTTAATTGCGCTTCTTTAGGAATATTTAATCTCTGACCTGCCGCAGTAAGCGCAGTTTCTTTATTTTGGGGAAATTCTTGATAAATCATCGAAGGGTATCTATCACTCCCTACTCCAACTGGAGGAGAATACAGCATGAGGCCTGCACCTAAACCTAATGCACGACCTAAAATAGCCCCCAACGTTTCTGATGCAACCGTTGCATTTGCCGTTGTTACCACTGGAGTAAAAATAGCCACTGGGGCTAAATTAGCTTTATTGATACTCTTTCCTGGGATTAACGTAGATTGAGCAGATGTTATTGCTGTATTTAACTCAGCAGAAATACTGATTTGCTGCTTAGGTGCCGAAGTTAACATTTGAACAATAGAATCATATGATCCAACCGCTTTCTTTAAACTACCACTCATCATCCCTGCATACTGTAGATAACGCTGAGAATAAATTTTTATCGCTTTGGTTATATCACCTTCCCTGAAAGCATCCATCATCTCTTTACA
The DNA here is from genome assembly GCF_016238105.1 of Proteus sp. PR00224. NCBI lineage: Bacteria > Pseudomonadati > Pseudomonadota > Gammaproteobacteria > Enterobacterales > Morganellaceae > Proteus > Proteus sp. PR00224. The sequence goes on along the minus strand of NZ_JAEHQU010000004.1, from coordinate 322,677 downwards.
ATGCTTATCTTTTGTTAAAAAGATGCAATCTATTTTTGCACATACAGGGCAAATATTACGCTTCATTACCTCGATCGGTTTGACACGTTCACTCATATAAATTCCTTTTTATATTCAATCATACAATGACGATAGTGATCTAATATGACCAACACACCATTATTTGACTATTCTGTTTTTTGATACAAGTGTTATAAACCTCCTGATCTATAGCTCACATTTGACATAAAGAAGATAATTTTCCCTTACCTCATTTTTTATTTTAAATAAAACAGTTTATTTAATAAGAATTATCTTATTAAGAACTCAATAATGAATTATCAATAAACTCATTTTATTTTTTAGAAAAAGATTACAGAAAGAGAGTAATGAAGATTTGATTTTAGGGAGTATTGTTTGGGGTGAATTTGTTTTTAGAATGTTATAAATAATGAGTGACGATAAAAAGAGTAAGTCCTTTTTACTCTTTTTGTTAAATAACTTTTTCGTACAAAAATGATCCTGACTCTGACTCTTTATGGTAATTGCTTAACCTATCATTCATAATTTTTATTGGGTCACAAAAATTAAGAGTTCTATCAAATAATGTTAACTGAGGTTGAGCTAATAAACATAAACAAGCTTGAGCCCCCACTTCAGTCACTAAAAAAAGAGCGGTTTCGCCTTCTTCTTTTAATGAGGCTTCTACCACTTGAGATAAATAAGGGTTGATTTGATTATTGTTAACTTCAAAATACCAACTCTTAGGCATCAGCGGCTTTAAAAAGCGATGGGCTATTAATGCATTTAAAGCTAATTCAGCTCTTGATTCTGATGGCATATCTATTTGTCGAATTTGCTCATCGTATCCATAATAAAGAGCTGCATCATCGACGGTAAAAGATGCTGATTGTCGAGCACTCTCACTCAACATTTTGCTTGAAAAGCGGGAACGAAAAACCATACCATTTGCTAAATCAAGCATTAATTTTTGTTGCTCAACATCAAAATACCAACGCCAGCGATCATCGGGTTTTATTATCACTAATTAATCCCCCTTCGATTCATTCCCTGTTTTATACTCTGATAAACAATCAAAATTAAATGACCTAAATAAAATATTTAATATCACCTAACAAAAACAGGATTCATTTTACTATTAATTAAGCACAATCAGTGCAATTTAATAAAAAATAACCAACTAGGGGCAATATAAACGAGTTAGGGGCAGAAGAAAAGCCCCTAACTCATTATTAAATGTATTTAGATATGATTAATTATAGATTTGATAAGTGCAGGACCTTGATAAATGAATCCTGAATAGACTTGAATTAGAGAAGCACCAGCATCCATTTTTTCTCTAGCTGCCGTTAGTGAATCAATTCCACCTACACCAATAATAGGTAATGCACCTTTTAATTCTTCATTTAATTGACGGATTATTTGTGTACTTTTTGATTGTACCGGACGACCACTTAATCCACCCGCTTCATTACAATGATTTAATCCACTCACTAATGATTTATCTAATGTGGTATTTGTCGCAATAACACCATCAATATGATGACGCACTAAGCTATCTGCAACTTGAATTAATTCTTCATGTGTTAAATCAGGCGCAATTTTAACTGCAACAGGAACATATTTTTGATATTTTCCTTGCAACTCTAATTGTTTATTTTTAATTGCTGATAGCAGATCGTCTAATGCTTCACCATATTGTAATGTACGCAAACCTGGGGTATTTGGTGATGAGATATTAATTGCGATATAACCAGCATGAGCATAGACTTTTTCCATACAAATCAGATAGTCATCTTTACCTTGCTCTACTGGGGTATCTTTATTTTTACCGATATTAATGCCCAGTACACCACCATAACGGGATTGTTTTACATTTTCAATTAGGTTATCAACACCGAGATTATTAAATCCCATACGGTTAATTAAGCCTTCGGCTTCCACTAAGCGGAATAAACGAGGTTTATCATTTCCCACTTGAGGACGTGGTGTCACCGTGCCAACTTCAATAAAACCAAATCCCATTGCACCCAGTGCATCTATACAATCACCGTTTTTATCAAGACCGGCGGCAAGACCAAGTGGATTTTTAAATGAGAGTCCCATACAGGAAACAGGTTTAGAAGGAAGTGACTGCTGAATAAGAAATTGAAATGGGGAATGAGATAAACGTTTTAACTGACGGAAGGTAAAATCATGGGCACGTTCAGGATCTAGCCGAAACAATGCCTTCCTTACTAAGGAATAATACATACGATCTCCATTGAGAATATCGGGTATTAGGAATGATATGTCTACGACAATTTAAGCGTCGAGCATCATATAGATAAAAGCATGAAAAGTAAACGTTTCAATTTCACAATTCGCCATAAAAAATCCCCAGACTATGCTGGGGATCTGATTATCTTGCTAATTTTATACTATTTCTTCACTCATAAAGTGATATAAGACATGATATTAATCAGCTAATGCTTTGGTGATTTTCTCATATAAATCGCCAGACAAATTCTCAAGCGCTTTCAGTTTTAATAACTCAGCACGCATTTTATCTTGGCGAGTTGCATCATAACGTTTTAAACGAATAAACGGCTCAATAAGGCGTGAAGCAACTTGTGGGTTGCGACTATTTAAGTCAGTCAGAATTTCTGTCAATAATAAATAACCAGAGCCATCTTCAGCATGGAATGCCACAGGGTTATTATTCACAAATGCACCAATTAACGCCCGAGTACGATTAGGGTTTGCAAGTGTAAATGAGCGATGAGATAACAGACTACGTACTTTCTGTAACACCCCTTTTTCTGGGCTCATGGCTTGTAAACTAAACCATTTGTCCATCACTAAACCATCTTGATGCCATCTGTCATCGAACTCTTGTAGCAATGCATCTTTACAAGGTAACTGTGCCATCACTGCTGCATTCAATGCGGCAAGTGCATCCGTCATATTGTCACTGTTGTGATATTGCGCGTCGACAAGTTGATTACCTGTTTGCTCATTTTCAACTGCTAAATAAGCTAGACACACATTACGTAAATCACGTTTTGCAATATCATCATGATTAACACGATAAGCACCGATATGCATTGAATGATAAACAGCAGAGAACTCATCTGCCATTTCAGTTGCTAATGTTTTACGAATAAAACCAAGCGCTTTATGGATAGCAACTGGATCAATAATACTAAATGATTCACCCGCTTCGACATCTGTTGGTAATGTCAGAATAAGTGCAGCTAATGCAGGATCGATATCTTTATCAAGTAATACAGCACGGAAAGCATCAACCACCATTTCAGGCAGAATGCAGATTTCACCCTTTTGAACTCGAGCCACGTTTTCTTTTATATAGCGACCCAATAATGCTTGAGCAGCATCCCAACGTGAAAATGCATTACGTGCATATTTCATTAAGAAAGAGAGTTGCTCATCCGTAAATGGATAATCAAGTTTTACAGGCGCAGAGAACTCACGTAATAAAGATGGGATTGGTTGTTCTGGCACATCGTCAAAGACAAACTGCTGCTCTTCACGTACCACATTCAATACATTAGAAATAGTTTGACCTTGTGAACGCAGAGGGATCACATCGCCTTTGGTATCATATAATTCAATATCTAATGGAATATGTAATGGCTGCTTTTCAGTTTGATCGGCTGTCGGTGGCGTCATTTGACTAACAGTTAAAGTGTATTGCTTTTTATTAGCATTATAACTATCACGAACTGTCAGTTGTGGTGTACCTGATTGGCTATACCAACGACGGAATAAAGTAAGATCAACATTAGAAGCATCTTCCATTGCTTGAATAAAATCGTCGCAAGTTGCAGCACTGCCATCGTGACGATGAATATACATCTGCATGCCAGCTTGGAATTGCTCTTCGCCTAATAAAGTGTGGATCATTCGGATCACTTCTGAACCTTTTTCATATACTGTTAAAGTATAGAAGTTGTTCATTTCGATCACACTATCAGGACGAATTGGGTGCGCCATTGGGCTTGCATCTTCTGCAAACTGAGCGGTACGCATCACGCGTACATTATTGATACGATTAACAGAACGAGAGCCTAAGTCAGAGCTAAATTCTTGATCACGGAAAACGGTTAAACCTTCTTTCAAGCTTAACTGGAACCAATCACGGCAAGTAATACGGTTACCTGTCCAGTTATGGAAATATTCATGCCCAATAACAGACTCAATACCTAAGTAATCTTTGTCAGTTGCCGTTTCACTTTTCGCTAGCACATATTTAGAGTTAAAGACATTCAGCCCTTTATTCTCCATTGCCCCCATATTAAAGAAATCAACAGCAACTATCATATAGATGTCGAGATCATATTCTAAATTAAAGCGAGCTTGATCCCATGCCATCGCATTTTTCAATGATGTCATTGCCCAATCTGCACGATCTAAATTACCTTTATCAACAAAAAGCTCTAAAGCAACTTCACGACCGCTTTTGGTGATAAAAGTATCTCGTAACACATCAAAATCACCCGCTACCACAGCAAATAAATAACTTGGTTTTGGATGTGGATCTTCCCATGTTACCCAATGACGACCATCATCCAGTTCACCTTGTGCAATACGGTTACCATTGGACAACAAATAAGGATACTGTTTTTTGTCTGCCGTGATTGTTGTGGTGTAACGAGCTAATACATCAGGTCTATCTAAATAGTAAGTAATATGGCGGAAGCCTTCAGCTTCACACTGTGTACATAATGCATCACCAGAAACATACAACCCTTCCAATGCGGTATTAGCTGATGGGTTAATCTCATTAACAATTTTTAATGTAAATTGTTCGGGCAGTTGTTCAATGATGAGTTTGCCGTTTTCTTCTTTATAGTGTGTCCAAGCAACATCATTCACTGCGATTGATTTTAATGTTAAATCTTCACCATCTAACACTAATGCTGTCGCATCTGAGTTTAAGCGTTTACATTGGCTTATCGCTGTAACCTGGGTGTTTTCTTTGTCTAAGATAAAATCAAGATGTAAATCGGTGATTGTGTAGTCAGGGGCACGATAATCTTTGCGAAATTTCGCGATTCTTTGTTGTGTCATAGAAAAAACCTTTTAGTTAACACGACTATTTAACGGTTATATTGCCAAAGCTTACTCGTCAAAAATCTGTTTAGCCAGTCGAATATTCAATTGAAACCATTAAAAGTCAACAGAATGTTAATAGTTTATTAATACATGTAATCAATTTATTTGGTAAATGATGCTAATATACTCCCAAATTATGTTTAACGTGGTAAACTCATCTAAGTTTTACAGCTTGTTTTTATGTCGCAGAGAAATATTGTTGAATAGTGACGCTTTGTCGTCATATTCGGGTATACTCTCCAACCTTAACGATTTAGCAGACATAAAAACGCTCCGTGAGGATGCTTGACGCGCTATGATTTTAGACGCTACACCGATTATTACATCACTGTTGGATACCGATGCATATAAGCTCCACATGCAACAAGCGGTTTACCACCATTATAGTGATATTCCTGTCGTTGCTGAGTTCCGCTGTCGGAGTGATGAACGTCTAGGTGAATATGCAACAACCTTACGCCATCAAGTTAATATGATGGCAGACTTGTCATTAACGAATGAAGAATTTGACTATCTTCAGAGCCTCCCCTTTTTCAAAAATGACTATCTGCAATGGTTTAAGCATTTTCGCTTTAAACCAGAACAAGTCCAAATTTCAACAATACCTGAAAACCAACTGTCGATAAGAATAACGGGGTCTTGGCGCGAAGTTATTCTATGGGAAGTTCCTTTGTTGGCTTTAGTGAGTGAAATTGTACATCGTGCTCGTTCTCCTCAAATCACGCCTGATGATGCAGTTAATCAACTACGTAAATTAATTGACATCTTCTACCGTGATGCGGCTGAACAACAGATTGACTTAGCTGATTTTAAATTAATGGATTTTGGTACTCGCCGCCGTTTCTCTTATGATGTGCAGTGTGCGATTGTGGATGAGCTGAAAAATCATTTCCCTTATCTTATTGGTACAAGTAACTATCATTTAGCTGAGCGTATGCATTTAGCTCCTGTGGGAACACAAGCTCACGAGTGGTTTCAAGCTCATCAGCAGATTAGCCCTGAACTAGCAAATAGCCAACGTGCAGCCTTGCAATCTTGGTTAGATGAATATCCAGATCAATTAGGTATTGCATTAACAGATTGCATTACAATGGATGCGTTTTTGCGTGATTTTGATAAAGCCTTTGCAGAAAGCTACCAAGGTTTACGTCATGACTCAGGCGATCCGATTGAATGGGGTGAAAAAGCGATCGCGCATTATGAAAAATTGGGCATTGATCCCATGAATAAAGTATTAGTCTTTTCTGATAGCCTCGATTTTCAAAAAGCACTCGTACTTTATAAGCATTTCCATAAGCGTATTCGTCTAATCTTTGGTATTGGTACTCGACTCACTTGTAACATACCTGAAATAACGCCTCTTAATATTGTGATTAAGCTGGTGGAGTGTAATGGTAAGCCAGTGGCTAAATTATCAGATAGCCCAGGTAAAACAATTTGTGACGATAATGACTTTGTTGACAAGCTACGCAAAGCCTTTGACGTTCCTCTTGTTAAACAGGCCTGTTAATTAGCTAAAAATCTTCATTAATAAAAGAAAGGGTAATAATTGCCCTTTCTTTTGTCATAACACCTGCCTTTATCAATATTTCACCTATTTTTATCAATTTATTTTATACAAAAGCTTTTCTCTTCTTTATTGACTCTTTAAACTAAAATTTCCTACTTGTTTCCTGCGCTATTGCAAGTAACATAGAAAAACTGTCCGACAGGGGCAGAGTGAATTAACCAAACAATTATTTTAATTAAACGAAGAGAGATTTATTTATGATCGTTGCGCCTGTAGTCGACGTACTGCAAGGCCGTATCACGGTTGGCGAAGACGTCACCGTTCGCGGTTGGGTACGTACAAGAAGAGATTCAAAAGCTGGTATCTCATTCCTTACCGTCTATGACGGTTCCTGCTTTAATCCAGTACAGGCCATCATTAATAATAATTTACCGAATTATCAAGATGAAGTGCTGCACTTAACCACAGGCTGTTCTGTGGAAGTCACCGGTAAAATTGTTGAATCTCCGGGCCAGGGACAGAACTTTGAAATTCAAGCCACTCATGTTGTTGTGGTAGGAATGGTCGATGATCCGGAAACTTATCCGATGGCCGCCAAACGTCATAGTATTGAGTACCTACGTGAAGTTGCTCACCTTCGTCCTCGTACTAACTTAATTGGTGCGGTTGCTCGTGTTCGTCACACATTAGCACAAGCACTACATCGTTTCTTCGATGAACAAGGCTTCTTCTGGGTTTCTACGCCACTGATTACGGCGGCAGATACAGAAGGTGCAGGTGAAATGTTCCGCGTCTCTACATTAGATATGAACAACCTGCCACGCACAGATAAAGGCGAAGTCGATTTCAGTGAAGACTTTTTTGGCCGTGAAGCGTTTTTAACTGTTTCTGGTCAGCTAAATGGTGAAACTTACGCCTCTGCATTAAGCAAAGTGTACACCTTCGGCCCAACATTCCGTGCTGAAAACTCAAATACCAGTCGTCACCTCGCTGAATTCTGGATGGTAGAGCCTGAAGTAGCATTTGCTGATCTTAACGATATTGCAGCCCTTGCTGAAAAAATGCTGAAATACACCTTTGCAGCTGTATTAGCAGAGCGTAAAGATGATATGGAGTTCTTTGCACAACGTGTCGATAAAGACGCTATCACACGCTTAGAGAACTTTATTACCTCTGATTTTGCTCAAATTGACTATACCGATGCGGTCACTGTGCTTGAAAACTGTGGTGAGAAATTTGAAAACCCAGTTTACTGGGGTGTTGATCTCTCTTCTGAGCATGAGCGCTATCTTGCAGAGAAACACTTTAAAGCGCCTGTTGTTGTGAAAAACTATCCGAAAGATATCAAAGCATTCTATATGCGCATGAATGAAGATGGTAAAACAGTTGCAGCAATGGACGTGTTAGCGCCAGGAATTGGTGAAATCATCGGTGGTTCTCAACGTGAAGAGCGTTTAGATATGTTTGATAAACGTTTAGACGAAATGGGAATGAGCAAAGAAGACTACTGGTGGTATCGCGACCTGCGTCGTTATGGCACCGTACCTCACTCAGGATTTGGTTTAGGCTTTGAACGTTTAGTTGCTTATGTGACGGGTGTCGCAAACGTTCGTGAAGTTATTCCATTCCCACGTACACCAAGAAATGCTGATTTCTAATTTAGTGATTAATTAGTATTCAGCTAAAAATTTGCACTGCTGTTTTATTGCACAAGTTTAACTTAAGTGAAGAAGCCAACCACAAGGTTGGCTTTTTTTATGCATGGCTGTTATTTGATTCAAAAGTTCCCCTAAATACATACTTTGAAATACATAGTTACAATTTGTTACACTTTTTTCGTTTTTGTAGCAAATTGGGGGTAGATAAAATTTTTTACCAATGGAACACTGTCTCCCGACACAGACGACACTTAACTCTCATAAATAGTTCCATAAAAATTAAGAAACTATTTCTGGCAGTGGCAAAGGTGTCTGAATAACACCAATGAGGGTAATAATAATGATGAAGCGCAATCTTCTTGCAGTGGTAATCCCAGCTTTAATGTTTGCTGGTGCAGCAAACGCAGCTGAAATGTATAACAAAGACGGCAACAAAGTAGACATCTACGGTAAAGTTGACGTTCGTCATTACTTCGCAGATGCTGATAGCAAAGAAAGCGGTGACGCTTCTCGTGCACGTATCGGTTTCAAAGGCGAAACTCAAATCAATAAAGATCTGACTGGTTTCGGTCGTTTCGAATACGAAGTTAAAACTAACAACACTGAAGGCAGTGATGGTAATGCGAAAACTCGTTTCGCTTACGCTGGTTTTAAATTCGCTGACTACGGTTCACTGGACTACGGTCGTAACTACGGTGTAATTTACGACACTAACGCATGGACAGACGTTCTGCCTTTATGGGGCGGCGACTCAATGTCACAAACTGACGTTTACATGACTGGTCGTGCTTCTAACGTTCTGACTTACCGTAACACTGATATGTTCGGTTACGTTGATGGCCTGAAATTTGCTCTGCAATTCCAAGGTAAAAACAACGAAAACACCAACAATGCTCGTGGTAAATACAATCCACACAACCCATCAGAATACGCTGCTGATCCTAAATCAAATGGTGACGGTTTCGGTTTCTCAACTGAGTATAACTTAGGTTGGGGCGTAACTCTGGGTGGTGGTTATTCTAATGCATCACGTACAGCTCCACAGCAACACGCAAGCCTAGCTGGTGGCGAACGTGCTGAAGCATGGAACTTTGGTGGTAAATTTGCAGCTAACAACGTTTACTTAGCAGCAATGTACGGTGAAAGCCGTAACATGAACTACTTTGGTAAAGACAAACTGATTGCTAACAAAACTCAAAATATCGAGTTAACTGCACAGTATGACTTCGCTGATTTAGGTCTGAAACCATCTTTAGGTTATGTTCAATCTAAAGGTAAAGACTTAAATACTGCTCAAGGCAACGACCAAGATTTAGTTAAATATATCTCTGTAGGTTCATTCTACAAATTTAACAAAAACATGACTGCAGTTGTTGATTACAAAATCAACCTGTTAGATGACAACGACTTCACTAAAACTTACGGTATCGCAACTGATAACGTAGTTGGTTTAGGTCTGACTTATCAGTTCTAATTACCGCTTAGGTAATTAAACAGTCAAGTTAATTGATTTGAAAAGCAACACTTCGGTGTTGCTTTTTTATTTATACAATTTAACCATCACAACACGCCATTTATTTATTCGCTTAAAAATATCCCCCCTTTTCTTTATTTTTCAAATTATCAAAAAGTTTATCATACTAAACAATTAGGTGTTTTTAGTGATAATTTTTATATGTTAATGTAATCACAGGATATTCACTTATTTACATCTTGATTTGCTATTTATTCTCACTTAGTTCACAACTTCTTGTTAATTTCACTACAAACAGTTGGCAAAAAGGCCTCATAGCGTTACTCTTGATACTCATATTTCGGCTTCGTTTTGAGCTTAGGGAACAATTACACTATGTTTGAGAAAATCATTGCTGCACCAGCCGATCCTATTCTGGGTTTAGCTGATAGTTTCCGTTCTGATCCTCGTGAAAACAAAATTAATTTAGGAATTGGTGTTTACAAGGATGAGACAGGCAAAACTCCTGTTTTAACCACTGTTAAGAAAGCAGAAAAATACCTGTTAGAAAACGAAACCACTAAAAACTACCTTCCTATTAGCGGTATCCCTGAATTTGGCAATGTGACCCAAGCACTTCTGTTTGGTGAACAACATCCTATTATCTCTGAAAAGCGCGCACGCACAGCTCAAGCACCGGGTGGTACTGGCGCTTTACGTATCGCCGCTGATTTCATTGCTCAGCAAACAACAGCAAAACGTGTCTGGATCAGTAATCCAACTTGGCCTAACCATAATAATATTTTCCAAACTGCAGGTCTTGAGATCTGTAATTATGATTATTATGATGCTGAAAATCGCGGGTTAGATTTTGAAGGCATGCTGGCAAGCCTTGCAAATGCACAGGCTGGCGACGTAGTGTTATTCCACGGATGCTGTCATAACCCAAGCGGTATTGATCCAACAGAAGAACAATGGCGCCAACTCGCAGCATTATCAGCAGAAAAAGGCTGGCTACCTGTCTTTGACTTTGCATACCAAGGTTTTGCGCGTGGTCTTGAAGAGGATGCCCAAGGCTTACGCCTCTTTACAGAAAAAAATCCTGAGCTTATTGTCGCAAGTTCGTACTCTAAAAATTTCGGCCTTTATAATGAGCGTGTAGGCGCATGTACTATTGTCACAAAAGACAGTGAGACTGCGGAAAAAGCCTTTAGCCAAGCAAAAGCCATTATTCGTGCAAACTACTCTAACCCACCAGCACACGGCGCTTCAGTGGTAACGACGATTCTTTCTAATCCAGAGTTAAAAGAAGAGTGGATTGAAGAACTCACAACCATGCGTGAACGTATTCAGCGTATGCGTCAATTGTTAGTAACAACGCTACAAGAAAAAGGCGCCAAGCAAGACTTTAGCTTTATTATTGACCAAAATGGGATGTTCTCATTTAGTGGTTTAAATAAAGAGCAAGTTGAGCGTTTACGTGCTGAATATGGTATTTATATCGTGGGTTCAGGCCGTATTAACGTTGCAGGTTTAACCCTTGAGAATATGGTTCCACTGTGCGAAGCCATTGTTGCTGTACTCTAATTGCCTTCTAAAGTGTAATTAAGATAAATGCCATGTTATTAAATAACATGGCATTTTTATTGATATAAAAGAAAGATAAACCACACTTTTTTTATTCATAAAAAAAGCCCTTTATAATAAAGAGCTTTTCGTCAATTAATGGATATTATCAGTATTACCAGATTGGCATTTCATCTTGTAAAAAAGGATTATATTGGCGTTCATGCCCTAAATTAGACATAGGACCATGTCCCGGAATAAACAGATAATCATCGCCTAAAGGTAATACTTTATTTTTGATTGAAGCAATAAGATCGGCATGGTTTCCACGAGGGAAATCAGTACGACCAATGCTTTCTTTGAATAACACATCTCCCATAGAGATAAGTTTATTCTGATGATTAACAAAAATAACATGTCCTGGAGTATGACCAGGGCAATGTAAGACAGATAACGAAATTGTTTTACCTATCGTGACGGTATCACCTTCATTTAACCAACTATCTGGTGTAAATGATTTTCCGCAAGGGAAATTAAACATACGGCACTGTTGTTCTAATTCTTCTAATAAGAAATTATCATCTTTATGAGGACCGTAAACAGGGACATTGAAGTGCTCAACAATTTGTGAGGTGCCTGCAATATGATCAAAGTGTCCGTGTGTTAATAATACTTTGGTCAATGTTAATTGGCGTTCTTCTATTTCTGCAATTAACGTTTCAACATCACCACCGGGATCAACAATTGCTGCTTCCTTCGTTTCATCACACCAAATAAGGGTGCAATTTTGCATATAGTTTGTCACAGGTACAATGTGATACATCATGAATCACTCCACTCTTTATTATCTAATTCTCAATAGATTACCATGAGCGGACAGGCCCTGTATCAATATGTACAAAATTACTTTTTGGATAATAGCCTACACCACCTGCTTTCATTCTTAATGCAACTTGACGCACTTTAGAAAGATCAGTGCCGACTAAACGAAAATCCATTGCTTGACCACGCGTGTGATAGCTCTTCTTTGCCACTCCGCTACTACTATGACGTAGATTATTATTTGTCACTAAAGAACGATAACCTGAAATAAGCTCAACGGGTTTATTGTTATTAAGCATTACTTGCAATAAGTAGATTTGGTCAAACAGTGCAGGATCTATCGTTTTTATTTTGTTTTGACGGTAATCTCTAAAGAGATGATTTAGTTTAGCAAGCTCATGTTTATTATAACGTTTTCCATCAAAAAACTCGGCTTTAATAGTTTCACCTGTATTTAAATTATTAAAGCGAAGGATTTTTGGACGAGGTGTCGCTAGTGAAGCAAATGCATGAGAAGGTAATAACCCTAACCCCACTGCGGCCATACCAAGCCCCAGCCATTTACGGCGATGTGAATCAATAATATCCATAGTATATGCACTCAAAAAATTATTTCAGGAAGAAGAACCTTTATTATGACAATATTTTTCTCGAATTGTTTCTTACAGTTTGTATAGTATTGTAAATAACACTTCATTTCAATTTAATGCCATTAGTAATTTTATAAGTTTAGTTATTTATACTAAATTCCATTTTTATCATTCTATTTTTAATGGAAATTTTAAAAATATTTTATAATTTATTATATTTTTAATTACCCTATTAATAATCATAAGAGAATAATTTCATCTTATTGATTTATATAAAAATAAAGGATAGCCAAATTAGCTACCCTTTATTCAATTTATATTTATTTATATCACAAGTATTTCTTAATATTCTCTAAATAAGGTTGTGCATTAGTCGTGGCTTTGTCATAACCATAAATATCTGCACGATATTGAGGTGCATTTTCCTGAGCCACCCATGCTGTTTGATAATATAAATAAACCGGAATACGTTCAGGAATTGGCGCATATTGTGTTGAACCACGTTTTAGTGCCGCATCAATTCTATCTTGTTTCCATCCCGCATCGCCCAATAAAATTGAAGCAAGTTCAGAGGCTTTATTAACACGAATACAGCCTGAACTGATTGCCCTCATATTTTTTGAAAACAGTGAATGATTTGGTGTGTCGTGCAGATATATCGCATCTGAATTTGGCATATTAAATTTATAACGGCCTAATGAGTTTGTTGGTCCCGGAGCCTGCCAAATTCGGTAAGGGAAGTTATTAGCACTCATATTTTGCCAATCAATATCGTAAGGGTTAATAGGATAAGCATCATTTCCCCACCCTGAATAAATGGTATATCCCTTACGACTAAAGTAACTAGGATCTGCTTTACCTCTAGGCACAATATCTTTACGAGTCATGCTTGTTGGCACATTCCAAGGTGGGTTAACCACAACATTATTTAGTGCACTACTCATAATCGGTGTTTTTCTATCTGGGCGACCGACAATGACTTTTGAGTCGAGAATAAGCTCGTTATTGGCATAAAAATAGAGCGAGAAATCAGGAATATTAACCCAAATTCCAGTATCACCAATGGCTGGCGTCAGGCGAAGACGTTGAATATTTAATGCCATAATGCTAGCGCGCTGTGCTGGTGTTATATTTAACCTCACTCGCGTTTGTCGCCCAATAACACCATCCGGCTCTAATCCATGAGCAGTTTGAAATAATTTAACAGCCGCAACTAAAGGCGCATCATAAACGGTTGTCACAATTTCCTGCTCATTCGCTGCCAACTCAGGAATTAATTTTAAATTACGTAAAATCTGTCTCAGCGGTACAACTTCTTGTGATGATTGATTTGGCTTTAATGATGTTGTTCCTTTCATTTCTGGCCAAACAACTGAACTATGTAACTGCTTTCGCACTTCCTCTTTCATTAAGGCGTAATAAGGATGAGACGGTGCATAAGAAATAACAAAGCTACCTAAGGTGTTATTTTGAATATTTTGCTGTAATTCCACGACTGACTTATCAGTTGGTGATGGTAATGTTTGCATCACATCACGATACAGTAAAGATATACCTGATTTATTTACTTGCTCAACAAAACTGATATAGCCTAAAAAAGCATCTGATAAAATAAGGTCGCGTGCTTCTTTTGTTAATTCAGGCGACTCTAGTTGTATTAACCATTGCCCAAATTGAGGTTGGGTTCCCGACATCGCCACTTCAGCAATTTGTTGCTGTAATTGCTGTACTGTTTTTTCATCTTGCCAGATCAATGCTAAATCACTTGCTTGGTAAACTTTCACTAACTGATTTAAATATAACGGTTTATATCCCGTTGAGCTCCATGATTGTAGTTTTGTTCTTACTGCTAACTCAGTCAATTGTGGAACCTTCATAACTACAATTGCAGGTGCTGGCATAACTTCACTAGTGACAGGAACCAATGTTGCGTTTTCTGTTTCGGGTGTAGATAAAGTCACCGACTCTGTTTCTGTGGCTATTGCATAATGACCAGAAAGGAGTGTACCTATAACAACTGAATATGCGATTGCTCTTTTAATTGGTTGATGCGCCATAAATCCTCTACCCTCATTCCTTATTATTATTTTGGTATCCTAGAATATTAGATGAGCTAGGCAAAGAGTTTTATAGGAATAAACTAATATTTTTAAAGTTTTGTAAGCCCCTGATAGAAATTTGGTTTTATTTAATCAAAAAAAGACTATCTAGCTACTTTTATATTCAAATATATAATTTAAATTAAAGATACAATAAAAGAACAAAAAATAGACATATTGAAAATAAGCATTCAGGAAATAATAAAGAATTGTGAATAGATAAATAAGATTATTTAAATGGAAGGTATTTTAAAATAGAAAAAGGCGCAGTTTCCTACGCCTTACAAATAAAGGTAAACAAAGGGTAAAGATTAATACTCTGAATTGATAACAACTTCTTCACCAAACTGGCCTGCTTTTGGCAGTGGTTGGTAAGAAGAGTTAGCCGCACGCAGAATACGAATACCACGGATATTCAGTTCATCTGCTGCTGCGATATCAGCATCAGCATCACCGTAGTAAATTTTCAGTTTATGATCACGCATCCAGCTTACTTTGTTATTTGCGCCAGGTTGGTCACCAGCAAAAATAACCGGCTGCATTTTATCAGCAGGAATGTTTAAGCCTTCTTGTACATATTTGGTCACAGTCTCAGTTTTAGTTTGAGTACGACCAGTAATGAAATAAACAGTATCCCCACGTTTTAGGTGCATCTGAACAAGATCGATACCGACTTGTTTAGGCATACTGAATTTATCCCACTCATTATTCATTTTGTTCCAGAATTCTGGGTTTTTCAGGTAGCTGAAATCGTTTGGAGAGTATTCTAGTTTACCACGGTAGAAACCAGGGCTTGAGAACAGAACGGTGTCATCAATATCAAAACCAACCGCCATCGGCGCTTGACCTGCAAGGCTTTTTTCAATATCAGCAACAGAAACCCAATGAATTGGTTGTTGTTGTGCAAGTTGTGCAACAGTAACACCTGGGCTAACAACTTCTGGTAGATGTACTTTTGCCATTGCTGCGCCGTTTAAGCTTAACGCTAAAGCAATTGCACTAAAAGCTAACGTGACTTTACGCATTCTTTTTCCTTTAAATTTTTATATTAATCACATACGGGAACAATCATAAACATCATGATTACATTTAAATGAGATATGGCGCACGTTATACCACTTAAAATTTCATTTTTTTGTTAATTTGCTTTCATTTTTTGATCTATGTAACACTTTGAAAAAAGAAGGCGCTATAAGCATAAGCCCGCAGCGCCTTTATTCTTGCCCTTTTGAGGCTAATAATGGGATAAAATTATTCTGTTATTTCAGCAACATTTGATGATCCGATTTTATCTTTTTCAGCCTGTTGACCAAAACCTTTTAAGCCAACAACATGTACATGTTCAGTGCCGTTGAACACTTTACGCACTAATTTATAGGTTGTTCCTTTTTCTGGGCTGATATTTTCTGGTGCCGCAATAATTAACTGCATATCAAGACGGTCGCAAAGCTCAAATAACGTTGCAATAGATTTCGCATCTAAACGCGCAGCTTCATCGAGGAAGAGTAAACGACAAGGAGAGATATCTTTTCCTCTTAAACGTCGCGATTCTTCTTCCCAGCTTTGTACCACCATAACCAGAATTGACATCCCCGTACCAATCGCTTCACCTGTTGATAAAGCACCACTTTCTGCTTTTAACCAACCTTCTGGTCCACGATTAACTTCAACATCCATTTCAAGGTAATTACGGTAATCTAACAGCTCTTCACCCACGGTTTGTGGCATACGTTGACCAATGTCCACTTGAGGGTTTAAACGCTGATAAAGCTTCGCCATTGCTTCAGAGAAAGTAAGGTTTTGGTTTTTAAATAGATCTTGATACTGGTTATCTTCTTCAGATAACACATCCAATAACACTTGATGACTTTCACGAATATTGACGTTGAGTCGGACACCTCGCACCTGACCAAATGAAACTGCTTGTAAACCTTGGTTTAACATACGGATACGATTTTGCTCACGCTGAATAGTTTTACGAATAATATTCGCGACACTTCGTGAACTAATCGCTAATTTTTGCTCACGACTAGTTAACTCTTCAGTTAAGCGAGCAAGTTCGATTTCCATCTGTTCAATTGCATCAACCGGATCATCAGTTTTAATGATGTCTTGACGAATACGTTCCCTTAAATGCTGGTATACCGCAATAAAGAACTGAACTTTACGATCTGGATATTTCGCATCTTCTGAGCGACGTAACGCATCACGTAAATATTCATTATCAGCAACCGCTTGGCGTAAAGCACCTAACGCTTTATCCGACATTGAACGTAGCTCATCAGCAGAAAGATAAGCAAAATCTCGTCGATGTAAGCGACGCTCCATACCATTTTCTTTCACTAATCGCATAACCGCGCACCAACCCGCTTTTGCACTCACAACATGCTCACGAATTTGAACGTAATCACGCTCAAGTTTACGAATTTTCTTGGTGAGATTATCTCGCTCTGCTTCACTCAATGCGATATCACGCTCAAGTTGACTAATACGAGTACGGTTTGCACTTACCGCAGAATAGCGCTGGTCACGTAGCTCTTTTGCTCTTGTTTCAGCACCAACATCAATCTGGATACCCGTATCACTCATCTCTTGCTCAAGCTCTCTGAGCAATTCAGATTTAGTGTCAAAAGAGCTTTTTAATGAGGCAAGTACTTGATTAAATTGAGCACATTGAGCTTGTTGCTGACGATAAAGTTCTCTTGCCGTAGCACGTTCTGTTTCTGCCATCTCTAAACGGTGACGTAGCTTCTCGTTAAGATCACTATTTTCACTGACAATCTCAACGGCATCACTATAACTAAAGTGTGGGCGACGCTGTACCACTTCCACCAGTAAGAAAGCTTGTTGCTGATAACGTTGTTGCTCTGCTTTTGCTTGCTCGTAATCTTGCGCTAATTGTTCATGCGCTTGTGGATCACTTTGCAAGATTGAAGCGATAGGCTCTAATGCTGCTAATGCTTTTTCGTGACGCTGTAAGTAACGCATTGACTCTTCAGCGGCATACAGCTCTTCGCGTAACTCTTCAACACGATCAATCAGAGTTTCATCCATCAAGATATTAACTTGAGGAATAAGTTTATTAAGAAGATTCAGCGATTCTTTAGTACGTGCATAATGTTGACGCTGTTGTTGAGTACTCTCTTCGTATTGCGCTAACGCTCTTTCTAGCTCGTTACGTCGTTGATTAAGCTGGCGAATATTCTCTTCAGGATCAGCCTCAAATGCCACAGAAATATGTTGTCCCACAAACTGACTAAAGGCATGGTGGGCACGTTGGATCTTCTGTACATCAAAAGCTTGTGTTGCGTAAAGCTCAGAAAGTTCATCACGCTGACGCGATAAAATTTCTAATTGATTTTCACGCGCAGCACGACCAAAAAGCGGAATTTCAGGGTAGCGAGAATAACGCCATTGTCTATCAGTACTTTTGATAAGAACCGCTTTATCCATCTCTTGAGCATTAAATACACTATCATCGAAAGATTGTGGGTCACCTTCGATAAAATAGAGATCTTCAGGGCAATCTTCTAATGTTTCTAATTGTTCCTGAATCAACGAGAGATCTTGCACAACAATTGCGTGACGTGCAGGGCCATATAATGCAGAGAAATAAGGCGCATCGTCTAACGTAATATCATCATAAATTTCTGATAATAAAACACCATTAAAACGTTCCGCTAATGTAATTAAACGTCCGTCTTCTGCACCACTTGGCTGACTTAAACGTTCAATTTGTGCTTCAATCTGCTGTTTACGAGTTGCAGTTTCATCACGTAATACGGTTGCTTCACGCTCTTTCTCAAGTAACTGTTGCATATATTCTGTTACTTGATGACCCGTTTCAAAAGATTGACGAGTCTGTTCACATAATTGTGTTAACGCATCTTGTGCAGCAAGCCATGCGGGTGCTTGTTTTTTCAGCTTTTCAATTTGTTGTTTAAGTTGATCCAACTCTTGGCGCATTTGCATGCGGTGTTCGCCAGACTCATTAACATAATCGCTAAGCTCTTCAATTTTGGCTTCTAACTCATCTTGAAGAATTAACAAATCATCAGGCTCCATCGACTTGCCATGATGTTTGTTAAACTCTTCAAGCTGGCGCTCTGCACTATTTCGTTGATGCAGGCGTTGCTCTAATTCTGCCAACTGCATGCGAATAGGATGAACCCTATCCGCTTGATGTCGATGAGAAGACCATTCACGTAATGCTGTTTTTGCCGCATCCCATGCATTTTGACGTTCAACCTCACCTACAATTGAACTTACCAGTTTATAGGCTTGATCAAATTGCGTTTTAGCCGCTTCAGAAACATTGAGTTTCTGTTCCATAGAGAGTAATGAATGCGTAATGTTTTGAATTTTGGCTTGAATACGTTCAGCCCATTGTTCAGCATTTTTCTCGTCTAAATCCGCAATATCACACTGTGCTTTAGCGCGCTCTAACGCTTGTACAGCTTGACGATATTGAATAGCACGCGTCTGTTGTACGTCTAATGCTTGTTGATAATCTGCCAACTGATTTTTCAGTTCATCAACTTCTTCTTCAGCAGACTCCACGCGCGCTTCAAGCTCTTCTTTCTTAGAAGCAGCTTCTTCAACAACTTCACTTTGTTCTTCTAAGCGAAAAGTGATTTCTTCGACATCGGCAACATAGCGGTCAATTTTTTCTTGTTGGCGAACCGCATTTTGCACTAAGTTTAGTCGGTCGCTTGCCGCTTGATAATCGGCTTCAAGATCAGAAGATAACGCTTGTTGCTCTTCTAGCTCTTTCCCCATTTCAACAAAACGATACGCTTCGTTATTAATGGATTTACGCTGACTCCATAATTCACGACGTACTTCTAAAGCTTCATCTAGGTGAACACGTCGTTCGTTAGCATGGCGCATATAGTCAGCTGCAACATAAGATGTCGCTTCTGTAATTAAATGCTTAAATAAGTCACGATCAGATTGAGTGACTCGAATAGCTTCAAGCGTCATTCGGTTTTCACGTAATGCGCCTTCCATATCTTGGAAAGCTTTTCTTACACCACTATTCTCAGGTAGTAAATAATCACGTAAAGAGCGTGTAATCGCACTTGAAATACCGCCATACAATGAGGCTTCAATTAAACGATAGAATTTGGCACGATCACTTGCTGAGCGTAAACGTTTAGGAATAACTCCTAAATCAAACATCACCGCGTGGAAATCAGTGATAGAGTTAAATTGTCTAAAAACAACCCCATCAATGGCTTCAACTTTTTCTTTTAATTCATTAAGAGGTAAAACACGGGCTTGGCGATCTGCAACAGCTTGCGTTAAAATTTCTGTTGGATTTTCTGCCATTGGCAGCCCTTGGATCATAAAGGGTTTGATATCAACTTTCTTATCACGTCCTGCAATTTGCTGTAAGCGAACACCGACCACAGCACGTAAGTGACGCGAGTTGATCACATCTAATACGGCATAACACACACCAGGGCGCAATTTCCCGTATAACCCTTTATCACGAGATCCACTTGTCGATCCTGCTTCTGTGGTATTACGGAAATGAAGCAAAGTAAGATCAGGGATCATAGCTGTGATAAATGCAGCCATAGTGGTTGATTTACCCGCACCATTACCACCTGATAACGTAGTCACCAACTCATCTAAATCAAAAGTACGAGCAAAGAACCCATTCCAGTTGATAAGTGTTAATGAGCGAAATTTTCCCCGTTCAATCATTTATTTTCTCCCTCCGCATCATCTTCACTGGATTGTAATTGCTCATCTTCATTTTCTTCATCGTCGTTAAGTGTTTCTGAGCTATCTTCAAGCGCCATTGCTTCACCATCACGGATCATGCGCATTTGAGCCTCAAGCGGATTATCACCACTACGCACATCTGCACCAAAACGGAAAACAGATTCTGTGATCGAGAAACGCTGCATATCATTTAATAAGAATGAAATCATGCCTAAACGACGTAAACGATTTAACGAGGTTCTTATTTTTTCTTGTAATTTTTGCAAATCAAGATCAGAACCTGTTGAGCGTTGATTCACTAAACGTAAAAGTTTGGTTTCATCTGCTAATGTTCTTAATTCATCGAACAGCTCTTGAACGGTGAATATTCCCTGATTGGCTAACCGCTCAGGGCTAAGGTAGAGATAACAAAGAATTTTCCCCACCAGCATATCCATTTCAGAGAGGACAGAGCGTGGAATAAGTGTGGTTGAACGCGGTCGCAAATAGAAGAATCCTTCTGGCGCTCGGATTAATTCGACGTTATAACGCGCATAAAAGTCTGATAACTCATCTTGAAAATCCATCAAAAAAGCATGATTATCCAGAGAGTCTATACCGATATGTCGACCTGCACGTAACTGGCTATCCAGTTCAGGAAAAAGTGAGTTCGCTAATGCCTGCGCCAGTTTTGCTGGCATAAATTGTTCAGTATGTATCGATGACATGCGCTTGTACCTTAGCTCCATATTCGTTAATTTCTGACCATTTTGCAGGTAATCCTGCGAGCTCAGCTTTCGCTACACCTAATCGTACTGCTTGATCAATGACAATACGTGCAACATCGAAATGTTTCTGTTGCGGATAACGATTAAGATATTCAACTAACACTGAACTGAGATCTAATGCTCTTTGTTCTAATTTGTAAGAAGCAAGCTCTTGCTCTACCCATTGCGCTATCTGTTCGTTCACTTCACTGAACATTTGATATTCAAGCTCTTCGGGTAACTCACCCGTGACTTCTTCATCACGTAGAACCAGTTCTTCATCACGCATATCAAACAACCGATCAGCATTAGCGTAAGTTAATGCCCACGGGTTGTCGAAATAGGTTTGTACGGATTGACGTAAACGGCGAGAGAAAATACGATTTTTATCCATATCAATCGCTGTACGAATAAATTTATGGACATGTCTGTCGTATCCAATCCATAAATCAATAGATTGCTGACCCCAACTAATAATGCGGTCTAACTTACTTTGAAGTTCAAATACTAATGTATCTATTTGCTCAACATGGCCCGTATTCATGTTTGCTTCCTGAATACGTAAGAGATTGGCTTGAAGTTTGTCGCCAGCTGCTTCAAGCGTATCTTGTAGCTCTCTTAATGTACCAGATGTTTCAGATAACAGCTGTTCACAGCTTGAAATAGCCGCTTGCCAATCTTGGTTTAATAACGCAGCAATATCTTCTTTTACTGTATTTTGCTGCTCATCCATAATTCGCTGAGATAAATCAATGCTATCGAAAATTTCCGCCACTGAATACTTTAGAGGCGCGAAAACATTACGATGCCAATGATATTCATCACCGCCGTCTTCAGCAGAGCTTGCCGCTGAATCAAGCTCACCCGCCACAATAGAAAGTTGCATAGATAAGCGCAATGATGAAAATTCGCGTTGGCGAATATAGTAATCACTAATTCCAATACCCAACGGGGTTAAACGGTATATTGCATTACCTTCTACCAATTCACTGGTAAAACGGTTAAAAAGCCGCTGCTTTACCATGTCATTAATGGCATTATTCGCGCGAACTTGTATTGATTCTGCTGGTTGTTCGAAGCCTTTACACACTTCCCTAAAGGCATCAATTAACTCCCCTTCACTGATTTCGCCATCAAGGCGCTCGCTGTTTAATACAGCGACAGCCATCAAAAAAGCTAATCTTTCTGGTGGCAGTGAGATTGAGAAATCATTTTTTCTCGCCCAAGACACTAACTCAGGAACGGTCTGGGTAAAATCACTCATAGTACATCCTTAATTTACACGCTTTTGTGCCATGACATGAATGTAACGCCCCAGACTGATATAGGGCTCTTGCCGACAATATCGTTGCTCTAATGCAAGCAACGATGGAAAATCTTTATTTTGTAACTGACGACTTTGCAAATAATCATGGAAAACACGAACACCCGTTTTTCCCAATATTGTCATCGAAAACTCATCTAGCCATTGATAAACATCTTCTGGTTGTAATGGATTTTGAGGTGATAGCGATTTTTTTCTTCTACGTGGGATCTCAGGATTTGCCAGATGAAAATTCCCTAAAATCGCATTTCTCATGACAATACCATTCGCATTGTAAAACATTAGCGATAAGATACCATTAGGTAGCAACATATCGGTAAGAACATTTACGGCGTCTTTCTGATCCGTGATCCATTCCAATACTGCATGAAATAGAATTAAGTCAACCCCTTCATCTATATGCTCTTTAATCTCTTGAGCCGCACAACAAATAAACATCATGTTCTCGATGACACCCTCTTCAATCGCAGCTTCTTGTGCGCGATTAAGCATCTCTTGTGATAAATCACATAAGATAATTTGGTGTCCTAATTTAGCAAGCTGACGAGAGAAATAACCTTCACCTCCACCTGCATCTAAAATACGCAAACTTCGGTTAGGTAAAAGGGTCAATAATTGTTGTAAATCTTCCCAAATCACCGCTTGACGTATTTTACCCTTTGTTGTGCCATAGATATTGCGGGAGAATTTATCTGCAATATCGTCAAAATTACGATCTGACATTAAAACGCCTCATGATAACAACTTACTACTTGCGCTCTCTGCGTTCTGATAAATTCAAAAATATGAGACACTGTACATTAATAAAGACGGCAATTTTACCAGTGTTCTATGATACTGACTGTTTTCTCTAAAGAAATAAGTCATGAATCAGACTATTCGCAAAGCGCAGTACAAATATAACGCTTATTAATGAAAAAATTAACGTTCAAACGTTTATCGTTTTATAAATAATTAAACGGTTCTTTATTTCTATTGATGAAAACTTAGTGAATCGTTGTTGTGTTAGCTATTTTGACACAACGTCTTGGAATTCCCCTAGTTTTCACTAAACTTTCGCTATCAATTGCATGTATTTCACTCAATCTAGGATGATTTATGCTGTTTTTGCTCAAAAAATATGTTGCAGGCTTTCTGATGCCCTTGCCTTTGCTCTTATTAATCGCCTTTTTTGCATTAGCACTACTTTGGTTTACACGTTGGCAAAAAACCGGAAAAAGCCTACTCACTGTTGCGCTTGTTCTGTTAACTATTCTAGGCATACAACCTGTTGCCGATACACTATTAATGCCAAGTGAAAAAGAGTATCAAGCTCGTTATGAATTACGAGAAAATTCGCCACAAGATGTGAACTACATTGTTGTTTTAGGTGGTGGATTTACTTATAACCCAGAATGGGCACCAAGTTCTAATCTTCTTAACAATAGTTTGTTTCGTGTTGCTGAAGGTGTAAGACTTTATTATCGCAATCCCAATTCGACACTGATTTTTACAGGGGGAGCAGGTGTTAATCAGATAAGTAGTGCAGAGGTAGCGGCTCAGGTGGCACAATCTTTAGGTGTACCTGCGGATAAAACTATCGCATTATCAACACCGAAAGATACAGAAGAAGAAGCCTATGAAGTTGATAAATTAATTGGAAAGAAACCATTTTTGCTTGTGACGTCTGCCAACCATTTAGCACGCGCTGAACGTTTCTTTTTAGCGCGAGGCATGAACCCTATCGTTGCGCCAGCTAACCAATTGGCTATCACTTCACCATTACATCCTTGGGAGAAATATTTTCCCTCCGCCACTTATTTTCAGCACAGTGAACGTGCATGGTATGAGTTTTTAGGATCGATGTGGCAATCAATAAAACCGGCTGGACAACCCGCCACTATTCCTGGAAATGAAGATCATCAATCTGATAAAGAAAAAAGCTAATAATTAAAAATATCTTTGCTGAGTGAGACAAAAACGGCACTTAATTAAAATTAAGTGCCGTTGATATTATTTGTTGTCGCTCAAAGACTAAAATTCTTGGTTAAGCGCTCGATATGCCGCTCTTGCTGCGACAAGATCATCTTGTGTATCTACACCCACACCAGGAACTTCTAATGCTTTTGCAACATGGATTTTTTCACCGTACCACAGCACACGCAGTTGCTCTAACATTTCAATAGATTCTAATGGGCTTGGTTCCCAAGTAATATATCGACGTATAAAGCCCGCACGGTAAGCATAGATGCCAATATGGCGAAGATAATGCTCACCAATTTCATCATGTGATAAATTAAAACGGTCTCTTTCCCAAGGAATGGTTGCACGAGAGAAATAAAGTGCAAAACCTTTTGCATCCATCACGACTTTCACCGCGTTAGGATTAAAAGCTTCTTTTGAGTCAACAATAGGCACCGCTAATGTTGCCATTCCTGCACCACAATTTGCTAAGTTTTCAGCAACTTGGGTAATAATAGCGGGTGGAATAAGAGGCTCATCACCTTGTACGTTAACGATTATTTCATCATCTGCAAATTGATATTTTTCAATGACTTCTGCTAAACGTTCTGTACCTGAATGGTGATCTTCGCGAGTCATACACGCTTCCCCGCCCGCTTTTTCAACTGCTGCAACAACATCTAAGTTATCGGTTGCAACAATGACGCGGTTTGCACCAGAGCGCATAGCCTGTTCCATCACACGAACAATCATAGGTTTGCCATGAATATCCGCGAGGGGTTTACCCGGTAAACGGGTCGATGCATATCGACCTGGGATAATGACCGTGAACATGAAGTTACTTTTCCTCTTCTAGTGATAATTCTCTTGCTTCATTCTCCAGAAGAACGGGGATATTGTCACGAACAGGATAAGCTAAATGATCAATTTTGCAGATAAGCTCTGAGTTTTCTTTATCAAAGATAAGTTTGCCGTGGCAAACTGGGCAAGCAATAATTTCAAGTAAGCGGTGATCCATTTTGTCCCTCTCAAGGGTTAATCATTTTATATGGCAAAAGGATATCATAAGGAAGGATCAGCGTTAATACTCAAAACCTCTCGTTTAGTGATAATTCGAAAATTATTTTAGTTATTAATAAATTTATTATTTTCTCTTTTACTATAAGCAACAAAAAAGCCACATTAGTGTGGCTTTTTATCGTTGAGTCTGCAACATCATTAATAAAGAATTACATTCAGCTTTTATTGATAATAATTTAACCTTTTTATTATCTTTATTGCATTCTAATTAACGAAATGACTCTTTTATATTACTTATTCAGCTTGGTGGTAAACTATTTCCGCCTACCTACCCAAAAATAGGCATAAACGATAATTTAATCTCAATGTTAAACTACCGTTTTATCTACAACTTTAACAAGGCTAAACCTTATTTAAAATCCAATAACATCAGCGGCTTCTAAACCTGCTGCTGTTCTGATAACAGAAAACTCAACGTCTTGACCTTCTGTTAATGCTTTATTTTTTGTATTGGCAATCGCTTTTTTATTGACATAAACTTCTTGTTCAATGTCTCTTGCAACAATAAGACCATAACCCTTGTTATTGTCAAACCATTTTACGCGACCCATTCTTAATTGTAATGTCATGATAGATAAACTCCTTTTGTTCTTTGTATAGTTTTATTTTCCTATACAAATGCATCCTACTTTTTATTAAGTCTTCTTATATAAAACCCCAATTAAATTCTGAACACATTAATTTAAGTAGTGCATTTTATTATTCAATATAAATGTTCAAAATCGTGATAGCTAAGCTTAATAAATATCTTAAAGCACAATAAATATTTACAGTATCAATATGACAAAAAGATGACATATTGATATTTATTGAGCACTGATAAAAAAGATAACCGAATATAGAGATAACTAGTCACCATCAAAAATGGTTTTTATTATTCATAGTGCACAAAAGCCAACGCTATTCACTGCACAAAATATTAACCCTACATTCAAGATCTACAAACTCTCCACACAAGGCTTTTGAGTAGATAGGGTAATTGCGAGTTAAATTGAACTACGACAAAAGCGATATGCAACTGTAGGTAGGTAATCTTTTATGTAACGCTATCCTGATTTCCACTATAAATATCATTGTTTCAGATCAGATACAAGTTTTTTTCGAGCCGTAAATTAAATTGCTGACTTGTTTTAGCACAGATTGACTATTTAATTCAGCGCTAACGGGTAAATACCACCAATTATCTTGCGCAAAATGCTGACATTTAACGGCATCTTTTTCTGTCATAATAAGGGGTTCTAAATCTGGCGTTAGATCCTGTAATTCTTGAGCGCTATAATCACTATGATCACTAAATGCTTTTGTTGTGATTAACTCTATCCCTTTTTCATGTAAAGAGTTAAAGAATCGAGGTGGATGACCAATTCCAGCAATAGCAACAGCCTTTTTAATTTGCTGAACAGGTTTCTTTTCTCCCGTTTTAAGATTAACAGCAATATCACCTTCCAGTACCATGCTTATCTCGTTACCTTGGCTTACTCCGCCATTAACGATAATTGCATCTACTGAATTTAAGCGCCCTGCACGCTCCCGCATAGGTCCTGCTGGTAACCACCAACCATTGCCAAACCGACGTTGGCCATCAATAACAACAATTTCATAATCACGCTGTAATGCATAATGCTGTAAACCATCATCAGTGATGATCACATCAAGCTCATATTGAGCTAATAACGCTTTTACTGCATCTCGTCGATTAGGTGCAACCGCAACGGGAGCACCTGTTCGATGATGAATCAATACAGGTTCATCACCTGCCATAGAAGGTGATGTATCGGATGTCAAAAGTAATGGATAATGGTCTGATTTCCCGCCGTAACCACGAGACACAACACCTGGTTTAAATCCCTGCTGTATTAATTGCTCAACAAGCCATATCACAACAGGTGTTTTACCATTCCCACCTGCAGTTAAGTTGCCAACAACCACAACAGGAACAGGGGCTTTCCATGATGCTAACCACCCTTTTTGATATGCAAAACGCCTTAGCAGTGTGATCGCACCATACAACCATGAGAATGGAAGCAACAGGATATAAAACCAAGATTTACCAGACCAAATCCGTTCAATCATTTGCCAAATTGCATCCTATGAAGTTGAGCATAAATACCTTTTTTCTCAATCAAATCAAGATGTGCGCCGCGTTCAATAATTTCACCGTCTTCAATAACTAATATTTCATCCGCTTTCTCAATCGTTGATAAACGGTGAGCAATCACTAAAGAAGTTCTATTCTTCTGTAGTTCATCAAGTGCTGACTGGATAGCACGCTCTGATTCTGTATCTAGTGCTGATGTTGCCTCATCAAGAATAAGAATTGGTGAATCTCGCAATAACGCTCTTGCAATTGCAATACGCTGACGTTGTCCGCCTGAAAGTAGCACACCATTTTCACCAATTTCAGTATCTAAGCCTTTATCCATTTTTTGGATAAAATCCATCGCATGTGCCATTTTCGCCGCTTTTTCAATATCTTCACGGGTATACTGATCTTCACAAGCATAGACAATATTGTTTGCTACAGTTTCATTAAAAAGATGCACATTTTGAGAAACCAGAGCCACTTGATTACGCAAAGATTTCAATGTGTATTCACGAATATCATGACCATTAATCAATATCTCACCTTCATTAATGTCATAAAAACGTGTGATCAGGTTTGCAATCGTAGATTTACCCGAACCTGAGCGTCCAACTAATGCAACAGTTTTCCCAGCTGGAATAGTAAATGACATATTTTTTAAAGCTGGTGTATCTTTCGTCACATATTGGAAAGTGACATTGCGAAACTCAATATCACCAGTCGGTTTCTTCAGCTCTAATTTACCTGTGTCTTTTTCTTGCTCCATATCGAGGATAGCAAATAGCGTCTGACAAGCAGCCATACCACGCTGAAATTGAGCATTCACATTAGTCAGCGATTTCAATGGACGCATTAATGCAACCATTGAGGAGAAAACAACCGTTATTGTACCAGCTGTTAATGTATCCATAATTTCAGGGAAACTTGCTGCATATAGGACAAATGCTAATGCGAAAGAAGCAATCAATTGAATAATAGGATCTGAAATTGACGACGCAACAACCATACGCATACCTTGACGGCGAATATGATTGCTCACATGGTTAAAGCGTTTATTTTCAACTTCTTGACCATTGAAAATCAGAACTTCTTTATGCCCTTTTAGCATTTGTTCTGCACTAGTTGTCACTTGCCCCATGCTATTTTGAATTCGTTTGCTGATCGTTCTAAAGCGAGTCGATACTAAACGAATAACAAAAGCAACAATAGGCGCGATAACGATAAGGATCAGAGACAATTGCCAGCTATAGTAAAACATCAAACAGAATAGCCCGATGATATAGGCACCTTCACGTACAACAGTAATTAATGCACCTGATGATGAAGAGGCAACTTGTTCTGAATCATATGTGATACGGGAGAGTAAAGTCCCTGTTGATTGCTGATCGAAAAAGCTCACCGGCATTCCCATAATATGGGAAAACAGTCGGCGACGCATATTCATTACCACTTTTCCTGATACCCAAGAAAGACAGTAACTTGAAATAAAGTTAGATATACCACGCAGAACTATCAGTCCAATAACGGCAAAAGGCATCCATTTTAATACGTCATTACTCGCTTTACCAAAACCTTCATCAAGAAGCGGTTTTAATAAAGAAATCATAAATGCATCCACGCCCGCATTGATAATTAATGCAATTGCAGCAGTGATTAAACCCGCTTTGAAAAGTCGGATCATTGGCCATAGGCGGCGGAATGTTTGCCACGTTGATAGATCTATATCATTCATATATATTACCAAACTTTTAATAATTAGCCGGACATTCTACTCGGGAAACGTCAAAACACCAAACCACTGATGATACCAACGAGGTAAAATATCTCGTCTATAGGTAAATACATCAATATTATCTTGATTAAACTCGATAGAAACTTGCCCACTAATAGAGGTTGTTAGCCAATTAATAGCTTCTTTTTTATAGCGATGATGTACTTTATCAGAAGGTAAACGCCAAGGGCTATAACGAGCAGCAGAAACAAGTGCAATTTTTGGTGATACAGCTTGAATAAACATCAATGTGGATGATGTTTGACTACCATGATGAGGGACTTGTAAAACATCTGCTTTCAGTTGTTCTTTTTTTACTCTTACCAATTGAGCTTCAGCTTCTTTCTCTATATCTCCAGTCAAAAGAATATTGTGTTTACCATCGCTGACATTAATTACACAGGATTGATTATTCTTCGGAGAAAGTGATTTATTCGGTGGCCATAATGCATCAAATTGAAGCTCTTTCCACTGCCATGATTTATTGCTTAAGCAAGGTAAATGCGAAGGATCGTCAAAACTACTACGAATGCTTAAGTTAGGATAAGCTTTTATTAAATCTTTAATACCACCCGTATGATCAAGATGATCATGACTAATTATCAATGCAACGGGTTTAAGTCGATGGCTTTTTAAATAAGGAATAATGACACTTTTTGCAATTGAACCACCACTTTTCCAACGTATTCCAGTGTCATAAATAATTGCCTCTCCTTCTTTTTCAATAATAATCGCTAAACCATGCCCAACATCTAGCATAGACATTCGCCATTGATAGCGTGAAGAAGCGGCGAATTCACAATATAAAATAGTAGCAATAGCCACAATACAAATAAAATGATGATACCACCATGACATTTTGATGACTAAAATAATACCAATTCCCAAAAATCCTAATAATAAGGGGATAGCGCCACTATCTTGCCAAAATGGTAAAAATAATGGAGCACACCAAAAAGCAAGGTTTATTGAAAGATCAACCCAATGCCAAATTATCGGTTGAAAAAATGAGAGAAAAAATGTCAATAATCCAAGCATTATTAATGGTACAGTAATAAAAGAAATAACAGGAACCGCCCATAAATTAACAATAAAACTAAAAAAATTAGCACCACTAAATAAATATAATTGAAATGGTAATAAAATAATTAATAAACCAAATTGTAAATGTACTAATCTTAAAATAAACCACCGTTTTTGATAATTATATTTAGCTTTTAATGGGTACATCCAATACCAAAAAATAATGGCGAATATAGCAGAAAATGAGAGCCAAAAACTGGCTGAAAGTATAGAAAGAGGTTCAACAATAAGAATGAGTGCAGCACTCCAAAGTGCCCATTGCCACGGTAAAAATAATCGGCTCCCCCAATGCAAAATCACCCAAACGGTTAATCCAATAACAGCTCTTGTTGCTGGTATTCCCCAACCCGATAACGCGGCATAGAAAACACCACATAGCCAAGCTATAACTAATGGAAATTGTGGATTAATCCATCTAATAGGAAAAAGAAATTGAATACCTCTTGCAATAACCCAACCAGCAAAGGCAGCTAAACCTATATGTAAACCCGATATCACAATTAAATGTGCAACTCCTGTTTTCATATAGAGATCTTTTTTTTCAGGTTCGATATATCGCTTATCACCTAAGACTAAAGCAATTATTTCACCTTTATTTTTTGCTGTTTGCCAATAAGCTGAGATGGTCTGAATAAGCTGAATACGCAGTGATATATCATCTCGGATAAACTTAGCCGTCATCACTTTACCCGTTAGAGTTTCTTTCATAGAAACGGCATATTTTTGGCTATCAAACCCACCTTCATTTAAATAGCTATGTACAGCTCTGAATTGAATCTTAAACTTCCAATATTGCCCTACCGCTATATTTTTAGGCGGATTTCGCCAATACACGTTAGCGTAAACAGATGATGAAAAGAGCGTTTTTTTCGTAATAGGTATTTTGATAATAATATTACCATCTGCTAATTGGCGATATCCCATAACTTTGGTTTCAAATGTTGCCATATTATCAGCAAACTGTTCCGTTCTCGTCATTAACGATGACGCAGCCATATTTGAATAAACCCAGAAAAACAGAAATATTGCTAAAAATCGGAATGAGCAAAAAGGAACAAATAATAGAAATAGAGCAACTAGAATAATAATAGAATAAATAGTTTGACTAAAAAGTGTATGTTGAGCTAATAACGGTAAGCAACCTAATATCATTGCTAAAGCAATATTATCTAAAGTTAACTTTGTGAAATAGAGTTTTTGAAAATAGGTTGAATGAAAGCACCTCCGTTTTATTGATACCACCCTTAACTCAAAAAAATTTATCATTCGATTCAATAAAATCATTTTCAGCATCCTTACCTTCAATCATTCTTTAAATATCATGATATTACCATTCAGTTAAAGAAAGACGTTTAGGTCATTTTTTAGCGATGCTTTATAAAAAGAAAAAGATCTCTTGTTGCATACAATGAATTTTGAGAAGAAACTCGTAAAAAGCAAAACAACTAAGTGATACAGGTAATTAAATAGAGAAATTACAACTAAAGCAGAATACAGTAGTAAAGAAGAAGTAAGAAAGGTAGGTACTAGTGGGATAAAGTAAATAGAGCAAATCAATCAATTCAAGATCAGAGATTGAAGAAGATTAGAGAGCAGAAAAATACGCTAAAAGTCATAATAATTGGTAATAAAAAAACGGCACCTAAGCACCGTTTTTGAGAAAGTTAACTAACATCGTGCCATTTCGACAGGAGTTATTATTCCGTATAAATGTTTACACGGTCACGTAACTCTTTACCTGGCTTAAAGTGTGGAACGTATTTACCTTCCAGATCTACTTTATCACCAGTCTTCGGGTTACGACCCGTACGCGGCGCACGGTAGTGTAGAGAAAAACTGCCGAATCCGCGGACTTCGATACGCTCACCATCAGCTAAAGTATCAGCCATATGATCAAGCATTTCTTTTACAGCTTCTTCAACCGTCTTAGCCGAAAGATGAGATTGTAGGCCTGCAAGTCTCTCGATTAACTCAGACTTGGTCATATTACCTCCCTAAACTACCGATAAATAGGCAACGATTAACGTTGCCTTCCGTTAATAACTTAAATTATTCGCCTTTAGCTGCTTTGAAAGCTTCAGCCATAGCGTTGTTTGAAAAACCAACTTCTTCTTTGTTGTTTACAGAAGCGATAGCGTCTTTCTCGTCTGCTTCGTCCTTAGCACGAACAGATAAGTTGATAACGCGGTTTTTACGGTCAACGCCAGTGTATTTAGCTTCTACAG
This sequence comes from Proteus sp. PR00224, assembly GCF_016238105.1. Lineage (NCBI taxonomy): Bacteria > Pseudomonadati > Pseudomonadota > Gammaproteobacteria > Enterobacterales > Morganellaceae > Proteus > Proteus sp. PR00224. The sequence goes on along the minus strand of NZ_JAEHQU010000004.1, from coordinate 289,875 downwards.
CTTCGCCAACATTCAGAACCAGAGTTGCATCTTCAACGCGGTCACGTGAAGCTTCTGAAGCACGCAGGTAACCTTCAACACCGTCAGCTAATTCTACAGTTGCGCCTTTAGCGTCAACAGCAGTTACTTTACCAGAAACAATAGCACCTTTTTTGTGAGCAGACAGGTAATTATTGAATGGATCTTCTGATAATTGTTTAACGCCCAGTGAGATACGTTCACGTTCAGCATCAACTTGCAGAACTACAGCAGCGATTTCGTCGCCTTTTTTGTATTCACGAACTGCTTCTTCACCTGCAACATTCCAAGAAATGTCAGATAAATGAACCAGACCATCAATACCGCCGTCTAAACCGATGAAGATACCGAAGTCAGTGATAGACTTGATTTTACCTTCAACACGGTCGTTCTTGTTGTGAGTTTCTGCGAACTGCTGCCATGGGTTAGATTTGCACTGTTTCAGACCCAGTGAAATACGACGACGTTCTTCATCGATGTCAAGAACCATAACTTCAACAACATCACCAACGTTAACAACTTTAGATGGGTGAATGTTTTTGTTAGTCCAATCCATTTCAGAAACGTGTACCAGACCTTCAACGCCTTCTTCGATTTCTACGAAGCAACCGTAATCAGTCAGGTTAGTTACACGACCAGTCAGTTTAGTACCTTCTGGATAACGTTTAGCGATAGCTACCCATGGATCTTCGCCCAGTTGTTTCAGACCTAATGATACGCGAGTACGTTCACGGTCGAATTTCAGGACTTTAACAGTGATTTCGTCGCCAACATTGACAATTTCGCTTGGGTGTTTAACACGTTTCCAAGCCATGTCAGTGATGTGCAGTAAGCCGTCAACACCGCCCAGATCAACGAATGCACCGTAGTCAGTAAGGTTCTTAACGATACCTTTAACTTCCATGCCTTCTTGCAGGTTTTCTAATAACTGATCGCGTTCTGCGCTGTTTTCAGATTCGATAACCGCACGACGAGACACAACAACGTTGTTACGTTTTTGGTCTAATTTGATGACTTTGAACTCAAGCTCTTTGTTTTCCAGATGAGTTGTATCGCGAACTGGGCGAACGTCTACCAGTGAACCTGGTAAGAACGCACGAATGCCGTTCAGTTCAACAGTGAAACCACCTTTAACTTTACCGTTGATGATACCAACAACAGTTTCGTTTTCTTCGTAAGCTTTTTCCAGCATCAGCCACGCTTCGTGACGTTTAGCTTTCTCACGAGACAGAACGGTTTCACCGAAGCCATCTTCAACCGCGTCCAGAGCAACATCAATTTCGTCGCCCACTTGGATTTCTAATTCGCCTTGAGCGTTTTTGAATTGTTCTACAGGAATAGCAGATTCTGATTTCAGACCTGCATCAACCAGAACAACGTCTTTATCGATAGCAACTACAACGCCGCGAACGATAGCGCCAGGACGAGTTTCGATTGTTTTTAGGGATTCTTCAAAGAGTTGAGCAAAAGATTCTGTCATGTTAATGATCTTCAAGTAAATTTAATTAACGTCCATTTAGCATCCGGCCGAATGGGGTTGTTTCACATACCTCGTTACATCCTTTGTGACAAGGTCATCGGGCATTGTTGTGTTTTCATTAACACGTCAACCCGATTTTGATAATTACCTAGTATAAACGAAATAAAAATTAATTACGCTGATAATTGCAGATTTTTTTTAGCATAAGTCAACGATTTTTCAATGACTTCGTCAATAGACAAGCTTGTAGAATCGAGAATTAATGCATCTTTCGCCGCAACAAGTGGCGCAACAGCGCGATTCCGGTCACGGTAATCGCGTTCTTTTATCTCGGATAAAAGGCGCTCAAAGTTAACATTAAAGCCCTTTTCCTGCAACTGTAACATGCGACGACGCGCGCGCTCTTCTGCACTCGCTTCTAGAAATATTTTTACTTGAGCATCAGGAAAAACAATTGTGCCCATATCTCGACCATCTGCAATTAAGCCCGGCGCTGTACGAAATGCGCGTTGACGACGCAGTAATGCTTCTCTTACACGAGGAAAAGTCGCAGCTTGTGATGCCGTATTCCCAACTGTTTCTGTTCGAATTTCAGTTGAAACATCTTCACCTTCAAGAATGACACTTAAGCCATTCTCATTAGGAATAAAACGTACATCTAAATTTGCAGCCAGGGGAACTAAAGCATCTTCTGAGGTGATATCAACATGGTGATGTAAAGCCGCTAATGCCAATACACGATAAATAGCGCCAGAATCGAGTAAATGCCAGCCAAACGCTTTCGCTAATGCTTGGCATAATGTTCCTTTACCTGCTCCGCTAGGCCCATCAACAGTTATAACAGGGACGATAACCGCCATGAGTTTCTCCTTTTCGTGGGCACTGCATTTCTGTATTTGTTGCTCTTATTACATTGATATAATAGGCATTGTATTCAAACAGAGAAAAACAGTATTAATATATGCGCGACATTATACGCATACAATGTATAGGAAGAAACAAGCAGATAAGCACTAAAGGGTCTTATTTAATATTATTTTTTCGAGATAGTGTATTTTTTAGAAAAATTAATCTAATCACAATAAAAAATCGGCAGTATTGTTCTTTAAAAAGTCCAATACTACCGATTTAATTGATTTAATTTTGACTCATTTTAATTAATGATTTTCACATTAATTATTACGTTGAGAAAGTGTTTCTAATTTCTCAAAATAATCAGGGAAGGTTTTTGCAGTACATCCTGGATCAAGAATAGTAATTGGCGTATCTGAAAGTGCCACCAGCGAAAAACACATCGCAATGCGGTGATCATTATAAGTTTCGATATCCGCAGTGATTAACTGTTTTGGTGGCGTTACTTTTAAGTAGTCGTGCCCTTCTTCAACTATCGCACCTACTTTTTGTAACTCTGCTGCCATTGCCGCTAATCGGTCAGTTTCTTTTACACGCCAGTTATAGATATTACGGATAACAGTCTCACCTTCAGCAAAAAGTGCCGTGGTAGCAATGGTCATTGCTGCATCAGGGATAGTATTCATATCCATATCAATGCCTTTTAACGTTCCACGCTCACACTCTATATAGTCATCACCCCAGCGTACTTTTGCGCCCATTTTTTCAAGCACAGAAGCAAAATGGATATCCCCTTGTAAGCTATTTTTACCTATACCTGTAACTCGTACAGTGCCACCTTTAATGGCAGCAGCGGCTAAAAAGTAAGAAGCAGATGAAGCATCACCTTCTACAAGGTACTTTTCTGGTGATTGATATTGCTGCCCACCTTTTATAACAAAGCGTTGGTAGTCTTGATTTTCAATTTTCCCACCAAAGGTATTAATTAATGCTAAGGTAATATCAATGTAAGGTTTTGATACTAATTCGCCTTTAATAGTGATAATAGTATCTTGCTCAGCTAAAGGTGCCGTCATTAATAATGCAGTCAAAAATTGGCTAGAAACACGCCCATCAACCTCAACATTACCACCTAAAAAACCACCACATAAGCGAATTGGCGGATAATCTGTCTGTTCAAGGTAGTCAATTTTTGCGCCACCTTGGCGTAAAGCGTCAACTAAATGCCCAATTGGACGCTCTTTCATACGAGGTTCACCCGTAAGAATAATATCGTGCTCACCAAGACTTAATGCAGCCGCTAATGGGCGCATTGCTGTACCTGCATTACCTAAAAAGAGCTCTAATGGCGAATTTGTTTTAAACTTTCCCTCGAGCCCTTCAATATCACATACCGTATTGTTATTTGATAATTGATATTGCACACCTAACGCTTTTAATGCATTAAGCATATGACGAATATCATCACTATCTAATAAGTTGGTTAGACGAGTTTTACCTTTAGCTAAAGCCGCTAATAACAACGCACGGTTAGAGACACTTTTTGATCCTGGTAAATTAATAACACCTTCGATATGAGCGATAGGTTGTAATGTTAACGATTCCATAAACAGGTAAAAACTCCAATAGACAAATAAATTAAGAGGGATGTTATTTAATTAAATATAAAATTATTTAGATACTTATATTTTTATTTATTAATTCTGCACTAAGTAATTCAATTTTAATTATTAACATCTTGAATATTGAATGAATAAGAAAACCTGTATGTTAAGCAGATTTTCTTATTCTAAATTTTATTTCTTACGCATGGCGACGTTCAAAATCAGCCATAAAGTCAACTAATGCTTGAACACCTTCCAATGGCATTGCGTTATAAATTGAAGCACGCATACCACCTGATACACGGTGACCTTTTAATGCGACTAAACCTTGCGCTTCTGCCTCTTTTAGGAATACAGAATCCAACTCAGGAGAAGACATTTGGAAAGGTACATTCATTAGTGAACGATTCTCTGTGGCAACACGATTGATATAGAAATCACTATTATCAATTGCACTATAAAGAAGCGCTGCTTTTTCATAGTTACGTTTTGCCATCTCTTGCAAACCACCTTGCTCTTTCAGCCATTTAAAGACCATACCTGATAAATACCAAGCAAAGGTAGGTGGTGTATTAAACATGGAATCATTTTCAGCAAGCACAGTGTAATCAAACACGGAAGGCGTTTCTTTACGCGCTTTACCTAATAGATCTTCACGAATAATGACAATCGTTAAACCCGCAGGACCAATATTCTTTTGTGCACCCGCGTAGATAACACCAAAACGGCTAACATCTATCGGTTGAGATAAAATAGAAGATGAATAGTCAGCAATAACAATTTTGCTGTCATCAAAATCTGGCTCTTCATGAATGGCAATACCATCAATGGTTTCATTTGGGCAATAATGCACATAAGCAGCATCAGCACTTAATTGCCACTCTTTCATTGGCTTAACGCCAATTTTGCCATCAATTTCTGTTTTAATTTTAATGATATTCGGCGAACAATATTTTTCAGCTTCTTCGGCTGCACTTTTAGCCCAATAACCACCATCAATATAATCAGCGCTTGCTTTATCGCCTAATAAATTGAGAGGTAAAGCAGCAAAATGGCCACGAGCACCACCGTGGCAAAAAAGAATTTTATAGTTTTCTGGCACATTGAGAAGATCGCGAAGATCTTGTTCTGCCTGATGAGCAACCTCAAGAAACTCTTTACTGCGGTGGCTAATTTCCATAACCGAACGCCCAAGTTCATGCCAGTTGCATAATTCTAATTCTGCACGACGAAGGACTTCTGCCGGTAACATAGCCGGACCTGCACTAAAGTTATATACCTGACTCATTCAAATTCACCCTATCTGAATATGTTTTTACAAAATGACCTTTATCGGTTGTATCATTCCCGTTAAATTGGCGCAATGATTATTGTGAACTAACGCATAATATGCAGAGCATAAAAATAATGGTTAGGAGTGTTTTATGTCGGGGAGTGTAAATAAAAAAGAAGAAGCGAGCTGGGGAATGCTTCTTCATGGAAAAAATAGTCTAAAATCGCTCGCTTTGGCAGGAGGTGTCGCATTACATGCAATTAATGTCTATATTACGATCACAACGCTACCTTCAATTGTACGTGATATTGGTGGGCTTAATTTATATGCATGGAACACCACTGTTTTTATTCTGGCTTCAATTCTCTCTTCTGCATTAACTTCTCGATTACTGAGCGTACTTGCACCCCGCAATAGTTATCTTTTTGCCACAATTTGCTTTTTAGCAGGTTCTGTTATTTGTGCGACAGCACCCTCAATGCAGATATTACTTTTAGGGCGATTTATTCAAGGAGCTGGCGGAGGAATGTTGCTGGCTCTTGCTTACTCTTTAGTTCGGGTCATGTTTCCTCAACCACTTTGGTCTAGAGCCATGGCATTAATGTCTAGCATGTGGGGAATATCAACACTATTAGGCCCTGCGCTAGGTGGAATATTTGCTGAATATGATGTTTGGCGCGGTGCATTTTGGTCTATTTTATTTGTAGGTATTCCTTACGCTATTTTATTATTTACTATTCTTCCTACCGAAAATAATGCTGATAATATCGTCGCGAAAACCCCATTACCTTATCAGCAGCTTATTTTATTAATGCTTGCTGTATTATCTATTTCTATTGGTAGTCTTTATAACGTTATTTTATATAACGCCTTATCCTTTATATTTGCTTTGATCTTTATTCTCCTGTTAGTCAATATTGATAAAAAATCAAATGATGGCTTATTTCCTAGAGGGACATTTTCTTTTTCTGCACCGTTAGCACCCATATATTTCACAATGGCTTTATTAGGGATTAGTGTACAAACAGAAGTCTTTGTGCCCTATTTCTTGCAAATTATCCATAATGTTACCCCACTACTTTCAGGTTATTTAGCGGCATTGGTTGGTGCGGGTTGGTCTTTCTCTGCCATTGTGTCTTCATCAAGTAAACAATCTACTGCACAGCGGTTAATGCGTTTTGGCCCAATGATTAATTTTTCAGCCATTGTGATCCTCGGTTTATTTATCTCTAATGTTTTAACCGTACCTTATGGGCAGATTATCATTATTTGTATCGCTCTCTTTTTTACAGGTGCCGGAATTGGTATGGCATGGCCTCATTATTTAACCCGTGTTTTACACGTTTCTCAGGGACAAGAAGCTCAAAAAGCGGCAACATCCATTACCACTATTCAATTGTTTTCAACAGCTGTCGGTGCATCTATTTCAGGGACTGTGGTTAATATGGCAGGGTTAACAGATCCAGGAGGTATTCTTGGCGCGCAAAATGCTGCACATTGGCTGTTTATTGTGTTTGCTTTTACGCCGTTTGTGGCGTTTTTTACAGCGAAAGTTGTGGTATCTAGCGCTAAAAAGAATCAATGAATATGATGTGATTTTTAATATAACAAAGCCTCACGAATGAGGCCTTGTTATTATTTAGACTTGTTTAACTTAATACTTTTCAAAGTTTTCTTGAATTTTTGCAGGATCTTGAGTTTCAGTCAGTGATAACTGTAATAACACTCTCGCTTTTTGTGGATTTAAGCGCTCTGACGCAATAAAGCCATATTTTGCATCATCCACTTCACCATTTTGGGTGGTAAATCCTACTGGCACACGGCTTGCACGAACCACTGCAACACCTTTTTTCACGCCATCAGCTAAGGTATTAAAAATATCAGTATATAAGTTACCGTTACCCACACCTGCACTAACAATACCTTTGTAGCCATTATCAATAAAGGCTTTTGCTGGTAAATCAGACGCATTGGAGTAGTTATAAACAATACCAACTTTTGGCAATTCGGTTAGTTTGCTCACATCAAATGCGGCTTTATCTGCACGAGGTAATGCCGCAGTATAATAATGAACCTTACCGTTATGCACATAACCTTGAGCACCTGCGTTAACAGGCTGGAATGCTTGTACTTCAGTAGTATTCATTTTAACAACGTCTTTACCACTAATCACCGCGTTATTCATAGTGACTAACACACCACGATTTTCAGAGGCTTTATCACTGGCAATCACAACCGCATTAAATAAGTTTAAAGGGCCTTCAGCGCCTAATGCCGTAGCAGGACGCATTGCACCTACCATTACAACAGGTTTTTTACAAGCAGTTGTTAAATCAAGAAAATAAGCTGTTTCCTCCATGGTATCAGTACCATGTGTTATCACGAACCCGTCGGTTTTATCGCAATCTTCATTAATTTTTTTAGCGAGTTTTAACCAAACTTGGTCATTCATATCTTGAGAACCGATATTAACGACTTGCTCACCTTTTAAATTAGCCACTTGCTTCGCTTCAGGCACTGCATTGATCAACACATCAATGCCTAATTTACCTGCCGTATAGCTAGACTGTGTTGCTGAATCACCGCCGCCTGCAATCGTTCCACCTGTTGCAAGAATAGTGACATTAGGCAAAGCGAAAACAGAACCACTGATTACAGCTAACAAACTGGCAAGCAATGTTTTCTTCATCATTTTTTTCGATCCCTTATGAATTAATAAATAAATCTAATTATGATGATTTTTAATTATCAATTCCGTGATAAATCAAACGAATTTATTAAAAAAACTCATATATCAAATAAATAATGAGGCTTCTATATAGTTGGTTATTTTTCGACATAAGAAATCGTTAGTGCATTACAGGGGATTTCAGTATCATGTGCCCCCTAACTATCACCAGCAAAATATTGATGAAACCTGCCATGTCACAAACATTTATTCCTGGCAAAGATGCCGCACTGGAAGATTCTATCGCTAGCTTTCAGCAAAAATTAACCGACTTAGGATTTAACATTGAAGAAGCTTCATGGTTAAACCCTGTACCAAACGTTTGGTCTGTTCATATTCGCGATAAAGATTGCCCTTTATGTTTTACTAACGGTAAAGGCGCCAGCAAAAAGGCGGCATTAGCCTCTGCTCTAGGCGAATACTTTGAACGTCTTTCAACCAATTATTTCTTCTCTGATTTCTGGTTAGGTGCTGATATTGCAGAAGGTGAATTTGTTCATTATCCAAGTGAAAAATGGTTCCCACTAACAGAAGATGATTCTGTTCCCGCTGGCTTATTAGATGCGCGTTTACGCGAATTTTATGATCCAGAAGGTGAGTTATGTGGTAGTGAGTTAGTTGATTTACAATCAAGTAATCATGATCGCGGAATCTGTGCTCTGCCATTTATACGTCAATCTGATGAAAAACCTGTTTATATTCCTGTAAACATTATTGCTAATTTATATGCTTCTAATGGCATGTCAGCGGGAAATACAAAGAATGAAGCACGAGTTCAAGGGCTTTCTGAAGTTTTTGAACGTTATGTAAAAAATCGCATTATCACTGAGAGAATTAGCTTACCTGAAATTCCTAAAGAAGTTTTAGCTCGCTACCCTGCTGTTATTGAAGCGATTGAAACATTAGAGCAAGAAGGTTTCCCAATCTTTAGTTTTGATGCCTCTTTAGGCGGTCAATTCCCTGTTATTTGTGTCGTATTATTCAACCCACAAAATGGTACCTGTTTTGCCTCTTTTGGTGCTCACCCTGATTTTGGTGTGGCTTTAGAGCGTACTGTCACTGAATTATTGCAAGGCCGTAGCCTTAAAGATCTCGATGTCTTTAATCCGCCAAGCTTTGATGATGAAGAAGTTGGTGATCATACTAACCTTGAAACACACTTTATTGATTCAAGTGGTTTAATTAGTTGGGATCTATTTAAGAAAGATGCCGATTACGCATTTGTTGACTGGAACTTCAGTGGTACGACAGAAGAAGAGTTCCATACCTTAATGTCACTTTGCCAGCAGTGCGATGCAGAAGTCTATATCATGGACTACTCACACCTAGGTGTTTACGCTTGTCGTATTTTAGTACCGGGCTTATCTGATATTTATCCTGCTGAGGATTTACAATTAGCCAATAACATTATGGGTGTACATTGGCGTGACACCATTCTTTCTCTACCAACGAGCGAAGGCACTAAAGAAGAGTATCTTTCTCTTATTGGTCAATTTGATGAAGATGGTTTAGATGACTTTACACGTATCAGAGAGATGATTGGTATTGCTCCGGGCAAAGATAATGGTTGGAGCCATTTGCGTGTAGGTGAATTAAAATCAATGTTAGCGCTTGCGGGTGGCGATCTTGATCAAGCACTCGTTTGGGTTGAATGGACTCAAGACTTTAATGCTTCTTTATTTACGCCAGAGCGTCAAAACTATTATCGCTGTTTACACAATCTCTTATTATTACAACAAGAGACTGAACGTGAACCAGAACAATATATGTACGCATTTTCTCGTATGTATGGCGAAAAAACATTACAAGCAGCCTTAAATGCAATACAAGGCAAACAAGCATTTTACGGATTACAAACTATTGATCCTGATTTAGCTAATTTACCTGTTCATCAGTCATTACTTGCTGCCTATGAGAAATTACAGAAAGCAAAACGTCAATCGACTAAATAAGGCTATTTTGTTTAAGGTTATTTATTAAATAATAATTAACTTTAACTGAATAATAAGCGCGTATTTAAATTGAAACACTCTATTGAAAAGTAGAGTGTTTTATTTTTCTAAAAATAAAATATTGACAGATTTGTCATGTTGACAAATTTGCCATCTGACAAAATTGTCAAAATATGGCAAAAGTGACGATTTAAGGCATTTAATATGACACTATAAATACATATTGAACTTTTACACCAAGAATATTACTTAAATATAGTTTAAATTGCTATTTGTTTAACCAGATCTCAAAAATTAAAAAACCTTATTTTTATAATGGGTATATGTCTGGAGTAATCATTAAAGATTAACCACAAATAAAGTAATGTTTATATTTATGACAAAAGTAAATAAGGCGTTAAATTTAATTTTTAATTCTTAACATACGGGGTTTAAATAATACTTTATATTTACTTTCTACTTTATTTATCCAGCTAGTCTAAAATTTTTTGATAATTTTTAAAAAATTTTTTCATTTTATTAATCAAATAGTTATAGCCAAAATAGCGGGTTTTTACGCACTAAAAACGGGATTCTAATGAGCGACCATGATCCATATCAATTTTAGAAGTAAGCCCCTTTGCTACTATTATTGCGTGCTATAATTATTCCAACATATAAGAGAGTGTTAGTATGAAAGCTGACAGCCCTTTTAATTTATTATCACCTGCAGATATGGCAAAAGTTGCCGATGATGCATGTTGTTATAAAGCAAATAAACATATTCCAACGACTTACTTATCTGCATTTACCGCGGGTATGTTTATATCAATTGCTTTTGTTTTTTATATTACTGCTACTACAGGTACCGCATCTGTTCCATTTGGGCTGGCTAAATTAGTCGGTGGGATCTGCTTCTCTCTGGGGTTAATGCTCGTCGTCGTTTGTGGCGCTGACTTATTCACCTCTACTGTTCTTACTATTATTCCTAAAGCAACTGGACGTATATCTTGGGGCAAAATGTTTGCAAACTGGATAAATGTCTATCTTGGTAACTTTGTTGGCGCACTCTTTTTTGTCGCCTTAATGTGGTTCGCAGGTCAGCATATGGCAGCGAATGGGCTTTGGGGGCTTAATGTCTTACAAACAGCACAACATAAAGTTGAACACACTTTTATTGAAGCAGTTTGTTTAGGTATTTTAGCTAACTTAATGGTTTGTCTTGCAGTTTGGATGAGCTATGCAGGTCGCACACTAATTGATAAACTCTTTGCATTAATTTTACCTATCGGTATGTTCGTTGCTAGTGGTTTTGAGCACAGTATCGCTAACATGTTCCTTATCCCTTTAGGTATTGTTATTAAGAATTTTGCACCCGCAGAATTCTGGACTAAAGTAGGTGCATCACCCGAACAATTTTCGGATTTAACAGTTTCGAATTTCCTCGCTGACAATTTATTACCTGTCACTATCGGTAACATTATTGGCGGAGCAGTCCTAGTCGGTTTGGTATACTGGTTAATGCATCTGCGTGGCGATAAACATTAATCCACGCAGGTATGACTGATTTCTTAAGTTCCATTGTAAAAAGGTAGAAGTATCATGTCTGATTTAAATGAAAAATTTGCTGAAGCATGGAAAGGTTTTTCTGAAGGTGAATGGCAGAACAATGTTAACGTTCGTGACTTTATCCAAAAAAACTATACTCCATATGAAGGCGACGAATCTTTCCTAGCAGGTTCCACTAAAGCAACTGATACACTTTGGGAACAAGTTATGGAAGGCATCAAAATCGAAAACCGCACGCATGCGCCGGTTGATTTTGATACTTCTGTTGCTTCAACTATCACATCTCACGATGCGGGTTATATCTCTAAAGATTTAGAACAAATCGTAGGTTTACAGACTGATGCACCTCTGAAACGTGCGATCATCCCATTCGGTGGTATCCGTATGGTTGAAAGTTCTTGCCACGCTTACAACCGTGAGCTGGACCCAGAACTGAAAAAAATCTTTACTGATTACCGTAAAACTCACAACCAAGGCGTTTTCGATGTTTATACTCCAGACATCATGAAATGCCGTAAATCTGGTATCTTAACAGGTTTACCAGATGCATATGGTCGTGGCCGTATCATCGGTGACTACCGTCGTGTTGCACTGTATGGTATTGAGTTCCTGCGTAAAGATAAATTTGCCCAATTCACCTCTTTACAAGAAAGAATGGAAAAAGGCGAAGATCTGGAAATGACTATCCAACTGCGTGAAGAAATCGCAGAGCAGCACGCTGCTTTAGGTCAAATCCAAGAAATGGCTGCGAAATACGGTTACGATATTTCTCGCCCAGCGCAAAACGCAAAAGAAGCAGTACAATGGACTTACTTCGGTTACTTAGCCGCTGTTAAATCTCAAAACGGTGCTGCAATGTCATTTGGTCGTGTATCTACTTTCTTAGATATCTACATCCAACGTGATATTGAAGCTGGCTTACTGACAGAAGAACAAGCTCAGGAATTAATTGACCACTTAGTCATGAAATTACGTATGGTTCGTTTCTTACGTACTCCTGAATATGATGAACTGTTCTCTGGTGACCCAATCTGGGCAACAGAATCTTTAGCAGGTATGGGTTTAGATGGTCGTACTCTGGTAACTAAGAATACTTTCCGTTTCTTAAATACCCTGTACACAATGGGTCCATCACCAGAACCAAACATGACCATCCTGTGGTCAGAACAACTGCCTATCAACTTCAAAAAATATGCAGCTAAAGTCTCAATCGATACTTCTTCAATCCAGTACGAAAATGATGACTTAATGCGTCCTGACTTCGACAGCGATGACTATGCAATCGCATGTTGTGTTAGCCCAATGGTTGTTGGTAAACAAATGCAGTTCTTCGGTGCTCGTGCGAACTTAGCGAAAACCTTACTGTATACCATCAATGGTGGTGTTGACGAAAAACTGAAAATCCAAGTAGGTCCAAAACATGCTCCAATCATGGACGAAGTATTAGACTTCGATACTGTGATGAACCAAATGGATCACTTTATGGATTGGTTAGCAACTCAGTACGTAACTGCGCTGAACGTTATCCACTACATGCACGATAAATACAGCTATGAAGCAGCTCTGATGGCACTTCATGATCGTGACGTATATCGTACAATGGCATGTGGTATCGCAGGTCTGTCTGTTGCTGCTGACTCACTGTCTGCAATCAAATATGCAAAAGTTTCTCCAATCCGTGATGAAAACGGCTTAGCAGTTGACTTTAAAATTGATGGCGAATACCCACAATTTGGTAACAACGATTCTCGTGTAGATGACATCGCTTGTGACTTAGTTGAACGTTTCATGAAGAAAATTCAGAAACTGCGTACATACCGTAATGCGGTACCTACACAGTCAATCCTGACTATCACTTCAAACGTTGTTTACGGTAAGAAAACAGGTAATACCCCAGATGGTCGTCGTGCAGGTGCACCATTCGGACCAGGTGCTAACCCAATGCACGGTCGTGACCAAAAAGGTGCGGTAGCTTCTCTGACTTCTGTTGCGAAACTGCCATTTGCTTATGCGAAAGATGGTATTTCTTACACCTTCTCAATCGTACCTAATGCATTAGGTAAAGATGATGATGTTCGTAAAGCAAACCTTGCGGGTCTGATGGATGGTTACTTCCACCACGAAGCGGGCATCGAAGGTGGTCAACACCTGAACGTCAACGTGATGAACCGTGAAATGCTGTTAGAAGCAATGGAAGATCCTGAGAAATATCCTCAGTTAACTATCCGTGTTTCTGGTTATGCAGTTCGCTTTAACTCACTGACTAAAGAGCAACAGCAAGACGTTATCACCCGTACATTTACACAAACAATGTAATAAAGATAACTATATGCATTTATTTACTGAGAAAGTAGATAAAATCGCTTAGAATAAAGGCCCCTACTTTGGGGCCTTTTTATTAGACAGTTTTGGAGTAACCCTGTTATGTCCGTACTTGGTCGTATCCACTCATTTGAATCCTGCGGTACTGTTGACGGTCCCGGAATACGTTTCATTGTTTTCTTTCAAGGATGCCTAATGAGATGCCTCTATTGTCACAACCGTGACACATGGGATACTCATGGTGGGCAAATCGTCACAGTTGATGAACTAATGAAAGAGGCGGTTACCTATCGTCATTTTATGAATGCTTCTGGCGGCGGTGTTACTGCTTCAGGTGGTGAAGCAATTTTGCAAGCAGAGTTTGTACGTGATTGGTTTCGTGCTTGTCAGAAAGAAAATATCCATACCTGCCTAGATACTAATGGCTTTGTTCGTCGTTATGATCCCGTTATTGATGAATTAATGGATGCCACTGACTTAGTGATGCTCGACCTAAAACAAGTCAATGATGAGATCCACCAAAAGCTCGTTGGTGTATCAAACCAGCGTACACTTGAATTCGCACGTTATTTAGCAAAACGAGGCCAAAAAACATGGGTTCGTTATGTAGTTGTACCGGGTTGGTCTGATGATGATGATTCTGCTCATCGTTTAGGCGAATTTATTAAAGATATGAAAAATATCGAAAAAGTAGAACTTCTTCCTTACCACGAACTCGGCAAACATAAATGGGTAGCTTTAGGAGAAGAATACAAGCTAGATGGCATTCATCCACCGTCAAAAGAGACGATGGAAAATGTAAAATCAATTCTTGAATCTTATGGCCATAAAGTGATCTACTAAGCTTTTCTACTTAAGATTAATTTAAGAAGCAGCGCATTAAAGCGCTGCTTTTTTGTTTTTATATAATTAAAAATATTCAAAACAAATAAAGTTATTTTTTAATGAGATGAAGTTAACTTAAATTATTTAAATCATTTTGTATTAATTAAAGAATGTCTGTCCTCACAAGTAAAAATATACATTCTAAGATTATCCTTAACCTATATTAAGTTGAATACAGTTGATTAATAACAAAACAAAAAGATATTATAGAAATCTTATATTTATAAACTAAAGATATTGGGATTAAGGTACAGGAAATGGAACAAGACAATAATTCATCGCTAACAGAGCCTCAAGAGGTATTTACGCCTATTCCTCAAGCACGAGGTGCCTCAGGCGGAGTACGTTGGTTAGGACTGGGATGGGATTTAATAAAAGAACGTTTTTGGATGTGGGTAGGCGTTATTATTATCTACTTTATCGTTAGTCTTATTATATCGACCATTCTTGGATTTATTCCGCTAATAGGTCCAATCATATCACCTTTTATTACTACTGTATTAGCTACAGGCCTTATTGCCATTGCCCATCAGCAATATGAAACCCGACGGATGGACGTTGATAATCTATTCTTTGGTTTTTATAACAAACGCTATCTAAGTATAATGGGCGCTTACGGCATTAGTTTCCTTATTTTGCTGTTTGGGATTATTCTCGCAGTTATTATCTCTGGTGCAGCCATGATGGACGTTATCTATGCAGCTTCTAGTGATTATTCTGAAGAAATTATTGCTGAAATGATGGCAGATAACACATCAGGTTTTACTCTATTTATCATTATTATTGCTATTTTTGGTACAATTAGTACTGCTGCATATTGGTTTGTCCCTGCGTTGGTATTAGTAAACGGTTATAAAGCGCTCCCTGCTGTTAAAGCGAGCCTTTCGGCAGTAAAAATAAATTTAGCGGGTGGATTCTTCTTCTTTATTTTACTGCTATTTATTCTGGTAGTGAGTATTATTCCATTTGGTTTAGGGTTATTAATTACTATTCCTCTTTCTTACACTGCGATGTATGGCTCTTATCGTGACGTTTTTTATCACCATAATGTAGGCAACCAAGGAAATAATGGTGGAAATGGTGGAAATGGTGGAAATGGTGGAAATGGAACGATTTCTCTTAATAAAACCGCTGAAT
Organism: Proteus sp. PR00224; assembly: GCF_016238105.1. Lineage (NCBI taxonomy): Bacteria > Pseudomonadati > Pseudomonadota > Gammaproteobacteria > Enterobacterales > Morganellaceae > Proteus > Proteus sp. PR00224. The sequence goes on along the minus strand of NZ_JAEHQU010000004.1, from coordinate 274,076 downwards.
CCAATATTGGTAAATTAGTCAGTTAATTCTTAGCATTAGCTTACTTAAATAAAAAAGCAGTAGAGCGTAAATCCTACTGCTTTTTATTATCTAGAATACATAGCTTACATCATTAACCCGCAAACGGGTTTTTATTATCATAAGATTTATTATAAAGTGCATCAGATATTAAATAATTATAAATTTCATCAACAATCTCAATACCTTCTTTTTCACTTCTTTGTTCTTCTATTTGACTATTCTCACCAGGATAAAGCACTTTCTCCACATGAGGAGCTGGCTTAATTGCATTTAACTCCCCCATAGCCTGTGAGATATGTTCTCTAAATAATGAGGTATCAGTAAAGAAAGCAGGATTAATAACAATATGTAATTGCCCTAGCTCTCGCCCCTGAGTTAAATCGTGATACATCGAACTGACATGTTTACCAAAAGGAAGTCCAAGCAAGATACCGGACAACACATCAACCATCATCATTAAGCCATAGCCTTTAGGCCCAGCAATAGGCAATAAGCCTTTTACTGCGAAGGGATCAGTCGTAGGTTTACCACTTTCATCGACTGCCCAAGTATCGGGAATATCGACATGCCGTGAACGCGCATCGAGTACCTTGCCCCATGCCTGTACGGTTGTCGCCATATCAAATGTAATATGTTTATCACCTACTCCAGGAGCTGAAAAAGCGATAGGATTAGTGCCGTAATAGACTTCTGAGCCGCCAAAAGGAACAACCATAGGATCAGACTGGCACAACGAAATACCTACCATGCCTGCTTGCGATGCTTGTTCAACAAAGTAAGATAGCGCACCACTATGACCAATTCGTCTTACACCAACAACTGCAACTCCCTTCTCTTGTGCCATTTTAATTGCGCGTTCCATTGCGTCTTTCGCTGCAACATGCCCAGCTCCATTATCTCCATCAAATACAGCGCTACATGGTCCCGTTTCAGTATAAGTAAAATCAGGAGCCGTATTTGTACCACCTTTACTGATCCGCTCTGCATAATACTCTACACGAACAGCACCATGAGAATGAATACCTTTGGCATCAGCATGGACTAAGACATCAGCCACCGTATCAGCATGAGACTCACTCAATCCTGCATGATGTAATTTATTTTTGATTAATTGATGTAACTGCTGTTTAGAAACTATCATAGAATATGCTCTTTTGTAGGGTTCTAATTAAATAGAAACGTCATAAAATAACGGGGGTAAATTCGAGTGATAGGTCTAATTTAACAGCATAAATAGGATCTGCCGTGATCGGTTTAACCAATGGCGGATTGCGTTATATTTTTGTTAAATAGTCATTTCTTTATTAAAAACCTTTTTATAATCCCTCTTATAAAAAACAAAAAAGTGGCATAATCTCTTACACCACTCTTTGATACATTAATTTAAAAATAAACTAATTATGGAACAGGAACTGCTTCGCCTTTAAAGGTATCCAAAATAAATTTTTTGGTTTCAGGCGCTTTTAGTTGTGCCATTAATTTAGCAATACGCGGATCGTTTTTATCTTCTTCTCTTATAACAACCACATTGGCAAACTTACTGTTAGCCGCAGGCTCTGTATAAATTACTTCTTTGCTTAAATCTAGCCCAGCATTAATGGCAAAGTGCCCATCAATAGAAGCGACATCTGCTTCACCGTTTTTATAAATTTGTGGCAGCAATGGGCCATCATAGGTGAATAAGAATTTAATATTACGAGGATTTTCTACAATATCATCAATTGTGGAGTCATCAGGATCGATGCCATCACGTAATTTAATTAAGCCCTCATCTTGAAATAGTTTTAATATATGTCCATGTTGTGCCAAGTTATTACTACTAATCATTTTTGCACCGTTAGGTAAATCTTGCAGACTTTTATATTTTTGCGAGAAAAAACGATATGGATGCATATGTACAGCTCCCGCAGAAATTAATTTCCAATCAGGGTGATCTGCTAGTGTTTTATTTAAATAAGGTACATGTTGGAAAAAGTTAGCATCTAATTCTTTTTCGGCTAATGCTTGATTGGGAATAATATAATCATTAAAAATTCGAATATCTAACTCTAGCCCTTCTTTTGCTAATTGCGGTTTAACAAATTCTAAAATTTCTGCATGAGGTGTACTTGATGCGCCGATAATTAATTTATTCTCTGATTTTTCATCTGATGGTTTGCAAGCAGAGAGCACTAGACTAATAAGTAGCAGTGATCCCAGCTTTTTAAATACTGTTAGTTTCATTATTGTAACCTTATTTTTTTAAATTTGATTTTTAATTGAATTAATTCTTTAATTAGCGTTTATCTATATTTCTTACAACACTATCTCCTAATAACTGAATGCATAATACAATAAATAAAATCACTAAAGTCGCAGCCCAAACCACATCAAGATGACTGCGTTGGAATCCTTCTAAATAAGCTAAGTTACCTAGTCCACCCGCCCCAATTGCGCCTGCAACTGCGGTTCCACCCACTAAAGAAATCAACGTGACAGTTAAGCCAGAAATAAGTGCAGGTGATGATTCTGGTAATAACACTTTAAATATTAACGTAGGCAAATTAGCGCCCATTGAAAGACTTGCCTCAATAACACCTTTGTCTACTTCACGTAATGCTAATTCAACTAGTCTGGCATAAAAGGCTGCTGCTGAAATCACTAATGCAGGTAGCGCTGCATTAACACCTAATATGGTTCCCACAATTAATTTAGTAAAAGGGAACAATAAAATAATTAAAATAATAAAAGGAACGGCTCTAAAAATATTTACAATAAATGAGAGTATTCGATAAATAGAAAGTTGCTCTTTATAACCCTCTTTTGCTGTTAAAAATAATGCCACGCCAATTAAGATCCCTAATAAGCAGGATAATGCACCAGAAACCAGTGTCATATATAATGTATTTAATGTTTCTTCACCGAGTACATTGAGTTTTAAATGAGGTAAATAGCTATTAAACCAACTTTGTATTTCATCCATATCACACGACCGCTATATCAAATTTATTATTCTCAAGATATTGGATGATTTCATCCGATTTATTATTTAGCTGTAAATAAATAAACCCGTTTTCTTGTGAAAAACTGCCCTTTATTAAATTAACTGGTTCATTAAATTTAGAAATTAAATCATAAAGTAAATAGTCATATTTTTTACCCTCTTGCAGTAACAGTTTTATTACTGTGCTTTGCTGCTTTATATTCTCAATATCATCACTGTTATCTGTTACATGTACTGATTGTGATAAAAACTGTTGTGTCACTTTATGTTTTGGTTGATTAAATATTTTTACTACTTCGCCTTGTTCAATTATTTTTCCTTGCTCAATAACGGCTACTTTATTGCATATCGCTTTTACAACTTGCATTTCATGCGTGATCAACACAATCGTAATATTCATTTTTTGATTAATTTCAGCGAGTAGTGCTAAAATTGTTTGTGTTGTTTTTGGATCTAATGCAGATGTTGCTTCATCACATAATAAAACATCAGGATTATTTGCCAGCGCTCTAGCAATACCAACACGTTGTTTTTGCCCACCACTTAATGTTGATGGATATTCATCAGCTTTATCAGCAAGCCCAACTAACTCCATTAATTCACTCGCACGTTGAAAACGTTGCTTCTTATCTACCCCTGAAATTTCAAGTGGGAATTCAATATTCTCTCTAACTGTACGTGACCATAGCAAATTGAAATGTTGAAAGATCATACCAATTGAGTGGCGGATTTTACGGATCTCACGTTCACTACTGGTAGTAATGTTGTATTTACCAACAATCACTTCTCCTTTTGTTACAGGCTCTAAGCGATTCAATAAACGAATTAAACTACTTTTTCCAGCACCGCTATAACCAATGATGCCAAAGATATCTCCCTGCTCAATATTCAAATTAATATCATCAACAGCAATAGTTTGCTTTTTCCCTCGCTGATAAATTTTGCTGACATTTTTTAGTGTTATCATTTTAATCAACTCACCTATTAAATAGAAATCTAGACGGCTAAACATCTAGAAATCCAAGTTAATGTCAATATGAGAAATTGTCAAGCAAGGAATGAAAAAGAGATAAACAAAAAAGACATACCTTAGAATTAAATTATTTTTGATACGCTCTTTATTGAGATTTAACTCTGATGAAATAAAATATTGTGGATTTAATGACTTATAAAAAACAAATAAATAGCGTTAAATATTTACTACAGTTAATAAAAAACCCCCGGCCTAAGCAGGGGGTTAAATTATTAATACTCAATTAATTAGATAATAATTAACCGATATATTCTAAACCTTTCATGTATGGGCGTAACACTTCTGGAATTTCAATACGGCCATCAGCCATTTGATAGTTTTCCATAATTGCGACTAAAGTACGACCTACTGCTAAGCCCGAACCATTTAAAGTGTGAACTAACTGGATCTTCTTATCACCTTTAGAACGGAAGCGTGCTTGCATACGACGTGCTTGGAAATCCCACATATTTGAACATGAAGAGATTTCACGGTAAGTATTTTGAGCTGGTACCCAAACTTCTAAGTCGTAAGTTTTACGTGAACCAAAGCCCATATCGCCAGTGCAAAGTACCACTTTACGGTAAGGTAGATTCAGTAATTGCAGTACTTTTTCAGCATGACCAGTCAGCTCTTCTAATGCTTCCATTGATTTTTCAGGATGAGCGATTTGAACTAGCTCAACTTTATCAAATTGGTGCATACGAATTAAACCACGAGTATCACGACCATAAGAGCCTGCTTCTGAACGGAAGCATGGTGTGTGAGCTGTCATTTTCAATGGCAAGTCGTCTTCTTCAAGAATGACGTCTCTTACCATATTTGTCACAGGCACTTCCGCTGTTGGAATAAGTGCGTATTGGCTTTCTGCTTCTTCTTCTAACGGTTTAGTGTGGAATAAGTCTTCACTAAATTTAGGTAACTGACCTGTACCGTACAGAGTTGCGTGGTTAACCAAGTAAGGAACATACATTTCTTGGTAGCCGTGCTCTTCTGTGTGCAGATCCAACATAAATTGTGTAATAGCACGATGTAAACGTGCAACTTGACCTTTCATCACAACAAAACGTGAACCGGTAATTTTTACCGCAGAAGCAAAATCTAAACCATCTGTTAGCTCACCTAAAGTCACATGATCTTTTAATTCAAAATCATAAGTTTTTGGTGTGCCCCAACGAGAAACTTCAACGTTTTCGCTGTCATCTTTGCCATTTGGAACAGCATCATCTGGCATATTTGGGATAGTTAAAACGTAATCACGAATTTCCGCTTGAAGCACTTCAAGTTCGGCTTTTGCAGCTTCAAGTTTTTCACCTAACAGGTTAACTTCTTGACGAAGTGGCTCAATATCTTCACCACGCGCTTTTGCCGCACCAATGGACTTCGATCGGGAATTACGTTCTGCTTGCAGGGATTCAGTTTCAACCTGTAACACCTTACGGCGTTCTTCTTGTTGACGAATTTTTTCCACATTGAGGATGAATCCCCTGCGAGCCAGTTTTTCGGCGACCGCGTCTAGCTCATTACGCAGTAGATTTGGATCGAGCATGCTTATCCTGTGCTTATTGATAGATTAATAAAAACCTTCTCTCCTATCTTATAAAAAAGATATCTGAGACAAGGCATAGTTAAGAAATTAATGATAATTGAATAACCTTACCGCATCTTTACATTTTGCGATAGCGTTTTGTCGTACTATTTTGATCTTGTTGAGTAAGCCAGTCTAATTTCTCTGCAAGCTTGATCTCTAACCCTCTTTTCACTGGGTAATAGTACTGTGTATCAGCCATTTCTTTAGGAAAATAGACCTCACCAGCAGCATAAGCATTAGGCTCGTCATGAGCGTACCGATATTCAGCACCAAGCCCCATTTCTTTCATTAATTTTGTTGGTGCATTACGCAAATGCTCAGGTACATCATAATCAGGTTTACTTTTAGCGTCAGCAATGGCTGCTTTAAATGCAGTGTAAACAGCATTACTTTTGGGAGCACAAGCCAGATATACAATTGCTTGAGCAATAGCGCGCTCACCTTCGGCGGGACCAACACGCGTGAAACAATCCCATGCAGCTATTGCCACTTGCATAGCACGAGGATCGGCGTTTCCCACATCTTCTGACGCAATCGCCAATAAGCGACGAGCAACATAAAGCGGATCACCGCCGGCTGTTATGATCCTTGCATACCAATAAAGAGCAGCATCAGGCGCTGATCCCCTGACTGATTTATGTAATGCAGAAATAAGATCGTAAAAGCGATCACCTTTATTATCAAAACGAGCACTTCGTTCACCACTGATTTCTGTCAGTAATGCTGGTGTTAATACTCGTTTTCCTTGATTATCAACTTCAGCGATATCCGCCATCATTTCAAGCAAATTTAATGAACGGCGCGCATCACCATTAACCAATTGTGCAATCATTTTGCGTGTATCATCTGGCAGAATAATATTACGTCCGCCTAAACCCCGTTCAGGATCGTCCAGCGCTTGTTGTAGCACTTGCTCAATATCAGCTTCGGTTAATGAACGTAATAGATAAACTCTTGCTCTGGATAGCAATGCTGAATTTAATTCAAAAGAGGGATTTTCTGTTGTTGCGCCAATAAAAGTGATTGTACCGTCTTCAATATGAGGCAAAAAGGCATCTTGTTGGCTCTTATTAAAACGATGAACTTCATCAACGAACAGGATCGTTCTACGCCCTGCATTGCGATTTTGGCGCGCAATTTCAATAGATTCTCTAATTTCTTTAATACCCGATGTCACCGCAGATAATCGTTCTATATCAGCTTGTGCATAGCGACCAATGATCTCAGCAAGGGTAGTTTTACCCGTACCAGGAGGTCCCCATAAGATCATGGAATGCAATTGACCTGCTTTAATCGCTCGAGGTAATGGTTTACCTTCGGCAAGTAAATGAGTTTGTCCGATATATTGTTCCAACGTTTCAGGTCGCATTCTTGCGGCTAAAGGTTGGAACTCATTGCGTGAAAAATCGAGTGATAAATTACTCAAAATATCCTCACTGACGTTGGTCATCCACAGTCACACCCGCAGGAGGAGTAAAGCGAAACGCGGATGCATCGATTGGCGCGGCAGTCTGTGCAGTCAATTGATAATTGCTTACTTGACCGTCTTGTTCTGTAGCTGCAAATTGCTGAATTTGTCCGTTAGGTAATACAGTTATCGTAAAATGTTTTAAGTTATTTTCTACTTTAGGTGTTAACTCAAAACGATCACCAGACTGTTTCACGTCATAGTTTTGCCACTCTTTACTGTCATTACGGGCGATCAGCATAAAAGGCGTATTGGTTGTAGCACTTTCCAACCAAGTTGCTGTAACTTGCTCGACAAAAGGATTGTAAAACCACAATGTTTTACCATCAGAGATCAATGTGCTCTCATCCGGTGCTGTCATGTGCCAATTAAACAAATCAGGGCGTTGTACTTTTAAACTGCCTTCCCCTTTTTGGATAAGTGAGCCTTCATTGCTGGTCACGGTTTGACTAAAGTTTGCTTGAAAACTATTTACTTTATTTAATCGTTGTTGCAAATCCTGACGTGCATCAGCCCAAGCGGCTTGGCTACTAAATAATGTCATCGCACACACTGCAAATAATACTTTTTTCATTCTACAAGCCTCGGCATGAGATAACGCCGACATAATGTCGGCGCATAAATTATTGATGATGTTGTGCAGATTATCATGCTATCTCATTAGCTGATAACTGTGTTTTCAAGATATTACATATCTGAAGGTGGTGGCGAAAGGACATCACGCGTATTGTTGTGATTTGGCGCACTGACAATACCTTGCATTTCCATTTGTTCCACAATTCTTGCTGCACGATTATAGCCAATTCTAAATTGACGTTGCACTCCAGAAATAGAAACACGTTGTTTTTCAACCACAAATTCTACAGCTTGGTCAAATAACGGATCAAGCTCTTCGCCATCGTCATATCCACCACCACTATTACCTTCACCTTCTTCACTGCATTTAGTAATAGCTTCAATATACTGAGGACGACCGCGTGCTTTCCAGTCGGTTGCGACTGCATGAACTTCATCATCACTCACAAAAGCACCGTGAACACGCTCAGGTACAAAACCATTAGGTGCATAAAGCATATCCCCCATACCTAGTAATGATTCTGCACCACCTTGGTCTAAGATAGTTCGAGAGTCGATTTTACTCGATACAGTAAACGCAATGCGGCTAGGAATATTGGCTTTAATTAACCCAGTAATGATATCAACGGAAGGTCTTTGCGTTGCAAGCACAAGGTGAATACCCGCAGCACGCGCTTTTTGTGCTAAACGTGCAATCAGCTCTTCGACTTTCTTACCTGCTGTCATCATTAAATCAGCAAATTCATCAACAACAACCACGATATAAGGCTCTTTTTCCAACGTTGGCATTTCTGTTGCCATACTGTCTGTTGGTTTCCAGAATGGATCTGGAATTGGGCGTCCCATCGCTTCTGCTTCTTTAATTCTTTCGTTATAACCTGCAAGATTACGCACACCCAATGCCGACATCAGTTTATAACGGCGTTCCATTTCAGCCACACTCCAACGCAGAGCACTTGCGGCATCTTTCATATCGGTAACGACTTCTGTTAGAAGATGGGGAATACCTTCATAAACCGAAAGCTCAAGCATTTTAGGGTCAATCATAATAAAGCGAACATCTTCTGGTTTCGCTTTATAGAGAATGCTGATGATCATCGCATTCACACCGACAGATTTACCTGAACCTGTTGTACCAGCAACAAGTAAGTGAGGCATTTTAGCCAGATTGGCAACAACTGGCTGACCGCCGATATCTTTACCTAAAACAACAGTCAATGGAGAACGGCTATCACGAAATGCATCGCTATCTAACAACTCACGCATATAGACGGTTTGACGTTTTTTGTTAGGTAATTCCAGCCCTACATAAGGTTTGCCCGGAATAACTTCAACAATACGTACTGCAATAGCAGACAATGAACGAGCTAAGTCGCGTGATAAATTTGATATACGCGCAGCTTTTACACCTGGTGCAAGTTCAAGTTCAAAACGAGTGATAACAGGCCCCGGTGAAATGCCAACCACCTTGGCTTTAACACGGTAATCATTAAGACGAGCTTCAATAAGTTTACCAATACGCTCAAGCTCAAACATATCAACAGGTTCATCTTCTACTGGTGGCGTTGTTAGTAGATCCAGAGAAGGCATTGGCGTTGTTGGCTTCAGCAATGGTCTATCATTACGCATCAAGAATGGGTGAATTAACGATTCTTGCTGTTGCTGTTGCTGTTGCTGTTGCTGTTGCTGTTGCTGTTGCTGTTGCTGTTGCTGTTGCTGTTGCTGTTGCTGTTGCTGTTGCTGTTGCTGTTGCTGTGCAAAATGCTGAGCCATATTAGGCTGAGGCTCAATACGTGATTGAGGTACAGCTTGTGGCGTAACAGGTTCTGAAACAATCGGTGTAAACACTGGCTCTATCGGATCTTCATCCAATAGATCATCAATTGGCGAAAATGCCTCTAATGCGGTGAGCTCTCTTTCTAACTCAATTTTAGGGCTGTATTCTTCCTCTTCTTCATCACGAGGCGAAATTTGTAGAAATGCATTGCTGGCTGGGTATTCAACTTTTTTCTCAATAGTTTGAGTCGATTGCGCTGATTGTGAAGCGAATGAATGTTGAATATGAGGTTGATAACCCGTTGTTGCTTGCAATGAAGGTGCTGATGTTGATATTTGAGGTAAAACCTCATCTTCGTTATCATCTAACGAAACATCATCACCATAACGATCCTGCAATTGTTGCTTAAATTGTGCTGCTAATTGTTGCTGATATTGCTCATCTTCATCAATATCGCTGTTATTCTCTTCTGTGGAAGAGAATGTATTCGCGGTAACCGTTGGTTCATCACGATAATCATCTTGTTGATGATCAAATGAAGGTAATGGTGTTGTAATATTTGGCTGATGGGCTCCAATAATAGCTTCAGGATCAACACTATCGTTCTCACCATAACGTTCGCGTTGCTGTTCGAGGAATTGCTGACGCAACTCTTGTTCGAAATTCGCTTGTTCTTGAATATCAGCTAACTCATCTTCAGATTCAGATTGAACGGCTTCCTCACGACGACGCAATTCAGCTTCGCGTTGTGAAGGTATATGAATGCCATAAAGCTCACGGCGTGTTGGCAATCGCACTGGATTTGGGCGTGGTAATTCAGGGCCTAATCCTTGTTTAACTTGAGAGCCATGACTAACAAGAGCACTCGTTGCTGCCACACCTGCTGCCACTGTAGCTGCTTGCGTTAAAGAGTCTGTATCAGGTGCTAACGAGAATGTAGGTTCAGCTCTGGCAGGCATTACACTATCTGTTGATACGGACGATGGCTGTGCCATAGGTTCATTATCAAACGGCATCACAGAAGGTATATTCTTTTCTGGTATTGAGTAAACTGAACTTGAAGGCGCATTGACTTCTGATTGAGCTTCTTTTTTCAAAAATGCTTCTGGAATATCAAAACGGTAATGTTCTGGCTCTTCCTCTGTATGAGTTGGTTGTGAAACCGTTGCTGGCACAAGAGGATCAGCTTGCGTCAATGTTTGCGCATGTCCATCTGCTATGTCATTTGTTGCAGAGAAAGATGGCAAATCATCTTCTTGTTCTGCTTTAACTTGTAATGTGTCTATCTCTTGCTGACGAGCTAGCTCAAGTGCTGAAGGCGCAGAAAATAAAATATCATCACTCTCTTCTGTTGCTAATTCAGATTGCTGATTTTCTTTTTGATTTAAATTATCAGCTAATTCTGTAACAACGTCTTGAGTATCATCTTCCTCTTCTTCATCCTCGTAATCAGCTTCATTTTGGCCTCTATTGGTAATAAAACCAACACTTCCCAAAATAACGGCACCAATCTTTTCTGTGATTGTTAACCAAGACCAGCCGGTAAACAGTGTAAAGCCAATAGCCCAAACAGATAACAGGGCAAGAGTAGCACCTAAAACATTAAACCACGGTAATAGGGCTTTGCTAAACAAACTTCCAATAACACCACCAGAGCTGAAATTATAGATATCATCAAAATTAAGATCAGCCAATGCACAAGAGGTAAAGATCAGAGCCAAAGCACCAATCGTGCGTAGTGCAAGGGAAAAGAAGTCAGTGTATTCACGATTTTGTTGGTAGCGTAGAGAATTCCAGCACCCAAAAACCACGACGACAGGAATTGCATAGGCAAGTAAACCAAATGCAGAAAATAGAATATCAGCTAACCATGCTCCAATACTACCGCCTAAATTTTGAATAGGCTCATTCCAAGTGGTTTGTGACCAGCTAGGATCAGAGGGATGAAAGCTAAGTAATGAAACCATTAAAAAGACAGCGCCAATGCCGATGAGGATGAGAATAGCCTCCCAAATACGGCGACGGTTGCTTATCTTTGTTAAACGAATATTTTTATCTTCTGTATATTCCTGGCTCAAAGAGGGCTCTCCAGGTTTAACTTAGGGTGAATTAAAACGGAACAACGCTGAGATATCCCAGCGTTGAAACTGTATGCATAGACAGGAGTGTACCTAACTTTTTCCTGCTTTGCACCAACCTATTAAGTTGGCTTAGCGAGTTTTAATTACAAGACGGTTACTTTGTTTAACTTCTTCCATAACCACGTATGTACGTGTGTCATTAACGCCTGGAAGACGTAACAGTGTTTCACCGAGTAATTTACGGTAAGCGGACATATCAGGTACACGAGTTTTCAACAGATAGTCAAAATCACCAGAAACTAAATGGCATTCTTGGATTTCTTCAAGTTTTTGAACAGCCATATTGAATTGTTCAAAAACATCTGGTGCACCACGGTTTAATGTGATTTCCACGAATACTAGTAATGATGCATCTAAGTAATGTGGGTTTAACAGTGCAGTATAACCAGAAATAAATCCTTGGCGTTCTAAACGACGTACACGCTCTAAACAAGGCGTTGGTGATAAACCTACACGTTTAGATAGCTCAACGTTTGAAATACGACCATCTTTTTGAAGCTCATTTAGAATATTCCGGTCTATTCTATCAAGATCTTTACCCGGACGTTTTTTATTATCAATCATCTCTATACTCTCTTTCTCTTTTTCTCTTACTTTATTTTCCTATACCCATACCTGTACACCTTCAGCATCACTGTCGAAACTTCGGTATCAAACGGTCAGAGCAAACTACCAATCTATTTTCTTTTAATGCCAGATAAAAGTTCTATTTTATCCAAATACTCATTAGCAAATATCACAAAGTAACTATCCTATGCCCTGTCTGTCTAAAAAATAATACGTACAACATCCGAGGATAATTATCTTTAACAATCATGTTTTCGCAAATGTACAGCGGATTGTCAAAGCAAATGAGTAAAAATCAGAACAAGGCGCTATGTTATTCTCTATATACGCAAGATAAACATCAATTGTAAAGCAAAATGTTTCAGGTTAATTCGATGATGTTAGCCCAATATAACTCTATAATTATTAAACTATATTAGTATTAACTATTGCTAAAATAGCTAAAATATTATGTCTATTTCTCGTCATTGGCTTTTTTTAACGTCTTATTTCTCCTACAATCCCTCAATTCGCATCACGCCTAATCAGAGATGAGGTATACATGAGCACCATCAAACATAGCAAACTTATTATTTTAGGTTCAGGCCCTGCGGGTTATACCGCCGCCGTTTATGCTGCAAGAGCAAACTTAGAACCAGTACTGATTACGGGTGTTGAAAAAGGCGGTCAGCTGACAACGACAACAGAAGTCGAAAACTGGCCCGGTGACCCAGAAGGGTTAACAGGTCCTGGATTAATGGACCGCATGTTTCAGCACGCTGAAAAATTTAATACAGAGATTATCTCTGACCATATTAATAAAGTCGATCTGAAAAACCGTCCATTCCGCCTATTTGGTGATGAACAAGAATACACTTGTGATGCATTAATTATCGCAACAGGCGCTTCTGCACGTTATATCGGTTTACCTTCAGAAGAATCTTTTAAAGGCCGAGGCGTTTCGGCTTGTGCAACGTGTGACGGATTTTTCTATCGTAACCAGAAAGTCGCTGTTGTCGGTGGCGGAAATACCGCTGTGGAAGAAGCTCTTTATTTAGCGAATATCGCATCAGAAGTTCATCTGATCCACCGCCGTGATTCTTTCCGCTCTGAAAAAATCTTAATTAACCGTTTAATGGACAAAGTCAACAGTGGCAATATTATTTTGCATACTGATCGCACCTTAGACGAAGTTCTTGGCGATGATATGGGTGTAACTAAAGTTCGCTTAAAAGATACTAAGAGCGATAAAACCGAAGAATTAGAGGTTATGGGTGTCTTTATTGCTATTGGACATAGCCCTAATACCGCTATTTTTGATGGTCAATTAGAATTAGACAATGGTTACATCAAAGTACAATCAGGTACTCAAGGTAATGCAACACAAACCTCTATCGAGGGTGTTTTTGCAGCAGGTGACGTAATGGATCACATTTATCGTCAAGCAATTACCTCCGCAGGCACAGGCTGTATGGCTGCTTTAGATGCAGAACGTTACTTAGACGCACTAAAATCCAACTAAAATCATCACTTCCTTTCAAGGCGCTATTTCAGTAGCGCCTTTTACCATGTAACATACTAGCCTGGTTGCCAAAGCGTATAACTACTTACCCTTGGCCTTTCTGATACTGTGTATCTCACCTGCAAATTTGAATCTTTTCTTATGGATAAAACTAAACAAAGTGAATTGGTTCGATGGCTGAAACAGCAAAGTGCTCCAGCCCGCCGATGGCTACGGCTATCAATGATCTTAGGTGTTGTAAGCGGTTTATTAATTATTGCACAAGCATGGTTATTAGCTGTTTTACTTCAAGCATTTATCATGGACAGTCTGAGTCGTGATATACATATACCTACCTTTCTCACCCTTATTGGTATTTTTATCTTACGCGCTGTAGTGATGGCGATAAGAGAGCGTGTAGGTTATCGATGTGGTATGGCGGTCAGGCAACAAATTCGTAAAATCGTGCTTGATAAACTTGAAGAGCTAGGTCCTGTTTGGGTTAAAGGCAAACCCGCAGGGAGTTGGGCAACAATTATTCTAGAGCAAATAGAAGATATGCAAGATTACTATGCGCGTTATATTCCGCAAATGTATCTTTCTACTATTGTGCCTATTCTTATCCTTATCACCATTTTCCCTGTTAACTGGGCTGCTGCCTTGATTCTATTTTTCACCGCCCCACTGATCCCGCTATTTATGGCATTAGTTGGATTAGGTGCAGCAGATGCTAACCGCAGAAACTTCCTCGCATTAGGTCGTTTAAGTGGTAACTTCCTAGATAGATTAAGAGGGCTAGATACATTACGGTTATTTAACCGTGGTAATGCAGAAGTTAAACAAATCACCGAAGCAACAGAAGATTTCCGCAAACGTACAATGGAAGTGCTAAGAATGGCATTTCTTTCGTCAGGCGTATTGGAATTCTTTACCGCTGTTTCTATCGCTGTTGTGGCTGTTTACTTTGGTTTTTCTTACTTAGGTGAACTTAGTTTCGGTAGTTATGGCTTAGGTGTCACACTATTCTCAGGCTTTTTAGCACTGATCTTAGCCCCTGAATTTTTTCAACCTTTGCGTGATTTAGGAACTTACTATCATGCCAAAGCACAAGCCATTGGCGCCGCAGAATCTCTGGTTGAATTTTTAGAAGCCGATGGTGAAAAACCACAATTCACAGGTAATGAGCGCATCGACACAACAGAAAGTATTGAGATTACAGCTCATGAACTAGAAATTCTATCTCATCAAGGTGTTAAACTCGCAGGTCCATTAAACTTTACCATTAACCCTAATCAACGAATTGCGATTGTGGGTCTAAGTGGTGCAGGCAAAAGCTCGCTATTAAATGCGCTACTCGGCTTTTTACCTTATCGTGGCTCATTAAAAGTTAATGGCGTTGAATTGACGCAACTATCACCTGAAGCATGGCGTCAATGTTTAAGCTGGGTTGGTCAAAATCCTAATTTACCAGAACAAACCTTGCTAGATAATATTCGCTTAAGTAATCCTAATGCCAGCAATGAACAAATCAATCTTGCCATTGAAAAAGCGTATGTCAGCGATTTTATTAATGAGTTACCTGACGGCTTAAATACGATTATTGGCGATAGTGCTGCACGCCTTTCTGTTGGTCAGGCTCAGCGTATTGCTGTTGCTCGTGCTTTATTGTCGCCTTGTCAATTTTTGTTATTAGATGAACCCGCAGCAAGCCTTGATTCTCATAGTGAACAACGTGTCATGCATGCGCTTAATAACGCTTCATTAAATCAAACAACCTTGCTTATTACCCATCTACTTGAAGAAACATTGGGTTACGACCAAATTTGGGTGATGGAAAAAGGTCAGATTATTGAAACTGGCACTTATGCATCATTAAGCCAACAGAACGGCACTTTTGCTCGCCTTCTTGCTCATCGTAAAGAGGAACTTTAATCATGAGAGTATTGCTTCCTTTTCTTGCGCTCTATCGACGTCACTGGTTTATGTTATTGCTGGGGATTATCCTTGCAATTCTGACGTTACTGGCGAGTATTGGTCTTTTAACACTATCGGGCTGGTTTTTAGCAGGTACATCTCTTGCGGGTTTTGCGGGTATTTATAGCTTTAACTATATGCTACCCGCAGCGGGTGTTCGAGGTGCAGCAATTTTTCGTACTGCGGGTCGTTATTTTGAAAGGCTTGTCAGCCATGACGCAACGTTTCGCGTATTATCGCACCTACGTGTATTCACCTTTAAAAAGATCCTCCCTCTTTCGCCAGGTGGAATTGCACGTTTTCGTCAAGGTGAGTTACTAAACCGCTTAGTTGCTGATGTTGAAACGCTCGATCATCTTTATATTCGCGTTATTTCCCCTATCATTGCCGCTTTTGTTGTCATTATGACAATTATGTTTGGCCTTGGTTTAATCGATGCACGTTTAGCCAATACGCTAGGTGGCATTATGCTTACCTTGCTGATTGTTTTGCCTTTCGTATTCTACTACGCGGGTAAACCTATTGGTCGTGATCTCACCGATTTACGAGGTCAATACCGCACAGTATTAACTAGCATGTTGCAAGGACAAGCCGAGCTAACTGTTTTTGGCGCATTACCTCGTTTTAGACAAAATCTGGCGCAACTTGAAGCTAAATGGCTACATAGACAAGCACAACAAGCAAATTTAACTGGTTTATCGCAATCATTGATGATCCTCGCATCAGGCCTAACAGCAACATTAATTTTATGGCTGGCGGCTGATGGTATCGACAATAGCTTTATGCCAGAAGCGTTAATTGCCTTATTTACGTTCTGTGCATTGGCAGCATTTGAATCTTTAGCGCCTGTTACTGTCGCTTTCCAGCATTTAGGTCAAGTGATGACATCAGCAACACGAATTTCTCATTTAATTGAGCAAAAACCCGATGTCACTTTCCCTGAAAAAGGGGGAGAAAAAAATAATCGCGCCACACTTACAATGCACAATATTTGCTTTACTTATCCAGCCCAACCAATGCAAGTGATCAATCATGTTGATTTAACGATTGAAGCTGGACAACACATTGCATTACTAGGAAAAACAGGGTGTGGTAAATCGACGCTATTGCAGTTGATCAATCGAGCTTTTGATCCGACTCACGGCACTATCAGTTTAAATAATCTGCCTATTGCTGATTATGATGAAGCGACATTACGTTCAATGATGTCAGTTGTTCCTCAACGTGTTCATGTTTTTAGTCATACATTAAGAGAAAACTTAACAATGGCTAAAGAAGATGCAACAGATGAAGAGATTAAACATGTTCTTCAGCAAGTTGGTCTTGGGCAACTACTTGAAAATGATGAAGGCTTAAATGCATGGATGGGTGATGGTGGTAGACAGCTCTCTGGTGGCGAACAGCGACGTTTAGGACTTGCAAGAGCCCTACTCCATAATGCACCTCTTGTATTGCTTGATGAGCCAACAGAAGGCCTTGATGCCGATACAGAACAGCAAATCCTTGCACTCTTGCATCAGCATTGCCAAGGTAAAGCTGTATTAATGATCACACACAGACTTCACGGTTTAGATAAAATGGATAAAATCTGCGTTATGGATGGCGGAAAAATCGTTGAAACAGGCACTCATGCTTCGTTGTTACAACAACAAGGGCATTATGCTAAATTTCATCAAAGACAGGCTCTATTAACACCAACGCACGAGGCATAATATGCCGTTGTTTCAATTGGATGATAATGATTTAGATTTTCCAGAGCCTCACTTAGCTTTAAAAGAGCCTAATGGTTTATTAGCGATAGGGGGAGAAATCTCCCTTTCACGATTACGTGTTGCGTATCAATCGGGTATTTTCCCTTGGTACTTTCCTTATGAAGAACCACTTTGGTGGTCACCTGATCCAAGGGCCGTTTTACCAGCTGGTGATTTGCATATTGGGCACAGTTTACGTAAATTTATTCGGCACCAGCCTTATAAAATCACGTTAAATCATGCCTTTGCTTCAGTTATTGAGGCTTGTTCTGTACGTGAAGAAGGTACGTGGATAGGCCCTGATATAAAAACAGGTTATGAAGGGCTTCATCAACAAGGTGAAGCTCACTCTGTTGAGGTTTGGGAAGGTGATGAACTCGTTGGAGGATTATATGGTGTAAACATGGGTGCCGTTTTTTGTGGCGAATCTATGTTTAGCCGTAGAGATAACGCCTCTAAATGTGCCTTTATTGCTTTTTATAACCATTTTCTTCGTTATGGGGGTCAACTATTTGATTGTCAGGTGCTAAACTCTCATACTGCCTCGTTAGGTGCCACTGAGATCTCTCGTGAACATTATTTAGTTGCGTTATCTCGTTGGAAAAAAGTGATTATTGATAAAAAGTGTTGGTATCAGCAATCGTTGGAATTATAATCACTGCTTGTTTTTGTAAAGCCCTTCTTATTTAAGACAGAATCGAGAATGCCATTCTGTTATTTATGCAAAAAAGGTTTATACAAAAATTTTATCTTACACACCCATTATGTGGTTTGGGTGCTGTTATTTTATTGCTACAAATACCACAAAATAAAGAATTACGACTTCTGTTATTACTTTTACTTTAGCAAAGTAAAACGCAAGTTGCGGTAAGGATGTTAAGTGCAATAGCAAGGTGAACACCATTGCTATCCAATAACATTCCTTTACATAGGACAATATTTTCGGCATTATCTTGCCGTTTAAAAAATATGGTTATTAAAACTTAGAGGATTAGATGGCCAAAGAAGACAACATTGAAATGCAAGGCACTGTACTGGATACTCTGCCAAACACGATGTTCCGCGTTGAATTAGAAAACGGACACGTCGTTACCGCTCATATCTCAGGAAAAATGCGTAAAAACTATATTCGTATCCTGACAGGCGACAAGG
Source organism: Proteus sp. PR00224 (assembly GCF_016238105.1). Lineage (NCBI taxonomy): Bacteria > Pseudomonadati > Pseudomonadota > Gammaproteobacteria > Enterobacterales > Morganellaceae > Proteus > Proteus sp. PR00224. The sequence continues at coordinate 255,583 of NZ_JAEHQU010000004.1, read as the reverse complement.
TTACCGTTGAGCTGACCCCATATGACCTGAGCAAAGGCCGTATCATCTTCCGTAGCCGTTGATCCCAATCTGTTCTCTCCCGCTATTGTCATATAACGGGTGAAAAAAAACACCACAGGCAAGGCATTTATTGATGCTCACCTGTGGTGTATGCTTTTATAGCTTAGTGAGATTAACCGCTATCCTTAGATAACGGTATCTTCATTCTTAGCTAATTTTTCTTGGCTAACAAACTCATAATTCAATTTGCCTGCCAGCTTATCTAGTGTTACAGAAACTGAACCACCATTAACAAGAGAACCAAATAAAATCTCGTTAGCTAATGGTTTTTTCAAGTTTTCTTGAATAACACGCGCCATTGGTCTTGCGCCCATCGCTCTGTCATAACCTTTATCACATAACCATTGACGTGCTTCTTGGCTAACTTCTAGCGATACCCCTTTATCATCTAACTGCACTTGCAGTTCGACAATAAATTTATCCACCACCATAGAGATAATTTCTGGTGATAATGCATTAAACCAAATAATACTATCTAAACGGTTACGGAACTCTGGTGAGAAGGCTTTTTTGATTTCAACCATCGCATCAGTACTGTTATCTTGCTCTGTAAACCCAATCGATTTACGTTGAGTTTCACGTACACCCGCATTGGTTGTCATCACTAAAATAACATTACGAAAATCTGCTTTACGTCCATTGTTATCAGTTAATGTACCGTTATCCATTACCTGTAACAGGATATTGAATACATCAGGGTGTGCTTTCTCAATTTCATCAAGTAACACAACAGAATATGGGTTTTTAATGACAGCGTCTGTTAATAATCCACCTTGATCAAAACCAACATAACCAGGAGGAGCACCAATTAAACGACTGACCGTATGTCTTTCCATATATTCCGACATATCAAAACGTAACAGTTTTACATTTAATGCGTTTGCTAACTGTACAGTGACTTCCGTTTTACCTACCCCCGTAGGACCAGCAAATAAGAACGACCCCACGGGTTTATTATCTTGGCTTAATCCTGCACGGCTCATCTTAATCGATTCAGATAAGGCATGAATTGCTTGATCCTGACCGAATACCAACATTTTTAATTGGTTATCGAGATTTTTCAGCATTGATTTATCACTGCTAGAAACTGTTTTTTCAGGAATTCGTGCAATTTTAGCCACAACCGACTCAATATCAGAGACATTAATGGTTTTCTTACGTTTACTTGGTGCAACTAAACGTGTTTTTGCACCTGCTTCGTCGATAACATCAATAGCTTTATCAGGTAGATGTCTATCGGTGATGTATTTAACCGATAAGTCCACCGCGGCCTGAATCGCTTTATTGGTATAACGTACATCATGGTGCGCTTCGTATTTCTGGCGCAATCCTTTGATGATCAAAACCGTCTCATCTGGAGATGGCTCAGTCACATCAATTTTTTGGAAACGACGCGCAAGTGCTCTGTCTTTTTCAAAGATATTGCTAAATTCCTGATAAGTCGTAGAGCCTATAACGCGAATTCGACCACCTGACAGTAAAGGCTTAATTAAATTTGCCGCATCAACTTGTCCCCCCGATGCCGCTCCTGCACCAATAATGGTGTGGATCTCATCAATGAATAAGATGCTTTTTTCATCTTTTTCTAGGGTTTTCAGTAATGCTTTAAACCGTTTTTCGAAATCGCCACGATATTTTGTTCCCGCTAATAGCGAACCAATATCGAGTGAGTAAATCGTGTAACCTTTCATCACATCAGGTACATCATCTTGCTCAATACGCCATGCAAGCCCTTCTGCGATAGCTGTTTTACCGACACCCGATTCGCCCACTAATAATGGGTTATTCTTGCGACGGCGGCATAACACTTGGATTGTTCTTTCTAATTCAGCTTGGCGCCCAATTAGGGGATCAATTTTACCTTGGCGCGCTAACTGATTAAGGTTAGTGGTAAAATTATCCATATGATCGTCACCTTGAGGCATCTCTTGTTGAGATTGTGCGTTCATATCATTCATGTCAGAAAGATCTTCGTTTTGTTGATCTTCTTTTGAAATGCCATGAGAAATAAAGTTAACGACATCAAGGCGACTAACGTCGTGTTTACGTAATAAGTAAGCTGCGTGAGACTCTTGTTCACTAAAAATAGCCACCAGCACATTAGCGCCAGAGACTTCATTTTTGCCTGATGATTGAACATGAAAAACAGCGCGCTGTAATACACGCTGAAAACTCAGCGTTGGCTGTGTTTCTCTGTCCACATTTTCAGGCAGAATTGGGGTCGTTTTACGAATAAAGACTTCAAGTTCTTCGCGTAAGACTACTAGATCGACTTTACAAGCTTCCAATGCTTCGCGTGCCGATTTATTACTTAATAGCGCCAACAACAGGTGCTCTACAGTCATAAATTCGTGTCTGTTATCACGGGCTTTCGCGAATGCAACATTAAGACTCAGCTCTAATTCGTGATTAAGCATAAGCACCTCCTCCTTAAAAAACTAACCGGATTATGCCTGTTCAAGAGTGCACAAAAGTGGGTATTCGTTTTCTCTTGCATACAGATTAACTTGAGCCACTTTTGTTTCGGCAATATCCGCACTATAAACCCCACAAACTCCTTTTCCTTTATGATGAACGTCCAACATAATTTGCGTTGCTTTTTCCTCGCTAAGGAAAAAATACATCGTAAGCACTTCTACAACAAAATCCATGGGGGTGTAATCATCATTATTCAAGATCACCTTATACATTGCTGGTGGCTCATTTAGCTGATGAACATCATCCCTTAACGTGGTTTCTGTTAAAAAATCAAACTGACCCATTGTTTTGCATTACTCATAGTTTTGTTAAACGTCACTTTCAATTATGACATTTAGTTTACCATCTCACAGGAAAGTCTGCCTATCAACGCTTTTTTATTCCCTCTTTTTACATCCAAAAAATAACAAAGCGTTAGCTACATCAAAATTTCGCCTCATTGAAACACTTTCTATCCCCTTCACCTCTTGACGACTTAAACAATAAAATAGAGTATGTTTTATGAACAGCTCAGTAAATATACTGAAAGTGATGTTAAACAAATAAATACAAGTATATGAGAGAAGCTAAGTATGGAGACAGGTACAGTAAAGTGGTTCAATAATGCTAAGGGTTTTGGTTTTATTACCCCGGCAAATGGTGGCGAAGATATTTTTGCCCACTATTCAACAATTAGAATGGAAGGCTACCGCACACTTAAAGCGGGACAGAAAGTTAATTATAGCACGATAAAAGGACCTAAAGGTGATCATGCTGACCTTATCATTCCTATTATTGAATAGAGGATAATTGACAGTATAGATAAACCCAATAAAAATACCTTTTACACAATGCAGTTCGATACTTTTAATTTAAAAGAATGCCTAATTCATTCAAATAAAAGCCCTTTCTATTAAGGGCTTTTATCTTATGGCTTGCGTTATTCTCTCGCGAGAGCATCTATTGGATTCATTTTTGCTGCACTTCTTGCAGGTAAAAATCCGAAAATAATTCCAATAGCAGTTGAACAGATAAACGCACTGACTAAGGCAATAGGCTGGAAAACAAAATGCCAATCAGGCAACATCACACTGGCAATCATTGCGATACCAAATGAAAGGCCAATACCTAATAATCCACCCACTAAACAAACTAAAACAGATTCGATCAGGAATTGTTGCATCACATCACTCGCTCTGGCACCAACCGCCATTCTAATCCCTATTTCTCGAGTTCTTTCAGTTACGGAAACTAACATAATATTCATTACACCAATACCACCAACCACCAACGAAATAACAGCAACTAATGTCAGAAACAGTTGCATTGTCTGTGTGGTTTTTTCAGCGGCTTTCAACAAGCTGTCGATGTTATAGGTGAAAATATCTTTCTTACCATGTCTAATCGTTAATAGGCGAAGTATTTGCTGCTCTGCCACACTCGCATCATAGCCCTCTTTCGCCCTTACTGTGATGTTATCAAGGTAAGCCCGATTTAAAATTCGGCTATTTAATGTGCTGTAAGGTACCCATACTCGTAATGACTTATTATCACCAAAATTCGATTTTTGTTCAGCAACCACCCCTATAATCGTAGAGGGAATATTACGGATAATAATTTGCTCACCAATCACCTCTTTTTTAGTAGGAAAAAATCGACGTAATGTATTTTGATCAATCACTACAACTTGAGCTTGCCGTTGGATCATATCAGGTGTAAATGAATGTCCTTGAGCGAATTTCATGGCATAGACAGAAAAATAATCATCACTGACACCCGCAACAGTGGCAGGTGAGTCTTGATTTCCACGACGTAATCGCGTACTAAATTGCACCTGTGGTGTCACCGCTTGTATGTAAGATTGTTGCTTAAGTGCATAGACATCTTGGATAGTTAATGATTGCCTATCTTCAGGCGAATCACTGCCGAAATCTTTCCCAGGATAGATATCAATAGTATTAGAGCCAATAGCTTTTATATCTGCCAGCACCATGCTTTTAGCTGCATCGCCAATCACAATAATAGTGACGACAGAGGCGATACCAATAATAATGCCGAGCATCGTTAGCAAAGTGCGTACTTTATTCACAACCATTGCACGCCAAGCCATATCTAATGCTTGTGTGAAACGCCCAAATATTTGCCCTAAATAAAAATAAGAAGAAGCTAAAACAGAGGTTGTCTCTTTTTTAACTTTATTTGCTGTTATTTGATGGTAATTATCATTAATAATCTTACCATCTTTTATTTCTATAATTCGCTCAGCCTGTGCCGCAATTAACGGATCATGGGTTACGATAATAACCGTATGCCCTTGTTCATTTAATTGCTTAAGAATGGACATCACCTCTTTACCAGAATGGCTATCCAATGCTCCTGTCGGCTCATCAGCAAGAATGACTTCACCACCATTCATTAATGCTCTAGCGATACTTACACGCTGTTGTTGACCGCCAGAGAGTTGATTAGGGCGATAATCAACGCGATCACCTAATCCTAAGCGCGTTAATAATTCACGAGCCCTTTCTTTTCTTTGAGTGGCATTTTTATCTGCATAAATTGCAGGAATTTCAACATTCTGTTCTGCATTTAAATGCGACATTAAATGGTAGCGTTGGAAGATAAAACCAAAATGCTCACGGCGTAATGCAGCAAGTTGATCGCCTTCCATTTTCGCAACACTTTGACCTGCAACTTTGTATTCACCGCTACTTGGTTTATCTAAGCAACCTAAAATATTCATTAAAGTCGATTTACCGGAGCCAGAAGCGCCAATAATCGCCACCATTTCTCCGGCATTAATCGTTAATGAAATTTTATTGAGAACAACGGTTTCTTCTTCACCATTAGTATATAAACGGCTAACCTCATTGAGCTCTAATAATGCAGGCATCATGCTTCTCCTGAAGTTTCACCCAGAATAACCTCATCGTTTTCTTTCAATCCGCTGAGAACTTCTGCATAAACATCAGTACGCATTCCTATTTTTACTGTGCGTCTTTCTGGCTGACCATTAACCAATACATCAACATAATATTCATTAATTCCAGCATCATCACCTAACACAGAAAGCGGGACGAGAAGCACATCTTTCTTATTTTCAATAAGAATTTTAACTTGTGCCGTCATTTGTAAACGTAATAAGTGTTGGTCATTAGGCACTTCGAAACGTGCATAGTAAAAAATGGCATCATTAATTTTTTCAGGTGTGGGTAAAATATCTTTTAACTTACCGCTAAAGGCTTTATCTGGCGCACCTAGAACGGTAAAAGAGGCGCTGAGATCAGGTTTTAAATAGATAACATCTGCCTCTGATACTTCTGCTTTTACTAGCATTGTGTCTAAGTCAGCTAAAGTTAAAATAGTCGGCGCTTCTTGCGCTGCAATCACCGTTTGACCTTCAAGGGTTTTAATAAACGTGACAACACCATCCATAGGTGCCGTAATACGCGTATATTGCAGATTTGTTTTTGCTGTATCTAAAGTCGCTTGGTTCTTTTTAATTTGCGCTTCATAAGTGATGATGCGTGCTTTTTTCACTTCAACATCGGTTTTAGTGCGATCAAGCTCTTCTTGTGCAATCACATGGGTAGCAATCAACTTTAATTGTCGTTGATATGTCAATTGTGCCAAGCGCAATTCAGCCTGTGCTTGTTGAAGGTTGGCTTTTAATTCATTGTTTGTTTCTTGAGATTCAATGACGTCATTTTGCGCTTTTTTAGGATCAATAATCGCCAATAAATCACCTTTTTTAACAACATCCCCTTCTTTTACATATAAAGTTTGTAGCTGACCACTAACCTGCGCACCGACATCAACTTTACGCACAGCATCAAGCTTACCTGTTGCGGTCACTTCTTTTGCCAGATCACCGCGTGTAATTGTTTGAGTTTGATAGGTGGGTGTATTTTCTCTCGGCCAGAAAAAATACATCGCAATTGCCACAATAATCAAAATAAGGGTGATCACTTTCCCTTGCTTTTTTAAAGATAAAAAAGCCATAAAATATCCTTCTAATACAATAAGACTAAATAAAAGCCGTGAGATTGAGTTGCAACTTAATGCCACAACTCAATATTAAGATCAGTAATTACGCAATAATTCACTTATTGGCGAACTTAATTAATTCGCTTTGCCTCGGGCAAGCCATGCAACACGAGAAAACATACTTTTCAGTATTGAAGGGATGGAGTCTACTCCACGTTGAGCCGCATTATTAGCCACTATTAGTGCGAGATCAGGCTTGGATGAACGTTGAATTGCTTTAATGATCACGCGTCGAGTTGGCCATTTTTCATTATCTGGCACACCTGCGACATCATGATATACATTGCGAAAGCCTTCTTTGTATAAAAAGTGTTCCATATCTAACGCAGGAAGCTTCGTTAATCTATCACGCTCTGCATCATTGCTTTTTAACGCAAAATCCTTAACGGTAGCGGCATATTTCTTACCTGCTTCATCACCATCCACTAAGGTATGCCATTCTATCCCCATATAAGTTGCGTACTTTAATAATGGCTTAAGCCCACATTGAGCAAACTCAATGACTTTTATTCCTTCCGCTTCAAAGAAATAATTACATTGCCTTGCCAATTCGTTCATTAACCAAATCTCTGTTTCACCTTCTACCAATAACCAACAACGCGCAAATAACGCAGAAGGTCGGTTATAACGAATATGAAATGAGATACGCCGCTCTTCATCAGAATGTAGTTGCTGACCTCCAACACGGTAAGCAGCAACTTTATCGGTATCACGCACTAAACGGCAAACACTCTGCAACGGTGCTAGTGAAAGCAGTTCACCTGAGTTTGTGGTTGTGATCCGTTGTAATGAGAAAAGATTGAGTAATCCCCAAGCCACCGAAAGCATAATAGGATGTAAACGCGTTTCTGGGTTTTCAACAATCACGATAGGTCTTGCATACGGATCCAGCGCAACACTACCACGAGACTGTAAAATAGAAGAAAACATCCCCAAGATAATTAATCGAATACTTCTCTGATTGGGTTTTGCCAACACTTTATTGATATTTTCTAACGCATGCCAGCCGCGTATATGAGGCTCGTTGACTTTGCTATGGCGAGAGTGAGATTTGAACAGCAACGAACCGTGATCTGCAAAATAGTGCCCTAACAGTTGTTGCATTGCATCAAGGCCTTCACGTAAATCCTCATCTGATAACTCGTCAGGATTTTTGACTAACGCTTTGGTTAACTCGCTCATTTTGTTATTAAACGCTTCTCGATGAGGGCTGTTGTGAGAATCGATAACGTCAGAGGCAAGATCACGTACAAAACGCGCATCTTGTAAGCGGAGGACAGGATAAAGCCTAACAATCTCTGCAATGATTTCTTGAGTTTGTCCATTAGGTAAGCGAATTTGCTTTCCTTCTTTATCAAGAAAATAGCGGAATGTTTTTACATTTTTCTGCTCATCCAGTTCGGCGCTGATACGGTAATAGATATGTTTAAGATCGTCACCATTTTCAACCCATACAGGCGCTATTTTATGGAAACGATAAGAACGATGACGTCCTGGGCGAGATTCGGTAAACGTTAAAATAATTTGTAGGCTTTTTTTGCCATTTTCTTCAGGTTCATTCGGCAAACGATGGAAATCTTCAGGTGTAAATGCATATTGATAGGTTTCAATACCTAAACTGAGTGTTAATGCATCAAGTAATGAGCTTTTACCCCACGCATTTTCACCCACTAAGACTGTATTCATATCAAGAGGTAATGAGAGACGATTAAGTCCACGGAATCCAACTATTTCCACTCTTTCTAAATACATAAATTCCCTCGCAAGTTATGACTAAGCTCTGGTTTTATTTTATGCTTTCTATCTTAATTTTATGCTTAATCAGCTAATAATTTCACTTAATGGATGTTTTCATTAATATCACAGTTAAAGCGCGCCGTAATAAAATTTACTCAACTATTCGATATATACCCAAATCGTTCGCATTTCAAACAATTAAAGCCTCTTACACCTAAACGTGGTAGGCTCATTACCCTTAATAAATATTTTAGACTTATCTTAATTTCTGTATCCACAACATCATAAGTAAATGTTATAATCCAATTCACGTTATTAGTTTATTTTATAATTTGAGCACACTCAGTAAGGAATAGAAATGCTGTCAGGGTTATTGATTATCCTACTTCCACTTTTTGTAGGATATTTGATTAAGTTAAACAATCGCCCATTGCTTCATCTAGCAAACCGCCTACTTAGCGCGATGGTTTACGTTATCCTATTTCTAATGGGCGTTAGTTTAGCCATGCTAGATAATATTGGTGAAAACTTAGTCTCCATTCTTGCTTATGCCAGTGTTTTCTTTTTATGTACCTTTGGCGCAAACTTAGTGTTCTTATGGTTACTCGATAAAAAAGATCCTTGGCATGTGCCTGCTCATAAGCAATCCAAGCCTCCATCACGCATCAAAATGGTGCTCGAATCACTGCAACTATGCGGTGTTGTCGTTGTGGGTTTTTTTGTGGGATTAACTGGCTGGTCAATTTTTCATTACGCCTCTCATGCCAGCCAAGGCGCGCTTATCTTCTTACTTTGGTTAGTAGGGTTACAATTGCGTAATAGCGGAATGAGCCCAAAACAAATTTTAATTAACCGTCGAGGTACAACAGTCGCGGTAGTAATGGGCGTTAGCGCCCTTGCAGGTGGAGCTTTAGCCGCTTATTTACTGGGATTACCTTTGAAAATGGGATTAGCAATAGCATCAGGTTATGGCTGGTATTCTTTATCAGGCATTGTCTTAACAGATGCATTTGGTCCCGTTATCGGGAGTACCGCTTTCTTTAATGACTTAATGCGAGAATTAGCGGCAATCATGCTTATTCCTATTATTGTTAATCGTTATAGAAATACAGCATTAGGGATTTGTGGTTCAACATCAATGGACTTCACCTTACCTGTTTTACAACGCAGTGGTGGTGTTGCCATCGTTCCCGCAGCTATTGTGCATGGATTCGTGTTAAGTTTAATCACACCAATCTTGATGGCGTTCTTTACTTCATAGAAAAATCAGTAACAATAGAACGATAACGTTCTCTTTTTACAATGGATTAACAATGAATCAACAACGTGTATTAGTACTTGGTGCCAGTGGACATATTGGTCAAAATCTTATTCCAGCTCTGATAAAACAAGGTCATCAAGTCACGGCAGGTGCCCGTAGAATTGACTGGATGATGTCTCAAGGTTGGGAAAATACACGCTGTATTTTTGTCGATCTCCACAATCCTGAAACACTTAAAAAGGTGATGCAAGATACCGATATTGTCTATTATCTTGTTCATAGTATGGGAGATGCGCATAATCTAGTTGAACTAGAGCGTCAAGCTGCCATAAATGTTGTTGAAGCACTTGAAGGCTCAAACGTTCAACAAATTATCTTTCTAAGTGCCTTACAACATGAAGATCAGCAATATTCACCTCATCTTATTGCACGAAAACTTACAGGTGAAGTTTTAAGAACCAGCACTATTCCTGTAACAGAAATCCGTACCTCAATGATTGTAGGACCGGGTTCTGCTGCCTTTGAAATTATGCGTGATATGGTTTATAACCTTCCTATTCTTACGCCACCTCGCTGGGTTCGTTCAAAATCCTCCCCTATTGCCTTAAAAAACTTAATTCACTATTTAACGGAAATTATTCATCACCCTACACATCAGCACCGAATTTTTGATGCTGGTGGCCCTGAATACATCAGCTATCAAACCCTTTTTGAGCGCTTCATTAAAATTTCAGGTAAAAAGCGGATGCTAATCCCCATTCCGATGCCAGCTAGTTTAATTTCGGCAGGATTTATCAGTATGATAACGTCTGTGCCCACCTCTATTGCCAAAGAACTGATCCAAGGGCTTAAATATGATCTCCCTGCCAACGATGCGCCATTACGTAAACTTATTCCTCAATCTCTAATTAAATTTGATGATGCGGTAAAAGAAACACTCGCTGATGAAGAAGCAGCTTTAGATAACCAAGATTGGGGTTACTCTTCGGCAGTCCGTAGTCGCTGGAAACCCGGTTATGGTTATTACCCTAAAAATGCAGGCTGCACAGTATCCACACCTGCAAGCGCGGCATCCCTTTGGCATACAGTGCAACAAATTGGCGGAGAACAAGGCTATTTCTATGGTAATGCGCTATGGAAAACACGCGCCATTATGGATGATATCGCTGGAAATAAAGTCACTTATGGGCGCCCATCAAGAGAAACATTAGAGCTTGGCGATATGATTGACGGCTGGCGAGTGATCAAACTTGAGCCTGAAAAACAGCTCACACTGTTATTTGGAATGAAAGCACCCGGTTTAGGCAGACTCTCTTTCACGATCCACGACAGTGGTAATCTTCGTTCAATAGATGTTCGTGCTTGGTGGCATCCCGCAGGATTTAGTGGATTACTTTATTGGTTTGCCATGATGCCAGCACACTTATTTATTTTCAAAGGTATGGCTAAAACAATAAGTACTAACGCTTACAAACTGGATAAAAATTCACCTAACAGTGAAAAAAAATAGCCGAATTACCCATTTTTACGTAAAAAAACCACTTTATTATGCAGTTTTAGTTGCATAATTATTCTTACCGTTTTATTATTTGAACCAGTTAATGACTATTCAGAAAAAACGCATGAGTATTCAATTAAAAAACATAAATTGTTTCTACGGTTCGCACCAAGCACTCTATGATATTAATCTAGAATGCTCTGCTGGTGAAACAATGGTTCTATTAGGACCAAGTGGTGCAGGTAAGAGCTCACTAATGAGAGTTCTTAATTTATTAGAAATGCCACGTTCAGGCGAATTAGAAATTGCGGGTCTACATTTTGACTTTAGCCAACAACCCAACGCAAAGGCAATTCGTTCATTACGCCAAAATGTGGGCATGGTATTTCAACAATACAATTTATGGCCACATTTAACGGTTCTTGATAATTTAATTGAGGCACCTTGTCGTGTATTAGGTTTATCAAAACCACAGGCCAAAGAAAAAGCAATGAAATTACTTGAACGTTTACGTTTAAGTGAATACGCAGAACGCTTCCCACTGCATTTATCAGGGGGACAGCAACAGCGTGTTGCTATTGCTAGAGCATTAATGATGGAGCCTCAAGTTCTCTTATTTGATGAGCCAACGGCAGCATTAGATCCTGAAATTACCGCTCAAGTTGTTGATATAATTAAAGAGCTTTCTGAAACGGGTATTACACAAGTGATTGTGACCCACGAAGTTGAAATCGCACGCAAAGCCGCGAGCAAAGTTGTATATATGGAAAACGGCCGTATTATAGAGCAAGGTGATAACTATCGTTTCACTGCTCCACAAACGGAAGCTTTTGCTAATTACTTGTCACACTAAATCAGGATCAGACAATGAAAAAAATATTATTTGCAGCACTTCTGACCAGTATTACACTTTCTGCAACTGCGGCTGAGAAAGAGACAATTCGTTTTGCAACGGAAGCAACGTATCCTCCATTTGAAATGATTGATGCGAATAATCAAATTGTGGGATTTGACGTTGATTTAGCGAATGCAATGTGTGCAAAAATTAATGCTGATTGTACCTTTACCAATCAGTCATTTGATAGTTTAATTCCTAGTCTGAAATTCCGTCGTTTTGAAGCATTAATGGCAGGCATTGATATTACGCCAGAGCGTCAAAAACAAGTTGATTTCACTGATTCTTACTATGATAACTCAGCAGTATTTATCACAGTAACAGGTAAAATCTCTGATGTTGCAAGCCTAAAAGGCAAGCAAATTGGTGTGCAGAATGGGACAACCCATCAGAAATTCATCAATGAACAACACAAAGAGATGAAAACGGTTCCTTATGACAGTTACCAAAATGCAGTATTAGATCTGAAAAATGGTCGTATCGAAGCTATCTTTGGTGACACAGCTGTTGTTAATGAATGGCTGAAAAAGAATCCTGAATTAGGTATTGTAGGTGACAAAGTTGCAGATCCTAACTATTTTGGTACTGGTCTTGCAATCGCAGTAAGAAAAGGCAATGCTGATTTACAAGATAAATTAAATAAAGCATTAGCTGAAGTAAAAGCTGATGGCACCTATGATGTCATTTATAAAAAATGGTTTGAATAACGATATTTCAATAACAACAATAGCTTAATAGATGAATGAAATAACAACTCTAGCAGGTGCGGCCGTCACAACGGTCTCACTTGCTATTTCTGCTCTTATTATCGGATTAGTTCTTGCCATGCTGTTTACAGCTTGGGAATCCGCGAGATGGAAAGCCTTTGCTTTCTTAGGAACATGCTGGGTAACACTAATTAGAGGACTACCAGAAATGCTGGTGGTTCTTTTTGTCTATTATGGCACCTTGCAAGGTGTCATGATGCTAATGGATGGTATTGAATTAGGTTCATTCACCTTGCAAATTGATTTTGGTGATACTGAATCTTTACCTTTCTATTGCGGTGTTATCGCCCTTTCACTTCTTTATGCTTCTTATGCTTCACAAACTTTACGTGGCGCATTAAAAGCTGTACCAACAGGACAATGGGAAGCGGGTCAAGCATTAGGCATGGGGCGTATTACTATTTTCTTACGTTTTATTATGCCTCAAATGTGGCGTCATGCTTTACCAGGTTTAGGTAATCAGTGGTTAGTTCTATTAAAAGACACCGCGTTAGTCTCATTAATCAGCGTCAATGATTTAATGCTACAAACACAAAGTATCGCCAATAGAACTCAAGAGCCTTTTACTTGGTATAGCATTGTTGCTCTGATTTATTTAGCAATTACATTAATCAGTCAATATATCCTGAAATGGCTAGAAATGAGAACGACTCGATTTGAACGGAGTGCCTCATAATGTGGGATTATATTGTTGATATTTTACCGGGATTACCAACAAGCCTTTCATTAACTTTTGTGGCTTTATTGGTAGCATTTACTTTATCGGTATTAATGACCTTTATCTTGGCATTAAAAACTCCCATCATTACCCCGATTGTAAAAGCTTATATTACCTTATTTACTGGTACGCCATTATTGGTGCAGTTCTTCTTAATCTATTATGGTCCTGGGCAATTTCCTGCGTTGAAAAACTTCCCGTTGATTTGGGAGTTATTATCAACACCATGGTTTTGTGCAATGGTCACATTAGCATTAAATAGTGCGGCTTATTCAACCTTACTTTTCTATGGTGCTGTAAGAGCTATTCCGTCAGGACAATGGCAATCTTGCCAAGCGCTAGGAATGTCACCAGTACAAACAGCAAGAGTGATATTACCTTACGCATTTAAGCGTGCGCTTTCATCGTATTCAAACGAAGTAGTCTTAATATTCAAAAGTACCTCACTTGCCAGTACTATCACCTTACTTGAGTTAACAGGTTATAGCCGACAAGTCTTTGGTCAAAGTTATGATGTGATGGTTTTTGTTGCCGCAGGTATTATTTATCTGTGTATCAACGGAATACTGACACTTTTAATGAGATTAATTGAGAAAAAAGCCTTAGAGTTTGAACATCGTAATTAAAAACGCGTAAGCCGAACTGTCGATATAAAAACACCCCAGCAGGTTATGAACTGCACCCCAAAAGTTGGACACCAACTTTGGGGTGTTTTTTATGTCAGAATAAACAACAAATACTTGTTCTATTCTTGTGTAGCCTGTTTTTCCATTAACGCTTCTTTGTGGCTTACTCGATAAGCATTCAACGCTAATAAACTACCGAGTAACATCACAATAGCTAACGCTAATTTAGGTTGTACTGATGAAGCCAATGCCGTTAAACCAAAGACGGCACCACCTGCCATTTGAATAAAACCCACTAATGCAGAGGCAATGCCTGCCGTTTTTGAATAAGGCTCAAGCGCATAACTTGTCGCGGGTCCCATAATAAAAGCAAGACCAGCACATGCACTTGCTACAGGAAGCATATAGATCAACCAATGATTTTGCATTTCGGCAGGAATAAACAACAAGCCACCTAATAAGCTCACACAGCCTAATCCCATTAATCCGCTCCCTAAGATCAAACAAATAGGTCTGCCGACACGGTGAATAACGCGGTTCGCATAAAAACTGACAAACATAATCCAAAAACCATTTACACCAAAAACAATAGAAAAAATCAGTGCTGATAATTTTGCATCTTTCATCAATACAATTGGGGCAAATGACACATAGGTTAATGCCATCCCCATTGTGCCCGCATTCACTAAAGCAAAAGTCAAAAAGCGTTTACTGCATAAAATCTCAAGGTATGTTTTACCTAATTTTTGTTTTGATTGAGCAGTATTTTCAGGCTTTGTTTCTGGTAAAAAACGCGCAATTAGAATTAAAACAAGTATGGAGTAGAAAATTAAAAATCCGAAAGGAGCACGCCATCCCCAATATTCTGCCAATAATCCACCTAATAATGGTGCCAATGCAGGGATAATATTTAACGTACCATTTAAAAAACCAAAAACGCGGGCAGCTTCATTACCATTAAAACAGTCACGAACACAGGTAAAAGCGACAACAGAAGTACAGCACACAGCTGAAGCTTGTAATAATCGTGAGATAATAAAAAGCGTTGAGTCTGTCGAAATCGTTGCAATAACAGAACCCACAATATAGATAAGTATCCCCGCGATAGCGATTGGTTTACGGCCAAACTTATCCACTAAAGGCCCTGATATAAGTTGCCCTACACCTAGGACAAAAATAAATAAAGCGATAGTTGATTGAATAAGAGAGACACTACTTCCTAGATCTTGAGCAATCGCAGGTATCGTCGGTAAATAGAGATCGATCCCCAAAGGCCCCAATAACACCATCACTAATAACAACGCTTTTAAGTTCTGCATAAAATAGAATGCCTATCTAATAAAAAAGAAAACGCCCGATGTTATCCATCGAGCGTTAAATACTTATTTATACTAACACTCAATCACTATTTTGTAATAAATATCTTAGTTGTCTTGTAATACCAATAACGTAAGCACTTCATAGTGAGAAGTATGAGGAAACATATCAAATAATTGCACTCTATCTATCTGATAGTGAGAAAGTTGCTGAATATCTTTTGCCATGGTTTGAGCATTACAACTTGAGTAAAGAATAAAGCGAGGTTTCATTTTATTTAGATAACCGCATAATGCCTCACCAATACCTCTCCTTGGTGGATTCACAAGCACTAATTCAGGAACAGACTCTTTTGCTAATGCATAGCCCGTTGAATCTAATGCTTGGAATTCAACATGTTCTAGCCCTAATTCCTGAGCTGATAAACGCGCACATTCAATAGCTTCTGGACTAATTTCAATACCTGTTAATTGGGTTGATTTATCCGCACAATGCAACCCAAACCCCCCAGATCCACAAAACATATCCCACAGATGCATGATATTTAATTCTCTTACCCAACGCCCAGCAGTAGCATAAAGTGATGAGGCAACTTCTGGATTAGTTTGAAAAAAGCCTCTTGGACGAATATGCAATGGAATTTGGTTAAATGATTCATCCAAGAACGTTTTTTCAGTCAGAATAATTTCTTGCTCGCCTTCCAAAATAGCCATATGGATAGGTTGAATATTCACGGAGATAACGGCTAATTGAGGCAATTGCGCTTGTAACCAAGGAAGTGCTTTGCGAAGTTGTTCTAGTTTTTTTTCTGAGCGCAAAACAAAGCGCAACATCATGGTGCTATTACTTCGACTCTCAGTTAATAAAATAAACTTGAGTTCACCGCGGCGACGTTCGATGTCGTAAGGAACTAACCCTGCTTTTGCAATAAATGTTTTTAGAACAGGAAACACGGAGGTAAAAGAAACTGGGTACAGTGGACATTCGCATAAATCGACAGCAACACCGTCTTTAGTTTTTAAACCTAAGACGGGTCTTTCGACACTCCCGCTGACGACCATTTTTGCTTTATTACGAAATTGCGCCTGTTGGCTTTCAACTGGCGCTAATTTATCAAAAGCATAATCTTCTGGAAGTAATGCTAATAGGCTGTGCTGTTTTTTCTTGATTTGTTCAGGATAAGCAAGAGAAAGCCACTCACAAGAATGACATTCACCCGCACTAAATCGTGCGCATTGCATAAGATTTTGTAACCGTTATGGAGATTAATATTAATGTACAGTATAGGAGGAGTCAGTTGATGCGCTGTTTATCTCAACATCTTCTTCCTCATCTTCTTCGTTTTCACTTTCTTGCTTTTCGCCATACAAGAAACCGTTATTAAAAATTTCGCTGACGACTTCAGCAGATTGCTCTTCTGCTTTTTGTAAGAATAGGTCAAATTGATTAAGTGAGATACCCGCAGCAACCGGGAATGATTGGCAGAAAACTAATTTTGGTAAGTTCTCATCACTAATTTCTAGAAATGTTTTAATAAATAAAGAGCTTGCATTAATTTGGCTTAGATTTGCCATTAAAGGCACTATTGCTGACGGTTTTAGCTCAGCGATAGCGGTAAATACAAGTACATCCTCAAGAATATCAATTTTAGCATCAAAAATGCCACTGATATATTGAAGATGCGGTAAATGTAACGCCTGACAAGAGTCACATTCATAATAAGCAATCTGTAGTTCATCAAGCCAAGACTTTAGCTGATCCAGATCGGTAGTCACAACAGCGTTCATTCAAATAACCTTTACGCGCAAAAAAAAGAGTGCCTTTTGGCATTGGCGCTATTTTGCCACTTTTTCTATCTTGAAGGCACTAATAAATAGAAAAACTAAGAAAATTAAGCCAATTTACACATTGGATTTTCTTAGTTTCTAATATATTTTGAGGAAAAACAGATAGCTATTCTTCGTTATTCTCTTTTTTCTTTTTATTATTTAGGGATTTATGGTCAATCCCTAAAAAAGTTAATCGATAAATAGCACGCCATACAATATGGATAGCTGGCGGGATCATGCAGATAACCCCTAAAACAACCAACGTTAACTGTCCTGTATATGTTCCTAGCCACTGCGGAGAGGTCATATATTGGTTGATATAAAGATAAGCAACCACCAATAGAATAATCCCAATTATTTCAATGATGATAATGGGTTTTGGCATATCTGACAGTGATTTCATATCTCGATTTGAAGGCTTTTCCATCATTTCTCCACTAAATGCTGTGTTGCAGTCCTATCTCATTATTCGGCAAATTGGTATAATTTATCACACTAAAAGGCAATAACTGTTTTTGTTTAGCCTAATAAAAGGGCATAGTAACAACCAATAGAAACTATTATGCCTGAATTTTATTTCCTCAATAAGGAGTGTCGTATGTTTGTTGTCATTTTTGGTCGCCCAGGTTGCCCATATTGTGTTCGTGCGAAACAACTGGCTGAAACTTTGTCTGAAAAACGTGACGATTTTGATTTCCGCTATGTAGATATTCAAGCTGAAGGAATTACAAAAGCTGATTTATCTAAAACTGTCGGTAAACCTGTTGAAACTGTGCCACAAATTTTTATTGATGAGAAACACATTGGTGGTTGCACAGATTTTGAAGCTTATGCTAAAGAAAATTTAGGCATCTACAACTAATTTAAAAGCGCTAAAACAGTTTATTTATCAATATGTTTTAGCGCTTTCTCTTTTTGTATCATCCATCTTTTCTCTATCATCTCACTCTTTCCAAAAAAAAATTCTATTTTTTTTCATTAGTCAGCGAACTTTCTTTCTAACCCGTAGTCTGAATTAGTGCCACTGCTTTTCTTTGATGTCCCCAAATATTGAGGAGCCCGATAGTTTCAACCCTTTTGGTGAAATAGCTGTCGGGTTTTTTATTGCTTGAAATTTAGTAACACTCACCTTGCAATGTCACAATAATACGACGATTACCACCGTGATTACGATGTTCACCGAGATAAATCCCCTGCCAAGTCCCTAAATTCAGCTCACCTTGACTAATAGGAACCATGACACTTTGTCCAAGTAAGCTACTTTTAATATGCGCGGGCATATCATCACTGCCTTCATAAGTGTGAAGATAGTAATCTTCGTTCTCTTTTACGTTTTGATTAAAGAAGTTTTCAAAGTCACTTCGTACTGTTGGATCCGCATTTTCATTAATCGTTAATGAGGCCGATGTATGTTGAATAAAAAAATGAGCAATTCCGATTTTATATTGTCTTAGTTCTGGTAATTCTTGAATCAATGCTTGTGTAATTAAGTGAAATCCTCTAGACCTTGCACTAAGGACTATATTTTTCTGGAACCACATAAAGTTATACCTCGTTGAAGATAAGAAAAAGAACGATGTAGGAGCAATAACATAAGCGCAATACTCTTTTTAAGAGTGCTTTAGCTCAGTTTTGTATAAAACTGGCAAATCTTTTAAAAAAGCACAATTAAATAAGAAAAAAACACTTTACCCCTATTACTCCCTCATTTACCCTTAAAAACTTGCGTATTATGCATCATAAACATCGCTTATCAGTACGACATGTATGGAGCCTACTTTGCTGGAACAATTCAATTTAGCCGTATTTTCAATGATGAATGCAACACCTGCGGCATCTCCTTTAGAAATCGGTACGGCGATAATTATTGCTAAGTACCTTGTCTATCTTTTTCCGTTATCTTTAGTGTTCTATTGGTTATGGGGTAATGAAAAATATCTTAGCCAGCAAAGAACATTGGTATGTAAAGCGGCTATCTCTTTAGGTATCGCACTTTCTATCTCTTGGGTGATTGGTGCTATTGCTCCTCATGAACGCCCTTTTGCAGCTAACATTGGCTACAACTTTCTTGATCACGATGCAACACCATCATTCCCAAGTAACCATGGTACGTTTGTTTTCACCATTGCTTTAGCTTATCTCTTTTGGCATAACAGCAAACGTATTGGCTATATTATGCTCGGTTTAGGACTTGCGATTGCTTGGGCGCGTATCTATCTTGGCGTACATTGGCCAATCGATATGATTGGAGCTTTTATCGTTGCTCTACTTTCTTGTGGCCTTTGCCAGATCTTCTGGTCTAAAGGTGGAAATATACTCCAAAAATGGGTACAACAGCTCTATCAGCTCTGTTTTGCTTATCCTATTCGCAAAGGTTGGACAAAGGCATAACCTTTCTTATACCGAAAAAGACCACATTTATTGTGGTCTTTTTTATATTTAACTTAAGTGACACCGCCCTTCAATATATTAATATATAAATAAAAATATTCTCTACTATTATAGTATTTGTCCAAAAAAATAAATATGTTGTTATTTTAATCAAAATGAAACTTTTATATTCGTTATATAACAACCTACCAAACTCATTTATTAACAAATTCATTGTCGTATTTATAAACAATATTCTACTTATAAATGAAATATAGCTATATACATTTCATAAAATAAAAGAAATTCATTAATAAATAATCATATTGCATTGTTTCTATATTCTTTTGTCTAGTTTTAAACATTAATTAGAGAAAATAATTTATCATTATATTTCAATTGGATATGTGGTTAATGTAATGTTTTAATTGTAAACAAAAATAACTTAGTTGATTTTAATCATTTATTTTCTAGTTAATAAAAATACCTAAAAATAATCATTAACATATGAATATTTAAGTATTTAGCTTTATTTTGTATTTCCTTTAAAATTGGAAAGTTATTTCAAAATGTTTTAAAAACCGCCTCGAAAAACACAAAATATAAAAAATGTTACATTTTCAGGTTTTTCAGTTATATTTAGCATTTGAGATGGTGATCACGGTAGTTTATCCTGAAAAACACTATATTCTGCACCTCTTAAGTCTGGATATAAACTTATTGAATATTTTTTCAAATTTTGGAAGAGTCTAATTCTTTTGAAATTTAAAGATTTTGTATGTGGTAATTGAAGATATTGAGATAACACCAGGTACTCAATGCACTCATTTATTCATAATTAAATTTATGCCGTGATTATTTCTAAAAAGAAATACAATCGCGCTCTTATTTTTATTCATTATTTTTTTTACCGCGTTATTTCGGAGAGTATTATGGATACAACCAAAGTTGGTTCTATCGCGTCGGGTAACACCCAAGGTGATTACAAAACATGGCGTAAGTCAGATACAGTATGGATGTTAGGTTTATACGGTACGGCTATCGGTGCTGGCGTTCTATTTTTACCTATCAACGCAGGGATTGGTGGTTTAATTCCTCTGTTGATCATGTTAGTACTTGCATTCCCAATGACCTTCTTTGCACACCGTGGTATGTGCCGCTTTGTGTTATCAGGTAAAAATCCAGGTGAAGATATCACTGAAGTTGTTGAAGAACACTTTGGTAAAACAGCAGGTAAATTAATCACCCTGCTCTATTTCTTCGCAATTTATCCTATTCTATTGGTTTATAGTGTTGCTATCACCAATACAGTAGAAAGCTTTATTGTGAACCAAATGCACATGTCTGCACCACCTCGCGCAATTTTATCGTTGGTACTGATTGTCGGTATCATGTCGATTATTCGCTTTGGTGAACAAGCTATCGTTAAAGCAATGAGCGTTTTAGTGTTCCCATTTGTTGCTGTCCTGATGGTCTTAGCACTGTATCTGATCCCAGAGTGGAATGGTGCGATCCTTGATACTCTCTCTTTTGATCACGCAACAACATCAGGTATGGGTCAAGGCCTATTAGTAACCCTATGGTTAGCTATCCCTGTAATGGTGTTCTCTTTTAACCACTCTCCAATCATCTCTGCGTTTGCTGTTGCAAAACGTGAAGAATACGGCGAAAACGCTGAGAAAAAATGTTCACGCATTTTAGCTTATGCGCACATCATGATGGTTATCACTGTAATGTTCTTCGTGTTTAGCTGTGTATTTAGCTTAACACCAGAAAACTTAGCAGAAGCAAAAGCACAGAACATCAGTATTCTGTCTTACCTTGCTAACCATTTTGAAGCACCTGTTATCGCTTATATTGCTCCATTTATTGCTTTCGTTGCGATCACTAAATCTTTCTTAGGTCACTACTTAGGTGCTCGTGAAGGTTTCAACGGTTTAATCATCAAATCACTGCGTGAAAAAGGTAAAACAATCGAAAAAGATCGTTTAAACAAAATCACTGCACTGTTTATGCTGGTTACAACTTGGATTGTTGCAACATTAAACCCAAGCATCTTAGGTATGATTGAAACATTAGGTGGCCCAATTATCGCAATGTTACTGTTCCTGATGCCTATGTATGCAATCCGTAAAGTACCAGCGATGAAGAAATACCAAGGCCATATCAGCAACGCATTCGTTGTAATTATGGGTCTTATCGCAATCTCAGCAGTTTTCTATAGCTTAATTAGTTCATTCATGGGCTAATAAAGCACCTGATGGCTACTTTCATAAAAGAAAGTAGCCATTACAGCTTTAGACTTCAAAACTGACACTTATCACTCTAATAATCACACAGTTGCGCCTTTAAATTAATTAGGGAGGCGAATATTATGGTTAGCGTCTTTGATATTTTTAAAATCGGTATCGGCCCTTCAAGCTCACACACTGTAGGTCCAATGAAAGCAGGTAAAGAATTCGTTGATTTACTTGCTGAAAAAAATCTCCTCTCTTCTGTTTCCCGCGTTATCGTTGATGTTTATGGCTCTTTATCTTTAACAGGTAAAGGTCACGCAACGGATATTGCTATTATTATGGGACTCGCAGGAAATTTACCTGATACTGTCGATATTGATTCTATCGCCCCGTTTATTAAACAAGTAGAAACAACTGGTCGCTTAATGCTGGCAAATGGCATAAAAGAAGTCGATTTTCCTGTTGAAGGCGGTATGAATTTTCATAAAAACAATCTACCCCTTCATGAAAATGGCATGACCATTACCGCTTATAACGGTGAGCAGGTTTTATTGAAAAAAACCTATTATTCTACTGGTGGCGGTTTTATTGTTGATGAAGAACATTTTGGCCAACCTGAAGAAAATGCAGTTCAAGTTCCTTATCCTTATCAATATGCGGCTGATTTACGTCGCCATTGCAAAGAAACAGGCCTTTCTTTATCAGCATTAGTGATGCAAAACGAATTAGCATTACGTAGCAAAGAAGAAATTTCGGCTCATTTTGCGGCTGTTTGGGAAGTAATGAAGTCAGGTATTGAGCGCGGTGTAAATACCGAAGGCTTATTACCAGGGCCATTACGTGTACCTCGCCGTGCTTCTGCATTACGCCGTATGTTAGTCACAGAAGATAAAACGACAACAGATCCAATGACTGTTGTTGACTGGATTAATATGTTTGCCCTTGCCGTGAATGAAGAAAATGCGGCTGGTGGACGTGTTGTCACAGCACCAACAAACGGTGCCTGCGGCATTATCCCAGCAGTATTATCTTACTATGATAAATTTATTCGCCCTGTAAATGAAAACTCTTACACTCGCTTTTTCTTAGTTGCTGGTGTTATTGGTTCACTTTACAAAATGAATGCATCTATCTCGGGTGCTGAAGTCGGTTGCCAAGGTGAAGTCGGTGTTGCTTGTTCAATGGCAGCAGGTGCATTGACTGAACTCTTAGGCGGTAGCCCAGAACAAGTTTGTATCGCAGCAGAAATTGCGATGGAGCATAACTTAGGGCTTACTTGCGACCCAGTGGCAGGACAAGTACAAGTTCCTTGTATTGAACGTAATGCTATCGCAGCCGTACAAGCTGTAAACTCATCTCGTATGGCTTTACGTCGTGTTAGCGATCCTCGTATTTGTTTAGATAAAGTCATTGAGACAATGTACGAAACAGGGAAAGACATTAATGCTAAATATCGTGAAACCTCTCAAGGTGGATTAGCCATTAAAATTTCTTGTGACTAAATCTGAAAGTCTGAAATACAGATATTTATGATAGATAAGGCGCTGATATCAGCGCCTTTTTTGTTTATTAACCTCAATCTTGAGACTCTTCTTTTTTTAATATCCTCTTTTTTGTATGAGATTAAATTGTCATCCTTAGTTAAAATAGTTTTTTTGAAAAAAATAGGCGCTAACCTCAAAAATTATTTAAATGACGTGACGATGAACGCGTTATCTAAAGTAAATAACTACAAATTAATCAATCTATTGGCCATATTTAGATTATTGTCTAGAGTTGATAAATAAAGATCACTAGAGACATCATTAACGGGATAAAAAGAGAATTAAAATGAAATCAGATATTCAAATCTCCCAAGAAGCACACCTCTTACCTATTCAGGACATTGCTAAAAATTTAAATATTGATCAAGACGATATCGAGTTTTATGGCAAGTACAAAGCCAAATTTAGCCACAACATTTGGTCAAAAATTGCGACAAAAAAGCCCGGAAAGTTAGTTTTAGTGACAGCAATAAACCCAACACCGGCTGGTGAAGGTAAAACAACGGTGACTGTTGGATTAGGGCAAGCACTTAATCATATTGGGAAAAATGCCATTATTGCATTGCGTGAACCCTCTTTAGGCCCTTGTTTTGGCATTAAAGGTGGAGCAACTGGTGGTGGTTATTCACAAGTCGTTCCGATGGAAGATCTCAACCTTCATTTTACTGGCGATTTTCATGCTATTACCTCTGCCAATAACTTACTTGCAGCCATGCTTGATAATTCGATTTATCAAGGTAATCCTTTAAATATCGATCCTAAAAAAATCGTGTTTAAACGTTGTATGGATATGAACGATCGTGCTTTACGTAATATTGTTGTGGGATTAGGTGGCGAAAAAGACGGTATCACAAGAGAAGAGAACTTTGTTATTACTGTTGCTTCTGAAATTATGTCTATCCTATGTTTAGCTTTGGATATTGATGATTTAAAACAGCGACTTTCTCGCATCATTGTTGCTTATTCTTATAATGGTGATCCTGTTACAGCAAACGATCTACAAGCCGTCGGAGCAATGGCGAGTTTATTAAAAGATGCTATTAATCCTAATTTAGTACAAACACTCGAAAATACTCCTGCCATTATTCATGGAGGTCCTTTTGCTAATATTGCTCATGGATGTAATAGCGTAAGAGCGACAAAACTTGCTCTTCAACTTGCTGATATTACTGTGACAGAAGCTGGTTTTGGTGCTGACTTAGGTGCTGAAAAATTCTTTGATATAAAATGTCGGGTCAGTGGATTACGCCCTGATTGTGCCGTTATTGTTGTAACCACCAAAGCGCTAAAATATAACGGTGGCTTAGGTAAAGGCGAGTGGAATAATGAAGATTTAGCTGCCCTTGAAAAAGGCATTGTAAATCTTGAAAAACACATTGAAAACCTTAAAAAATATGGCTTACCCGTGATTGTCTCTCTTAATGCGTATGTCACTGATAGTATTGCAGAGCACCAGTTTATCGAACAATTTTGCCAAGATAGAGATTGTCGCTTCGCAATTACCAAAGTGTGGGAAAAAGGCGGCGAAGGTGGTATTGAATTGGCTAAGCAAGTGATTGATACGCTTGAAAATGAACAGAGCCAATTTCAATTAATTTATCCTGATGATGCTTCACTTAGTCAAAAAATCGAGATTGTTGCCAAAGAAGTTTATGGTGCAGGTGGTGTGACTTATAGCCAACATGCTCGTAAGATGTTAGAAAAGATAGAAAGTATGGGGTTTGCTCATTTCCCTGTTTGCATGGCAAAAACTCAATATTCACTCTCAGATGATCCCTCGTTATTAGGCCGACCGACTGACTTTACAATAAACGTTCGTGAAGTGTATGTTTCTGCTGGCGCAGGCTTTGTTGTCGCCTTAACAGGCTCTATCACAACGATGCCCGGATTACCGAAAACACCTGCTGCTATCGCTGTTAATGTTGATAATCAAGGCAAAATAGATGGGCTTATTTAAGTTCTAAAATAGGATATCTCTCTATTTTATTGAGTATAAAAAAATCCGTAATCGTTAAAAAATTACGGATTATTTATATAATAATAACAGCTAGTCTTTCTTTTTGGGTGAAAAACTCAGTAACGCTTTGATAGATCCATTATTGGTGAATTAACCAAAAATAGCATTAAACCAACCAGATACTGTTTTAACAACAAAATCCCAAATACGACTAAAGAAACCGCCTTCCTCAACCGCTTCTTTTACAACTAATGGGCGTTGTTCAATCACTTCATCATTTAATAAAAAGTTAACTGTACCTACAACCTGATTTTGCGTTAACGGCGCTTCTAATACAGGATTAGTTAAAGTAAAAGAGGCTTTCAGATTTTTCAATTCACCTTTAGGAATGGTAATTGAAGCATCGTTAGCAACCCCTAATGCTACTTCACCTTTATCGCCATACCACACTTTTTGAGTTGTCAGTGGTGTATCTGCTTTTACAGGTGTTACCGTTTCAAAAAAGCGGAAACCCCAGCCTAATAATTTTTCACTTTCAGCAAAACGCACTTTATCTGATGGTGTTCCTAAAACAACAGCAATTAAGCGCATATCACCTTCAGTTGCCGAAGAAACAAGATTGTACCCTGCTCCATTAGTGTGACCCGTTTTCACACCATCGACATTCATATTTTTATTCCACAATAAACGGTTACGGTTTGGCTGACGAATATTGTTGAATGTAAATTCTTTTTCTTTATGAATTTCATACTCAGAAGGAACATCGCGGATCATGGCTGCTGTCAGTAATGCCATATCTTGTGCGGTTGTATATTGTCCATCAGAATCTAACCCATGAACGGTTTTAAAGTGTGTATTTTTTAAACCGAGATTCTTAGCATAAGAATTCATTAAATCAACAAAGGTTTCCTGGCTACCCGCAACATGTTCTGCTAATGCAATACTGGCATCATTACCAGATTGAATAACCATACCGCGGTTTAAATCAATCACTTTGACCTGATCACCCGGTTTCAAGAACATCAATGATGATCCCTTCAATACCGGATTTCCCGTTGCCCACGCATTACGCCCAACAATAACCATATCGTCAGGAGACATACGACCTTCTTTGATAGCTTGCCCAACAACGTAGCTACTCATAATTTTTGTCAGGCTAGCAGGATCTAAACGCTCATCAGGTTTCTCTGATGCCAGAATTTTTCCGCTGTTGTAATCCATTAATACATAAGATTTTGCCTCTATTTGAGGAGGTACCGGATTATTTACTGCAAATGAAGGACTAGAAATAATTAGCAGTAAACCCATTCCCGCGGTAACCTTACCCAGAACAGATGGAATATTTTTTTTCATTACCGATCACCCTTTTATATCAATTTGTTAAAGCTTTCCTACTATATGGCTTTCTGGAATAAGACGCCAACATTGATATATAGAGATTTATCTTATATTCATATTTAGCGCCCTATAGAGGGAAATTTTATTACTTATCGTGGTTTAGGAGACCTTTATGTTAAAAGTCTGGGGTAGAAAAAACTCATCTAACGTTAAAAAAGTTCTTTGGTGCTTAAAAGAATTAAATGTTCCTTATGAACAAATCGACGTTGGTGGCCCTTTTGGTGGACTCAATGAAGCAAATTATTTAGCGATGAATCCCAACGCTTCTATTCCAACCTTACAAGATGATGACTTTGCTTTATGGGAGTCTAATACCATTATTCGTTATTTATGTACAAAATATGAAAATAATACCCTCTATCCCATTGATCCGAAACAACGAGCAAATGTAGAAAAATGGATGGATTGGTCAAATGGCAGCCTATTTTCTCCCATTCAACAAATGATGATCATGATTGTTCGCACGCCTAAAGAGCAGCAAAATCCTGAGATTGTTAACGCGTTGAAAGAGAAGCTGAATAAATTAATCAAAATAGCTGACGACCAACTTGCAAAAACAACTTATTTCGCAGGAGATGCATTCTCTCTTGCCGATATGGCGATCGCACCATTGGTCTACCCGTGGCTTGAAGTTTGCAAAGATAGACCTAACTTCCCTCACATTGAGCGCTGGTTTGCACAATTAAGTGAAAGACCTATTTTCCGTGATATCGTGTTATTGCCTGTAAATTAAGTTAATTCATTGGCATTTTGTCGGGATCTGGATAATGGTAATGAAATCCAAGATCTCGACAGATCTCCTGACCATCAATTTCTCGTATTAAAGGCTTCTCTTCTTCAACAAATTCTGGCGGAATAAGATCGAGTTGATTCGACACTCTTGAGTAAAATTCTTTCTTTTTAGGGTGAATTGGAGCACATAAATTATATAAATGACCACCTTCATTCTGCGCAAGAAGTTGTTCGACTGCAAAAATCACATCGTCTAAGTGGACTAAGTTAACGCATTGATGAGCGCCTTTTACCTGTTTTTTACCTGATAAAAAACGTCCTGCATGACGACCCGGCCCGACTAATCCTGCTAATCGAAGAATATCAACTGTAGTCAACGGTAAACGGTGTAGCCAGTTCTCAACTTCTGCTAACATTTTTGCTGATTGTGTTTCTGGTCGAATATCCATTTCTTCCGTGATATTACCTGTTTGATTGCCATATACAGAAGTAGAGCTAATGTAAATGACTCTCGTAACATGGCGAGACATTGCGCTATCCACCAGCGTCTGAATGGCTTCAACATAATCATAACCTCCACCAGCAGCACTGGGTGGTAACGTGATAATGAGAACGTCAGTTTCCATTAAGTAATCAAAATCATCTCTATCACATTCAATTGCGGGTGTTAAATTCACTAAACAGCAGTCAATGCCACTCATTCTTGCTGCTTCTACACCATCTTCAGTGGTTTTAGTCCCTTTAACTTGATAGCCTGCATCACGCAACGCAACGGCAAGTGGTAAACCTAACCAACCTAATCCTACGATGGTTATTCGTTTCATTTTGCTCCCCTACTTAAATGGCTTAGTCAAAGTATGCTATAAAATTTTAGTTTCGCCATTACTTATAAATACTACTTATATTTCGTGAACGTTTAGCATCTCCCTATATACTCGCCTACTTGTTCCATTAAGTAAATAAGAGAAATATTAAAATTACATTAAAAACAAAAGGTTACAAAATAATTAAATTATTATTAAAAAATAGGTTGCTTTCTGCTTTGTAAATCATGTAGGTTGAAAGGCAGACAAATTCTAAATGCAGGTTACTCAATATTGGTTACTAAATATTGATTAACAGTAACGGGCATTATTAAATAACAAATAGTGTTATTAGCTAGGAAAATAATTATGTATAGCATTCAACTAAACCACCATCATCACCATCACCCTGACTAGTCTTTCAGGCGATGAGTGCTGGAAGACGTTTAAGAAACGCTTCCGGTGGTCTGAATGCAGATAACAACTAAAACCCCGGAAGGCAACTTCCGGGGTTTTTTTATAGCTAATTTTCATAACAAAAATATGGACAATGATAGGGTAATAATATGTTAGATAAAGCAAGATTAAGGATCGCAATGCAAAAATCAGGACGTTTAAGCGATGATTCTCGTGCTCTTTTAGCACGTTGTGGCATCAAAATTAACTTAAATCAACAGCGCCTGATTGCTTACGCTGAAAATATGCCAATCGATATTTTGCGTGTTAGAGATGACGATATTCCAGGATTGGTAATGGATGGCGTTGTTGATTTAGGGATCATTGGTGAAAACGTTTTAGAAGAAGAGCTATTAAAGCGTCGTTCACAAGGTGAAAACCCAAATTATCTGACACTACGTCGTCTTGATTTCGGTGGCTGTCGCTTATCTCTCGCAACCCCTGTTGATTTCGATTATCAAGGTGTGGAATGCTTAAATAATACTCGTATCGCGACCTCCTATCCAAATCTGCTCAAACGCTATTTAGACCAAAAGGGCATCAAGTTTAAATCCTGTTTATTAAATGGCTCTGTTGAAGTCGCCCCTCGTGCAGGTCTTGCTGACTCTATCTGCGACTTAGTTTCTACTGGTGCAACATTAGAAGCCAACGGTTTAAAAGAAGTCGAAGTGATTTATCGCTCAAAAGCCTGTTTGATCCAACGCGATGGTGACATGGAAACCGATAAACAAGCACTTATCGATCGCTTATTAACGCGTATTCAAGGCGTTATTCAAGCTCGAGAATCAAAATACATTATGTTACACGCACCAAGTGATTGTCTTGAAGATGTCATTGCATTACTTCCGGGAGCTGAAAGACCGACTATTTTACCTCTGGCAGGTGACCAAAATCGCGTTGCAATGCACATGGTTAGTAGCGAAACCCTATTCTGGGAAACAATGGAAAAACTTAAAGCATTAGGTGCAAGTTCAATTCTTGTTTTACCAATTGAAAAAATGATGGAATAAGGTGAAATGATGAAAACGGGTTTTAATACATTAACTTACTGGAATAAATGCACTAAAGAACAGCAACAAGTGCTATTAACTCGCCCTGCTATTTCTGCATCAGGTTCAATTACAGAACAAGTTGCTAGCATCATTTCACAGGTACGCAATGATGGAGATAAAGCGCTTAAAGCACTCAGCCAAAAATTCGATAAGGCAGCGCCAGAAAGTGTTTTGGTGTCAAAATCGCAAATTGATGCAGCCTCATCAAGACTTGATAGCAAAATAAAACAGGCAATAGCACAGGCGATGAATAATATTCGTCGCTTTCATGAGGCTCAAATTCCTAACACTATCAACGTGGAAACTCAGCCGGGTGTATTTTGCCAACAAGTAAGCAGACCCATTGATGCGGTAGGGCTTTATATTCCGGGAGGTTCGGCACCATTACTCTCAACAGTAATGATGTTAGGTATTCCCGCCCGTATTGCGGGTTGTCGCAAAGTTATTCTTTGCTCGCCGCCCCCTATTGCTGATGAAATTTTATATATTGCTCAACAAATTGGTATTGATGAAATTTTCCAAGTAGGTGGTGCACAGGCGATTGCAGCTATGGCATTTGGTACTGAATCTATTCCTAAGGTTGATAAAATTTTTGGCCCTGGTAATGCCTATGTCACTGAAGCCAAACGCCAAGCAAGTCAATCACTACAAGGTGCTGCAATCGATATGCCAGCAGGCCCTTCTGAAGTATTAGTGATTGCTGATGCGGATGCAAATCCTGCATTTATTGCCGCTGACTTACTTTCACAAGCTGAACACGGCCCTGATTCACAAGTTGTATTATTAACACCTGATGAAACACTCGCTAAAGCCGTTATTGCTGAAACAGAAACACAACTGGCGCTATTAAGCCGCGCTGAAATCGCTAAACAAGCACTTGCAGAAAGCCGCGTCATTATTACTCGTGATCTCGACCAGTGTATTGAAATTAGTAACAGCTATGGTCCAGAACACTTAATTATTCAAACTAATGATGCTGATAGTCGTGTTGATAGCATTACCAGCGCTGGATCTGTTTTTCTTGGTGCTTGGTCGCCTGAATCTGCGGGAGATTATGCTTCTGGTACTAATCACGTTCTACCGACTTATGGCTATACAGCAACCTACTCAAGCTTAGGCTTAGCTGATTTTATGAAACGTATGACAGTACAGAAACTCACAGCACAAGGTTTATCTGATTTAGCACAGACTATTGAAATATTAGCGCAAGCAGAACAACTCACCGCACACAAAAATGCTGTCACACTTCGCGTTAACGCTTTAGCTCAGGGGAAAAAGAGTGATGAAAACTGAATTTGATATCAATACACTTGCAAGAAAAAATGTACGAGAATTAACACCTTATCAATCTGCTCGACGCTTAGGCGGAAATGGTTCTGTGTGGTTAAATGCCAATGAATACCCTATCGCGCCTGACTTTACTTTTAATGAAAAAAACTTAAATCGTTACCCTGAATGCCAGCCTGTTAATGTGATCAATCGTTATGCTGCATACGTAGGTGTGAATGCGAATCAAGTCTTAGTTAGCCGTGGTGCAGATGAAGCGATTGAACTACTTATTCGCGCTTTTTGTGAGCCAGATAAAGATGCTGTACTTTATTGCCCTCCTACTTACGGTATGTATAGCGTTAGTGCTGAAACCTTTGGTATAGAGCAGCGTGTTGTCCCTACACTTGCTGATTGGAGCCCTGATGTTAAAGCAATAGCGTCACAGCTTGATAATGTAAAACTTATCTACCTATGCAGCCCAAATAATCCAACTGGAAATATTGTTAATCCTTCTCTTATTCGGGATGTATTAGCGTTGGCGAAAGACAAAGCGATTGTTGCAGTCGATGAAGCTTATATTGAATTTTGCCCACAAGCGTCAATTGTTTCATGGCTTGAAGATTATCCGAATTTAGTTATTTTGCGAACCTTATCGAAAGCTTTTGCTTTAGCAGGGCTTCGTTGTGGCTTTACGCTTGCCAACCCGCCGGTCATTGAATTATTACTAAAGGTGATCGCACCGTACCCACTTTCAACACCTGTTGCAGATATTGCTGCGCAAGCATTAACAGAAGCAAATATTGAGATAATGAAAAAGCGAGTGGCAGAAATTACACGTAACAGAAGCATTTTATCTGATAGGTTAAAAAAATTGCCTAATGTAGAACAGGTTTATAACAGTGAAACCAACTATATTTTAGTGAAATTCACTGATGCTAATCTGGTTTTCCGTACTTTATGGGAACAAGGGATTATTTTACGCGATCAACAGCGTCAATATGGGCTTAATGGCTGTTTGCGTATTTCTATCGGTACAGCAGAAGAATGTGATAGCGTGATTAATGCCATAAAAAATATTCAAACTGCAAACGTATAAAACATTAAAAACGATAACAACAAAAAATCGCAACTGAGGGATCTCAACCATGAGCCAAAAAATTCTTTTTATCGACCGTGATGGTACTTTAATCACGGAACCACCCACAGATTACCAAGTTGATAGACTCGATAAACTTGCCTTTGAAAACGGCGTGATCCCCGCACTGACTGCGCTACAAAAAGCAGGTTATAAACTCATTATGATCACAAATCAGGATGGGTTAGGCACAGAAAGTTTTCCTCAAGCAGATTTCGATCCTCCTCATAATTTAATGATGCAGATTTTTTCATCACAAGGGATCTCATTTGATGATGTTTTAATTTGTCCTCATAAACCTGAAGACAACTGCCCTTGTCGCAAACCAGAAACAGGACTTGTTACTCAGTATTTAGTTGATGGCGCACTAGATAAAGATAACAGTTATGTCATTGGTGATAGACAAACTGATATTCAGCTAGCTGAAAATATGGGTATCAAAGGCATGCTTTATAATGCCGATAAACTCAATTGGGCGGGCATTACAGAACAACTGACGAAAAAAGATCGCTACGCTCACGTTGAGCGAAAAACAAAAGAGACACAAATCGCCATTGATATCTGGCTAGATCGCGAAGGTGATAGTCAGATCAGCACTGGTGTTGGTTTCTTTGATCACATGCTTGATCAAATTGCCACACACGGCGGTTTTCGCATGAATATCAATGTAAAAGGTGATTTAGTTATTGATGATCACCACACCGTGGAAGATACCGGTCTTGCTTTGGGTGAAGCATTACGTGAAGCATTAGGTGATAAGCGAGGTATTGCTCGCTTTGGTTTTACATTACCAATGGATGAGTGCCTTGCAAGTTGTGCGTTAGATATTTCTGGTCGTCCACACCTTGAGTACAAAGCCGAATTTAAATATCAACGCGTCGGTGATTTAAGTACAGAGATGATTGAACACTTTTTCCGTTCCCTCTCTTACACCATGGGTTGCACGTTGCACCTGAAATCGAAAGGTAAAAACGATCACCACAAAGCTGAAAGCTTATTTAAAGTCTTTGGTCGTACATTGCGCCAAGCTATTCGTGTTGAAGGAAATACGTTACCAAGTTCAAAAGGTGTTCTGTGATGAAAGTGGTTATTCTTGATACGGGTTGTGCCAATTTAGCCTCTGTCGCTTACGCCGTTAAGCGACTCGGTTATGATCCAATTGTGTCCTATGAAAAAAACGTGGTGTTATCTGCGGATAAACTGTTTTTACCCGGAGTAGGAACGGCTAGAGCAGCAATGGAACAACTCAAAGCTCGTGAGTTAATTCCTTTAATTAAAGCCTTAACACAACCTGTTTTAGGGATTTGTTTAGGTATGCAAATATTGGCTTCACTAAGCGAAGAAGGTAAAGATATTCCTTTATTAGGTTTAGTTGATGGCACCATAGATAAGCTTGATACAGCGGGTTTACCATTACCCCATATGGGTTGGAACCAAGTATTAGCAAAACCAGGACATCCTCTTTTTCGTTCACTTGATGACAATGCTTGGTTCTATTTTGTTCATAGCTACGCTCTAGCGCTCAATGAATCGACGATTGCGGAAACTGAATACGGCTCTCGCTTTAGTAGCGCAATTCAAAAAGATAATTTTTATGGAGTGCAATTTCACCCAGAACGTTCAGGGAAAGCGGGCGCTCAACTTATCAAGAATTTTTTGGAGATGTAACCCGTTATGATTATTCCAGCATTAGATTTAATTGATGGGAAAGTGGTTCGTCTTCATCAGGGTGATTATGCAAAACAGCGTGATTATGATGATAATCCGCTGACACGCTACCAACAATATGAAAAAGATGGCGCAAAGCTACTTCACCTAGTGGATTTAACGGGTGCAAAAGATCCGTCTGCTCGCCAAATTCCACTGTTAAAAAAGCTTGTTGCTTGTGTCAATGTGCCCGTACAAGTGGGTGGAGGTATTCGCACTGAAGATGATGTGAAATCACTATTAGAAGCAGGTGCAAGCCGTGTTGTTATTGGCTCTACCGCAGTCAGTCAGCCTGAAATGGTGAAAACATGGTTTGAGCGCTATGGTGCAGATGCCATTGTGTTAGCCCTTGATGTTCGCATTGATAAACAAGGCAAAAAGTGGGTAGCTGTCAGTGGGTGGCAAGAGAACTCCCCCTATACTCTTGAAGATATCATCAAGCTTTATCAAAGTGTGGGTTTAAAGCATGTGTTGTGTACCGACATTTCTCGTGATGGCACATTAGCAGGTTCTAACGTTGAACTGTATAAAGAAATTAGCCAGCGTTTCCCTGATATTTTATTCCAAGCTTCGGGCGGTATTGGTGATTTACAAGATATCGCAGATCTTCCAGCATCTGGTGTTGCCGGTATTATTGTTGGTAGAGCATTATTAGAAGGCAAATTTACATTAAAAGAGGCGATATCATGTTGGCAAAACGCATAATTCCTTGTCTTGATGTTCGTGATGGGCAAGTCGTTAAAGGTGTTCAATTTCGTAATCATGAAATCATTGGTGATATTGTCCCTCTTGCTGAACGCTATGCCAAAGAAGGCGCTGATGAACTGGTATTTTACGATATTACCGCCTCTTCTGATGGCCGTGTGGTTGATAAAAGCTGGGTGTCACGCGTTGCTGAAGTGATTGATATTCCATTTTGTGTTGCTGGTGGTATTCGCTCTATTGAAGATGCTGGGAAAATTCTCTCTTTTGGTGCAGATAAAATATCAATTAATTCACCTGCACTTTCAGATCCCTCTCTTATTTCGCGTCTTGCTGAACGTTATGGTGTGCAATGTGTTGTTGTGGGTATTGACACTTGGTTTGATGAAAAAACAGGTGAATATTTAGTTTATCAATTCACAGGTGATGAAAAACGTACTCAGCAAACACACTGGAAAACCCTTGATTGGGTACGTGAAGTTCAGCGATTAGGTGCAGGTGAAATTGTTTTAAATATGATGAATCAAGATGGTGTCAGACAAGGTTATGACTTGAAACAATTAGCTCAAGTACGCCAAGTTGCAGATGTTCCTCTTATTGCCTCTGGCGGTGCGGGTGAAATGTCACACTTTCTTGATGCATTTAAATTAGCCAATGTTGATGGCGCTCTTGCAGCCTCTGTTTTTCATAAACAAATAATTAATATCAACGAATTAAAACAGTATCTTGCAAAGAATGACGTTAAGGTAAGAATATAATGAATAGTGAAACATTAGCGCAACTAGATTGGAAAAAAGTCGATAATCTCATGCCTGTGGTTATCCAAAATGCCATTTCAGGTGATGTATTAATGCTAGGTTACATGAACAAAGAAGCATTAAATGTCACTCTAGAAAGTGGGAATGTTACCTTCTATTCACGCACTAAACAGCGTTTATGGACAAAAGGTGAAACCTCAGGCAACTTTCTCAAATTAGTCAATATTTATCCTGACTGTGATAACGATACTTTACTTATTTTAGCCAATCCGATTGGCCCAACTTGCCATAATGGCACTGAGAGTTGCTTTGCGCCTGCACAAAGCCAGTGGGGATTCCTCTACGAGCTTGAAAATTTATTACGTGAACGTAAAAATGCCTCACCAGATAGCTCTTATACTGCCCGCCTTTATGCCAGTGGTACAAAACGAATAGCGCAAAAAGTGGGCGAAGAAGGTGTAGAAACAGCGCTGGCCGCAACTGTTAATGACAGAGAAGAGCTAAAAAATGAAGCCTCAGACTTGCTCTATCACTTAATGGTATTACTGCAAGACCAATCATTATCACTCACTGATGTTATCGGTTGCCTACAAGAACGCCATAAAAAAGCAGAGTAATTGATATCACCTTAATAAAGATGAAAAAAGCCGATACAAAATAAAGTATCGGCTTCATTTTTAAGAAAAATAAAAAGTAATAGCTTAATTAGCTTTTTATTTTCTAAGCATTACATTGCTTGGCGGAATAACTCGATAACATCACTTTCAGAACCCTGAACTGGGTTAGTGATTGCACAAGCGTCTTTCAGCGCATTTTCAGCTAATGTTTTGAAATCTTCTTCTTTCACGCCTAATTCTTTCAGACCAGCTGGAATACCAACATCTTTAGCCATTTTACGAATTTCTTCGATACACGCTTTCGCGCCTTGCTCATCGCTCATTGCAGAAACATCAACACCCATAGCTTGTGCGATATCTTTTAAACGACCTGCTGCTGCTTGAATGTTATAAGCTTGAACATGTGGTAATAAAACCGCATTACACACACCATGAGGTAAGTTATAGAAACCACCTAATTGGTGAGCCATAGCATGTACATAACCTAAAGAAGCGTTATTAAATGCCATACCTGCTAAAAATTGAGCATAAGCCATGTTTTCACGCGCTGTTGCATCACCACCATTATCAACAACTTTACGTAAAGATTCGCTGATCATAGCAACTGCTTTTAATGCACACGCATCAGTGATTGGATTTGCAGCAATTGAAACATACGCTTCAACAGCATGAGTTAATGCATCCATACCTGTTGCAGCGGTCAAACCTTTTGGCATACCAATCATTAACTCTGAATCATTTACAGATAAGATTGGTGTCACGTTTTTATCAACGATAGCCATTTTGATATGACGCGCAGTATCTGTGATGATACAAAAACGTGTCATTTCTGATGCTGTACCTGCTGTGGTATTAATTGAAATCAGTGGTAATTGCGGTTTAGCTGAACGGTCAACACCTTCATAATCTGCAATTTTTCCACCATTAGAAGCCACTAACGCGATACCTTTAGCACAATCATGTGGTGAACCACCACCTAAAGAAATCACACAGTCACATTGATGTTCTTTCAGCAGAGCTAAACCCGCTTCTACGTTTTCAACAGTAGGGTTCGGTGCAGTACCATCATAAGTAACGCTAGAAATACCAGCCTCTGTCAGTAACTTGCTTACTTTATCGACAACACCTAGTTGATTTAAAATGCTATCAGTGACGATCAACGCTTTATGAAAACCGAAGTCTTTCATTGAATTTACAGCATCAGCAAGGCAACCAGCACCAATTTTATTTACAGAAGGGATATAGAATGTTGAAACTGCCATTATTGACTTCCTTTTTAGTAATTAAATCTACGTTTTAATATGTTCTATTCTTTTTGTTCTTAAATTGATCATCATCAAAATAATGAATAAATATCAATTTGTTTATCATTTTATTACAGGTAATTAAATAAAGAAGCCCAATTACCCTATTAATTCAATAGGATAATACTATTAACATATTATCATTTGTAACAAAATAATTTGAAAAGCTTATCAAAATAATCAAAACCAGCCGTGAACATCACAGCAGAATATTTTTTTTAAAGTCGTATAATGACATCAAAGAAATAACTTATTAAATTCAGGAGTCATTGATGTCTTTGACTATTTTTGAGCAACTTACTGCTTTATTAGATAAAAACCACGCTACTTACCGTGTTATGGAACACCCTACCGCAGGTCGTTCTGAAGAAGTTGCAAAAATCAGAGGAACACAATTAGGACAGGGAGCAAAAGGACTTGTTTGCCATATAAAAGGTAACGGCGTTAAACAACATGTTCTTGCAATATTACCCGCCGATAAACAGGCTGATCTGTCAAAACTCGC
Organism: Proteus sp. PR00224; assembly: GCF_016238105.1. Taxonomy (NCBI): domain Bacteria; kingdom Pseudomonadati; phylum Pseudomonadota; class Gammaproteobacteria; order Enterobacterales; family Morganellaceae; genus Proteus; species Proteus sp. PR00224. The sequence continues at coordinate 217,825 of NZ_JAEHQU010000004.1, read as the reverse complement.
TCACCAAATTGGTGGAACAAGAGCATCGCTGGCAAGCCCTAAAGAAGTGGATGATCTTACTCAATGCGTATTTGGTGCAATTCCCCCTTTTAGTTTTCATCCTGCGTTGAAGCTTGTCGCTGACCCTTTGCTTTTTGAACGCTTTGATGAGCTAGCTTTTAATGCGGGCACATTAGAGCGTTCTATTATTCTGAATACGCAAGATTACAAACGCATTGCACAACCTGAATTAATCTCTTTTATTCGTGATGAAGAAAACGAATAATAAAAACAGCTAACTTATATTTAACAATTACCCTAGAGATAAATTTAGCCAAGGGTAATTGTTAGTATGATAACAATTCTTGCTGTATGTATATATTTACACACTTAAAAGTAATATTAGATAATCTAATCCAAAGCGCAAGTAGCACTTAACACCAAAAATAATCAAAAAGTCAGAATAACCCCCATAAATTCCACATTACCTTAGCTATAACACTATAAAATGTACCAAGCAGAAAATTTAAATTATTTTTTTCGATTCAGCACTCAATAATTAACTAAATAGATTTTATTTTATTGACCTGATTTAGTAGTACATTTAAGTTAGCATCAATAAAAATACAATAATGTAAAATTCTATTTACAACTCAGTTATTTTCTAACATACAAATAAATATATAAACAATGTACCAATAGGTGCAGGGAAATCTTCATGCAAACTTCAACTAAAAAACAACCGCTTTATAAAGTGCTTTATGTGCAAGTTATCGTTGCCATCTTACTTGGTATCTTGCTCGGGCATTTTTACCCTGATTTGGGTGAATCCTTTAAACCACTTGGTGATGGATTTATCAAAATTGTAAAAATGATCATCGCACCTGTTATCTTCTTAACAGTAGTAACGGGTATTGCAGGTATGAATAATATGAAAGCGGTAGGTACAGTTGCGGGTAAATCCATGGCTTACTTCCTGACTTTCTCTACGATTGCATTAATTATTGGGTTAATCGTTGCAAATGTTATTCGCCCAGGTGATGGTTTAAATATCTCTCCTGCTTCATTAGATGCGAGCAAAGTAGAAAGTTATGTCGCAAAAGCCCATGATTCTTCTATTGTTGGTTTCTTAATGAATATCATCCCTGATACTGTTGTCAGCCCATTAGTTAACGGCAATATTCTGCAAGTACTGTTTGTTTCTGTGGTCTTTGGTATCGCATTAGCCTCTATAGGGGCTCGTGGCGAGCCAGTTCTTAAGTTCTTACAAAACTTCTCAGAGCCAGTATTCAAAATGGTCGGTATGCTAATGAAATTAGCACCTATCGGCGCTTTTGGTGCCATGGCCTTTACCATCGGAAAGTACGGTATTTCATCAATCAGTAACTTAGTATTGCTTGTTCTGACTTTCTACATTACTTCATTATTGTTTGTTCTTGTCGTGTTAGGCGCTGTTGCAAAATATAATGGCTTCTCTATTCTCTCTTTAATTAAATATATTAAAGATGAACTTTGGTTAGTATTAGGTACTTCGTCTTCAGAAGCAGCTTTACCTAGCTTAATGCGTAAAATGGAAAATGTAGGCTGTAAAAAATCAGTCGTCGGCTTAGTTATTCCAACGGGTTACTCCTTTAACTTAGATGGTACTAACATCTATATGACCATGGCTGCTCTATTTATTGCACAAGCCACAGGTATTGAGCTTTCATTAACAGAACAAATCACTCTACTCTTAGTCGCAATGATAAGTTCAAAAGGTGCTGCGGGTGTTACTGGCGCTGGCTTTATTACTTTAGCGGCAACCTTATCCGTTGTACCTAGTGTTCCCGTTGCAGGTATGGCATTAATTCTAGGGATTGACCGCTTTATGTCAGAGTGTCGCGCATTGACCAATCTTGTTGGTAATGCTTGTGCCTGTATTGTTGTTGCTCGCTGGGAAAATGCCTTAGATAAAGAAAGAATGAATGATGTCTTTAGTGGTAGAGCATCAAGCGAATTTGTTGAAGATGCTCCATTAACTCCTATTAACATTGAGTCTGATAACTCAATTAAGATCCCAGTAAAATAAAAATCATTTTCTACAATCCATAAAAGAGCGCTTATGCGCTCTTTTATTTTCAAAATAATTCAATAAAAACAAACCATTGCCTCATATTTCTTTTCTCACCACTTCCCTTTCATGTTGTTTTACATTTAAACTATTTTATTCACCAAAAAATAAAGCCAAATATACATATCATTAAATAAATACAATAAATTAAAACAAAACATAATTTCATTAACTTATTGATTTAAGAAAAATAAATTCCATAAATAGTAATAAATTGAAATTAAATCTAATTTTTTAGATGAAGAGCACAATATTTGATAAAATCAACTTTATTTTATTGACCTGATTTACTCATACCTTTAAGTTACCTGTCACAACAAAATAAATGTAAATAATAATTTACATCATAATTTCTTTTTTATTTAGTCAATATCTTTCAGTTACAGGGAAATTTTATGCAGATTTCATCCCGCAAGCTCCCCTTTTATCGTGTGTTATATGTCCAAGTGATTATCGCTATCATTCTAGGTATTTTGCTTGGTCATTTTTATCCTGATGTGGGTGAATCCTTCAAACCGCTAGGTGATGGTTTTATCAAAATCGTCAAAATGATTATTGCACCTGTGATTTTCTTAACCGTCGTCACCGGTATTGCTGGCATGAACAATATGAAAACAGTAGGAAAAGTAGCAGGTAAATCAATGATTTACTTCTTAACCTTTTCAACTATTGCGCTGGTTATTGGATTAATAACCGCTAATATTATTCGCCCTGGTGATGGCTTAAATATCTCTCCTGAATCATTAGATAGTAGTCGAGTAGAAATGTATGTCACACAAGCACACAGCTCTTCTCTTGTTAGTTTTCTAATGAATATCATCCCAGATACTATCGTTAGCCCATTAGTTAACGGTAATATCTTACAAGTATTGTTTGTTTCTGTGATTTTTGGTCTAGCATTAGCATCAATAGGCTCACAGGGTGAACCTGTATTAAAATTCTTACAGCATCTTTGCGACCCCATCTTTAAGATGGTTGGTATGCTAATGAAGTTAGCACCTATTGGTGCCTTTGGTGCCATGGCTTTTACCATAGGTAAATATGGTATTTCTTCTATTGGCAATTTAATGTTGTTAGTGATTACTTTTTATCTTACTGCATTACTTTTTGTTCTCGTGGTATTAGGTGCGGTTGCCAAATATAACGGCTTCTCCATTCTCTCTTTAATTAAATACATTAAAGACGAGTTATGGTTAGTATTAGGTACCTCTTCATCTGAAGCTGCACTCCCCACATTAATGAGTAAAATGGAGCAACTGGGCTGTAAAAAATCTGTCGTGGGTTTAGTTATTCCTACAGGTTATTCCTTTAATTTAGATGGCACCAATATCTATATGACTATGGCAGCTTTATTTATCGCTCAAGCAACAGGCGTTGATTTGTCGTTAACAGAACAAATTACGTTACTGTTTGTTGCCATGATCAGCTCAAAAGGTGCAGCGGGTGTCACTGGCGCGGGCTTTATTACCTTAGCAGCAACGCTATCGGTTGTACCTAGTGTTCCAGTCGCAGGTATGGCGCTTATCTTAGGTATAGATCGCTTTATGTCAGAATGCCGTGCATTGACCAATATTGTCGGTAATGCTTGTGCTTGCATTGTTGTCGCTCGTTGGGAAAATGCATTAGACAAAGAGAGAATGAATGATATTTTTAGTGGCAAAATATCCAGAGAAGACTTTGCTAATGATAATTTAGTCTCTGATAATGTAAATGAAGAACCTCATTATGTGAAAGGCTCTGAGCAATAGATTGGAAAAATCTCGACCTTATTTAGGGTGGGTCACTTCTATAAAAAAGGTGCTCTATTTGAGCACCTTTTATTTGTTATATTTCGATTAAAATAACCGAATATTTAATCTTATTTATTCCATCCACTCGGTATGGAATACGCCATCTTTATCAGTACGTTTATAAGTATGCGCACCAAAGTAGTCACGTTGAGCTTGGATTAAGTTTGCTGGTAACACTTCTGCACGATAGCTATCGTAGTAAGAAATAGCCGCAGAGAATGTTGGAGTAGGAATACCTGCTTGTACACCATAACAAACAACATCACGCAGAGCTTGTTGGTAATCGTCAGCGATTTGTTTAAAGTATGGTGCTAACAGCAGATTTGCAATACTTGCATCTTCGTTATAGGCATCTGTAATTTTTTGCAGGAATTGAGCACGGATGATACAACCCGCACGGAAAATCTTCGCGATTTCACCGTAGTTTAAATCCCAGTTATATTCGTCTGATGCTGCTTTCAGTTGCTGGAAGCCTTGAGCATAAGAGACAATTTTACCTAAATACAGTGCACGGCGAACATTTTCAATAAAGGCTTTTTTATCACCTGAGAATGCTTTAGGTGTTGGGCCTGATAATACTTTAGATGCAGCAACGCGTTGATCTTTTAATGAAGAGATATAACGAGCAAACACAGACTCAGTGATAAGAGTAACTGGCACACCTAAGTCTAAAGAACTTTGGCTAGTCCATTTACCTGTACCTTTATTTGCCGCTTCATCAAGAATAACATCTACAAGATATTTACCTTCGTCATCTTTTTTACGGAAGATATCAGCTGTAATTTCAATTAGATAGCTGCTTAATTCACCTTTATTCCACTCGGTGAAGGTTTCTGCTAATTCTTCATTAGTTAGGCCTAGTGAGTGTTTTAATACTGAATACGCTTCTGCAATCAGCTGCATATCGCCATATTCGATACCGTTATGAACCATTTTCACATAGTGACCCGCACCATCAGCACCGATATAAGTTACACAAGGTTCACCTTCAGCAACAGCCGCAATTTTTTCAAGGATAGGAGCAACTAATTCGTAAGCTTCTTTTTGTCCGCCAGGCATGATTGAAGGGCCTTTTAATGCACCTTCTTCACCACCAGAAACACCTGTACCAATGAAGTTAAAGCCTTGCGCTGATAATTCACGGTTACGACGAATAGTATCTTTAAAGAAAGTATTTCCGCCATCGATAAGGATATCGCCTTTATCTAAATGCGGTGTCAATGCAGCAATTGTTTTATCCGTTGCTTCACCCGCTTTTACCATTAATAAAATACGGCGCGGTTTTTCTAACGAATCAACAAACTCTTCAATAGAATAATTCGGAACCAGTTTTTTACCTGGATTTTCAGCGATAACTTCGTTGGTTTTATCGCTTGAGCGGTTGTAAATAGATACAGAATAACCACGGCTTTCAATATTTAGCGCAAGGTTACGTCCCATAACTGCCATACCAACCACGCCGATTTGCTGTTTGGACATGAAAATAACTCCCGTCTGAAAATAAACCTGCCAGTATCAATGTACTGACAATTTGTTAACCTGATCACATAGTAACTCACTCTCTCACTTGGTGGTAGTTATTGATGTAATTGGTATCACAATCTTTTAGACAAAATGAAATTATTCCCCTGTTACTGATAATAATTTATTGAAAAATTCCTTCAAATTGCTCATTATTCTCAAGTCGGCATATGCCGTCTTTATAGAAGGTAAAACAAACTGTATGGAATGGATCTTAGATCCGACAATCTGGGTAGGACTCTCCACCTTAATTGTTCTCGAAATCGTACTTGGTATTGATAACCTTGTTTTCATTGCTATTCTGGCAGATAAACTCCCAGCAAAACTAAGAGATAAAGCACGTATAACAGGCTTATTGTGTGCCCTTGTTATGCGAATTGTGTTGTTATTTAGTCTCTCTTGGCTTATCACTCTGACAAAACCTCTTATTACACTGTTTGATCATCCTTTCAGTGCAAGAGACTTGATCATGCTTCTCGGAGGGATATTCTTGCTGTTCAAAGCCACAATGGAGCTTAATGAACGGCTAGAAGGTAAAGATCACAACGAAGGGAAACAACGCAAAACGACCAGCTTTTGGTCTGTCGTTGCACAAATTATCGTGCTGGATGCGGTATTCTCGCTTGACTCAGTGATAACCGCTGTGGGTATGGTTGATCATTTAGGTGTTATGATTGCGGCTGTTACTATTGCAATGTTCTTGATGATCCTTGCAAGTAAGCCTCTAACAAATTTCGTCAATAACCACCCAACTATTGTTATCTTGTGTTTAAGCTTCTTGCTGATGATTGGTTTTGCATTAGTTGCCGAAGGCTTTGGCTACGCCATTCCAAAAGGTTACCTATATGCAGCGATTGGCTTCTCTATCATGATAGAAGTCTTTAATCAGCTTGCACAATTTAACCGTCGCCGTTTCTTATCGGCTTCTCGCTCTTTGCGTGAACGTACAGCAGAAGCGGTTCTACGTATTATTAATGGTAAACCTGAATCTTCTGAATTAGATCCTCACACATCTGATTTAGTCTCCAGTTCAGAAGAAGTGTTTGATCCTCAAGAACGCCAAATGATTGTACGTGTGCTTGGTTTAAGCCAACGTAATGTTAACAGTATCATGACGTCTCGCCATGATGTTGAATACGTAGACTTAAATGCAACACAAGATGATATTCGCCAATTATTGGAAAAGGATCCTCACTCTCGCCTAGTGATCACAGATGAACAATCTGGTGATGAACCTGTCGGTGTTGTTAATGTTATTCAACTACTGAATCAACAGTTGCGTAATGAACCTCTAAACTTACGTTTATTGGTCACTCAACCTTTGATTTTCCCTGAAGGTTTATCTTTACTGCAAGCGTTAGAACAGTTCCGCAGTGCTCACACTCACTTCGCTTTTGTTGTAGATGAATTTGGTTCAGTAGAAGGGATCGTGACGCTGACTGACGTTATGGAAACTATTGCAGGTAACTTACCTGTCAGTTCTGAAGAAAACGATTCACGTCATGATTTGGTTCAAAACGAAGACGGTTCATGGACTGTAAACGGTTTTACACCACTTGAAGACTTAGTGCTTTATATTCCAATCAAACTGGATGAAAAACGTGAGTATGAAACCTTAGCAGGCTTATTAATGGAGCATTTACAACGTGTTCCAACTGTTGGTGAGAAGATCCTTATTGATGGCATTGAATTTGAGCCGTTAGAAGTGAACAACCATCGAATTAATAAAGTTCGAATTGTTGAACCTACACCAGAAGACGAAGAAAACGTTGACGAAGCGTAATCCCTGTCAAAATAGCAAAATATCCGCCTTTAAGGCGGATATTTTTTATCTGCATTTTATGTACCATAAAAAACGAGCTTTGTTTTCACACAAAGCCCGCCAATAAAATTTAAAATAATAATTTATTATTAATTCAATGAGTTAATAATTAACCTAATGTACTTGGTACAAGAATTTCAGTTGCAACAATAACAATAACCAGCCCTACTAATACGGGTACAGAAACACGCTTCATCACTTCAAAAGGTGAAATTTTTGCCATACCCGATACGGCAACGACAACACCAGAAACTGGTGATAATGTACGACCTAGGTTTGAAGCTTGTAACATTGGGATGGTTAAATAAGCTGGGTTAACACCCATATTGCTTGCTAAACGAGGAATTAACTCAACGAATGCATAGAATGGCGCATTACCAGAGCCTGTGGTCATTGCCGCTAACATGGTAATTAATACCAGTGCAATCATCATCACAATGGCACCTGAGCCTAATGACTGAGCACCTTCAATTAACGCATTGATAAAGCCAACGGTTGTTAAACCTTGAGCGAATACCCCAGCAGCGACTAATAACATCACAACTTGTGCAAATGCATCTGCCATACCACGGTAAGCCACTTCTAAGCCTTCAAAAACTTGTTTTGCACTGAAACTACGAATAAATTCGATAACAGCCGCTAAAATCATACAGATAATAATAATGGCAACAATATGAAGTTCTGGTAACCATTTACCATCAAAAACGAGAACACCGATAATTGGCGTGAAAGGCAAAATTGCATAGAAACTTGGTGCGTGAGTTTTGATCTCATTCACGTCTAACATTTCTGTTTCGATATGCTCTTTACGGTCAAGATAACGCTGCCAGAAGAAGTGAGCGATACACATACCCATAATTGCAGCAATAGAGATAGGCAATGTGGTTTTAAATGCGAAATCAATCAGCGGCATTTGAGATGCTTCAGCAGCTAAAATAACATCACCTGATGTTGGCGCTAAGATAATAGAAGCTGGAGACGCACAGATTGCAGCAGCAGCTCCGCGGCTAATTCCCATATTCACCATAACAGGGAACAGCGTTGCCATTAATAACACACCTAAACCTGTTGCTGATGAAACAGCCAGTGACATCAAACATGCAACAATGTAAGCCGCAACCATCAGCAGATAAGGTGAGTTAATCATTTTCAGTGGGCGTGATGCTAATTTTACAACAACATCATTAGCGCCAATGTGCGTCATATAAGCAGCGAAACCACAAAGTATCATGATCATCATACCTAAATCGCCACCACGGCTCATTAGTAGATTTTTCACATACTCGACAATATCAATTAAGCCATAGCCTGTTGCAGTCGCACTCGCAGGTAAAACAGCCCTTCCCATAATTACGCTGATGATCAGTAATAACAGACCACCCGTCATTAAGACACCTGTTGCTGAATAGCCTTTTACGATATAACGTCCAACACCTACGGCAACGAAGGCGCCGATAAGAATTTCGATCATTTATTTATCCTGTCTAAAATAGTCATTTATAAAATGAAGTTTTTTATTTTTATCATCATTTTTGCGTTTAGTGCGATTGACACACTCTGCCCAAAGGCAACGTTGCAGTGTATGACATATATCAAAAAAAACGACTATTTTTTTACATATACATAGCACGAATGCTTACTTTTCATTCAAAACATAAATTAAATGATAGATATAAAGCAAAAAGCACACAATTATCAAAATAGTGTGCTTTTATTAAGAATGTGATGAAGTTAAAAATCGTGAAACTAGATTTTCTTCAATAGCTGATTAAGTGCTTTTACTTCAGGGCTTTCGGCATCTTGTTTATTTAGCCAATTATCGATAGCTTGCTTGGCTTTTTGCTGTAATTGATCGCGCAATAATTTTTCAATATTAAGTTCATATTGAATAGCATTCCAATCACCATAGAGTCTTAATGGAATTTCAATTTTAGCCAATTGACGGATAAATTCATTTTCTTTACCCCAACCTTTTTTGATATTAACAAGTAACATCACATCAAGATCATGGCGTTGAAGATCCACTTTGCCCTGCCCTTTAATTTGATAAGCCTCTGCTTGAGCATCAAGTGAATTAATGGTTACTTTTCCTTTTGGCGCTAACTTAAATTGGGCAATCACATTATCTGCTTGGGTATAACTTTCAATATCTTCAGGGTAAATCACTTTATCCGTCGCTTGAGCGACTGATTGCTGAATAACCTGTGGTACATTTAATCCCTGCATTTTAAATTGGGTAACAGAGGTATTAAGTGTACCTTGCCAATAACGATAAAAAGCTTTTCGGTTATATCCCGTTCCTTCTAAATTCCCTTTTGCTGAAATTAATCCACTGAAATTTTCAGGTTGATTAAAGACACGCAATAGTGGCTCTAATGGAATATTGTTCATTGTGATATCCATGCTGATATGCGCTGGCACAATGCTTGTTGAGATAACCGTTGGCAGTGAAAAATCACCTTGAAGGATTTGCCCTGTTAAGGTTTGAATATTCAGTGAATTAGGGTTATTTAATGCATCAAGTTTAAAATTATTAATCTCTAAATCTTTATAGAGAAGCTTATTCAGGGCTAATTTCAGTGTAAATTCAATATCCCCCCAACTCGTTAGATCATATTCTTTATTTTCAATGGTAACTGAAGTAATAACCGGTTTTGCCATAATGGTGGCATTCGGTGCGGGTGCCGCATGGGCTGTACTAAATAATGAAAATGAAGGAGGTATATGATTATCAGTCGTTGGCACTAATAACGCATTTTCTGATACGTTAGCTGTTGCTAATTCTGGCAATAAAGTATTTAAATTTAGCATTTCACTCTTTAAATCAACTTGATAGCGAGTAGCATCTGCAAATTCTGCACTGATATTACCTTGCAATTGACTATCATTAGCTGTGAGATTTAAGTTCTCAAGTGAAACTTTTCTTACGCCCTCATTTTGGATCGTAAAATCTGAAGTTAAACTTCCTACAATTCCATTTTCAGGGATCTCGACTCCTGATAAAGCGTAATCTAACTGTGTGATCTTACCCGTAACTTGGTAAGGATAGCTGTTCATATCCACATCAGCAGCAACATTTAGCGTGATCTCACGACGGTCACGATTCACTTTCGTGCTCATCTCAAGACTAACTTGTTTTTTCTCGTCTGTTTTCAACGATAAATCAATATCACGTAAATTAAGTTGCTCACCGTCTTTCATTTGCCAAATAATTAAGCTGTCTGAAATTTTTACTTTGGCGATATTCAACTGCCAATTATTGGCTCTAGGTTCGACAACTGGGTGAGAAATATCTCGAGGAGTAAAAGGTGGTGATATTTTAGGAATAGCTTTACTTTCAGGTGTTTGGCGAACTACGGCACCTTTAAGCATGACTTCTTTTACTTCAAGTTGATGAGAAAGTAGCGGTAATAACTCAACATCAAGACGCATATTATCGGCAGTAATAAAAGGCATTTCAGCACCTGGTGCTGTCAATGACATTTTACCACTGATAATGCTTAACTTTGGCCACACATGCCAACGCATATCATCTTGTAATGTGAGTTTATAACCGCTTTGTTTTTCGACCCTTTCAACAAGGTATCCACGGAAATCATTCGGGTTAATGAGTAAAACTAACGCTGTTAAGCCTGCCAAAATAACCACAAGCAAGATAGCCAGTGTTGTCAAAAACCTTTTCATATAATTACCCGCTTAGTGAACATGATAATGATGATTATAAAGATAGTTAATCTTCACTAATCCGACTACCAACAGCACCTTGTTGATTTTTATATTTTGCATCTTGACGACGATTATAAGGTCTATCAGCAGAACCAGACATAGGTTCAAAGCTTAATGCACCAATAACCATACCTGGTCTTAATGCGAGAGGAAGTTTACCTGAATTAAAAAATTCTAATACGATTTGTCCATGCCAGCCGGGATCAATACGATGAGCGGTAACATGTACCATTAAACCTAAACGGGCTAATGATGAGCGTCCATCTAACCATCCAACAACATTATCAGGCAAAGTGACTGACTCAAGTGTCACCGCTAACGCTAATTCACCCGGATGTAAGAAAAATGCTTCACCTTCAGGTAACACAATTTCATCACTCATTACACGTTCTAGCGCAGCGTTCACTTCAGCCTTAGGGCCACTCAAATCAATATAAGCAGCAGTATGACCTTGGAAAACACGAAATTGATTTCCTAAGCAAACATCTGCTGTTGCGCCGTTAATTCGCTCGACGGGCGGGCGGGGTTCAATGACTAATTTACCTTCATCCAGCCACTGAATAATATCACGGTCGCATAATCGCATTTTATTTCCTTCTTCAAGTTAAACAGGCAGTTTCATCATGCATGAAAGCTGCCCACAAATGAACCTATTATTCGCAGAACTGCCCAATTTTTGCTTTCAGAATATCAATCGCAACGCGGTTTTTACCCCCTCTAGGTACAATAATATCGGCATATTGTTTAGAAGGTTCAATAAACTGGAAGAACATAGGACGAACGGTTTTATTATATTGTTCAATGACTGAGTCTAAGCTACGTCCACGTTCATTCACATCACGTTTAATTCTACGCATTAAGCAAATATCTAATGGCGTATCAACAAAGATAGAGAAATCCATCTCTTCACGCAGGCGTTTATCTGTTAATAACAAGATGCCTTCAATGATAATAACTTTTTTAGGTTGAAAAGGAATGGATTCTGTTTTGCGAGTGTGAGCAACGTAGTCGTATTGAGGGAGTTCGATGGTTTTTCCTGCTTTTAGTTCACACAAATGCTGATATAAAAGTGCGTGATCCATCGAATTTGGGTGGTCATAATTGACCTTATATCGTTCTTCCATCGTTAAATCACTTTGGTCACGATAATAACAATCTTCTGGTATCACCCCGATATTATGATCACCTACTTGCGCTCTTAATTCGCGGTAAAGTGTACTTGCAATAAGACTTTTACCCGAAGCAGAAGCTCCAGCGATACCTACAATTGTGCACTGATGTGCTGTGTCAGCCATAATCAAAAACCTGGTTTGAAATAAAAAGAGGGATAACGTAATAATATGTAAATATTACGCTAGCGCAGATTATAGTTTTGAAATCACTCTGGTTCCAGCGTAAAACCAGAAATCTATTCGTTTTTTATCAAAAACAGTCGGAAATCGCATGTAAAAAATGGAAAGCCAAATAGCTCTCCATTTAAATCAGCAAATAACTCAACGTATTATTTTACTGTCATTACACTGCGCGGAAAGAAATTTCCGTTGGGATTGCATCGCCATCCCAATACATTTGAGCAGACACTGTTGATGCGATTTCGCGATAAATATCAGCAAATTCGCCTTCAGGATCACGCATCACTGTTGGTTGCCCGCGGTCTAAGTCTTCACGTAAAGAGATATGAAGAGGAACTTGACCTAATAATTGGCAATGATATTTCTCTGCCAATTTCGCCGCACCACCAGTACCAAAGATAGGTTCAAGGTGACCACAGTTACTACAAATATGCGCGCTCATGTTTTCAATAATACCTAATACAGGTACATTGACTTTCTTAAACATGACGATCCCTTTCATTGCATCCACCAGCGCGATATCTTGTGGTGTTGTTACCACAACCGCAGCGGTTACAGGGATATTTTGAGATAAGGTTAATTGGATATCACCTGTTCCCGGCGGCATATCGATAACGAGATAATCCAAATCAGGCCACAGCGTATCTTGGAGCATTTGCATTAATGCTTTGCTCGCCATAGGACCACGCCATACCATTGCATTATCATCTGTAACTAAATAACCGATAGAGTTAGATGCTAAACCATAAGCCATAATCGGTGCCATATGTTGTCCATCAGGAGACGTTGGACGCTCCATTGTGGTACCCAACATATTCGGAATAGACGGTCCATAAATATCAGCATCAAGAATACCTACTTTAGCACCTTCTTGTGCAAGAGCTAATGCAAGGTTAACTGCTGTACTTGATTTACCAACGCCACCTTTACCAGAGCTCACAGCAAGAATATTACGCACACCATTAACGCCTGGTAGATCATTTGCACGGCGTAAGGTTGAAATATTGTGCTTGAGTTTCCATTCAATGGCTTTTGCACCAGTGATGTTGCGAAGTTCAGCTGTTTTTTCTTCGATTAGGACTTGGAAAGGTTTTTTCCAAACAAATGGCATCACTAACTCGATATGAAGAACATCGTCAATCATCGCACATTGATGTAATGCTTTTAGAGAAAGCAGATTACGCTTCAATGTCGGGTGTTCAAAAGTAGACAAGACACCTGAAACTTTTTCGTTCAGAATCTCAGGGGTGGTCTGCTCGGGGGATTTATCACTCATCCCGGCTCCTCTCGTTTTCATTATTTATTAAATATATGAGTGCATCTATCATATCAGATAGTAGATGACTACGTTAATGCCTTACCTCAATTTGCCAACTGAAATTTCTCTTGCAAAAACTCGATTATTGCCCTAGCGACATCATGACGGATCGGTTAACATCAAAGTCCCTTTTATTAATTTTATGGAAGTAAGATCCTTACTATGTCTCACGTCGCGAATAAATTATTGGTAACCTGCGCGTTACCTTATGCTAACGGTTCAATTCATCTCGGTCATATCCTTGAGCACATTCAGGCAGATATCTGGGTCCGTTATCAACGAATGCGCGGCAAAGAAGTTCATTTCATCTGCGCTGATGACGCTCACGGCACTCCAATTATGCTGAAAGCTCAACAACTGGGTATTACGCCAGAAGCCATGATTGAAGAAATGAGCAAAGAGCATCAACAGGATTTTGCTGGTTTTAATATCAGTTACGACAATTATCACTCTACACACAGTGAAGAGAGTCGCCAATTATCGACTAAAATTTATCTTGCACTGAAAAAAAATGGTCACATCAAAAGCAAAACTATTTCTCAGCTTTATGATGAAGAAAAAGGCATGTTTTTGCCTGACCGCTTTGTAAAAGGCACTTGCCCTAAATGTAAAGCGCAAGACCAATATGGTGATAACTGTGAAGTTTGTGGCTCAACTTACAGCCCAACAGAATTAATTAATCCACGCTCTGTTGTATCAGGTTCAACGCCTGTTATGCGTGAAACTGAACACTATTTCTTCGATTTACCTGCATTTAGCAACATGTTACAAGAGTGGATCCGCTCTGGTGCTCTGCAAGAGCAAGTTGCGAATAAAATGCAAGAGTGGTTTGACAGCGGTTTACAACAGTGGGATATCACTCGTGACGCACCTTATTTTGGATTTGAAATCCCAGATGCACCGGGTAAATATTTCTATGTATGGCTAGATGCACCAATCGGCTACATGAGCTCTTTCTTAAACTTATGTGAAAAGCGTGGTGATTTAAGTTTTGATGAGTTCTGGAATAAAGACAGCAAAGCAGACCTTTATCACTTTATTGGTAAAGATATCGTCTATTTCCACAGCTTATTCTGGCCTGCCATGTTAGAAGGCAGCGAATACCGCAAGCCAACCAACCTGTTTGTTCACGGTTATGTCACTGTCAATGGCGCGAAGATGTCAAAATCTCGTGGCACCTTTATTACAGCTCGTGCTTACCTTGATCATTTTGATGCAGATTGCCTGCGTTATTACTATGCGGCAAAACTTTCCTCACGCATTGACGATATTGACCTAAACTTAGAAGACTTTGTTCAACGTGTTAACAGCGATATTGTTAATAAAGTCGTTAACCTTGCATCACGTACAGCGGGTTTTATCAGCAAGCGTTTTGATGGCAAATTAGCTGATTCTTTAGATGATGCTAAGCTTTATCAACACTTTGTTGATATGAAAGAAACTATCGCACAGTCATTTGAAAATCGTGAGTTTGGTAAAGCAGTTCGTGAAATCATGGCATTAGCGGATGAAGCCAACCGCTATATTGATGAAAAAGCGCCGTGGGTTGTAGCAAAACAAGAAGGTCAAGATGCACAGCTACAAGCTATCTGTACAATGGGTATTAACTTATTCCGTATACTGATGACATATCTGAAACCTGTTTTACCTTCATTAACAGAACGTACAGAAGCCTTCTTGCAAACTGAATTAACATGGGATGCGCTTGAGCAACCACTGCTAAATCAAGATATTACAAAATTCAAAGCGCTGTTTAACCGCATTGAAATGGATAAAGCTAATGCAATGGTTGAAGCATCTAAAAGCACCATTGCACCAGTAAAAGAAGTGACTGGTCCATTAGCAGATGACCCAATTCAAAAAACCATCAACTTTGATGATTTTGCGAAAATCGATATGCGTATTGCTGAAATTAAACAAGCTGATTTTGTTGAAGGATCAGACAAGTTGCTGAAACTAATTTTGGACTTAGGCGGTGAAACTCGCCAAGTATTCTCTGGTATTCGTACAGCATACCCAGATCCAAAAGTGTTGGAAGGTCGTCTAACCGTTATGGTAGCAAACTTAGCACCTCGTAAAATGCGTTTTGGTATTTCGGAAGGCATGGTAATGGCAGCAGGCCCTGGTGATAAAGATATCTTCTTACTCAGCCCAGATTCTGGTGCAAAACCGGGTCAGCAAGTGAAATAACAACCAAGATTCATTTGCCAAATAAATAAATGGCGGGGTTCTATAAGAGCCCCGCTCTTTTTTTATTGTGATCCGTAGCACACTTTCAAAATCGGTGTATGATAAATCTGTTAGTTGATTTGGGACACTTACTTATGAAATCTAAACGGGCACGAGTGCAGATTACACTTTGGCACTATCTACGATCTTTTTTGGTACTTTATCTTTGTCTTTTTGCAGGTAATCTTATTTCAGCCCTTTTGCCCTTTGCGGTTCCAGGCAGTATTGTTGGCTTACTGATCCTTTTTGGTTTACTTGCTTTCCAGCTTATTCCATTACGCTGGGTAAAACCGGGTGCCAATATTCTATTAAAAAATATGACATTACTCTTTATTCCTATCGGGGTAGCCGTCATGAACTATTATGATTTATTAAGTCAGCAACTCTTCCCGATTGTTTTAGCCTGTATAGTCAGTACCTTTGGTGTAATGGCATTGGTTGCTTATTGTTCACACTACGTTCATCGTGAACGCATTATTGTTGGTGCAAAACCAGACCAAGTTGAAGATGTTGTTGTAGCAAAAGGAAAAGACGACGATAAAGCGTTAAGTGAGAAGAAAAAATGTTAATGTTAATGAATATCTGGTGGTCACTTCCTCTCACCATAATCGTCTTTTATTTATCACGTAAACTTGCGGCTCGTTATAAATTACCAATATTAAACCCGTTGCTTATTGGTATTGCAGTTATTATTCCCATTCTATTAATCACGCACACACCTTATGAGCATTATTTTGCAGGTAGTCGTATTTTAAATGACTTACTGCAACCTGCTGTTGTTGCTTTAGCGATACCGCTTTACCAGCAATTACACCAAATTCGCGCACAGTGGAAATCGCTGATCAGTATTTGCTTTATTGGTAGTATTGCCGCAATGGTCAGTGGTACTGCAATTGCCTTATGGGCAGGAGCAACACCCGAAATTGCTGCATCAATTTTACCTAAATCAGTGACAACGCCTATCGCAATGGCTGTCGCAGATTCCATAGGTGGTATTCCTGCAATCAGTGCTGCATGTGTTATTGCAGTAGGTATTTTAGGTGCCATTTTTGGTCACACACTCTTTAAAATACTGCGTATTCCTACTCACGCATCTCGTGGTTTAGCAATGGGAACCGTTTCTCACGCAGTGGGAACAGCAAGAGCGGCTGAAGTCGATTATATTGAAGGTGCTTATAGCTCACTGGCATTAATGACCTGTGGGATTATTACTTCCCTTACAGCGCCATTTATCTTCCCTATTATTTTGCATCTTTATAGTTGATACCTTTCTTATTCTCCATTCTTAAATCCTCGATTTAATTAAATTTATTTCGGGGATTTTTACTATAAATTTGAGATACATCTCTCAATTAATGAATTTGTTGCAATTGTTTCATTGAAAATATGATTTTCATCACATATAAGAATGGGTAAAGATGCCTAGAATCTTATAATACAGAAAGATTAATGGGAGACTCATGTATGCATACTCGTTTTCAGGCAATTTGGTCAGATTTATCCCCTCAGTTACAACAAGCACTTGCTCCTTATCTTGAGCAGGATGAATTCCCTGCAATGTTTACGGCAGAACAGGTCAATGCCATAAAAACACAGTTACAATGTAATGATGATGCCTTAGCCCTAGCACTTCTACCAGTTGCCGCAGCTTGTGCTGTCGCGCCAATCTCTAATTTCAAAGTGGGTGCGATTGCTCGTGGCGAAAGTGGTAATCTCTATTTCGGTGCCAATATGGAATTTGCTGGCGCACCGCTACAACAAACGGTTCATGCTGAACAAAGCGCCGTGACTCATGCATGGTTACGTGGTGAATCTCGCTTAATCTCAGTCACCGTTAACTATACACCTTGTGGTCATTGCCGCCAGTTTATGAACGAATTGAACAGTGGCACCCATATTCAAATTCAGTTGCCGGGTAGAAAAATGGCAACATTAGGCGATTATTTACCTGATAGCTTTGGTCCGAAAGATCTCAATATCACCTCTTTATTAATGGACAAAGTTAATCACGGTTACAAAATTGATAACCCTAGTGAATTAGCACAACAGGCACTACAAGCTGCCAATCGTAGCCATGCTCCTTATAGTGGATCGCACAGTGGTATTGCTGTTCAAATGAAAAATGGCAAAATTTTCCAAGGTAGCTACGCTGAAAATGCCGCATTTAATCCAAGTTTACCGCCATTACAAGCGGCATTAATTTTATTAAATATGGCAGGTGAGTGTGTGATGGATATTGAATCTGCTGTCTTAATTGAAAAAGCAGAGACAATTTTAACGCAATGGGATGCAACACAAGCAACATTAACTGCTTTAGGTTGCCACCAAATGCAACGCATCACTTTGTAAAAAGTTTTAACTTATTCCTCTAAAAATCTCTCCTAAAAAAGCATCAGCATGTAAATTTTGCTGATGCTTACCAGAAAAAGTTGTAACAACCGTATCTATCTCTCATTTCCAAGCATAAAAATCATAAAAAAATAACATAAGCTGTACATATTTTTATTATTTTGTAGGATCTACAATTGTCATGTGACTAACTGCCTTACAAGAGTATTTTTCATGGAACTGGAACACGAAAGTAAACGCCCTCTCTACATCCCGTATGCAGGCCCAATCCTGCTTGAATTTCCCCTGTTAAATAAAGGTAGTGCTTTTAGCGATGAAGAACGCAGTACCTTTAACTTACATGGTTTACTGCCTGAAGCAGTAGAAACCATTGAAGAACAGGTTGAACGCGCTTATCGCCAATATCTTGATTTCAAAAACGATAACGATAAACATATTTACCTAAGAAATATTCAAGACACTAACGAAACTCTATTTTACCGTTTATTAGAATCTCACCTCACTGAAATGATGCCAATCATTTACACACCAACAGTGGGTGAAGCCTGTGAACATTTCTCCGATATTTATCGTCGCGCTCGCGGTTTATTTATCTCTTACCCTAACCGCGCCAATATCGACGATATGCTACAAAACGCCACTAAACAAAACGTAAAAGTGATTGTTGTGACTGATGGCGAACGTATTCTTGGTTTAGGTGATCAAGGTATCGGTGGTATGGGCATTCCTATCGGTAAACTCTCTTTATATACCGCGTGTGGTGGTATTAGCCCAGCTTACACCCTGCCTGTTGTGCTAGATGTGGGAACGAATAATCCACAACGCTTAAACGATCCACTGTATATGGGATGGCGTCATCCTCGTATTACAGGTGATGAATATAACGAGTTTGTCGATGAGTTTATCCAAGCTGTTAAACGTCGCTGGCCAAATGTTTTACTACAATTTGAAGATTTCGCACAAAAAAATGCGATGCCTTTATTAAATCGTTATCGTGATGAATTATGTTGCTTTAATGACGATATTCAAGGTACAGCGTCGGTCACTTTAGGTAGCCTAATTGCAGCAAGTCGTGCTGCGGGTCGCCAATTAAAAGATCAAACTGTCACTTTCTTAGGCGCAGGTTCTGCGGGTTGTGGTATTGCCGAGCAAATCATCGCCCAAATGAAATCTGAAGGTTTAAGTGATGAGCAAGCGCGTGAACGTATCTTTATGGTTGACCGTTTCGGCTTATTAACAGACAAACTGCCAAATTTACTTGATTTCCAAAGCAAACTTATCCAAAAAAGCGAAACTATTGCTGATTGGCAAACCGAAAGCGATGCTATTTCACTACTAGAAGTGGTTAAGAATGCAAAACCAACTATTTTGATTGGTGTTTCAGGACAAGCAGGCTTATTCACTGAAGAAATTATTCGTGAAATGCACAAACACTGTGAACGCCCTATCGTAATGCCATTATCTAACCCGACGTCTCGTGTAGAGGCGCGTCCTGAAGATATTATCAACTGGACTGATGGACAAGCTTTAGTAGCAACAGGTAGTCCATTTGCACCAGTTAAATACAAAGATAAAGAATATCCAATTGCACAGTGCAACAACTCTTATATCTTCCCAGGTATTGGATTAGGTGTTATCGCATGTGGTGCAAAACGTGTTACTGATGCCATGTTGATGGTGGCAAGTCGCGCATTAGCAGATTGCTCACCAATGGCAAAAGACGGTGATGGATCTCTGTTACCTTTACTGGCTGATATTCAAAAAGTTTCGCGCTATATCGCAAAACAAGTTGCAAAAGAAGCACAAGTACAAGGTGTTGCTACTGTTACTTCTGATTCAGCATTAGAAGAAGCAATTGAACGTAACTATTGGTCACCAGAGTACCGTATTTACAAAAGAACCTCGTTCTAAGTAGTTTGAAACACTAAGTACCATTCCGAAAAGCGCGTCATTACTTAATATGAGGCGCTTTTTTCTTGCTTCCCTATCGCCGCTCAAGTAGCCTTAACTATTATGAAAGTCATTCGTTATTTGCGTCATTAAGGCAAGGACATGCTAAAACGCCTCATTTATCTTTTTCTCACAATTTTTATTCTACTTGCAGTCACCTTGATTGCCTGCGATCGCTGGATCGGGTGGAAAACCAATCCCTATATATTTGAAGACGTGGATACATTACCTGCTAAAAAAGTGGGCATGGTGTTAGGCACATCAAAGTACTATACCAGCGGTTATATAAATCAGTTTTATCAATATCGCATCCAAGGCGCGGTAAATGCTTATAATAGTGGCAAAATTCAGTATTTATTGCTCAGCGGCGATAATGCAAAACATAGTTATAATGAACCAAATACGATGCGTAAGGATCTCATTAAAGCGGGCATTCCTGCCTCTCGTATTGTGATGGATTTTGCAGGCTTCAGAACACTTGATTCAGTAGTACGAACAAAAGAGGTATTTGGTACAGATGGATTTACCATTATTACTCAGCGTTTTCACTGTGAACGAGCTGTTTTTATCGCATTAGAAAAAGGAATTGATGCACAATGCTTTGCGGTTGCATCGCCTAAAAGCATGTTTAAAGTACGTGTACGTGAAGTATTTGCCAGAGCAGGTGCCATGATTGATGTTTATATTCTAAACCGCGAACCACGCTTTTTAGGGCCGCCAGAAACTATTCCCGCAATACAATCTATTCCTGAAGGCATTAAAGGTTATCCTGCGGTTTCACCAGAGGAAGTCGAATCACTTCCTCTAAATGAAAATAATCATGAAAAAAGCTAAAAGAATTGTGCTAATTTCGAGGCTGATTTACGCCAAATCCACTCTATTGGCCCTTGTGGAAAATAACGTAACCAAATCACAGCAAAAGCAATATTGATTGCCCAAATGACGGCAACAAAAGGCATCAGTTCAGGTAGAGTAAATTGATTAAATAGCCCCATACGCTGAAATAAATAAATACCGATAACACTTTGCATTAAATAGGTTGTTAACGCCATTTTGCCAACACAACGTAAAGCATAGGCAAAATAAGAGTGTTGAATAATATTCCAACTCCAATAAAACAGCGCAATATACCCCAAACTTTGCATCACTTGGATCAACATGGTTAAAGGTTGTGCCCAAATAGCCGCCCAGCGGTAATCCCAATCAAGATAATAATCCACCAGCACAATAACCGTTTGTAAGCTTAAACTAATTGTGAGGAAATAAAGTGCCACATGACCATAATGAGCGCGACTAAATT
Source organism: Proteus sp. PR00224 (assembly GCF_016238105.1). Classification (NCBI taxonomy): domain Bacteria; kingdom Pseudomonadati; phylum Pseudomonadota; class Gammaproteobacteria; order Enterobacterales; family Morganellaceae; genus Proteus; species Proteus sp. PR00224. The sequence continues at coordinate 196,379 of NZ_JAEHQU010000004.1, read as the reverse complement.
TCTGCTGCAACCAACCTGATGCCATTAATGCAGAACCCATCAACATCGCACCAAACAAAAACCAACTGTATTGACGTACTAGATTAAAAACAAAAAGACTTAGTTCATTCAAACGATAATAAACACTATTTAAATAAGGCCCTGTTTTCCAATCTGATTCAGACAATTGAGAATATGGCGTGCTATACCAAACGGTATCAATAAAATCACGATAATAGTAAAACAGCGCACCTAAAATCAGTGCACCACAAAAATAGAGTATCACTCCCAATATAAATTGGTGCTTTGTTGCGATTGATTTGATAAACGCAAAAACAAATAAACCACATATACTATATGGAAATAAAATATCCCCTTCCCAAATAAATAATGTGTGAATAACACCAATTAATGCCAGTACAACTAATCGCGATAAATTAAAACGAGTTCCTTTATACAAAAGGAGATAAAGCGTACCACCAAATAGCAACGCAAAAATAAAGAGGAATTTTCCTTGAGCAAACAGATTTAATGCCATCCATGTTATACGATCACCAAAAGAGGCTTCTCCCGAATGTAATGGATTAAATGAAGCCACTCTTAATAATGCAAAACCTGAAATATTGAGCAATAAAATGCCAAGGATCGCCATTCCTCTCAACGCATCGAGGGCTTCAATACGTTGATGAGACGATTCATTCATTTTTATTTAAATCTCAAAGATGACGAACAGCGCGCAGAAACTCCTGACGCGTATTTTGACTAGATTTAAATAACCCGCCTAATGAAGTTGTTGTTGTTGCACTAGTTGCATCACGAATACCACGAGCTTTAACACAATAGTGAACCGCATCAATAGAAACAGCCACATTTTTTGTGCCTAGTAACGTTTGTAATGCGATAAGGATTTGCTGCGTTAAGCGCTCTTGAACTTGAGGACGCTGAGCAAAGAATTGCACAATTCGATTAATTTTAGATAACCCAATCACTTTATCTTTCGGGATATAAGCCACAATAGCTTTACCATCAATGGTGACAAAGTGGTGTTCGCAAGTACTTGTTAATGTGATATCTCGTACCGTCACCATTTCATCAACTTGCATTTTATTTTCGATTAGTGTGATTTTGGGGAAATTGTGGTAATCCAGCCCTGAGAAAATTTCATCAACATACATTTTAGCGATACGACGAGGAGTTTCAGCTAAACTATCGTCGCTTAAATCTAGATTTAACAGCTTCATCACTTCTGTCATATGATGTTCAATTTGCTGTTTGCTCTCACTTGGAGAGAGTTTCGGTTCACGAAGAGGCGTTTCCAAACCGCGTTCAACTAACGCAGCGTGCACCCATTGCGCCTCTTTACTTAATGATGACATTGGACTCTCCGATAAACACATTAATTAAGTAGCCGTTATCGCTCTTAGCAACAACAGCCTACACTTTAGATGACCTCAATCACATTATCCAGCAATACCGCATTTTTCGTTATGAAATTATTGCATTTTTGTATGAGCTATTTTTAGTTTAAGCCTGATTTTTTTCTTTTAAACACACCAGAAAACCACCGATTATCAATACAATAAAAGCGACATAAAGAGCAGGTTCTAATTTTCCCGTCAATGCTGTTGAAAGTGAAGAAATTACGGGGCCAACTAATTGCCCGATGGCATAAAAAGTGGTGAGTAAACCCGCCATATAACGCCCATGTTGAGGCGCTAATTCACGACCTCGTAAAAACGCCAGTTGTACTGCACACATTAAGCCACCACCAATTAAAAATGCCCCTATCGCCAACCCAGTAATGGTAGGAACCCACAGCGCAATCAGTATGCCTAACGCTTGTAACCAAAGCGTAATGGCTAAACGTAACTGCGTGTTTAATACATTACGCGTGAAAATAGCGATCCCAATACATAATGCCGCAGAAGCACCAAAAACAGGCCAAACAAATTGCGCAATTAAGCTCCCTGGAAAGCGTTCTGCTGCCATTTGAGAAAGAAAAGTTGCGGGTAAAATATAGCCAAACCCAGCAAAGGTATAACCCCAAATCAGCCTTTTTATCGCTGGCGTAAGCGTTAAAGAGGTAACTTTTACTTCCTCTCTGCTCATTGTCCAAGGCTTTGGAAGATGGTAGCTCACATATATGGCACAAATAAAAGCAAGAGAACCATAAATTAACCACCCTGCCGCTGCACTCATTTGCCATTTCATAATTAACACAGCAAGAATACCGCTGATAAATATACCAGCACCCGTTCCTGCATAAACAGCCACACTTAATGCAGGTCGATTAAGGCGAGCCAGTAACTCGTTAGCCCATGAAGCCACCAGCACTAATGTCCAACCACTTGCCCAACCAATAAAAAAACGTGCAATACTATGTGTAAAAGCATCATTTAAAAAAGCAGACAACAGCGTGATTATCACCGCCCCCCAAAGACCCGCCCACAAGCGATACCCCACACCTTTAACAGCTTTCATCGCATCATAGGAGCCTGCAAGATAACCAAGATAATTAAATGCAGCGACAATTCCCGCACTTGTTAACGTCAATTGATATTCTGCAATCATCAACGGCACTTGCGGTGTAAAGGTAAAGCGCCCTATTCCCATTGCAACCACTAAAGCAAGAAACCCGCTAAACGCGATATGAAAAGCTTGCGCTGAATGACTTTGGTGATTTGAAGTATTCATGGATATCCATTATTTTGTTTTATCATTTTAAATGTGCTACTCATTAATAACAGAACAAGCAACACATTAACTCCAATCAGTTAACATTTTTGCAATAAAAAGTTTCATTTCTTTCTATTCACAAGATGATCTCTGACATGATGATGTTCATCGTGATAGATTAGTATCATGAAATAAAACAGAACATTTCGATAGATCTTGGAGTATATGATGAGTCAATGTCACGTTAGCGGTTTATTATCTCTTGATGAAGCGCTAGAAAAACTACTTGAAAAACCGCTGGCAATTACCAATACCCTTAACATTCCATTAAATAACGCCGCAGATTATATTCTAAGTGAAGATATTACCTCTCCACTGAATGTGCCACCGTTTGATAATTCGGCAATGGATGGTTATGGACTTCGTTACGCTGACTTAGAAGCTCAAACTCCACTTCCTGTTGCTGGTAAATCGTTCGCGGGTATTCCTTTTGAGGGAGAACTCCCAGCTGGGCAATGTGTACGCATTATGACAGGAGCTATGGTTCCTGCTGGTGTTGATACTGTTATTATGCAAGAAGAAGCCGAAGTGACCGAACATGGTGTCCGTTTTTCACAGCCTGCTAAAAAAGGCCAGAATATTCGCCGTATTGGTGAAGATATTAAAGAAAACGATATTGTATTACCTGCTGGCACGAAGCTTTCAACAGCGCAATTACCTTTAATTGCCTCTTTAGGTGTAGCAACAGTACAAGTTTATCGTCGTTTAAAAGTCGCTGTTTTCTCAACGGGTGATGAATTACAAACTATCGGTCAGCCATTAAAAGCGGGACAAATTTATGATACCAACCGCTTTGCGGTACGTTTAATGCTTGAAAAACTAGGATGTGAAGTTTTAGATTTAGGCGTTATTCCTGATTCACCAGAAAAACTGCGTGAAACCTTTAAAAAGGCTGATCAAGAAGCAGATTTAGTCATCAGCAGTGGCGGTGTTTCTGTAGGCGAAGCCGATTATACGAAACAAATTCTTGATGAAATTGGCGAAATTGGTTTTTGGAAATTAGCCATTAAACCGGGAAAACCTTTTGCTTTCGGTCGCTTACACAATGCATGGTTCTGCGGTTTACCGGGTAATCCCGTGTCAGCCACAGTGACATTCTATCAATTGGTTCAACCGTTAATTGCACGCCTATCTGGTTTTAGCCATTGGAAAGCACCGCAACGTTTCCAAGCTATTGCACAATCTCCATTGAAAAAATCAGCGGGTCGTCTTGATTTCCAACGTGGTATTGCCAGTATTAATGCCGAGGGCGTATGGCAAGTCGAAACATCTGGGCATCAAGGTTCCCATGTTTATAGCTCTTTTAGTGCCGCTAATTGCTTTATCGTTTTAGAGCGTGAACGCGGTAAAGTTGCAGCTGGCGAAACTGTTACTATCGAGCTATTTAATTCTCTATTAAAAAGCGAATAGCCTTTATGAGTATTGAATTAACGGATGAAGAAACACTACGTTACAATCGCCAGATTGTATTAAGGGGCTTTGATTTTGATGGTCAAGAGGCGCTGAAAAGTGCCTCTGTACTGATAGTTGGTGCAGGTGGCTTAGGATGTAGTGCCTCACAATATCTTACAGCAGCAGGTGTAGGAAAACTCACTTTATTAGATTTTGATACGGTTTCCCTTTCTAATCTTCAGCGACAAATTCTTCATCGCGACGCCACGATTGGTCAACCCAAAGTACTATCTGCGAAAGCAACACTAGAAGCAATTAATCCTCATGTCACAATAGAAACCGTTGATGCATTACTTGAAGATGAAGCTTTAGCGGAGCTTATTAGCCACCATAACCTTGTTATGGATTGCACTGATAATGTGACAGTGCGTGAGCAACTTAATCGCCTCTGTTTTCATCAGAAAAAACCGCTCGTTTCTGGTGCGGCTATTCGGATGGAAGGTCAAATCAGCGTATTCACCTATCGAGATGATGAGCCTTGCTATCGCTGTTTAAGTCATCTTTTTGGTGATAACGCTTTAAGTTGTGTTGAAGCTGGCGTAATGGCGCCTGTTGTAGGCACTATTGGTACTTTACAAGCCGTTGAAGCTATCAAACTGCTTACAGGGTATGGTGAACATTTACATGGCAAGGTGTTGATATTTGACGCAATGCGAATGCAATTTCGTGAATTCAAATTACCTAAAAATCCACATTGCGAAGTGTGCTCAACCAATTTACCAGACAATTAACCACGCTGATGCTTGAATAAGGTAAGTCTATATTCTTTAAGCTTACCTTATTTCACTCAATCTCTAAGTTGTATTCATATTCATCATTAAGTCGATGTAACAAGCTTGTAGTATTCACTCTGATTTAATTCTACTATGACCGCCCGCGTCAAAACGCAACAGGATGCCCTATAAACAAAATAATCATTTAAGCACGCATTCTACGTGCTAAAAAAGCAATACAAGGTAGAAGAATGACATTTCAAATTGCAGACACTCTCTATTACAACGGACTTATTTATACCGCTGATCATAATGACACTATTGTTGATGCTATCGCGATCAGCCAAGGTGTGATTATTGCTTCAGGTAAAAAAGAGGGGTTACTTTCTTACTGTAATGAAAATACTGAGCAGATTGATTTACAGGGAAGAATGGTCATGCCAGGCATTATTGATGCACATATGCACCCATTCTGGGGAGGCGCAACACTAGCGGGTTGCCATCTTGATTATCAATCACTCTCTATCGATGACATTTTATTACGTATTCAGAAATACCTTGATGAAAACTTTATTGATAGTGATACCGAATGGTTAAAAGTTTCCGCATGGTATCGTGAAGGTATGCAACCTGAAGGTGTGCAAATGACACGTTATCACCTTGATACCTTAAATACGACTCGCCCTATTTTGCTCTTTTCTAGCGATTGTCATAGTGTTCTTGCTAATTCTCGCGCTTTAGAACTGTTAAATATCACCACTGAAACGCCCGATCCACCTGATGGAAATATTGAACGTGATGGTGATAGAACACCGATTGGCATTCTTGAAGATGCGCCAGCAATGCAAGCCATTGATAGCTTGCCCCCATTAACTGAAGATCAAAATTTACAAATAGCTCGCCATGTTCAAAAATTATTAAATGAACAAGGCGTAACCACGATTATGGATGCTCGTGTGGGTGAGCCTCAATTACGCGCCTTCAACACGTTAAGACAAGCAGGTGAATTAACCCTGCGCATAGAGAATGCCGTTGAAATCACGCCAGATGATGTACCTTGTATTGAAGATATTTCAAACGCTGTATGCCATGCTGTCACTCGCTTTTCGCAATGGCATCAAATCAGCGAAGGTGCTCAACCCAGTGTTGCGATCCGCCATATCAAACTTTTCCTTGATGGTGTATTACAAGCGCCGATTATGACAGCGCGCTTGCACTCACCTTATCGTATTAACGTTGGCACTGATGATACGCCACACTGGCAAGACTCTGAACATATTGGCGATCTCTATTTCTCACCTGAAATTTTAACACCGTTAGTCACAGAAATTGCCCGTGCGGGTTATCACCCTCATATTCATACTGTTGCTGAAGGTGCAATTAGTACGGCACTTGATGCTATTAGTGCAATGCGCAAAGCCTTACCTGAAAAAGACATAAGACCGGGGCTTGCACATAATGAATTGATGTGTGAAAAAGATTATGCCCGTTTTACACAACTAAAAGCCTTCCCTTTCCTCTCCTTCCAATGGGCAGCAGCAGAACAGAGCAATATCGAAAAAGATATTGAAATGCTAGGTAAATCTCGCTGTGACTATTTAGAGACTGCTGGCAAGTTTATTGATGCTGGCGTTACTGTTGCTTTTGGTAGCGATTGGCCAATTGACCCACTTAATGAATGGTACGATTTTAAAGTTGCGATGACTCGCCAAAAAGATGCAGCAAGCCCACGCCTTGATAATGATCGTAACCTTACGTTAATTGAAGTCCTACGTGCTGCTACCATTAATGCCGCTCAAGCATTAGATATGGATAAACAAATTGGATCATTAGAAGTCGGAAAATTTGCCGATTTAATCGTATTAGATAGAAACCTGTTTGAAATATCGGCAGAAGATGTTGAAAATGTCAGGGTATTGTGTACGATCATTGCGGGGAAACCCACAATTTAGCTGAATAATATAATTAATAAACCCGCTTAAAAAGCGGGTTTATTTTTATCATCGCACTTAATCTTATGAAAAATAAGATAGATTTAATAAAATTATAAAGCAATTCCCATCATTGTGCTGACTTCTTTTAATCCTTCTCGCTCATAAAAACGTTTAGCGGCACCATTTTCAGCTAATACAGACAATTCGAGATGCGTCATTTTTTCTGATTTTGCCCACTCTTTCATTGCGGTCAACAATAAACGGCCTACGCCTTGGCTACGTACCGTAGGATCAGTAACGATATCGTAAATATAAGCATATTTACGTTGAACCAAGCAGTTAAACATAGGTGTTTCTTGAATTTGCGCTATGCTAAATCCAACCACTTTGCCATCTAAATCTGCAACCAAAAGATGAAACTTATTATTTTTTATTCCATTAATAATAAATGCTTCATCTTGCTTACCCGGCTTTAATCTTTCTGGCTGTAATGTTGCCATTTCATCAAATAAATGGATATAAAGAGTATTAATTTCTTCTACATCAGACAATATTGCTTTTCTTATGATTACCATTTTTTACCTTTATTTGTTATAGGTTTTTACTGGAGGTGCAATATATGTTTCAAATTTATCTAATAATTGAATAGGGCATTGTTCCACAATCGCCATATGGCGATATTTTTCATGTAGGAATTGTTCATCCGCCATTTTATCAATCATCATCAAAAGCGGATCGTAAAATTGATTAATATTAAGTATGCCCAATGGTTTTTGGTGCAAACCAATTTGGCTCCATGTAAAGACTTCACTAAACTCCTCTAATGTACCGAAACCACCGGGTAAAGCGACAAAACCACCAGCCAGTTCTATCATTTTATTTTTACGTTGATGCATTGTTTCAACAACATGCAGTTCGGTCAGATTTTTATGCGATATTTCACGCCCTTCTAATAGCGTAGGAATAACCCCTATCACCTTTCCGCCTTCAGCTAATACAGTATCAGCGAGAGTGCCCATAATACCGACACTGGCACCACCATAAACTAAGGTAATATTACGTTTAACTAGCTCTTTGGCAAAAATAATTGCTTGTTCTTTATAAATAGGTGAAGCGCCTAAACTAGAACCACAATACACTGCGATAGATTTTATTTTACTCATTTCTTTATTCTCTTTTAGCTAGTTAAATCGAGCTTGGAATTATACTGAAGGTATTTTTAATAAAAAAGGTTAAAAAAAGTGTTTTTACGCTTTTTATTTCACATATATATTTAATCATTATTAATGCTTATATTTATGAGAAGTCATTTTTTATTTTATTAAAAATAAATTAAGTTATATTTTAGCTAATCGCACTCAACTAAATTAAAATAAAAAATATTTATTAATGAATAGCTATATTAAAGTCGGTGATTTTATTTTATATTATGCGATCCTTTGTTATCTGCTAACAGAGAACACATAACGATTGATTATTGACGAGGTTTTATAGGATGTTGTCAGCCAGACACTCAGCTAAATTACAGGTGTTTTACCCTGTGCTTCTTTTGCTTCTCTCCATGCTTTCAATTCAAAGCGGCGCATCCCTTGCTAAAAGCCTATTTCCTGTTATTGGTGCCCCAGCTGTAACGGCGTTACGTCTATTATTGGGTACTTTGATCCTCTTTTTTATTTTTAAACCGTGGCGACTCAAATTTACTCGAAAATCAATTATGCCACTGTTTCTATATGGTTTATCTTTAGGAGCAATGAATTACCTTTTCTACCTTGCTCTTGAAACTATTCCTTTAGGAATTGCTGTTGCCCTTGAATTTACAGGCCCTTTAGCTGTTGCTATGTTTTCATCGCGCAGAGCCATCGACTTTTTATGGATAATTTTAGTCATTGCAGGCTTAGGATTATTGCTACCTATTGGCGATAATATTCATGGATTAGATCCTCTAGGTATTCTTTATGCACTGGGTGCTGGTGTAGGTTGGGCGCTATATATTGTATTCGGACAACGTGCAGGTAAAGGCTACGGTGCGGCAACAGTTTCAATTGGCTCATTAGTGGCTGCCTTTATTTTCGTTCCTATTGGTATGTTACAAAGTAGCCCTGACATTATGTTTAGCTGGTCAATTTTACCAGTTGCATTAGCCATTGCAATTTTATCAACTGCATTTCCTTACACCTTAGAAATGATTGCGCTTACACGTTTACCCGCTAAAACGTTCGGTACTCTAATGAGCTTAGAGCCTTGTATGGGTGCCTTTATTGGTATTATTTTCTTACACGAACATTTGACACTAATTCAATGGATTGCCCTTGCCTTTATTGTATTAGCCTCTATAGGTTCAACAGCAACCATGAAAAATAAAACCAAAATTGAAGAGGTTAAATAATTACTTAACCGTATTTTCTTATAAGAAATAAATATTTATTTAAAAAGGATCTTATGATCCTTTTTTCTTATTCAATAATAACTTTACTGACCTATCATTGCTATTTTGCGCTCATTGTCTTACCCTAAATAGACTATTTCGATAGATTAGATTTTTTTAATAGATGACCTATCAATTTAATAGTATCAATCGATAAGACTAACCATTAATAATTCACTATCATCATTAACAGAAATTAAGATATTGAGTTATTAATTATTTAGGGAGAACGATTATGAGTACTGCTAAATTAGTCAAATCCACACCTTCAACTCTGCTTTATACCCGTAATAACCTCGATGACAGCGTAAAACTGCACGCTATTGAATTATTGCAACAGATGGTGACGCAGTTTATCGACCTATCTCTCATCACAAAACAAGCGCACTGGAATATGCGTGGCAGAAACTTTATTTCTGTTCATGAGATGGTTGATGGCTTCCGCGATACCATTAATCAGCACACTGATGAGTTCGCAGAGCGTATTGTTCAGTTAGGTGGCACAGTATTAGGCACCGCGCAAGTTGTCGGTAAAAAAACACCACTGAAAGCTTATCCACTGGATATTCATGATGTGCAAGATCACCTAAAAGCACTGGCTGATCGTTATGCTGTTGTTGCTAATGATATTCGTAAAGCCATTGACGAAGTTGAAGACGAAGATACCGCCGATATGTTTACTGCTGCATCGCGTGATCTTGATAAATTCCTATGGTTTATTGAAGCCAATATTGAAAATTAATCTACGTGTAAAGAGACGTGATTAATATAAAAAAGGCTGCCATGTAAGGTAGCCTTTGTCTATTTTCTGATTGAATTAAAATGTATACACCACACCCGCATTAACACTAAAACCATTCCCAGGGAAAAGTAAGGCATCATTCTTTTTCACTGTTGGATTGGCCAAAGTGCTTGCTGCATAGCGTTTATTCGTAATATTGTCTAAATTCAAATAAGTAGACCACTGATTATCATATTGATAATGTGCATTAAATCCTAATAATGCATAAGGTTTACTCTTTTGAATATTAAGATGGTTACCATGATCAACAGCAACATTTGTGGGTGACCAATACAGTGTAGGACCAAATCTCAATCCATTTAATTGATAGTTAATTTCACCCGAAATAAGGTTTCTAGGAATACCTGCAATATATTTTCGATTATATTCCCCGCCCATAAAACGAAAATCATTATACGTCCATGTTGCGCGATAGAGAAAATCACCAACACGAAGCGGTTGAATCGCATTGATACTGAATTCAACACCTTGATGGCGAGTTTTTGCAGGATAATTATAAATATCAACAATATTCCCATTTTGATCGTGGGATGTAATATATTCATCTTTAATAAAACTGCGATAAAGCACCGTACTTAAACTGATATTATCTGTTAATTCAATATCACTACCAATTTCAAAACTGGTTGCTTTTTGAGGTGAAAGTTTTAACAGATTGACCTTATTTAACGGCGCTTTAGGATTAATAATATCATTAAAGGAAGCCGGCTCTTGGCTCATACTGACATTAGCAAATAAGCGTGCATTGTAATTAGGATACCAAATCAGCCCAACTTTAGGTGTTAAGAAATTAAAGGACTGTTCAAGAGAATTATGGCTCGAAAATACATCTCTTTTCGCATGAGTTCCTTTTACATCCAGATTAAACAACACACTGTTACTAATATGTATACCCGCCCCTAAAGACGCATAGATATTTTCAGCTCGTCCATCATATCGTCCTAGCCAGCCTTTGGGATTTTTCTCGATATCATCTTTCATTATCGAGTGATCCCAAGCTAACGCGGCACGATAACTAATATGCTGAGTTTCTAATTTATAATTAAATTGAGCGCCTTTAGTATAATAATTCACAAATTGGTAATGACTGGGTGTTTTGAAATTATCATGTGTTTGTGAATACCACCAGCCAAATTGAATATCGTGAGCACCACTATTCCATGTCGATTTATTGGCTATACGTAATTGTTCGACATTTCTATGGGGATCTTTTTTCTTAATTGCAGGTAATACCGCTTTAGGATCATTCTCAACCATTTGTAAGGTTGCTGGGCCAGGAACATCAAAACGCAGATCAGTCCAATTAATCCATGTTCTATTTTCAAAGTTGTCTGAAGTATACCCGAGTGTTGAGCGCATTGTTTTACGTTGAGAAGCAGAGTGCTCTCGATACCCATCATAATGGTCATAACTTAGACTTATTCTGGCATCAATAGGATGATCATCACTATAACCGCCTAACGCCATTTGTAGACCTTGACGCCCAAAAGAACCTTGCTCATAACGCAATTGATTTTGATTATTTCGTCCTGTATAGGTGATAAAATCAAGCTCTCCCCCTAAGTTATTGCTTTGCAATTGTGTACTATTTGCACCGCGGCGAATGCTAATAAATTGTGCATCTCGTACATCAATCATACTTGAGTGAAAGCTACCATCGGCTTCATTAAGAGGTAGTCCGTCTTGGAGTAATAATACCCCTCTAGAAAGTGGCGCACTTTGAACACCTGAGCCTCGAATACTTAAACGAGGTTGATCTAATCCACCAAATAAACTTTGTATCACGATACCAGGTTGATCCTTTAAGGCATCATTCAACGTTAATAAGCGATTTTCATGATCAACCGTAATTAAATTAGTTCCCCCTGCTATATTGCTTATTTTTTCAGCTTCAATGTTATAAATACGATTTGACGAATGACCTTCTTTTTGTCCACTGACAATAATATGTTCTGATTTATTTTCATTCGCTTGGGAATAACTCAATATTGGTGTAATCGAAAGCAAAGAGGATGAAATAAACCACAAGGATTTTTTTAAAATAGGCATATTTATCGTTCTATTTATCATTAATAAAAGAATAAAAAAGAGTATTTTCTTGTTTTTATTTATAAAAAATGCCCAATTAAATTGGGCATTAAGTTAATTAATGTTTGTCGTCTTCATGTTCAATAATACGGAAGTTTTCACAGATAAATAAATAAGCGAGCGCTCCCATTGAAACTAGACCAAGAGTGATAGTTAATTCTGGTAGCGATGGCCAATAAGAGACACCCGTTGATGTCACCATACCTGTCACCACAACGTTATAACGGTTTAAAATAACCCCCGAAGCGACTAGCGCACCAAAGGTTACCAGCCAGCCACGACGTTTTATTAATGGTGAGAAGCAGATAATTAACGGCACAATAACGCCAAAACCAACTTCAATCCAAAAGAATAAAGATTCAAAGCTGCCTTCGAAAAGGTAATGCACTTTACCTTCTGCAATAATACTGCCGAATTTCAACGCTAAATAAACCAGCATTGCATAACCTGAAATTCGAACTAATCCGCTTAATACCGACATTGGCACTTTGTGATTAAACGCTCGGCCTGCTAATGCAGTTTCAACTGCGATCATTGCAGGGCCAACAAAAAACGACGAAATTAAAAATTGGAAGAAAATAATTGGCGACCACCATAATGGATGCAGTTTATCGACCATTAATAAATAAAGCGCCCCAAGTGATGATTGATGCATTGATGGAATTGCAATACCAATGACTAACAATACCGGTAATATTTTACGGAAAAAATTATGGTATTTTCGTCCAACTCGTTCAGTTGCCACTTCTCCAAATTCAATTAATTGCACACTGGTATAAACAGAGACGCAAATAAAGACTTCAAAAAGTACTGAGCTATGCCCTTGAGAAACTAATGGACGCCAGAAATTCCACCACTGCCCGATATCAAGGAAAAGCCCGACCATCACCAATAAATAACCAATTAATGACGTTAATGCTGCACTTCGAGCAATACTTGAAAATTGTTCTTGTTTAAATACGTAAACAATTAACGCAGTACCATACCCGCCCCCAGCTAACGCCACACCGCACATCACGTCAAAAGAGATCCAAAGCCCCCAAGGCCATTCATCATTAAGATTGGTCACTAATCCCAATCCTGTGACTAAGCGAAATAAGATAAGCCCTACGGCAATCAAACTGATAGCAACAAGCACCCAGCGCACTGGTGTCATAGGAAAACGCCACTTACCAAAGTGGGTCGAATTATCGATAACACTCATTCTGATCTCCTTGTTTCTTCATCAGTACTATTCTGGTTATGATCTAGATGCTGATGGGATTGCTCATCGCGGCTCACTTTATCTTTTCTGTGATTAAACATGGCAATACCACCCAAAATCACAGCCCAAGTAGCGCCTGCTATCGGCGTATATTTCATAAAATCAGAGGTATAAGAAGAGAGTGGTTTTTCCGTTAATCCCGTTTTAAAGCCAAGCTGTTCAAATGGCACATCAGAAATATAGAGCCATTCAGTCCCCCCTACTTCTTTCTCACCATAAATATGTTGAACATATTCTGGATTATTCGTGATGGTTTCTCTGGCTTTTTCTAATAAGGTTTGTCGCTCACCAAATACCAAGGCTTGAGTAGGACATACTGCAACACATGCGGGAGATTGCCCTTCTTCCACACGAGATGAGCACATCATGCATTTAGTGACATAAGGAAGTGACTTTTCCCACTCATATTTAGGAATATCAAACGGGCATGCCACCATGCAATATCGGCAACCCACACAGAGATCAGGATAATAAACCACTGGCCCTGCGGGTGTTTTTTGGAAGGCTTTTGCAAAACATGCTGAAGCACAAGCGGGATCAATACAGTGAAAACATTGCTCTTTAACATAACGCCAAACCGCTTTATCTTCTTTCTCAACCGTGACTGTTTTGATAACTGTCCAGTTTTCATCCGCGAGTTTGGCATTCTCACCACTTGTGGGTTGTCTGTCTTCTATCCATTTATTTTCGTTGTACATTTTGCATGCAACTGTACAACTACCGCAGCCGATACACTTTGTAAGATCGACTAATACACCTTTAGACATAATGTGTTTCCTCAATCTTTAAGCTTTCTTTTTGTTAAAATGAATACTGCGATCTTGGTAATGCGTATGAAGCAATTGATGAGCACGTTCACCACAAGGTTCACCTAAAAATTGTTTATAGATACTTTGAATTTCACTGTTTTCATAACTCAAGCGGATTGTGGCGCGTTCATCTTTGCTATAAAGCGCTTTCATGCGTAAAGCACGTATTTCATCAGAAGGCGGTAATGCCGAACGAGGCTGTCCTCCTCCCGCAATACACCCACCAGGACATCCCATAAATTCAACGAAGTGCCACTGTTTTTCCCCTTTTTGAATTGCTTCTAAGACAGGACGCGCATTTCCCATACCAGAGCAAACTGCCACGCGAATTTCCCCCACTCCCGGAATATCCAGAGCGGCTTCTTTAATACCTTCTAATCCACGTACAGGTTGCAAATTAAATAAAGGCTCTGGTGGTCTTTCACCTGTAATAAAGTAGTAACTGGTTCTGACCGCCGCTTCCATCACGCCCCCTGTCACGCCGAAAATAGCACCAGCACCACTGTATTCAGACATTAAGCGATCATAATTTGCGGGTTGAAGAGACGTTAAATCGATATTGTGACTTTTAATTAATCTGGCGAGCTCTCTTGTTGTTAGCACGATATCAACATCACGAAGATCAGGTTTTTCCCATAACACGCTAGCGCCATTCATTTCAGGGCGTGCCGCTTCTGATTTTTTAGCGGTACATGGCATAATGGCAACAGAGACAATTTTGGTAGGATCGATATTTTGCTCTTTGGCATAATAGGTTTTTATCATCGTTCCCAACATTGTCATGGGTGATTTTGCTGAAGATAAATTAGGTATTAATTCAGGATAAAACATTTCACAGAATTTAACCCAACCCGGCGAGCACGATGTAAATTGTGGTAATACGCCATTATTTTGAATTCGTTGCAGTAATTCTGTCGCTTCTTCCATAATGGTCAGATCAGCAGAAAAGTTCGTATCAAAAACTTTATCAAAACCCAGTTTTCTCAGTGCAGCAACTTGCAGTAACTCAATATCCTTACCCGGTTGCATACCAAACTCTTCACCCAAAGCAACGCGCGTAGCGGGCGCAGTTTGAACAACAACATGCAGTGTTGGATCTAATAACGCCCTAATCACCTTATCCGTATCATCAACTTCTGTTATCGCACCTGTTGGACACCAAAGCGTACATTGCCCACAATCAATACAAGGAACGCTATCAATTAACGGTAAATCGTAATTTCCCATCACCGTTTGTACTTTTTCACACACCTCAACACATTGACCACATAAAATGCATTTTTTATCATCACGACAAATTGCCACATTATTAGGATCAATAGGAATTCGGCCTCGGACTTGTACAGGAAAAGTACCTTTTGCATTGTATTGCTCGGGAACCCAGCCAGTACCTCCAGAAATATTACCATCACATCCCGCCGTTACAGCGGTTACCCCTGCCGCAAGACTCATCTTTCCAGCAAATGAAAAGAAAGAACGTCGAGATAATAATTTCTCGTCACTCTCTTCTTTTGTAGGGAGAATAGATTTCATTTTTTACAATGCTCCTGCTTTAATATATAAATAAAACTACCGTTTAAAAGTAGTAATATATAAAGGATTAAAACTTATTTTTGTTAAATATATTTATATGATTTTATTAATAAAAAGATCAATACTTAAAATAAGTATTAACCTTAAAGAACCTAGTTTATTTGAGAAAAAACACCCTATCAGCAATCATCGTTTCATTTAAGAAAATCAGGAGAGATTTTTTAATTCAATAAGTGATAGGGTGTTTATGAGATATATTGTACTGAAGAGAAGTTAAAAAAAAACAGCTTACAACCTTATTAATTAAATATATTTAATTTTATTGATACATATCAAAATAGAAATAAAACAATAAAAATAATTCTATAAAAAAACGAGAAAATCAATATAAAAAATTAAAACAAATCATACAGTTAAAACGGATGTTATTTTTTATAAATTTATTGAGCATTTATCTTAACTAAATAAAAAAAGATTATCGCATACTATTTAATATAAAATAAATAATTTAAAAAAACATCAGACTGATAATTTCTAAATAAAGTATTCACTTTTTCTAAATTAATAAAAATAAGAGCATTACAATATAATTGTTTATTTTGTTATAATTATATTAATTTATGTAAAATAATTATTTAATTTTAAATATAAGATATTTTTATTTTTTAATTATTAATAAGATTCATAAAAAATACAAGTTAATAATACCAGATGGAATCTTAAATAAAAATAAAACGAAATGATTAAATATATTTAACCATAAGATGACTTGTATTATTTTAAACAAAAAAACAATTTTTCTTTTATTAAGAATAAAAACTTATAGTAAATAGCCTATATTTATTAATAACACATTAATAAATATATCAATGTAAGTTAGAGAAGCATAAATCACTAACAAAAGTAAAATCTCTATAATATAATAGAAAATCACTTCTCTTTAGGCATATCTGGTTGATAAATTGGAAAAACTGGCAGTGCAGTTAATAAGCGTGAACCGTAGTTTTTTGTTAATAAACGTCTGTCATAAATGACAATTTCACCATGACAGTGATGGCTACGAATAAGGCGCCCAACTTGCTGAATTAAATTAAACGATGCACTGGGTAAACTTTGCACTTCGAAAGGATAGCGTTTGAGTGATTTTAACCACTCTCCCTCAGTTACAATCACCGGATCAGTCACCGGAGGAAAGGCAATTTTATGGATATGTACCTGCGTTAAGTAATCACCTTTTAAATCTAGACCTTCAGCAAAAGATTGTAAGCCAATTAATACACTATTATCACCCGCATCAATACGCTTGCAATGTGTTTCAACTAATCGATAGCGTGGCTGATCCCCTTGTACTAATAAGCATAAACGCAAATCTTTCACTTCTTCTAAAAAACCATCCATTGCACGTTGGCTGCTAAATAAAACCAATTGCCCTCGATGATTATTCTCTTTCATTTCTTGGCGAAAATAACGAGCCATCTCTTTTAAATGCTCACGTTCATGGTGCATAGTTGGCTCATAGTGCATTTTGGGGATCACGAGTTTGCCTTGCTTTTGATGCTCAAAAGGCGAAGACAACGTAATAAAGCGATCATCAAATTGCTCGCTTAATCCCGTCAATTCTTGAATACGAGAATAGCTATTTAATGAACGTAATGTTGCAGACGTAATAACCACATGAGGAATATTTTTCCATAATAATTGCGTCAATTGCTCACTAACCCGAATGCCAGCACAATGAAAATAGAGATGCGACTGTTTTTTATCGTAACGACGAGTTAACCATTTGGATACTGGTGCTTTTGAGGTTTGCTCTAATGTGGCTAAGCGCCAAAGTTTCGCCATATTTTCTAAATAACCCACCATCCTACTGGTAGTTAAAATGGCACGATGTAAACGCACAACATCTTCTTTCGCTGTCCGTTCTGTTAAATCGTTTAAAATAGCTTCGCCCAGCATTTTTAAACCATCCGTTAGCTTAAATAATGTCTGGCAACTTAACAGAAGTTGTTCAGGTAATTCACCTAACGGGAAGAGATATTCATCTTGTTCACTACGTTCTGGTAATAGTGCTCGCGTGAATGTATCAACCTCTTGATAGGCTTCACGTAACTTAGCAATATGAGCATCAAAACGAATAGGATCAGCCAATTTAGGCGGTCTTACAGGAATAAATTGCGCTAAATACTGACTAACATGACGAGTGATATTATCAAGCTGATTATTAAGGGAAACTAAGGTTATTTCCCCTTCGACTTCAAGTGCATCTCGCGCAACATCAGGAATATGATGCCCTTCATCAAGTACCAAAAGCAGATTTTTAGCATCAGGTAACACGGATTCACTTTCCATTGCTGCCATGACTAAAGCGTGATTGGTAATAACCACATCGACTTCATCAATTTCACGGCGCGCAATAAAAAAAGGACAACGATGATAATATTGGCAATTACGCCCTAAACAATTCATTTTATCCGTACTGATTTTACGCCATAAACTATCGGTTAATGCTCGTTTATGGTGATCGCGTAATCCGTCCCAGCCGAAACTAGTGAAATCATTTTTGAGCTCTTGGCAAATTTCTCTTTCTGCACTGGTCGCCACATCCACTTTATCTTCAAGCAAAAACATTAAGTCGATTTGCTCGCCTTCAGTGGCACAAATCGCATCTAAATTGCGAGGGCATAAATAGCGGCCACGACCAAAAGCGCCCGTGAACGTAAGATCAGGAATGATTTTTTTAAGTAATGGCAGATCTTTGCTATAAATTTGATCTTGCAGTGCCACATTCGCCGTACTGATTATCAATGGTTTTTTCTCATCACGACTAATTGCAATCCCCGGAATAAGATAAGAGAGTGTTTTACCCACCCCAGTAGGGGCTTCAATAACAAGATGGCGCCCCATTTCATCAGAAAAAGTCTTAGCTACCTCAGCAATCATTTCACGCTGTGGGGCACGCGGAATAAACCCTTCAATATGCTCTGGTAGGGCTTTATACCACTGACTTATTTGATTTTTAACGGATTGAGAAAGGGACATAACCACTCTGTAACTGATTTTAAGAAAGGCGTCATTGTCTCATAACACTGTATAAAAATCAGTAGTTACCTTTATTTACTCTCTTTTTCATCAAAGAATGGATAACTTCTCGAAATTATTGCTCTTTGTTATGGATTATTCATTCAACTCTTCATAGTATGAGTAACATCCAAAATAGTCTTATAAAAATATTTTTCTTTTGTTTTATTAAGCACAACAACACCAGTTAAGAGATATCTATAATGACTTCCGCAAAACGCCCTATTTTTAACTTAGAACTTGATTTACTTCGAACCTTTGTCGCCGTTGTCGATGGAAATACCTTTGCTGCAGCGGCGGAATCCGTTTGCCGAACACAATCCGCCGTTAGCCAACAGATGCAACGACTGGAGTCTCTACTTGGAAAAGAGCTATTTGCTCGCCAAGGTCGAAATAAAACACTGACAGAAGCGGGTACACAACTGCTTAATTACGCTCGCCGTATTTTACGCCTTAACGATGAGGCATGCCTTTCACTAATGCATGAAGAGATTGACGGCATTTTAAAAATTGGTTCTCCCGATGACACCGCAAACACGATTTTACCTGAACTTCTCGCTCGTTTTTCAGGCGCTTATCCTCGCTTAATTATGGAAATTATTGTTAAACGTAGTCCGTTTTTAATGTCTATGTTAGAAAACAATGAGCTAGATTTAGCCATCTCTACTGAAGAGCATGTGGGTTATCCTAAAATCGTATTACGCGTTTCACCTTCATTATGGTATTGCGGAAAACATTTTAGATTTGATCTTGATGAGCCGTTACCTCTCGTGGTGCTTGATGAGCCAAGCACTTACCGCGATATGATGATAAATCATCTTGATCAGCAAGGTATTCGTTGGCGAATTGCTTATATTGCAACCACACTTTCTGGTGCAAGAGCGGCAGTACGAGCTGGTTTAGGGATTATGGCGCGTTCAATTGAGCTTTCAGGTGATGATTTACGTATATTAGGCGAAAAAGAAGGTTTACCTGCTTTACCTGCGATCCGTTATAACCTTTATTTTAATTCTAATAGCCCAGGGAAAGCGGCACAAATTCTGTTTGATTCATTGAAAAATGAACAAAATGAAGTGATTAA
Organism: Proteus sp. PR00224; assembly: GCF_016238105.1. Lineage (NCBI taxonomy): Bacteria > Pseudomonadati > Pseudomonadota > Gammaproteobacteria > Enterobacterales > Morganellaceae > Proteus > Proteus sp. PR00224. Next base: position 176,485 of record NZ_JAEHQU010000004.1, on the reverse strand, counting down.
TCATGCAGATATCACGCTACAACAAGAATAACCAAAAAAATAAATTATTTCGATAACTCATCAAAAAATGAGAAGTAACAAAGACTGGATTTTTCCTATTCTGGTCTTTGTTATCCACTTAACCCAAATTTCTTAGCTAAAACATAGCTCAATACTGTACCATATTGAATAAGAATGGAATAATAGCCACCTTTATTGTAAAAAGCCTATTTGTTCTATCATCATAACGAGGAGAAAATATATGCCCATTTCCATCAGTGAAATAATGGAAATATTGCCTCATCGTTATCCATTCTTATTAATTGATCGCGTTATTTCTGAGCCAACTGAGCTTGCCAGTGGCAAATTAACCGCCATCAAAAATGTCACAACCAATGACACCGTTGTTTTTGGCGAGTTCTACCCACCTTTATTACTTCTTGAAAGCATGGCTCAAGCTTCGGGCATTCTTGCACATTACTACCTTTCACCTATGAGTGAGGATCAGCAATGTTATTTTGCCAGCATAAAGAATGCTCGGTTTTATGATGCGGTAAAAGCAGGCGATCAGCTAGTTATTGAGATCCAATTTCGCCGACAGCGACGCACTATTGTTAGCTTTTCAGGTACGGTGAAAATTGGGGAAAAGATAGTTTGTACATCTGAATTTATGTGTGCAAGGCAATAGATAAAGGATTGGCAGATAAAACCAATCCTTCACACAATAATCTTGTTTATACTATTTCAGCTTAACCTTCTATTTTTTAACACGTAATAATTGTGTTATTTCTGAAATAGTTACATTGTCGAAATGCAGTATTTTCTCAACTAATTGTGCCGATTGTTCAGCTTCTATCACCAAAGATGCATTATCGTAAAACTTACTGATCACATCTTTATCTGTCATTGGATTCTTCGGGTTACCATACTGAATATCTAATCTCTCCGTGATCTTTTCGCCATTTTTTAATGTCACGAAAATTAACCCGGGAAAATAAGTAGGAAATGGAATTTCTCCTTTTTCGGGATAACGATAACTTACACGCTTCGCTAACGATTGAATATCTTCCCGTTGGAGGTTTTCAGGTAATAATGAAGATAGTGTTAATGCATTATCTAAAAAACCCGCAGCAAATAACCACGGTAAACTAAATTTAGCGCCATAAGCTGTTTGAGGTGCCCATTTTGTTTCAGGTGGCTCACAAATCAAAGCAGCAGCTACTGGATCGACAACGCACTCGACACTCTCGATATCATCAGCGGTGATCCCTTTTTTCAGCAAATTACGCCCACAATCAACCGTTGCATGAGCAAAATGGCACACCGGATAAGGCTTAATAGAAACATTTAAAAATTCCCATACTTCACCTAATCCCAATGCAACTTGTTCTGGTTGCGCTTGCTCTCGAATACCATGGGTTTGATAAAGGCTATACCGACCTTCAAATATTGTTTCAGGGCCTGTCATTCCACCTTTTGCTAATGATGCGGCGATAATACCTGATTGTGCAGCCCATCCCGCATGAAAGCATTTAGAAGATGAGCTATTAGTAAGATATTCAGCTACTCCTGCTGCTTGGCTTCCTGTTAACCCTAATGCATTCACAGTTTGTTCAGGCGTCAATTTTAATAGCGAAGCGGCACAAGCCGTTGCGCCAAAAATACCAGCAATTGCGGTGGCATGAAAACCACGCTGATGAAATCCACTATGGCTTGCTAAGCCTACTCTTGCCGCGACTTCCCAGCCAATCACCCACGCCGTTAAAATATCTTGTGATGATGCACCGATAGATTCACCCAATGAAAAAGCAATCGGTGTTAATACTGCACTACCATGTGTAATGGAATCGGTATGTGTATCATCAAAATCTAAAGCATGTGCTGCAATTCCATTGGCAAGAGCTGCCACGGTTGTACTTGCCGTTTGTGAACTTCCCCAAATAGGGATATCACCTTGGCTATCAGGTAAAAAAGCAACGCCTTGTCGTCCTTGAATTGCACTTTGCTGCACACTGCCAGCCAAAGCGACACCTAATGTATCTAATAAATGAATTTTAGCTCGGCTAACAACTTGAGCAGGTAAATCAGAAAATGTGGTTGTGGTAATAAATTGGGCTAACTGCTGACTCAATGTCATAAACACCTCGAAATTGATAAGAAAAAGCCAGCAATATCACCGGCTTTTAGATAATAAGAAGGTTGGAGGTAATTAATTCACTTAGTCATTTAACCAGCCAGAGGCTTTGGTTTGTGCGACAACGCGATCAACCTGAGCTGGTGCATTACCCACATAAGTCGTTGGATCTAACAAAGCATCAAGTTCTTCTTGCGTAATATGATCACGAATACGTGTATCACGATTAATTGCTTCTACGAAGGTAATGCCCTCTTCTTGCCCTGACATTGATGCTTCATACACAATTTCATGTGCCGTTTGTTTACCTGCTTTATCAGATAATGCAAACATCACGCGTTCAGCCAGCATAAAGCCACCCAAAATATCCATATTTTTGCGCATTTTTTCAACATGAACATTTAACCCGCCTAATACTGTTTTCATATTATCAAAAATAACAGACAGCATCAGACACAGTTCTGGCATGATTTTCCATTCCATTTTCCAGATTGCACCATCACGCTCGTGTTGATGTTTCATCATATCGGTTAAAACAGAAAGGTTTGCTTTTAAGGTATTGCTGACACAAGCGGCATTTTCAACAATAGCTGGATTGCGTTTATGAGGCATCGTTGAAGAACCGACTTGTCCTTTGCTGAAAGGCTCTGATAATTCATCAATTTCGTTATGTGCTAATATCAAAATTTCATTGGCAATTTTACCTAATGTACCGCTAATTAAGCCAATCAACATGCCGTATTCGCTAAATCTATCACGTGCAGGTTGCCATGAAATTTCAGGCACACCTAAACCTAAACGTTTTAATACACGCGCTTCTAATTCATCAGCCTTATCACTTAAAGAGGCTTTTGTGCCCACCGCTCCGACGACACTTCCCACAAATAAACGTGGTTCAATTTCTTTAAGACGTTGATAATGACGGGCTAATTCTGTTAACCAAATTGCAGTTTTATGACCAAAAGTGATTGGCAGTGCTTGTAATGCTAATGTGCGCCCTACCATTGGGGTATTTCGGTGTTTTTCACTTAATGATAATAATGAACGACCTAATATTTTGATATCACGAAGGAAAGTATGATGAGCATCTTTAAGTTGCAGTACAAGACCTGTATCAATCACATCTTGTGTGGTTGGCCCAAAGTGAACATATTCACCATAATGTTCAGGGCAAGCATGTTCTAAACCACGAATAGTTGGCACTAATGGATGGCGAGTCAAACGCACTTGTTCTAATACATAATCCATATCGAGCTTTTCAAGCTTTGCGGTGTCTGCAATAACGTTTGCCGCCTCTTTTGGGATCAACCCTAATTCTGCTTGTTCTATGGCTAATGCCGCTTCATAATCAAGCCAATTTTGCATTCTCGTTTTATCAGAAAAAATAGTTCTCATTTCTTCTGTTGACCATAAATTCTTTAATAAAACCGAATCAAAAACGCTGGTTCCCATAATTATTTCCCCTGTTAAAAGAATAATAAAAAAATCGTTTTTTTAATCAAACGACTTGTTAGATTGTTATTTTATTTATGCAATATAATCTCTAAAAAAACACTTTGATAATTTTAATCTAAATTAAAAAATTTCTAATCAATCAAAAAATAACATTAATTCAATATGTTATAAATAACTCTTTATTTATTAGTTATAACTTTTGAATCTTAAATGTTATTTAAGATTTAATTAGAATAATTAATGCTAAAAAATTAGATGAAGATCATCTTTTTTTAAAAAGAGCTATTTTAAAAATAAATAAGTTTGTTATAAATAATAGAAACAGAATAAGCGCAGAGAAAAAAGTAATTAAAGGTTTTATTTAATTACCGGGGAACTCTATTTCTATATTTGGAGATATTAATAATGAAACAAAATAAACAAACAAAACTGATACACAGTGGACGCCAAGAAATTAAAACCTCAGGTCCAGTTAATCCACCCGTTATGAGAGCCAGCACCATTGTTTTTGATTCTATTAAAAGCTGGCGTGATGTCCGTGATCGTCGTGCAACAGAGCGCGTATTGAGTTACGGCGCTCGTGGTACTGAAACCGCTTTTGCACTGGAAGCTTTAGTAACTGAGCTAGAAGGTGGCCATCGCGCTCAACTGTTCCCTACTGGATTGGCAGCTATCGCTGTGACCATTATGGGATATGCTCGCAGTGGTGGTCATGTTTTATTTGCAGATTCTGTTTATGAACCCGTGCGTAAAATTGCCTCTGCTTTTCTTGAACCCAATAACATTGCTTATAGCTTCTTTAAAACAGATGGTTCAGATTTTGAGCAAAAAATTCAAGACAATACACAGCTTATTTTTGTCGAATCACCGGGTTCATTACTTTATGAAATGCTCGACTTACCTGAAATCTGCCGTATTGCGCATGAAAGAAATATTCCTGTTGGTGTTGATAATACTTGGGGCTCTGCATGGCTTTATAACCCGCTGGAATTAGGTGCTGATGTCTCAGTTATTGCAGCGACTAAATATTTATGCGGCCACTCTGATGTGATGATGGGAATTATGGTTGCGAATGAAAAAGCATGGGAAAAAATTGGTGCATTGCCTGAAGCATTAGGTCAAGCCAGCAGCCCTGATGATGCGGCATTAGTGCTTCGTGGTATGAGAACACTGGGACAGCGTATTGCAGCTCATGGCAAATCTGCTCTTGCTATTGCGCAATGGCTAGAAACACGTCCTGAAGTTGAAAAAGTGTGGTTCCCTGAATTACCTAATCACCCTCGTCATGATTTATGGAAACGTGATTGTAAAGGCAGCAACGGTTTATTAACCATTGAATTTAAACAAGGTTATACCGCCAAACAATCAGAACAATTTATTGATGCTCTTACACTTTTTGGTATTGGTGCATCTTGGGGTGGATTCGAAAGCCTTGCTTTACCTGCTAATGTTGCGGGAGCAAGAAGTGCTTCTGATTGGCATGAAGGCCACGGTCCTTTTGTTCGTTTACATATCGGGCTTGAAGCAACTGAGGATTTAATTGCAGACATTACACAAGCGTTCTCAGCATTAAATAAATAACAACAATATTATTGCGTCACTACTAGGGAATTTACTATGACAGGTTTAATCATTGCCGCGCTGGTAACCGCGTTGGTGGTTTATCTACTGGCTAGAGGTTATAAACCTCAGCCAGTATTATTACTCGGGGGCTTATTGCTACTGCTCCTAACTGCTTCTCTCGATCTTAATCCGTTACTACCAGAAAATAAATCAACGCAATTTAAGTATTTTGATATTTTCCAAATCTTTACGGATATTATGAGTTCTCGCTTAGCGGGACTGGGCTTAACATTAATGGCTATTGCGGGTTTCTCTCGTTATATGGAACACGTTGGCGCAAGCCGTGCTTTATTTGCCATTTTTGAAAAACCTTTAAAAGCAATTAAATCGCCTTATTTACTTTTGGTTATTTCATTTTTAGTTACCCAAATCTTGGTTATTTTTATTCCAAGTCATGCTGGTTTGGGAATGCTATTAATGGTCACCATGTATCCGATATTAATTCGTTCTGGCATTAGCCCACTTTCTGCTTTAGCGGTTATTGGATGCTGCCAGTTTATCGACCATGGTCCTGGCTCTGGTAACGTCATTATGGCAGCAAAAACTGCGGATATTGAACCTGCCGTTTATTTTGTTCAGCACCAGTTGCCTATTACTATTCCTATTATTATTGCTGTTGCGATTACCCATTTCTTTATTCAACGCTGGTGGGATAAACGTGAAGGATTTGTTTTTGACCCAACAACAATTGATGCAGTTAAAGAAGAAGGAAACAAAATTCCACTGTCTTATGCCTTATTACCCGTGATCCCTTTGGTACTCATTATTGGCTTTAGTCCTTTATTACACCCTTATATTAAATTAGAAGTCACCACAGCGATGGTTATCAGTACAGTGATTGCACTTCTCTTTGAATATGTTCGTTTACGTGATGCAAAGGCCGTAATGAATAGCTTTATGCTGTTTTTTGAAGGAATGGGTAAGCAATTTGTCTTAGTGGTATCGTTAATTGTATCGGGTGAGTTTTTTGCTAATGGTTTATTAAAAAGTGGTGCAGTCGATACACTTATTAGCTCTGCTCAAGATGCAGGTTTCGGTGTTGTCGCCATGATCCTTGTGATGAGTGCCATTCTTGCCTTAGCGGCATTCTTAATGGGCTCTGGTAATGCTGCATTCTTCTCATTTGCAGCCTTAACACCGAAAATTGCGGCTTTCTTAAAAGTGGATGTCATTACCTTAATTCTACCTATGCAAATTATGACAAGCTTTGGTCGTACTGTTTCACCGATTACCGCAGCCATCGTCGCCATTGCAGGTATTGCGAATGTTTCACCATTCCAAATAGTTAAACGAACCGCTATTCCTATGGCTGTGGCAGCCATTGTGAACTTAGCAATGACATTCTGGTTCCTTTACTCGTAAAAATTAAGTTGTATTTTAAATGAAGTCTTAAGTTGCGTTACCCCTTTCCCTTAAACTCATTTACTCCTGAGTTTAAGGGGTTTTTCTTATCATTGACTGTAACCTTTGATTGAAATCATTAACACAACTTGTACTGTAATTAAGGCTATTTATAAAGGTAAATAGCCTTTTTTACATCTCTATTCACCCTATTTAACGCGATAGAACGCCTCTCCTTTATTCTGTATTTTTCCTCAATCTGGAGACTTAGCGCTTGTTTCAACCTCATATCTCGATATACTTTTGCGCAACATTCATCTGCAAATGAACATTATGAAAAAAATAATTATCGTTGTTATCGCACTACTTGCTTTTGGCTCTATCGGTGGCGTTTTCCTTGCGGGATTAAATATTTATACCCGTTCAACTACACCAATAGAAAACAAACAAGCTCAACCTGAAACATCGCCAACACAACAATTTCCAGCAATACCCGACAGCTCACCTTCAACAAAATAAATGAGGTTGCCCTATGGAATATGATTACTTTGTCACGCCCCAATGGCTATTTGAACATCAAAATAATAGCGACCTTGTGATCCTTGATGTCAGTGCGCCGATGCCAACACAAAACATTGACTATTCAGCACTTTATCTTGAACGTCATATTCCACATGCGCATTTTTTTGATCTTGATGAAGTCGCCGATAAAACCACGCCACTCCCCCATATGTTACCTTCTGATGCACTATTTTCAGAAACGTTGACGCAATTAGGTATTTCTAATACCACTACTGTCATTATTTATGATCAAGGTAATTTATTTTCAGCGCCACGAGGCTGGTGGACATTCACGACATTAGGTTGTCGCAATGTGCGTATTTTAGCGGGTGGATTACAAGCTTGGATTGATGCTGGATTTGAAATCCAACAAGGTGAAGTCATTGCTACGCCAGCAACTTCGCCTTTTGTGGTTGAGCGTCATACTCAACGTTATGCCAATAAACAACAGCTTCTTGATAATCTCAATACCAAGCAAAAACAGATGATAGATGCTCGTTCGGCAGACAGATTTTATGGTAGAGCACCAGAACCTCGCCCTGGTTTGCGCAGTGGACATATTCCCAGCAGTAAAAATGTACCTTGGAATGAATTAGTGACTGATGGGCAATTAAAAGATAATGCGGAACTGAAGCAAATATTTGAGCAAACAGGCGTGGATTTATCACAGCCAATCATTGTTACTTGTGGCTCAGGCATGACAGCAGCTATTTTATTTTTAGCGTTAACGGTACTCGGTTGCCAATCTATTGCACTTTATGACGGCTCTTGGGCGCAATGGGGCGCTGAAAGTGCCCTCCCTTGTGAATGCTAATTTAATCAGCTTTTGCCTTAAAAAAGTAAACCCGCATTACGCGGGTTTATTATCACTCTCTGTTTGGCGTGAAAGTATTAACTTGCAAATATCTTTGCAAGATAGAGCACAACAATGGCACCAATAACCGCAACTACAAAGCTGCCAAAATTAAATCCGTCTACTTTACCTTTACCAAAGAAGCTACTAATTGCACCACCCACAACGGCACCGACAATACCCAGAATACAAGTCCATATCAGACCAATATCATAAGAGCCAGGCATTAAGAATTTCGCTAAAATACCCGCGATCAAACCAAAGATAATCCAAGCAATAATTCCCATATTTCCCCCTAAAAATAGTCATGATATAAACAACATACCTAAAAATGTCACTTATTGAGTGTAAGTCGAAATAGTTATTTTTTCCAATTATTGGAGATAAGTAACATTATATTTAAGATAAACAGAAAGATTATGACTTAGCAAACAAAAAAATAGCGCTGATTAATTAGCACTATTTTTTTATCAAATGAGATGATTTTTAAATTACAACGCTTCTATTGCTACAGCGATTTCTGGCGAGGTTTTTAGTGTTCGAATTTGCCTAAATAACTCATCGGCTTCTGGATACTCTTTGCGTAAATAGCTAAACCACTGCTTAATACGTGATGCATGATAAATCGTCGTATCACCGCGCTTTTCTAAACGAACATAGCGCTTTAATAGTTGGATAACCTCTGACCATGGCATTCTAGCTTCTATGCCTTTTACAACTCGGCTTAAGTTAGGGGTATTCATTGCACCACGACCAATCATTATCGCATCGCAACCTGTTGTGGCTAAGCAGGCTAATGCGCCTTCACGGTTCCAAATTTCACCATTAGCAATCACAGGAATAGAGAGTCTTTGACGGATCTCACCAATGGCCTGCCAATTGATTTTTTCCGCGCTATAACCATCTTCTTTTGTTCTGCCATGAACAGTGATTTCTGTTGCACCACCTTGTGCCACGGCATCTGCAATTTCATGGCTATACGCTGAAGAATCCCAACCTAGTCTCACTTTAACAGATACTGGCAATTCTAAAGGTACAGCATTACGCATCGCTTTTGTAGCTTGATAAATCGTTTCTGGCTGTTTTAAAAGTGAAGCTCCACCACCACTGCCATTAACCGTTTTTGAAGGGCAACCGCAGTTTAAATCAACGCCCCAAGAGCCTAAAGAAACAGCTCTAAAAGCATTTTCAGCCAACCACTGTGGATGTTGTCCTAATAATTGCACTCGCACCAGAGTTCCACTTTTAGTACGGCTTTCTGTCTGCAATTCAGGGCATAAGCGATAAAACGCTTTCGTTGGCAGTAATGAGTCTACAACTCGTACAAACTCTGTAATACAGAGATCGTAATCGTTAATCGAAGTGAGTAATTCTCTCACAAGGGGGTCTAAAACCCCCTCCATTGGCGCTAATAGAACTCGCACTTTTTAACCTCAAAACTCTTTTCTAGCTTTTGACCAAGGGCTTTGATTATCACTACCTTCATCACTTTTACGTGAACGGCGAGGCCCTAATTTTCCGGTACGAGAGCCATCTTTATTACGGTAGTTTTCTTTGCTTTTATTACGTCCAGACTCTTTACCTTCGCTATCGCCCTCTTTACGACTATTGTTGCGATTATCTTTACCGCGAATATCTGCACGACCACCACTTCTACGCGGTGCATTATTCTTTGGTTTTTTATGTAAAGGAGCCGCTTTAATTGAAGGATCAGGATCGTAACCTTCTAATGCTAAACGTGGAATTTCGCGTTTTAATAGACGTTCAATATCAGCTAATAAACCATGTTCATCAACACAAACAAGTGAAATAGCCTTACCCGTTGCAGCAGCACGACCCGTTCTACCAATACGGTGAACATAATCTTCTGCCACTTGCGGTAATTCAAAATTGACCACATAAGGCAGTTGGTCGATATCAAGACCTCGAGCCGCAATATCTGTTGCTACTAACGCTTTTAATTTGCCGTCTTTAAAGTCAGCTAAAGCACGCGTTCTCGCACCTTGGCTTTTATTGCCATGAATAGCAGCTGATTTAATACCATCGGCATTTAAATGTTCAGCAAGCTTATTCGCCCCGTGTTTAGTACGTGTAAAAATAAGCACTTGTGGCCAATTTTCTAAGCCAATTAAGTGTGATAACAACTCTGTTTTACGTTTTTTATCCACTAAATGAACATATTGATCAACAGATTCAGCAGCCGAGTTTTTTGGCGCAACTGAAATACTCACAGGGTTATTTAATAGTGAATTAGCAAGCCCCGTGATCTCTTTAGAGAACGTCGCTGAAAACAGTAAGTTTTGACGTTTTTTCGGTAATTTATTGATCACACGGCGAATATCGTGGATAAAACCCATGTCTAACATACGATCAGCTTCATCAAGCACTAAAACTTCAACGCGAGAAAGGTCAACCGCATTTTGATGTTCAAGATCGAGTAAACGTCCAGGAGTTGCAATCAGTACATCAACACCACCACGTAACTTCATCATTTGTGGATTAATGCTCACACCACCAAAAACGACTAACGAGCGAATAGGAATATAACGGCTATACGCTTTTACGTTTTCAGCAATTTGAGCCGCAAGCTCGCGCGTTGGTGTCAAAATCAGCGCTTTAACTGGTTGACGACCTTTTGTTTTTACTGCTGATTGAGATAACTTTTCCAGTATTGGTAATGTAAAAGCTGCTGTTTTACCTGTGCCTGTTTGCGCACTCGCTAATACATCTTTACCCGCCAAAATCGGCTCAATCGCCTGCTGTTGAATAGGGGTTGGGGTTTTATACCCTTGTTCATCAATAGCGCGGAGAAGCGCCTCACTTAAACCAAGCGATGTAAAATCGGTCAAAACAGTAGTCTCCTACAACCAGAACGTATAACACGGTGATTGAAATTAAAAATGACGGGCTTTCATACTGTCAATCTATAGGCATTATTACTCTATAGGTACTATCATTTCTAGGTATAGACAGTGATGAAAGAGAATGAATCTTGTTAGGTTAACCTAATAACACCTATTCTAACAGTTTTTGCTATATTCAGAATACAAAAATAATTTTCAATAATAGATTACACTTTTTTTATTACACATCAGCTTTATTCGATTATTTATCACAAATTTTCCCTATTGTTCAATATCATCTAATATAATACGCCTTGTTATCGCTGTTTTTAATATCATTGGTTTTGTTACATTTTACTTAAGTAAGGTATCTTCTATCATGTCAGACATCCACCAGAAGACAACGCGCGGTGAACTAGCAAAACGACAATTATTGGAAGCGGCATGTGAGATCTTTGGTAAAAATGGGCCAGATGCCGCCACAACACGCCAAATTGCACAAGCTGCTCAACAAAATATTGCCGCTATCGCTTATTATTTTGGTTCCAAAGAAGGGCTATATCTCGCCGTTGCACAACATATTGCTGATCTTATTCGCCTTGATTTTGAACCGACCGTGGTCATTCTTGACGAATTTCTTGAACGGCCTAACCCAGTAGAACACCTCCCATTACTGCAAACGCTTATTACAGATAGTTTTTTACAATATGCTCGTCTTGTGCTTGATAAAGAAAATATTCATCTTAGTCGCATTATGGCAAGGGAACAGCTTGTCCCTACCGAAGCGTATTCTCTTATCCACCAGCAAGCGTTATCGCCACTTTTAAGGCGAGTAAACAAGTTATTAGCTATTTATATCGGTTTAGATGAAACACTTCCTGCAACAATGCTACATACTCACGCTATATTAGGAGAAGTGTTATCATTTCGCTTAGTAAGGGAAACCATTCTAAGACAAACGGGATGGGATAGAATTGGTAAGAATGAGTATCAGATTATCTCCAACACGTTAAAAACTCATATTACTTTATTACTCAATGGATTAAGAGAGATTTACACTAACACTCATCACGCATAAATAGAGTTATTATGAAAACTAAAAAAATCAGTTTCTTTATCATCTTAATGATTATTATCAGTATTGTTGCAGGTATCTATTATTACGAAGAAAACAAAGAGTCTGAATTAGTACTCTATGGCAATGTCGATATCCGTACAGTCAATCTTAGTTTTCGTGTTGCTGGAAAATTAGATACATTGCATGTTGATGAGGGTGCGCCCGTTGAAAAAGGACAATTATTAGGTCAGCTCGACGATGCACCTTATCGTAATGCGCTTAACAAAGCATATGGCGAACGAGATAGTGCTATCGCCGCATTAGCCTTAATGGAAGCGGGATATCGCACTGAAGAAATCGCGCAAGCTCAATCTGATGTGTCATTAAAGCAAGCCGCTTGGCAATACGCAGAAAACTTTTATAAACGTCAGCAAGATCTTGCTAACCGAAAAGTCATCTCAGCCAATGATTTAGATAGCGCAAGAAATAATCGCAATCAAGCGGCGGCAGCCTTAAAAGCGGCACAAGATAAGCTCAATCAGTATCAAAATGGTTATCGAAAAGAAGACATTGATGCGGCGAAAGGACAAGTTATGCAAGCTAAAGCCGCTGTTGCACAAGCTGAATTAAACCTCCAAGACACGCAACTAATCTCTCCATCACAAGGTACTGTGCTAACTCGAGCGGTGGAACCCGGTACAATATTATCGGCTGGAAGCCCTGTATTTACGGTGTCATTAACTAACCCTGTTTGGGTCAGAGCTTATATCAGTGAAACTCACTTAAGCGAAGCTGTTCCTAATCGAGAAGTTTATCTATACACCGATGGACGTAGAGATAAACCTTATCACGGTACGATTGGATTTGTTTCACCAACAGCCGAATTTACCCCAAAAAGTGTTGAAACACCGGAGTTAAGAACCGATTTAGTGTATCGCCTCAGAGTAGTTGTGACGGATGCTGATGACGCATTACGCCAAGGTATGCCTGTCACCTTAAAATTTGCTTCCTCTCATTAAGTGTGGGGGAAAAATGGGACTCGCTGATTACACTATCGAACTTCTCGGTGTTGAAAAACACTTTACAGGACTGGAAAGCCCCGCTGTTTCGTCATTAACAGCCACCATTACAGGTGGCTCTGTGACGGGTTTAGTTGGCCCTGATGGCGCAGGCAAAACAACCTTAATTCGTATGCTTGCAGGCTTATTAAAGCCTGATGCTGGTGATATTCGTATTTTAGGAATGGATCCGCAAAAACAGAGTGTCGATGTCAGAGCTATTCTTGGCTATATGCCACAAAAATTTGGTCTGTATGAAGATTTAACAGTATTAGAAAACCTCAATCTTTATGCCGATTTAAAAAATGTCGTGGGTGAAGAGCGTAAAAAAGTTTATCAACAACTACTGACATTTACTGATCTCACTCGCTTTACATCTCGCCTTGCAGGTAATCTGTCTGGAGGCATGAAACAAAAGCTTGGGCTGGCTTGTACTTTATTAGGTAGTCCTAAAGTTCTGCTTCTTGACGAGCCAGGCGTGGGTGTCGATCCCATTGCACGCCGTGAGCTTTGGCAAATGGTGCATGCTTTGGCCAGCGATGGCATGTTGATACTATGGAGTACCTCTTATCTTGATGAAGCAGAGCAATGTAAAAACATTCTCTTACTTAACAAAGGAGAGCTACTTTATAGTGGTATTCCTCAAGATTTAACAGCAAAAATGGCAGGTCGCTCTTTTCTACTTAATGTTGAAGGTCATCAGCGTAGAAAAGTGTTACAACAGGCCATTATTCAACCTCAAGTTACGGATGGCGTTATTCAAGGGCAATCCGTTCGTTTGATCCTGAAAAAACAGAGTAATCAAACTGAATTACTAAGCGCTTTGGGTAAATCTGATACGAAGCTTATTCCTGCTACACCTCGCTTTGAAGATGCTTTTATAGATTTATTAGGAGGCGGTCCTTCTCATAAATCTGAATTAGCTGAAATTATGCCTCAGATCCCTCCCGCACCTAATGAAACCGTGATTGAAGCGCAACAGTTAACCAAAATGTTTGGTCAATTTGCAGCGACTGATCATGTCGATTTCCAAGTTAAACGTGGTGAAATTTTCGGTTTATTAGGCCCTAACGGTGCAGGTAAATCGACAACCTTTAAAATGATGTGTGGTTTATTAGTCCCCACCAGCGGTAAAGCCCTTGTGCTAGGTATGGACTTGAAAGAGAGCTCTGGAAAAGCGCGTCAACATTTAGGTTATATGGCACAAAAATTCTCACTTTATGGCAACCTTAAAGTGGGACAAAACTTGAAATTCTTCTCAGGTGTTTATGGCTTACATGGCAAACAACAACGCGATAAAATCAACGATATGATAACTGCCTTTGGTTTACAGCCGATGGTGAATCAAATCACTGAAACCTTACCTTTAGGTTATAAACAACGCCTTGCCCTTGCGTGCTCATTAATGCACGAGCCTGATATTCTCTTTTTAGATGAGCCTACATCAGGTGTTGACCCATTAACGCGAAGAGAGTTTTGGCTACATATTAATGGCATGGTGGATAAAGGAGTGACCGTGATGGTTACCACTCACTTTATGGATGAAGCAGAGTATTGCGATCGCATTGGTTTGGTTTATCGAGGCAAAATCATTGCAGCTGGCGAGCCTGATTCTCTGAAAAAAATGGTTGCCAGCAAAGATAATCCAACCCCTTCAATGGAAGATGCCTTTATTGGTTTAGTGCTGGATTACGATAAAAAACTTGAAAGTGAAAATGATAAAGGGAGCGAAAAACATGCATAATTCAGCTCAATCATCTCATGCCCGCTTTTCTTGGCGACGTTTATACGCACTGTGTTTAAAAGAAACAAAGCAAATTACTCGTGATCCCAGCAGTGCCCTAATTGCTATTGTTATCCCACTTACTTTGCTGTTTATTTTTGGATATGGCATTAATCTAGACTCAAGCAAATTAAATATTGGCATTTTAACTAATCAACAAAGCCAACCAGCACAAGAGCTTGTTTACACCTTCACGAATTCACCCTATATCAATGCAACTATTAGCGATAATCGACAATTATTAATCGATAAAATGCAGGCGGGGCAAATCCGCGGCATTGTGGTTATTCCTGTTAATTTTGCTGAATTACTTGCTCGCCAAGATACTAAAGCCCCCATTCAAGTGATCACCGATGGCAGTGAACCTAATACGGCAAACTTTGTACAAGCTTACACAAAAGGGGTTTGGCAAATTTGGTTACAACAACAAGCTATCAGTAAAGGTATTGATACGACGCCATTAATTGAAATCGAACCTCGCTATTGGTTTAACCCTGCGGCAATTAGTCAGCACTATATTATTCCAGGTGCCGTCACCATTATTATTACGGTAGTTGGGGCTATTCTTACCTCGTTGGTAATTGCTCGTGAATGGGAAAGAGGCACTATGGAAGCCTTACTTTCCACTCAAATTACACGCACTGAGCTTCTTCTTTCAAAACTTATTCCTTACCAAGTGTTAGGGAGTTTTGTCATGGTGCTATGTATGGTAGTCACTGTATTTGTGCTTGGTGTGCCCTATCGGGGATCATTGTGGATTTTAGGTGGCATTACGTCGCTCTTTTTAGCTACTGCTTTAGGCATGGGATTACTTATTTCCACACTAACGCGTAATCAATTTAATGCCGCGATGATTTCGTTAAATGCTGCATTTTTGCCTGCAATTATGTTATCAGGCTTTGTTTTTGAAATTGATAGCATGCCATTTTTTATTCAAGTGGTGACCTATTTTATTCCTGCACGTTATTTTGTGAGTAGTTTGCAAACACTATTTTTAGCTGGCGATATTCCATTGATATTAATGTTAGATATGTGGTTGTTGATCGTTTCTGCCATATTCTTTATTGGCTTAACGGCGTTAGCAACACGACGTCGATTAGATTAAAGGGAGAGTATTTATGTTTTATCGTCTTCTCACCCTGATAATGAAAGAGTTACAGTCATTATTACAAGAGCCTCAAACTCGCATTATCTTAATAATGCCAGTTATCTTTCAGATGATCTTATTTCCATTTGCCGCAACATTAGATGTTACCAATGCCTCTATTGCCATTTTTGATGAAGATAATGGTAAACAATCTATTGAGTTAACCCAGCGTATCGCCAAAGCAAGTGCATTCTCTCAAACTCTTTTGCTTAAAAATGAACATGAAATAAAAGAGGCTATTGATAATCGTAAAGCGCTTTTATTAGTTCGTTTTCCACAGAATTTTAGCGCCGACTTAGAAAGCCATGTTCCTGTTAAATTACAAATAATCCTAGATGGTCGAAATTCTAATAGTGCGCAAATTGCCGCTAATTATGTACAGCAAATCGTACAAAACTATCAAACTGAATTAGCAGGCAATACACCTTCTTTACTGAATAAAACAGAACTTGTTGTTCGTAATTGGTATAACCCGAATTTAAATTACAAATGGTTTATTGTGCCCTCTTTAGTCGCATTAATTATTACCATTGGCGTCATGATTGTGACTTCACTTTCTGTTGCTAGAGAGCGCGAACAAGGCACGTTAGATCAACTGTTAGTTTCGCCTCTCTCAACATGGCAAATCTTTGTCGGTAAAGCCGTTCCAGCAATGGTCGTTGCTGCCATTCAAGGCACTATCGTGTTAATTATTGGTATATTTGGTTATCAAATTCCCTTTTCTGGCTCATTATTGCTGTTTTACTTTACCATGCTGATTTATGGCTTATCGCTGGTGGGTTTTGGTTTGCTAATATCCGCATTAAGCTCGACACAGCAACAGGCTTTTATTGGTGTCTTTGTGTTTATGATGCCCGCTGTTTTATTATCTGGCTATATTTCCCCCGTAGAAAACATGCCCGTTTGGCTACAACATGCCACATGGATAAACCCAATTCGCCATTTCACCGATATCACAAAACAGATTTACCTTAAAAATGCCGACATCACTGTTATATGGCACAGTTTATGGCCTTTATTGGTGATTGCTGTAGGAACAGGTAGCATTGCCTATTATCTTTTCCAAAGGAAGATAGCTTAAAATCTGTACTTTGATAACTAACTCTAATAGACTGATACCAAAGAAAAAATCAATAGGCGTGCAATATGCAAATCAGCAAACTACGACTTGAAAATTATGGTGTTTTTACTGATGCTGACATCACGTTAGCCACAAAAGATGGCAACGAGAATGGCTCAAATATTACTGTATTTATTGGTAATAATGGTTCAGGGAAAACCAGTATTTTAGATGCGATTGCAACAGGTTTAAGTTGGTTTGTAGCGAAGCTGGAAGATAAAAATGCGGAAGGGAAATTAATTACTAAAGCTAAAATTAATCTTTTATCTGAAGTCGCCACAATTTCTTTTAATAAAAAAGAAAAAACAAATATTACTTTGATTAATCACTCTTCAAATATAGATACAAATACTTTAGATTTTGATTTAACAACAGCGCGCTATTTAACAGATAATAATAAACTTTCTTCTTATGCTAGCGATAATCAATTAGATCATTTTTCTGCTTCATATCGCCATGCATTACGATCAAAAGAAAAAATTGAATTAAATTTTCCCATCACAGCTTATTATGGCGCAACTCGCCATACTTATGACACAACAATCAACAACGCAATTCAGCCCAATAATAACCGTCAATTTGATATTTTATCCGCGTATAAAGATGCTCTAGAAGTTAAAACAGATTATGCCGATTTCTTTGCTTGGTTTCGTTACCGTGAAGATATCGAAAATGAAACGGCTCCTCACACAAGCATTATGAAATTGTTAGAAAAACATACTGATGTAAATAGTGAAATTTACCAAAGTATGTTAGCTGAGCAAAAGAAATTGCAAGATAAAGCATTAACTGCTGTACGTGAAGCCATTAAAATTTTCTTATCTGATGACAGTTCTACGATTGAAAATATCTATATTGAGCGCACACCTGATCTTTCCATGAAAGTAGTGAAAGACGGTACTCACTTTTCTATTGAACAACTCTCTTATGGCGAAAAATCATTACTTGCTATGGTTGGTGATATAGCACGCCGTTTAACAATTTTAAATCCAACTTTGGATAATCCCTTAAAGGGCAAAGGCATTATTTTAATTGATGAGCCTGACATCCACTTACACCCTCAATGGCAACGACGATTAATCGCTTTATTGGATAAAACCTTTCCTAACTGCCAATTTGTATTAACGACACACTCACCATTATTGATCAGCGATCACAAAGATATTCTTGTTTACAGCATTGAAAAAGGTCAGGTTGAAAAAGTCTCTTCACTTTATGGGCAAGATATCAATAGCGTACTGTCAGAAATTATGGATACTGACTTTATCAATCAAAAAGTGCAAAGCCAAATCGGCGATATTCTTGATGCGATTCAAAATGCCGATATTGCAACAGCAAAAGATTTATTAGCTGAATTAGAACAAGATGTTTCAACAAATAATATTGAGCTAGTTAAAGCACGATTATTGCTAAAGAAAAAGGAAGTTCAACTTGAGAAAAATCAGCAAAAGAAATGATTATGAACCCACAAGTTTAACTCAATGGAAAAGGCAAAATAAATATAAAAAATACGCTGATTTAACCCCAGAAATTCGAACAGAAATAAGAGAAGTATTGCTAGAAGAGCAGTTCTATTTATGTGGTCATTGTTGTCAGCAAATAAAATCAATTCATGACTGCCACAATGAACATATCGAACCTCAACAATTAGCACAAAATAAAACGCTTGAGTTCTCTAATCTTATCGCCAGTTGCAATGCTAAGAAACAATGCGGCGATTCTCATCAACATCACGCACTTCCCCTTACTCCACTTATGGATGAGTGTGAGACTGAATTACAGTTTTCAATTAGTGGTAGAGTTAATGGTGTAACATCCCGTGCTGAAAAGGCAATTGAAATATTGAATTTAGGCTCTAGCACTTTTCCCAATAACTTATTAATCAGTAAAAGAAAACACGCTATTGAACAAATCTTATTTATTAATGGAATTGATCCTAGTGAAGGACTAGAAGATGATGATTTACTTAATGATTTAATCCTAGAACTAACAAAACCTAATGATGATGGAAAACTAGAAAGCTTTTCACCTATTATTATTAATATATTGAAACAGTGGTTAACTTAACAATAAGGGTAATATTATGACTCCTGCTATTTCTGGTATAAACATTCTCTTTGTTGCCGGTTTTGGTCCTATTACTCGTAATAATGCACAAAGCCAGCTTTTTTATAAAGATGCGCTTAATTTGCCTTTAAAACCAATGGAAGATAATAGTGATTATTTATCAACATCAGAAGGTGAATTAAAAGGTGTTAAACATTTTGCACTGTGGCCTTTAGAGCAAGCCGCTATATCTTGCTTTGGTAATGATGTTTGGCCAAATGATCTGCCGATACCACAATATTGGGTTGAATTTGAAGTAGAAGATATTAATACCGCCACTCAAACTTTAAAACAAAAAGGCTATCAACTGCTTGTTGATAATCGAATTGAACCTTGGGGACAAACTGTCACACGGTTATTAAGCCCTGAAGGAGCTTTAGTAGGTTTAACTATTACGCCTTGGTTACGAGATAATTAAACTTCATTCTATTTCAATTATGTGCGACAGAAAAATTCTCTTAATAAATGCACAAAAAAATCCCACAACTTATAAAAGTTATGGGATTTATTTTTTATGCTGTTTTTAAACTACGTTTATCCGTAGATACCGTTAAAATTAACGACGGTCGCCTAAAATACGCAGTAACATTAAGAACAAGTTGATGAAATCTAAATAAAGCGTTAATGCACCCATAATTGAGTAACGGCGCATATTTTCTTTATCTTCTTGGTTAATTTCATTACCCATATCTTTTAATTTTTGTGTGTCGTAAGCAGTTAAACCTGCGAAAATCAACACACCAGCGTAAGAGATAACCATGCTCATCATTGAGCTTTGCATAAAGATATTCACGATAGAAGCAATAATGATACCGATAAGCCCCATAAACAGGAAGCTACCCATACCCGTTAAGCTACGCTTAGTCGTGTAACCGTAAACACTTAATGCACCAAACATCGCAGCACAAATAAAGAAAGTGCTAGCAATTGAAGATGCGGTATAAACCAGTAATACGCTTGAGATAGTCACACCAGTTAGCACGGAATAGAGCATAAACAATGAGGTTGCCATTGCGCCACTCATTTTATGAACCATACCAGATAACACGAAAACTAACCCTAATTGAGCAATGATCAGACCAAAAAAGACGACCTTGCTAGAAAAAATCATTGATAATAATGCTTCGCTTGATGCAACGTAGAGTGCAACAAACGCAGTGAGTAACAGACCTACAGTCATCCAACCATAAACCTGAGCCATAAAGGTTTGTAGGCCAGAACCTGTGCGCTGTACGATTGAATCATTTGAACGTGAAAATCGATCCATGATGATTACCCTTTAATCATAGTGATAACGTTAGGTTTAACAATAACGTTTATTTCAGTAAAAAGTCCATTATGAACTCATTAGAATTTAATTTTATCACACTGATTTTACATTTCCACGAATTAAACTGTATGAAATGTCACCATAAAATAAATTTAAGTAAAGTAATGTAGCGTTTAATTCAGTGTGATGATTTATTCCCAGCGTTCAGCCGAGTCATAATCACTTTGGCGTGCATCAACCCATCTGTCGTTGTTTTCAGAAAGCCCTTCTTTTTTCCAAAATGGTGCGCGTGTTTTTAAGAAATCCATAATAAATTCAGCAGATTCAAATGCACTATTGCGATGAGAACTGGTGACACCGACAAACACTATCTCTTCACCAATATGCAAAGTTCCAACGCGGTGAATAACACTTACACGCTGTAAAGGCCAACGAGAGCGAGCTTCATTCACAATATCTGTTAGTGCTTTTTCAGTCATTCCTGGATAGTGTTCAAGCGTGAGCGTACTTACTTCATCACCGAGATTATGATTACGAACTTTACCCGTAAATGTCACAACAGCACCATCGCTGTCACACTCTGAAAGCCATTGGTATTCATCACCAACACTAAAATTTTCGGTTTGTACTGAAATACGAGTTGATGCGCTCATCTTATCCTCCTGTAACAGGTGGGAAAAAGGCGATTTCATCACCATCATTAATAACGTGAGAACCTTGAACAAAGGATTGGTTTACCGCAGAGAGTAACTTGCCATCTTCTAATGCGAGTGACCAACGTTCACCTTTAGTAATTAATGCCTTACGTAAATCATCTACTGTGTGGTATTTACAATCTAATTCAAGCGAATCAACACCCACTAATTCACGGACTTGAGCAAAGAAGAGAACCTTAATCATGCTTCCACCTTAAAGTGACCTGATTTACCACCTGTTTTTTCTAATAAACGTACAGGTCCTATCACCATATCTTTTTGAACAGCTTTGCACATATCATAAATCGTCAACGCAGCTACCGATGCCGCAGTTAATGCTTCCATCTCAACCCCTGTTTTACCCGTTAAACGGCAAACAGATTCAATACGTACGCGATTGGATCCTGTGAGTGCTTCTAAACGCACTTCAACTTTAGTTAATAACAGCGGATGACATAATGGGATTAACTCCCATGTTCTTTTTGCTGCTTGAATACCTGCAATTCTTGCGGTCGCAAATACATCACCTTTATGATGTTTGCCTTCGGTGATCATGCTTAATGTTTCTGCTGACATTTCAACAAAGGCTTCAGCACGCGCTTCTCGCACTGTTTCAGCTTTAGCGCTAACATCCACCATGTGAGCTTCACCGGCAGCATTAATATGAGTTAGTTGAGACATGCACAACTCCTGAAATTAACGAAATAACAGAGCGAAAAACTATCCACCAATCACAGATAAGTTCGGTGTAATACCGCTATCGCCTTGATGAAGAAAATGGGTTTCTCGTTTATGAAGAAGACCACCCTGGATACGCTGTTGTAATGCTTCTTGTTGACTATCATCAGCAAGCAGATCGCGTAAAGGAATACCATTTTCACCAAATAAGCAAAGATGGAGATTACCAATGGCCGAAACACGTAAACGGTTACAGGTTAGGCAAAAGTCTTTTTCATAAGGCATAATAAGACCGATTTCACCTTGATAATCAGGATGGGTAAATACTTGAGCAGGCCCGTCACTACGAGCGCGAGGAATTTGTAACCAACCTTCATTGAGTAAACGCTGGCGAATAACTTCACCAGACAAATGAAAGCGGTTGAATATATCACTACCGTCACCAGTTTCCATTAATTCAATAAAGCGCAGCTGAATGGGTCTGTCTTTGATCCAATTTAGAAAATCAGGGAGGTTTTTATCATTTACATTGCGCATCAACACAACGTTGACTTTGACTTTTTCGAAACCTGCGGTAAATGCAGCATCAATACCTTCCATCACTTGGCTAAATTTATCTTGCCCTGTAATAGCATGGAATTGACGAGGATCGAGGCTATCAACACTCACATTAATTGCACTTAAACCGGCATCACGCCATTGAGCGACATCACGAGATAATCGATAACCATTTGTTGTAACTGCAATTTTTTTGATAGCCGCATTGTCTTTAATGGTTGCGATAATATCAGTAAAATCACGACGCATTGTAGGCTCACCACCAGTTAGGCGAATTTTTTCTGTCCCTAATGCAGCAAAAGATTGTGTCAGTCGGCTGATTTCATCTAACGAAAGAAATGATTTATGACCGTTAGGCTTATAACCATTAGGTAGGCAATAAGTACAACGAAAATTACACACGTCTGTAATTGAAAGACGTAAATAGAAAAATTTGCGGGAAAACGCATCAACGAGTTGTTGCATAGTAACACCTTTCCAAATCGGGAGATGCGGGCATTTCTACCTTGCACCCTGGTGACTTGTTTCGTCACGGCCAGAACATCATATCTTGTAAACACATGACTTAGACGTTAAGGCTAGGAGTTAATCTTTACCTGTTTTTCACAGGTTTCTAATACCTATATATTTATTGTGGATTCTACCTGCTAATCTTTCAAAAAGCGAATAATGTTTTCGCTATATAATTTATAATACAACGACTTACGACACTTTAATCACTTTAATAACATAAGTAAAAACACTTTCATTGATTAAATATTAGGCTATCAAAAGTAAAATTAAACTAGGAATGTGATGAAATCACGTCGTGATCATAGGCTTAAAATTTAATTGTGATAAATTAGCGGCAAATTTTTAAAGATGAGTAGAACAAATATGCGAAATCGCACGCTAAGTGATTTAGATCGTGTTGTTGCCCTTGGTGGTGGTCATGGCCTTGGACGTGTGCTTTCAGCACTCTCCTACTTAGGCTCTCGTCTCACTGGTATTGTTACAACAACAGACAATGGCGGTTCTACTGGCCGTATTCGCCAAGAAGAAGGTGGCATTGCGTGGGGCGATATGCGCAATTGTATTAATCAGTTAATTACTGAGCCTTCCGTTGCTTCTGCAATGTTTGAATACCGTTTTTCTGGTACAGGCGAACTGGCAGGACATAATTTAGGTAATCTAATGCTTAAAGCACTTGATAACTTAAGTGTTCGACCTTTAGAAGCCATTAATCTTATCCGCGGATTATTAAGAGTGAATGCTCACCTTATTCCTATGTCTGAACAAGCCGTTGACCTTATGGCGATAGATGACCAAGGAAATGAGATTTATGGTGAGGTCAATGTTGATATTTTACCTAAGATCCCCCAAAAACTTGATCTCTACCCTAAAGTACCGACTACACGAGAAGCCATTGAAGCGATTGAACAAGCAGATTTGATCTTAATTGGTCCCGGTAGCTTTTTTACCAGTTTAATGCCTTTATTATTACTACCAGAACTTGCACAAGCATTACGCCGTAGCAGTGCAACAACCATTTATATTGGTAATTTAGGCAAAGAACTAAGCCCTGCGGCTGCCAGTATGACGATGTCTGATAAAATCGCCATGATGGAGAATTATATTGGTTTGCAAACCATAGATGCCGTGATTATTAGCCCTGAAACACAATATGAATCGATGAAAGGTCGATTAATTGTGCAAGCTCAATTGGAAGCCAAAGATATTCCTTATCGTCACGACCGTCATCTATTAGGCAAAGCTATTGAGTTAACGTTGCAACAATTAGGGCAACGTAATGCATCACCTCAGACCGTTAAATAGTATTTAATTACCTACTTTCATAAAAAAACCGCATTTGCAATAAACAGCAAGTGCGGTTTTTTGTCGACAAAAACACAATATCACTATTGGTTTTCAACGTGTTATTAGCTATTAAGCTGCTTTAATGTAATACGCTGACTAATCGCTTCTTCAATTTCGTCGAGCGTCATTGGTACATCATTTTTCATCAAACCAAGACCCGCCACAGTACGAGAAAACGACATTAAATCTAATGGAGGCAACTCCATGACCCAATTCTCTTCTGTTGCCAACGTATCTTCCGCATTCAGAATATTTTGTATAACATCCGTAAAAGCTTGATGAGAAGATACCCAATCTTGATCGCCACTTGCCCAAAACCAACGAGCAGCAATAAAATTTCTCCACATATCTTCCCAACCATCATAAATCCGACGCAACATTGATGCGCTCATTAATGACCATGTTTGGGCTTCTTGTTGAGTAATATAACCTTGTTGGCAACCTTCTAAACAGAGCTTGTTAAAACGACAGAGATCCCAAATAAGGTATTTCACATTTTGGATATTCATGCGATTTGTGCTCATCATATCGATTTGCCATAAACGCTCATTTTTATCGTGTTCAGTTAACTCAGAAAGTAAAATATCATTTTTTAATGACTGAACATCGTCTTCTTTACCATCCAAAATTTGGTCACGTAGCTGATAAAAATCATTGGTGTGACCTTGAGTGAGCAACCAAAATAGTTGATAGACTAAATCCCAACGGTCGTTAATTCCCCAACCTGCTGATAATCCACCATCATCTTTACCTTGATCATATTCGTTATATGCCCACTCATTCATTGCGGCATAAGGTGCTGCAACATATAAACCCCATTCATTGGGTAACAACTGACCTGACGTATTTTCTGCTTCAGATAAAATGGGCTCCTGCCCCGCTGTTGATGGTTTTTGCAACTCACTATCTTGTACAGCAAATTTGCGTAGCCATTTAAAAAGCATAATAAGAAGAATAACACCAAGAATTACCCCAGCAGAGCTGGGAAACCCTGCATAAACATAACCACTCATTCACTATCCTTAATGTCTTTTTTATCTTTGTAAATAATTGACGCTTTGTTTGTGGTGGTATTTAAACAGTTGAACGCCATTAAGGGAATATCAAACAAGGCAAAAAATGGAAGATAGAAGATAAAAAGGGATAATCCCTGTAAAAATACGGATATCCCTTTATTAGTTTGTGAACTTAATTTATCTAATTAAGAGTTAGCAATAAATTGAGCTCGTAACGCTTGCAACTTATCACGAGTACTCGCCGCTTTCTCAAATTCAAGATCTTTTGCATATTGATACATTTCGGCTTCTAAACGTTGGATCTCTTTTTCCAATTCAGCCGTTGATAACAACGGATAATTTTCATGGATATCTGTTGCTTTGTGCCCTTTCTTATTACGTCCCTGAGAAGGCTGACCAATCTTGAGAATATCACCAACTTTCTTATTTAATCCTTTAGGCACAATGCCGTGCTCAAGGTTAAACTGTTGTTGTTTCTCACGACGACGTTCAGTTTCGCTTATCGCTCTCGCCATTGAATCGGTAATTTTATCGCCATATAAAATCGCTTTACCTTCAAGATTACGAGCCGCACGACCAATTGTCTGAATCAATGAACGCTCTGAACGTAAGAAGCCTTCTTTATCAGCATCTAAGATCGCCACCAAAGAGACCTCTGGCATATCCAAACCTTCTCGAAGTAAGTTGATACCCACTAATACATCAAACTCACCTAAGCGCAAATCACGAATGATTTCGACACGCTCAACCGTATCAATATCAGAGTGCAAATAGCGAACACGTTCACCATGCTCTTCAAGATATTCCGTTAAATCTTCTGCCATCCGTTTTGTCAGTGTTGTTACTAATACACGTTCGTTTTTCGCTGCACGAATACGAATTTCAGAGAGTAAATCATCGACTTGTGTTGCCACAGGCCGCACTTCAACAATCGGATCAAGTAAACCTGTTGGTCTTACAACTTGCTCAACAATTTCATCACCCGATTTTTCAAGTTCATATTTACCCGGTGTTGCTGAAACATAAATCGTTTGTGGTGCTAACGCCTCAAACTCTTCAAAACGTAATGGACGGTTATCAAGCGCAGAAGGTAAACGGAAGCCATATTCAACTAAGGTTTCTTTACGGGAACGGTCGCCTTTATACATTCCACCAATTTGAGGAATAGTAACGTGTGATTCATCAATTACGAGTAAACCGTTAGCAGGAAGATAATCAAATAAGGTTGGTGGTGGCTCACCGGGGCCTCTACCTGATAAATAGCGTGAATAGTTTTCGATACCGGAGCAATATCCCAACTCATTCATCATTTCGAGATCAAATTGAGTACGCTGTGTCACGCGTTGCTCTTCAACAAGTTTATCGTTAGCTAAAAGTACTTTGCGTCTATCTGCGAGTTCTTTTTTGATCTCTTCCATCGCTTCAAGAATACGTTCACGAGGTGTGACATAGTGCGTTTTAGGATAAACAGTAAAACGAGGCACATTGTAGTGAATTTGCCCCGTTAAAGGGTCAAACAGTGAAAGGCGTTCAACTTCTTCATCAAATAGCTCAACACGTAATGCATAATCGTCAGATTCAGCAGGGAAGATATCAATCACTTCACCACGGACACGAAATGTCCCCCGCTGAAAGGCTTGATCATTACGAGTATATTGTAAGTCAGCTAAACGGCGTAAAATGGCACGCTGGTCGATTATCATGCCGTTAGTCAGGTGAAGCATCATTTTTAAATAGCTATCGGGATCACCTAAACCATAAATGGCTGACACGGATGACACCACAATGACGTCTTTACGTTCTAGCAAGGCTTTAGTAGCAGATAAGCGCATTTGCTCGATATGTTCGTTAACAGAAGCATCTTTTTCAATAAAGGTATCAGAGCTTGGAACATACGCTTCTGGCTGATAATAATCATAATAAGAAACAAAGTATTCCACTGCATTTTCAGGGAAGAATTCTTTCATCTCACTATAAAGCTGTGCCGCCAATGTTTTATTTGGCGCTAACACCATAGTCGGACGATTTAGATTGGCAATCACATTGGCAATCGTAAAAGTTTTACCTGAACCTGTTACCCCTAAAAGAGTTTGATGAGCAAGACCATCATCTAATCCTTCACAGAGTGAGGCAATAGCGGCAGGTTGATCACCACCTGGTTTAAATTCAGAATGCAGTTTGAAATCTTTGCTCATATTTTCTTCTCCTCGCTGACCCTCCCTATAATACTGGATAAAAATCCAGCTTCAATCTCTATCTGATAAAATTTGTCTGAATAATTAGCATAAGTTATCCCCAATTTTGGAACTGGGATTTTTCCAAAAAGCAACCCCCTTTTTTATGAATTATTCAAAGAGACACACCAACACCACTCTCTCTATTGATTTTATTTAATTAATTGATATATAAGAATTAAAAATAAAAGTTGAGAATAACGCCAATCTTTAGCAATGCCTTGTGTTCTCTCTATTTAGAGTATTTTTATAATGGTAATACACAAGGTTATCCACAGGAATAGTGGATAACTACACAAAGTTGTTATCTCTCGGTAGGTTACGTCTTTTTTTCCACCTTAAAATATCCCTCAAAATTGACGAAATTTATTTTTTTTATTTTTTTATTGGTATAAAAAATAGACTTTTATAATTTACTTAATAACGGTCTATCAACTTAGTTTTAAACAAGAAAGATCAAGGTAAGGAGTAAAATTATGCTCTTTTACTTCATTTAAATAGGGTATTTTGCCTAAGAATGGTGCTTTAATATGCTGTTTTAATGTTGCCAAATATTCTTTCTGATATCGTCCCGCAGGTTCAACTTCATTTGCAACCCAACCCGCCAATGTTAAACCAGACTGAATAATTGCTTGTTGCGTTAATAACGCATGATTAATGCAACCCAATTTAACACCTACAGTCAAAATAACAGGTAGCTTTTCATTGATAGCCCAATCAGAGAAAAATTGATTTTCTGACAGTGGAGTAAACCAACCACCAGCACCTTCAACTAAAACCCAATCAGCTTGCTGCTTTAAGTAAGACAAGCCTTCTGACATCACATCAAAATCAATAGGCTGATTCATTTCTTGGCTGACAATATGCGGCGATGTCGGCGTTTCAAAGCAATAAGGGTTAACGCGGTGATAATCTAATTTTACTGTGCTGAATTTTTGCAATGTTAACGCATCCGAGTTACGTAAACCTTCATTCAACCACTCACTTCCTGATGCTACAGGTTTATAGCCCACGGTTCGATACCCTTGGTGCGCAGCACATTGTAATAGAGCACTGCTTACTACAGTTTTACCCACTTCTGTATCTGTGCCTGTTAAAAACCATATTTTAGCCATGTGATATTTTTCCTATAACAATTTGATAAGTGAGTAAATATTTTCCTGAGTCTGTTTTCCACACATTTTCTAATGCATGGAGTTTTTGTCGTGTCATCAAGCCTTTTTGGCGATCACCTTGCACAAAATTGGCACCAACGCCCTTCAAAGAAGCAAAGAGCGCATGTAATGAATCATATTGTTCTGTGACAATTTCGGTAGAAAATTGGCAATGGAAACCAGCACAGGCGTTCTCGATATCTTGAGGGGATAAAAAGGGATTAACATGTTCATGATTATCAAGCGATTGCCAAGCGTCTCTGACTTCTTGTAATGTCGACGTGGCAAGTGTTGAAAAATAAAGTGCTCCTTTCACATTTACGGTGTTCATTAACGTTTTAACGGCAACAGATAAATCATCACACCATTGCATCGCTAAATTGCTAAAAACAATATCCACACTTTGTGGCGTAATCGCACAGTGCTCTATATCACTTTGTAGATAGCCATGAGCTCGCTGTTGCTGTTTTGCCACTTGTAACATTGAATGTGATAAATCAAGCGCAATAACAAACTTGCCTTGTTGCTTCCATTTTTGACTGAAATATCCCGTTCCACATCCTGCATCTAACACAATATTGCCACTATCATGACGTGTTAAATCCATTAATTTATTGCCGCTATAGCGCTGAATATTGGCGTGATTATCATAATGAATCGCAGCTTTACCAAATGTTTGAGCTATACGTTGTTTATCTGTTTTGACTGAAGAAAGCATGAAGCGTCTCGATTAACAGCTTAATATCTGAAAGGTGATGGCGAGTCGTTAACGTTATTCGTAAACGTGCACTTTGAGGAGGTACGGTAGGTGGAAAGATTGCTTTTATCCAAAGCCCTTTAGATTGCAGATAATCTGAAAGTGTTTGGCACAATTGTTCATCACCAATAATTACTGGCTGAATAGCGGTTTGCGAAGGCAATAATTTAATAGGGAGCGAAGCCACACCTTGGCGAAAGGTATAAATTAATTGTTGAAGATATTCCCGCTCACTATCAGCTTGCTTAATCACATTCAGTGCGGAATTTAAAGCCACAGCTTGTGCCGGTGGCATTGAGGTACTGTAAATGAGATGGCGAGCATATTGTTCAAAAAATTCAGCAGTTGGCTTGTTGCAAAGCACAGCCGCCCCACTCACACCAAAAGCTTTACCAAAAGTTACGACCAATAATTCAGGTTTAATAGCCACTTCATCACAACTGCCTCGACCTTGTTTACCTAAAACACCTATACCATGCGCATCATCGACCATTAACCAAGCATGGTGCTTTTGGCTTATTAATGCAGTTTCTCTTAATGGCGCTTGATCGCCATCCATGCTAAATACCCCTTCTGTCACCACTAGGATTTTATTAGCAGACGTTTTATTGAGTCGTTGAGATAAAGAATCTGGCGAATTATGCAAAAAGCGCCACAACGTGGCGGGTGATAATGTGGCTGCTTCCATTAATGAAGCATGGCAAAGTTTATCAGCAATAATGATATCTTCTTTTTCAAGTAATGCCGAAATAACGCCTTGATTGGCACTGTAACCAGATGAAAATAACAGCGCATTATCGTAACCTAACCAATCCGCTAAATGTTGTTCTAACTGCGCATGAGCTTGTGTAAAACCAGTGATATGTCCTGAACCGCCACTCCCCACACCATATTCATTCGCACCTTGTTGCCACGCGTTAATCACATCGGCATGCTGGCTAATACCTAAATAATCATTGCCTGAAAAATTAAGATACTTTTCGCCTGATATCGTGGTTAGAAAGCGCCCATTAGAATGATTTATCACTTGGCGTTTTCGCCATAATGGCGTATTTCTACGCACATTAAGTTTTTCATCTAAATAGTTTTGCCAGCTCATTACAGTGCCGCGTTATAAAATTGTTCAGTGTCTTTATTGGCAACAGCGTGCATTAGCGCTTCTTCTTGCTGATTATCGCCCATTGATACCGCTAACCGCTCTGGATTTAGGCCTAACTTGCGGAATAATTGGTGATCTTTATCTTCAGTCGGATTGGTTGTCGTTAATAATTTGCAACCGTAGAAAATAGAGTTAGCCCCAGCCATAAAGCAAAATGCTTGTGTCTGTTCACTCATTTGCTCTCGCCCAGCAGAAAGACGCACATAAGAACGCGGCATCATGATACGAGCAACGGCGATAGTACGAATAAAATCAAAAGGATCGACATCCTCATTATCTGCAAGTGGTGTCCCTTTTATTTTGGCAAGCATATTAATAGGTACACTTTCAGGAGGCTGTGGCAAATTGGCTAATTGCACCAGCATTGCCGCGCGATCTTTAACTTCCTCGCCTAACCCTAAAATTCCGCCAGAACACACTTTAATACCCGCATTACGCACTTTATCAAGCGTATCTAAACGGTCTTGATAGGTACGTGTTGTCACGATACTGCCGTAAAATTCAGGTGAGGTATCAAGGTTGTGGTTATAAAAGTCCAGTCCTGCATCTGCTAATCGGTTAGCTTGTGAATCATCTAATTTGCCGAGTGTCATGCAGGTTTCCATACCCAGCGCTTTAACTTCTTTTACCATTTGCTCAAGGTAAGGCATATCGCGCTCATGCGGATTTTTCCATGCCGCGCCCATACAAAAACGTGTTGAACCTGCCGCTTTTGCTTTTTTCGCAGATTCAATCACTTGCTGCACTTCCATTAAGCGCTCTTTTTCTAATCCCGTTTTATACCGCGCGCTTTGGGCACAATACTTACAATCTTCAGGACAAGCCCCTGTTTTAATAGAAAGCAAAGTGCTCACTTGAATTTGTGAAGGGTCAAAATGTTGACGATGAACTTGTTGTGCTTGAAAAACCAAATCTAAAAATGGCATATCAAACAATGCTCTGGCTTCTTTTAATGTCCAACGTTTTAGTGCGCTCACAATACAATCTCCTTTTTAAAAGTGATTGCCAGTTTAAATAATAGGGTTATCATGTCAACTAAAATTGATCACCATTGGTTTACATGATTAAGTGAAAAATATAATGACACCTGAAGATATCGCTTTCGATTTACGCCACATTTGGCATCCATACACTTCGATGAGTAATCCGTTACCTGCTTACCCTATCGTCAGTGCAAAAGGCGTTGAATTAGTCTTGGCCGATGGTAGAAAATTGATTGATGGAATGTCTTCATGGTGGGCAGCAATTCATGGATATAATCATCCAGAACTCAATAATGCCGTTACAACACAGCTCAGCAATATGTCTCATGTGATGTTTGGTGGCATTACTCATCCACCAGCAATATCACTTTGTCGAAAATTATTAGCGATAACACCAGAGCCTCTTGAATGCATATTTCTCGCAGATTCTGGCTCGGTTGCTGTTGAAGTTGCGCTTAAAATGGCTTTGCAATATTGGCAGGCTAAAGGTGAAAAACGCCAACGTATTGTGGCGTTAAAACAGGGCTATCATGGCGATACATTTGGTGCCATGTCAGTGTGTGATCCAGATAACTCCATGCACAGTCTTTACAAAGGTTATCTGCCTAATCATCTCTTTGTGGATGCGCCAAAAACAGGTTTTTATGAAGAATGGGATCCCGCTGATATCCACTCATTACGCTCAACGCTAGAGCAACATCATCAAGAAATTGCTGCCGTTATGCTTGAACCCATTGTTCAAGGTGCTGGTGGAATGCGAATTTATCATCCCGAATATTTGAAACACGCAAGAGCCTTATGTACTGAATTTGATGTGTTATTAATTGCAGATGAAATAGCCACTGGTTTTGGTCGAACAGGTAAGCTGTTTGCCTGTGAACATGCTGAAATATCGCCAGATATAATGTGTGTAGGTAAAGCATTGACAGGTGGATATATGACGTTATCGGCAACCTTAACCACGCGCCATATTGCAGAAACCATAAGCCAAGGCGATGCAGGATGCTTTATGCATGGTCCTACCTACATGGGAAATCCTTTGGCTTGTGCAGTTGCTGATGCCAGTTTATCTCTATTAGCAAAAGGCGATTGGGTAAACCAAGTTGCAGAAATTGAAAAACAACTAAAATGCGAGTTATCACCGTTAAAACAGGCAAAAAGTGTGAAAGATGTGCGTGTTTTAGGCGCGATTGGTGTGGTTGAAATGCATGAGCCTGTCAATATGGCAAAATTACAAAAAATCTTTGTTGCTGAAGGCGTTTGGATAAGACCTTTTGGTAAGCTGATTTATATTATGCCACCATTTATTATGCCGCCAGAAAACCTCACTAAACTCACTCAAACTATTGAGAAAGTTGTTAATCTCTCATAAACCTTTTATAAAAAATAAAACCTCTAGCAAGGAAATATTTTGCTAGAGGTACAGTAATCTTTACTTCGTCACAACGGTAACCCACATAGCGCCTTTACCTACTGGGTAACACGCTAACTCAGTTAATACGCCAGTGTGTTTATCAATACGAGAAACCGACGCAAAATCTGATTTTTGACCACAAGAAATCAGATAATTTCCTGTGTTATCAAGATTAAAACCACGAGGCTGTGTTTGTGTTGGGTAATAACCCACAGGTTGCAGATAGTCGCCCGCCTCTGAAATTGCCATCGCACAAATAAAACTTTCAGAGCGTTCGCTTGCATAAAGAAAACGGCCATCTGGTGTAATATGAATATCTGACGCCCAACGGGTACTGTTAAATGTTTCAGGCACAATATCGACCGTTTGCATTAAGCGATATAAATCACCCATACGACGATATATATTGATTGTCGCATCTAATTCATTAAGGCAATAAAACACATCACCATTAGGATGGAATGCCATATGACGGGGGCCCGCATTTTGTGCTGTTGTCAGCTCTTCAGTACCCGCTTCTGTTAAACGACCATCTTCTGATAAATCAAATAAACGAATATGATCTTCACCTAAGCAAGGCACAATCAGTTGTTTATTATTCCAATCAATGTTAGATGAATGAGGCTTATTTAAGCCTTCAATAATTTGAATAGGTGATTGAGGGATCCCCTTCGCATTAATAGGTAAAACAGCTAAATTACCCTGATGATAAGAAGGAACAAACAAAAAGCGCCCTGTTTTATCTAAGCATAAATGGACAGGCGTGCTTGGAATTGACGTTGTCGCCTTTTGTTCTAACTGACCATCAGAAGCTATCGCAAATGTCACCACACTAAAATGAGGACGAATACCCACATAAAGGTATTTTCCATCAGCACTTGCAATCATTGGTTGCACTTGCCCTGCAACCTCAACAACCTGCAATAAATCCATTTCACCTTCGGTGTTTAACGCATAAACATGAATTTGCTGACTCTCTGGACTTGCTACGTAGACTACCTGTTTCATCCCTTCTCCTTAAAACCCATTACCCATTGATTTATAAAGAATAATAGAATAACTAACGTTTGATTGTAACGATTAAGCTAGTTTATCTTTTATTGGTTAACGTGTAACATCAACACCATTGCATCTTAATACTATCAAGGGGCTTATTTATGTCATATCGCGTTATTGCTTTGGATCTTGATGGCACACTGCTTGATGACCAAAAACGTATCCTGCCAGAATCTTTAGAAGCACTCAATCTTGCAAGAAAAGCAGGCGTTAAAGTTTTAATTGTAACAGGTCGTCATCATGTTGCTATTCATCCATTCTATCAAGCGCTCGATCTTGATACCCCTGCAATCTGCTGTAATGGAACTTACCTTTATGATTATATTGGTAAAAAAGTATTAGAGTCTGATCCACTAACTACACAAGAAACCAGAGCTGTATTAGATCTCGTTAAACAAACCGATATCCATCACTTGGTTTATGCCGACGATGCAATGCTTTATGACCAATTATCCTCCCCTGTTCAACGCACTTTAAAATGGTCAGAAACATTACCTATCGCACAACGCCCTAATCTCGTTAAAGTTGATGATTTCTATAAAGCCATGCATGATGTTAATGCAATTTGGAAAATAGCCACTACAACGCCTGATCACGATGAATTGCGTACTTTAGTTGAGAAAATTGAGCAACAAGTAGGCTTAGAGTGTGAATGGTCTTGGATTGATCAAGTTGATATCGCCAAAAAAGGCAACAGCAAAGGCCGTCGTTTACAACGCTGGGTTGAAGCAAATGGCATGAGTATGAATGATGTTATTGCCTTTGGTGATAATTTTAATGATCTTAGTATGTTAGAACATGTTGGTTTAGGTGTTGCAATGGGTAATGCTTCAGATGAAGTAAAAGCGCGCGCTAAAATGGTCACTAAAGTGAATTCACAGCCAGGTATTGCTGAGACTATCCATAAATATATTTTGTCTTGATCACTCTCTTTAAAAGACAAAAACCTCATCTAAGATGAGGTTTTTTTATGTATTGATAAAACGAAAAAATCAAAGATGGCGACTTAGCGAAATACTTTTTATTTGCGCATAAAGCCATTGTCCTTCTTGGATATTTAATTCATCTTTTGCCCAAGGTGTGATCCTCGCCCATAAATAATTGCCATCATTGACAAGTTTTACATCAACTTGACCATCATTCGTTATGGTTTCAACCACTTTCATATGCAAAATATTACGAATACTACTATTTGAAGGACGAGTGGTAGTCAGTGATACATCAGAAGCATCAATACGCACACGCACATCACGACCGATTTTCGCCTCTATTTGAGGCAACCACAGCACTTGATTACCAAAAGCCGTTGCCGTCATATCGTAATGGCTATGGTGTTCTACCACCATGACATTGGCGATGCTACTTAACGTCTCTTTTTGTAACCAAGGACGTAATGCACTACTTGCCCATACATCTTCTAGCTTACCTGTCGCCTTAATTTTTCCTGCATCCATCACAATAACATTATCTGCAAGTCGAATAATTTCATCAAGGCTATGGCTCACATACAAAATAGGAATTTGTACATCTTGAGAGAGCTTTTCTAAATACGGCAGTAACTCACGTTTACGCGGTAAATCAAGCGATGCTAAAGGTTCATCCATTAGCATAATATCAGGAGCTGTCAGCAACGCTCGTCCAATAGCAACACGTTGCTTTTCACCGCCTGATAAGGTGATAGGAAAACGCGAAAGTAAATGTTCGATGCCTAATAAGTAAATAATGCGATCAAACTGCACTTTCATTGTCGGTGACATACCGTAAAGCAGATTTCCTCTCACTGTGTAATGAGGAAACAGCCGTGCATCTTGGAATACATAACCCACTTTACGTTTTTCAGGTGGCAGATAAATTTTCTTTTCAGTATCAACCAGTGTGTGATTATTTAATACAATCCGCCCTGAATCTGGTTTGGTTAACCCGCCAATCACATTAATCAGTGAAGTTTTACCCGCACCAGATAAACCAAAAACTGCCGTAATACTTTCTGTTGGCAGTTCAGTATTTACTTCCAGACGCAGTGATCCTAGCGCCTGTTTAAAATTCATCTCTAGCATACGCCCCCCAATCTTTTACGACCCCAACGAGTTAGCCACTCTGAAGCCATTAAAGAGACGAGCGCCAAAATAATTGCAATCACACATAAACGGGCGGCATCCATTTCCGCACCTGGTGTTTCAATCAAGGTATACATTGCCAGAGGAATGGTTCTTGTTTCCCCTGGAATATTGGAAACGAAAGTGATTGTTGCGCCAAATTCTCCCAATGAGCGCGCAAATGCCAACACAATTCCTGCGATGATCCCTGGCATAGACAAAGGTAACGTTATGGTAAAAAAGACTCGCAACGGCGAAGCCCCTAAGGTTCTTGCAGCTTGCTCCATGCGTTGATCGACAGCTTCTAATGCTAGTCTAATTGCCCTTACCATCAGTGGAAATGCAACTACTGCGGATGCAAGTGCTGCGCCTCGCCAACTAAAGGTAAAGCTAAAACCAAACCAGTTATACAACCATTCACCAATAAATCCACGTCTCCCCATACTGATCAGTAAAAGATAACCGACCACAACAGGTGGCAGAACTAAAGGTAAATGAATAATGCTATCAAGCAATGATTTACCAGGAAAACGTACCCTAACTAAAAGCCAAGCCATAAAAATACCAAAAGGTAGACTGATTATAACTGCAACAGTCGATACCTTAAGGCTTAGTATGATGGCTTGCCATTCGTATTCACTTAACATCTCCAAAAGTATAATTCCTACAGTGGGCTAAAGCCGTATTTCTTAAAGATTTCTGCGGCTTGAGGTGTTTTCAGATAGTCATAAAAATCACGAACTGCTTTATTGTCCTGACCCTTTACAACTGCCATTGGATACTCAACAGGTTTGTGGCTATCAGCTGGGAATACGCCAACCACTTTCACTTTATCACTCGCAACCGCATCAGAACCGTATACGATACCTAATGGTGCTTCATCACGTTCAACTAGCGCCATACCGCTACGCACGTTATTAGTACGAGCCATTTCTGGGCTTACTGTATCCCATGCACCTAAATATTCTAATGATTCTTTAGCATAGATACCAACAGGCACATGATCCGGATCGCCAACAGCTAATTTTCCGCCATTAAGTAAGGATTTCCATTTGGTTTCCTTATTAATAACAACGTCATTTAATTGACTATCTTTAGGGGCAATGAGTACTAAATCATTACCTAATAATGTATGACGTGAATCTGCAACCATTAAATTTTTATCAATGACATAGTCCATCCACTGCTGATCTGCTGAAATAAACAGATTTGCAGGTGCGCCCTGTTCAATTTGGCGAGCTAGTGTTGAAGAAGATGCATAAGATGCAACAACTTCAGTTTGCTTTTCTTGCTTATATTGTGCCGAAATTTCATTAAGAGCATTGGTAAGAGAAGCGGCCGCAAATACCGTTACTTTTTCCGATGCAAAACTTTGACTCACTAAAGCAAAAGAGATAACCGCACCAGCAAGTAACTTACCTGATAATTTTTTCATGTTCTAATTCCACTTAAATTAAAGGATGACCCCGCTGTATATACCAAGATACAGCGTAAAATGAAAGAATTAGATGTTAGAAACTAGTTATATATCAATAAATATAACCATAAAAATAAGGATAAAAAAACAAATAGAGAAAAGGTTATATACTCTAAATAATTTAAGTCACAGCTAGGCGAAAAATGAATGAGTCACTAGGAGCATACATAAGTATGTGACTAGTGCGAATGAGTGTAGTCAACACCGCTGTGGCTTGAAGTATGACGAGTATGGCGAATAAAAAAACAGCCCTCTAAAAAATTAGAGGGCTGTTCTAAATCAGGGAGGGAGATTTTATGATTTTTTGTCTGCTTTTGGCTGACTTGGTGAAATCAGGTTAAACACTTCACCCAAACCATAAATGATGCCCATAATGAGTACCATTACAACGGGTACCATCAAGAGAGCAAACCCTAAACTTTTCAATAATTCAAGCATGATAACCTCTTTATCATGGTATATTCGGAAAGCCAGAGTTGGCATTTCTTCACGAATAACGAATAATAACGCTATAGTTGTATATATTCTAGAGAATTATCGCTTTGTGTCGGTACAAAAAATGCGATAAACACACAAAAAAGAAGAAGCCTATCATTATGCAAGCAGAAATATTATTAACACTAAAACTTCAAGATAAGCTCTTTGCCGATCCTCGCCGTGTTGCGCTGTTAAAACAGATCAAAGCGACGGGTTCAATTAGTCAAGGGGCAAAAATGGCAGGCATTAGCTATAAAAGTGCTTGGGATGCCATTAATGAAATGAATCAACTCGCAGACGAACTTCTCGTTGATAGAGCAACAGGTGGCAAAGGCGGTGGTGGTGCAACTCTTACTCATTATTGTGAGCGCTTACTACAACTTTACGATCTGCTAGGTCAAATTCAGCAAAAAGCCTTTGATGTATTGAAAGACGATTCACTCCCTCTTGATAGCCTTTTAGCGGCGATTTCTCGCTTTTCATTACAAACGAGTGCCAGAAACCAGTTTTTCGGCACGATTATTGAGCGTGATAATCTTCAAGTTCAACAGCATGTTAATGTGCAACTTGCAGATAGAAAAACGACTATTCGTGCTGCCTTAACAGAAAAAAGTGCAGATCGCTTAGGCCTGAAAAAAGGCAAAGAAGTACTGATCTTAATTAAAGCGCCATGGGTTAATATTGAAAAAGGCTCATCCTTAGCGCAACAATATGATAATGCCCTTTCAGGCACACTCACTCAAATTGAGACGGGTAGTGAAAACAGCGAATTAGTGGTGACATTAGAAGGTGGGCAAGAAGTGTGTGCCACCTGTTCTAATCAGCATGTTAAAGAGCAAAAATTGCATATTAATGACAGCGTAACGGCTTTATTTAATGCCGATCAGGTGATTGTCGCCACACTGTGTTAATTATTAGCATGGTTGCTTTTCAATAAAAAAATAAAACCATTACTTAGTTATTATTTTAGAAATAATATTAAGTGATGGTTTTTAATTGGAAATAATATTTACATAAATCAAATTTATTCTAATAAACTTCTGATTAACGTATTACATTAATATTTTCCAGTTTTACTGAACTTTCTAGTCTATCACCTACTTGCATGGTAACTGGAACAAAAACGTTAAAATCTTGCAACCAAGCTTGTTTGCTACTGATTTTCTGTTGTCCTTCATGAGTTTCATCACACTGAACTAACAGATATTTTCCACTAAACTCAGATGCTATACTACCTGCATCTCCTTCGCTTAACACATTACAACGTATTGATGAAGTTATTACTTCTTTTTTAGAATCAATACTTTCCCACTGTGCTTGATATTGTTGGCCAACGACTAATGGAAATTGCAGATCTGTCTGCAACTTACGGAGTAGTGAAATATCGTGACTGATAGACATAACAAACTTTAATTGTAACTGATTAGCCAACATTAAACGTTGTACTGTCCAGATACCATAATCTTCTAGATTACGTATATAACCATCCGATTGGGCATCCAACTGTACATTGACCTTACCGTATTCGCTTACTATGGTATAACGGATCTGTTTAAAGCGAGGAAGTGCCCATGGTTTTATCAATGATTGAGTTTGATTATTAATTCCTGTAGAAAGTGGATATTTATTAAGCCATTGCGGATTATTATTACTTAAATTGGGCATTGTTGGCCCCATCAATGTTGATACAGGCTTATTAATAGCAGGTACAAAGTGTCCCTCAGCAGTGAACGTTTTTCCTTCTGGTAACTGACATAATTGATTGAAAAGTTGTCTCATTTGAAGATCTATTTTGAAACTATTTTTACGACGAATAATATCATCAGTGATCAGCGAATCAGTAATGTACCCCTCACGATCTAGGTTCATTGCAACTACAGCGTCGCCCTGATGAGTTTTACAATTATATAAATAGTGCTCAATCTTTAGCTCAAGAGGTGCATCATAAGGTGGTTCCCAGATGGTTTCTGCAAAATCATATCCTGTGCGCACTGATAAGATGTCACCAATATGCTGAATACTATTAGTATCAACAAGGTTAGTCATACCGCCGATAGACGTGTCAGATAATCTTTCCCATCGCGATTCTTTTATTGGAAATTGACAAACCATGCGGATATCTTCTGTTGTCATCAGCTTATTGTCTTGAGCTGGTGCATAACGAAGATAATTATTACCGTAATAGCGAGC
This sequence comes from Proteus sp. PR00224, assembly GCF_016238105.1. NCBI lineage: Bacteria > Pseudomonadati > Pseudomonadota > Gammaproteobacteria > Enterobacterales > Morganellaceae > Proteus > Proteus sp. PR00224. The sequence continues at coordinate 136,354 of NZ_JAEHQU010000004.1, read as the reverse complement.
TTTGGTTAGCCCTTCTTCATTCAATACATCCTTATATAAAAGCTGAGCTTTGTTCTGCTTACAATCAACAGAATGCCAATGCTGAACCGTTTCTCCATTATTATCCGTTAATGACACCATGTAATTCACACGATCATGGATCCTAATTATAGATAATGGATTAATTTTACTATTTATCAATGAAGGCTTATTCGTTGCATAGACAAAAGAAAATAACAAATAAGGTAGAAATAAAAATAAAATAATAAAAAAACGTAAGCTATACATATATATTCCTTTACTGATTGATTGTTTTTTATAGTTAATATGGTAGAAAATCACTATATATTGTTAATACTAATTAGTTCTATTTATTAGAATAATTATTTAGTAGTCTCAGTAGAAATAAAGTATTTAAACTTTACGACTAATACAACGTGTAAAAGCTTCTTTTATTGAGGCACCTAAAACCTCGTCACTGCAATTGCTTTTTAATGTAATAATTGCATTGTTAGGTATACTTTTACCAATCCAATGATCCAATCGTAAGTGATCATAAGGAATAATAGATATAATACCATCAGTCACATTCACATTACATAAGTTCATGTTTTTGAATAGTGTCGTTTTATTTTTATAATCACATTCTTTAATTATTTTTTTTATCCATTCAGAATATAATCCATCGTTATTACGCATTTCATGATATTCAGATGAATTAGCATCTAATATTTCGCTTTGGATTAATGCATTTCTTGTAAAGAAACCCAAATCTGCATCAAATGGATCTTTGGATAAAACCTTATAACCTTTTTTAAAATCCATCAAATAAATACCGCTTTTTGAAAGAGTTATTATAATATAATAATCATTATTAAAATAGATACTTGCTCTTAAGTTATTTTTTTTGATATAGACACTATTTACTCCTCAACTATTGTAATATTAACCTTAATATTTTTTGAAGATGCATTTTTAATAAAATTATTAATAGCATCTCATTGTTGTTTGGTTGTTCTTGCAGGAACACCTAATTCTAGAGTTTTTGATTTAACATCACTTGGTAAAATCTCAGCGCTTCTCTTTCTTTCTCCATAATATTTATCCATTTAAGTGTTTTTAAATAAGAACTACCACCTAATTATTATTTTTAAAATAATATTAAGCAATGGTTTTGGCTTGATTAATATTTCTATTAAAAATGAGTAGCTAGTTTATTTACTCTGAATACATACGAGTAAAATAATCGCTAATTTTATTGTTATCGAGCAATCTATCTTTGGTAAAATCAAGACTATCAGAGACTACAATATATTTTCTTAACTCTTCAGGAATATCTTCTATCGTTGCATAAATAGTTGGAACAATAAAACGAAAATAGTCACCCATTTTTGTTTCACCCTCATAGCCAATGGGATAATCTTCTCCTATAGATTGCCCCTCTAATGCTTCAAAATAAAACATTCCCATTTTAGCCCCTATTCCCGCATCAGAATGATTCCCATCCCATTTTTCAATTCAAAATCAAATTTTTTTATTATTTTTGATTTACCATATTTTCTATAAGTATAACTTGAATATAAATCAACAATATAGTTAGCATTCTTATTTATTTTATTGTTGTATTTTTCTGATTCACCATCAATATATTCAGATAAGTCATCCAAATATAATTTAATATCAGGTATCGATAATAGTACTTTAGGTAACCACCCACTATTGTTATTATACATTTTTGCTAAATACCTTTGATTATCCATGGCAACCCACGCATATGTGTAAGATGAACCTGGTACCCATTCTGAAATTAGAGATAAAGCCATATATCCTTATTTTAATTAATAGGTCCATCCCATCGTAATTGATGACGTAATTCATTAGGGACCAAGTTAAATAACATTTTAATATACTTGATATTACCATCATATAATATACTTATTTTTGAACTGCATTTTTCAGTATATGTTTTAGCTTGAAAATTTAAAAATGAAATATCACTTTCATCAAAATCTTGATTAAGTATTTTTTTGGGTAAATTATGAATTAACTGTAATTCGTAATAACAAGATTTATCTTTTGCTTTTGCTATCATTCCTCTAGACTGAATATTTCTTAATTGGGGCAAAATCCAATACATCATATCTATGTATATTTCATTTTTAGTCATATATTCTCACTTTATTTTTCTTACAGGTAATGGCTTTGAATCAACTATAGGATTGTCTATTTTAGTCCAGCTTCCATTATCTAACAATTGATTAATATATTTTATTTCTCCTATTTCATTATATATTTCCACTGCAGCAACCATCCTATGGTTACCTTCCGTTACATAATAAACACCCTTTTTATCTATATAACCCGCAATAATACCTGATGGAGCTTTGTAGCTATAAAAGTTTTTAAGCATATCAGCTTTTATTAAATCAACTGCATCAGGATCACTTAATCCTACTTGTCCACTTTTTATAGAAGAAACCAATTTATTTCTTGTGGTAATCTTAGCTGATGTCTTAGCTATAAGCTGAGAACTTCCTTTCGCAACTCCAGCACCACCAGCAAATAAGCCTACGAGATCAAAAATGAGTTTTCCACTTTCAACACCCGCATTAAATGAACCAGATACACCTGCTTTTTGATATTCTGCTTCCAGTTTTTCAATACGCTCGATATACGATTGCTTAACCGCTTGAGTTAATGTATCGAAAGCATTATCACTTTGAATAACCGCTTTGATAGCTTGGTATGTTTCTAATGGATTTGTAGCAAGAGAAGCGAGCCCTTCAATCGTTTCATACAATCCTGTTGGTATACCTGCTACAAGGCCTGCATTAAACCCTGTATCTTGTCCTATATCTGCTGATAGCCATTTAAGATAAATTGCTGTCTTTTTAAAATAATTAGTTTCAGCAGATAATTCTTTCTCCATTAATTTTTGCTGATGATGAGAGAGATAATTGTAACGGAAACTATTTTCAGCCCCTCTAGCGCCACTATATACACCACCTGGCTCACCAGTAAAAATTCCACCTGCAATGCCACCAAATAATCTAACAAATTGAGCTTGTGATTCTGATTTTTTCTGCCACTCCTCAGCCTTAATAGTATTATCACCCAACGAAATAGCCGCAATTTCAGCAGCTAAACTGCCGACAATTGCACCTTTAACATTTCCTCCACTAATTTGGGCAGATAAACCAGATAATGTTGCATGACTTAACACCTTTCCTGCATGCCCTAATACCGCACCGTTATCACCAATTAGGTTGGCACCTTCTGCATGGAATTGACTACCAATATTGCTTAATAGCGCGGTTTTAAAATTATCAATAAAACTACCGCCTTGAATGGCAGTACCCAGTGTTGAGCTAACAACTGAATGCGAGGCGACACGCTGTGCAACTTGATTCCATGTTGCGTTATCAGTAAGCAGTAACTTACCTGTTGAAGGTAAGGTTCCTCCTTGGATTGCCTGATCCCACCCCATAAATTGGTCAAGACCTTGCAATGCCCCTGCCACCACCATGCTTGTAACAATAGATTTAGCGGTATCACTACGGCCGAGGGATTCAATAGTTTTATAAATACTGCCTTTGTTCTCAGCTAAAGAGACCGCAGCTTGAGATACTAAAGAGGCAAAACCCGCTTGTGCCGCAACCGATGCCGTTGAAGCCACACTGGCTGATGCACCTGCCGCAATAGTTGCTTCACTTGCCATTCCACCAATGGTTGCCGCCGTTGCAGTACCGTAAGTTGCAACCCCTACTGCGATGGCAATAACGGCACCGACAACAGGATTTAATTGCTGAGTTTTATCATCCCAATTGGAATAAGTGTCTTTAACTAAATTCCAATTAATATTTTCCTGACGTTGGAGATCTTTAAGCCAAGCATATTCTGGTGTATTACTTAAAACGGTTAATGCTTGTTCTAGTGATTCTTTTTTCTTAGCTTTAATATCCGCAGATATGCCTTTAGGCGCATCAATAGTAAGCTTTCCGCCAATATAGAGTTCAGGTAATACCCATGTTCCTTTGGTATATCCCTGATCACGCTGAGTAATATAAATATCTTTTGAATTGGTAATAACTTGTTTAAAGGCCGTGTTTTTTACTGCTTTAAAATTAACTTTTCCTGTTTTACTCGTTAACTTGGCATTTTTTTCTGTATCAATTTTAGTAGCTTCTAAAGTGATATCATCTTTAGCAAATAAATTAATATTGCTATTAGCAATAAACTCGGTAACTTTATTATTGGTGTCATAAAATGTTTTCGTATATTTCTTTTTAGTAACACACAAAGTCCGCCAATTACATTTTTTCTTTTCTTCTTTGTAGTAACTCGATTCTTCCATCGCTTGCGCGTAAAGGAATCCTCCTTTAGCGGCGATATCCATCTCTTTATTTGCAGTTAATTTTGATGCCTGAAATAAAATACTGCCTTCAGATAATAATGTTAGATTATTACCACTATTAATTTCAGTACTGACTTGTTTACGAAGTTCTTCTAAGTCAGAACCCGACTCTTTACGAAAATGCGTTATTACTGATCCCAATTGAATATTGTCACCACTTGAAATAGTGACATCACCCTCTGATTTAAATGAACTTCCTTCTGTGATTAATGTACCTGATGACGCAATAGAAATGCCTTTATTGCCAGTTATCATTGCTGTGGCATACTGAATATCTTGAGCATCTTCATGGGGATCTTTGATAGCAGAATAAGCGTTTGCACCCAGCTTTATATTTCTACCGGCTAATACAATGACTTTATCTTTTGAATTTAATATGGTTGAAGTTAAATCAATATCACGAGCGGCGTTTAAAATAAGGTTATTGTCTGAAAATAATTTAGATTGTAATTGAGGATAATGAATATCACTAAAGAAAGGATCGGCATCTTTTATTGATTTAGAGGAAAGAAAAATATCCTGTCCGGCATTAAAGGTTATGGCTTTATTACTATTATATTTTATTCCTTGACTAATAATATCTTTACCGAAAGTGAATGTAATATCACCTCGCATTTTCCAGCTTTCCGTTTTTGATAATGCAGGTTCTTGAGTATATAAATGGAAATAAGGTAATATCTTAAAAAACTCTGATTCATTCCTCTGAATTTTTATATCACCAGATGAAATTAAATTGAAAGAGTTAGCATTATTAACCTCAATATTATTAAAAGTAATATTTCCTCCCGACTGAAATAAGATAGAATTAGGAACATTAATAATAGGGGAAGTTAAAATATTATTTTCATTAAATGCAGAAATAGGGTTTAATGTATAATAAATGTTTCCATTTTTGGCAAGAACAACACTATCTTTTGCTGTTAAATCTACTTGATTCAGTTCTATATTTTTATTTGAAATTAAACTTAACGAATGTTCAGATGAGAGTTGCGCATCTTTTATTGTAATATCATCATTAGAGATAATAGATAGATCATTATTTGATTTTATATTTGATGATATATTAATAGAATCAGAATTAATCAGTATATTACTAGCTAAAATATTATATCCCGAGTGTAATTTGTTTATTAGCCTTTTTATTTTAGAATATTTAAATGGTACTTTAGTTTCTATATTTATAGAGTTTTTAAAATCTAAAGTTAAATTTCCTTTCGCCATGATATGTTCATTATTATTTTCAAATTTAAAATCATAACTACAAATATCAGTGGAAACATATGGTATATATTCATATTCTTTTCTATATTTCGATTTTTCAACCTGATTATTGGGGATTTCAAAAAGTGGATTTATTTCCGGAAAAACGCCTCTATTTTTATATATCACCCATTTATCTAATTGCCCTATTGAATAATCTAAAAAATAAGCATCTCTCCCAGTTAAAATTGAATTATTATTTTCAAAAATATATGATTGATGATTTGAGATACTATTGGATTGAATATATAAATTATTACCAGAGATAATTTTAGAAGCAATATAACTTGAAATTAAATCTATTTTTTTCCTCTCACTATTTATACCATAATCATCATTTAAATTTACCATACCAAACCATTTCTTGTTTCTTTCATCTATTAACTCGGGTATGTAAGCAATAATATATGCTTCATAATTACCCTGAAAAAAACCGCTACTAGGATAAGGTGGAATAAATTGATTTCTAACACTGTAAAATTTTTTAGAATCAGGCTCTTGTTTTATCTCTTTAAATAAAGGTGTAATAGATTCATTAACCAACTTCTTTGTCCGAATAATCAAATCACCCTTTTCTGTTTTTATCGTGGCGGATTGATTTTCAATTAAACTACTAGGATCACCCTGTGCATTTTTTTGTATCCATAAATTATCTTTTGCTTGAATAAGTGCTTTTTCGCCTTTATTAGTGAGTTTATCTGCAAATAAACGCATATCTTTTTCTGAGATAATTTCACTATGATTAGTTAGCGCATGAGTTGCTAAAGTTATATCCCTTTTTGCTTTTAACTTTGCATTACTGTTAATTTGTAGTTCTTTACTGCTAACATTAATATCTTGTTCAGATTGAATATTGCCATTAAAGGTAATTTTTCCATCAACAGTTAAATTCATACTGTTTTGAGTTGTCTGAATATCACTTAAATTAACACCAACGCCCTTTTCTGTGCTGACTAGGCGTATTTGATTGGCATACATTCCCCCCAGTGCTTTTGTATCAATAGATATTGTTGGTTTTATACCTTCTTCATTAAGGCTATTTACCGTTCCTTTTTCAAAATCAATACGGTTATTTCCTTGCATTAAAGAAAGATTTTTAGCGTTTATTTTTCCATTTAATTCAATACTACGACTAATAATATCAGCATAATTTTGCAGCTCGGTATTCATACCTTGTTTACCAATAACAACACTGCCTTTTTTTACTTCTATTGCTGAATAGGCACCTTGAGGGCTAAATTGAGGTTTTCCTGTCGTAAGCGTAATTGCAGGGGTATTAATAAACGAACAACCATCACACGTAATACCATTCGGATTTGCAATAACCACTTTCGCCTGTTCACCTGCAACTTCTAATTTACCTAATAACTGTGAATATCCATTTCCTACTACTTCATTAATAATTAAATGCGCTGCATTACTTTTTAAATTAGCATTGGGATTTACTTGTTTAGCTAATTGTGTATTAACAGGAATTGTTGCATTATTAAGTACAACACCTTGTTTACCAACATTAAAAGAATGAAATTGATTATGAGAAACACCAATATCATTAGGTGTTGCAATATTAATAATAGGAACTGTATTTTGCTGACTTATTTTTATTATTTTATCGGATGGAGTAATTATAGAACTCCAAGCGGGATGTAATGGGTAAATAGCGGTTAAATAAATAATGCTATAACTAATTAAACACTGTTTTCGAGAGATATCCTTTTCGTCCATAAAAACTCCAAATTTTAAATAGCCAAAGAAATAGACCAAAATAATGACCAGTGTTCTGGTTTTAGTGATTTTGGGTAAATTAACGGTTTATTCATTAATATCTGAGAAAAGAAAATGGAATGATAAAAAGAAACACCTATTGCGCTTCCTATTATTTTATTCTTCTTTGTTTCATATTTATCTGAATAAGCAACACCATAATCAAGTGCAAAAATAAAATTAACATCACCTAAAAAATAATTTATCTGTGGTGTGTTTATTTCATTACGCCAATAAAAACCATTATTTGCATTCAGGTTTGTTTCTTTATATCCACGGACTGCTTTTATTCCATCAATTGTTACTCGTTCTATACTATAAAGATTATCTGGCGTATATTGCCCATAAAATGACGTAATATAAGAAAATTTGTTAAGAAATAAATGTTGATAGCTTAAATTTATGCTTAGTTTTCGGTAATGACTACGAGGTGAGTTTTCAGCAATATAATCAGGTGATGCACCAAAAAAAGAAAGCCCCATTTCTACCATTGGATTAATCGTTAAATATCCTCGTTTGAGAGTTAAACTATATTGAGGACTAAATGATAAAGAGGTTAATGTGGGGCTATTTATTCGTAGTTTTTGTTGTGCTAATTGTGTCCTTACTTTTTTATATTTCAGCGAACTCTTTAATATTATTCGCTGCTTATTATCACGATAGACTAAACGACTAATATCAAATTGCTGATCTCTATTTTTGTTTTTATAAGCGTGTTGAACATTATGACTGAGGAAAGGATAAGAGGATTGACTATGAGATAATTGATACTGATAAAACCAGTATCCATAAGGAATATTCACACTTGCAGAATAAGAGCGAGAATAGTGCGAACGAGATAAATCTGTATTTGTACTCAGTGAGAAACTCCATTGTTCGCCTAATCCAAATAACGAATCTATTGTTGTGGTATTGGCTAATAGAGTTTTACCTGTTGTTTTAGTACCTGAATTATCAAAGGTTAATTGATTTTTAAAAGGCAATTTTTTATTGTTTTGAACAATAAAAATAGAAGAATCTCCCACACTATCGCTAGGTTTAATATCTAGTGTATATTGTGCTGTTGCTAATCGATTAAGCTGTTCAAGCCCATGCTCTAAATCACGTAAATTAAGTCTTTTTTCTTTGTACGATGGAAAGATAATATTGACTAATCGAGAAGAAATATTATCAATAAAAATATCTTTTATTTTTCCCTCTATCACTTTAATTGTAAGTTTACTATTAGTGAGATCTTGATGAGAAATAAATGCTTGTGAAGTGATATAACCTTTTTTAATATATTCATTTGTTATAACACTAACAATACTCTGTATATCATTTACTGTTAAACATCGATGTAGATATTTTGATGTTAGTTTATTCTGCTTTTTGCCACTTAATAACTCAGCATTTTCTATTTTTATTTCATTAATCAAAAAACAATTATTTTTATCAACACCATTATTATTAATATTGGGAAAACTCATTTTACTTACTAATATTAGCAATAGAAATAATAATAGTTTAATCTTTTTATTTTTAAACTTATGCATATAAAAATCATCCTTGAGTTATTTTTTATATGATTGCATAAAATTTCTGACTAAATAGTTATCATTTTTTAAAAGACACTTAAGCTTTTTTTGCCTAAGAATAATTCAGCAAATATTGACAATTATTAGTTAACCCGATATTGGTAAGTACTCTACTTGCTCTAAAAAGCGACGGATAAAAATAATGAAATACTTGCAACTCAAAAAAACACAATTTCGATTAAGCGATACACTCTGTTTGCAAATTAATGATTTAACAATTAATGAAGGTGATAGTTGGGCATTTGTAGGCAGTAATGGAAGTGGGAAAAGCACATTAGCAAACGCATTATGTCAAGAAAGTGTCTTGCTATCAGGTGAGTTCATTAATACCTTTACTCGTCCGATAAGCCTCTCTTTTGAAAAATTACAAAAAATAATCGAAGAAGAGTGGCGTCGCAATAACACAGATTTACTTAGTGAAGGTGAAGACGACACAGGTTTAACGGTTGCTCAAGTTATCCAAATGCAGGTAAAAGATAATGATAAGTGTCTTTTATTAGCAAAACAATTTGGTGTTGAATACTTATTATCAAGACGTTTTAAATATCTTTCTACTGGTGAATCTCGCAAAATACTGCTTATTCAACTGTTAATGAATGAACCTGATCTATTAATCTTAGATGAGCCTTTTGATGGTCTAGATATTGATTCTCGTCGTGCACTAAATGAATTACTCATACTATTACATCAACAAAATCTGACGATTGTACTCATTTTAAATCGTTTTAATGATATTCCTGATTTTATTCAACATGCAGGTTTACTTATTCATTGCGAATTAGTGGCTAAAGGTGAAAAGGAGTCGATTTTATCTGATTCAGTGATCGCACAATTATCTCACAGTGAAACACTTAAAAGCTTCACATTACCTGAACAAGACTCGCCAGATGCAATCCCACAATTATCTCCCACACTTTCCCCAATCATTTTAAAAAATGGTGTAGTGAGTTATAACGACAAACCTGTACTTTATCATTTAACTTGGGAAGTAAAACCGCAACAACATTGGCAAATCTTAGGCCCTAATGGCGCAGGCAAATCGACATTGCTAAGTTTGATTACAGGCGATCACCCTCAAGGTTACAGTAATGACTTAACGTTATTTGGCCGTAAAAGAGGAAGTGGCGAAACAGTATGGGAAATTAAACGCCATATCGGTTATGTCAGTAATGCCTTACACCAAAGCTATCGCGTCTCTTCAAGTGTAAAAAATGTCATTATTTCAGGTTTTCATGACTCCATTGGTATTTATCAGGCTATGACAGATAAACAGCTTAAACTCGCTGATGAATGGTTAGCATTGATTGGTTTAACAGCCCATGCCAATAATCCATTTCATTCCTTATCTTGGGGACAACAACGTTTAGTGTTAATTGTTAGAGCGTTAGTTAAGCACCCTACTTTGCTTATTCTAGATGAACCACTGCAAGGATTAGATACAACGAATCGACTCTTAGTACAGCGTTTTATTGATATCATGATAAGCCATAGTAATACACAGCTTTTATTTGTGAGTCACCATCAAGAAGACGCACCATTATGTATTACTCATCGATTGACTTTTATTAAAGACGGCGAAATTTATCGCTATCAGCAAGAAATTTGTTAAATATGGATTTTTACTGTCATAATCAGGGCAATGATTTTAGAAATTAACGCTAAAATTAGGTCTGAATTTTTTATTTAAATCGACATTTTTTGCATATTATTTGAACAATAATAAATAAAAAATGTGTCGGTTTTATGGACGCAATCTTCGTCTATTTTTTATACAAAACGGATATTTTGTTTTTTTACTCCGATCCCGCTAGATTAATAGCTTGAACGATTAAGCAAAAGGTGTGACAACTGTGCAATAATTCATCGAACAAACGACATTTTTGACTTAATCCCCCTTGTTTTGTCACTTATGTTTGGCGTTCTTGTCGATGATCCATATAATGATTGAAGTGCTAATTTTAAACTTATATTAAGAAAGTAATTATAGGAGTCTAAACTATGGCAGTAACTAAGCTTGTGCTAGTTCGACACGGTGAAAGTGTATGGAACAAAGAAAACCGTTTTACAGGCTGGACTGACGTTGAGTTGTCCGAAAAAGGCCGTAATGAAGCGCAAGAAGCAGGTAAACTGCTGAAAGCTGAAGGTTTTGCTTTTGACTATGCATATACTTCTGTTCTGAAACGCGCAATTCACACCCTGTGGAACATTCTTGATCAAGTTGATCAACAATGGCTGCCAGTTGAAAAAAGCTGGAAATTAAACGAACGTCATTACGGCGCTCTGCAAGGCTTAAACAAAGCTGAAACCGCTGAAAAATACGGTGACGAGCAAGTTAAACAATGGCGTCGTGGTTTTGCTATCACTCCACCAGAATTAACTAAAGATGATGAACGTTTCCCAGGTAAAGATCCACGTTATGCATCTTTAACTGCGGCAGAACTGCCATTAACTGAAAGCCTAGCATTAACTATCGACCGTGTAACACCATACTGGGAAGAAGTTATCAAACCGCGTGTTGCTTCTGGTGAGAAAGTTATCATCGCAGCTCACGGTAACTCACTGCGTGCTCTGGTTAAATACCTAGACAACATGAGCGAAGATGAAATTCTTGAGCTGAATATCCCAACAGCTGTACCTTTAGTTTACGAATTTGATGAAAACATGAAACCAATCAAACGTTACTACTTAGGTAATGCTGACGAAATCGCAGCAAAAGCAGCCGCTGTTGCTAACCAAGGTAAAGCAAAATAATTTTATTTTGAGTTACATAAAAAAATGCCACGTAAAAGTGGCATTTTTTATACTCTAAATTTAATTATTACGCTTTATTACGACGAGCCACAACCGCATCTGCTAATTGGCGTAATAGCGTTTCGGTGTCATCCCAACCAATACATGCATCCGTGATGCTTTTGCCATAAACTAAAGGCTCACCGCTTTCTAATGATTGGCTACCTTCCACTAAATGACTTTCGATCATAACGCCAATTAATGCTTTTTCACCCGCGCTAATTTGTTGGCAAATATCAGCACCAACTTCCATTTGTTTCTCAAATTTCTTGCAACTATTTGCGTGACTGAAATCTACCATGACGTTTTGTGGTAAACCGGCTTTTTTAAGCCCTTCTTTTACAGCGGCAACATGTTCAGCACTGTAATTCGGCTCTTTGCCACCACGTAAAATAATATGGCAATCACCATTACCTGCTGTGCGCACAATGGCAGAATGTCCCCATTTGGTTACAGAAAGAAAACAGTGTGGCGATCCCGCAGCATTAATCGCATCAATCGCCACTTTAATGGTGCCATCTGTACCATTTTTAAAACCAACAGGGCAAGATAAGCCAGATGAAAGCTCACGATGAACTTGTGATTCTGTAGTACGAGCGCCAATTGCGCCCCAACTCATTAAATCAGCAACGTATTGCGGCGTTATCATATCTAAGAACTCGCCAGCCGTTGGCAAGCCACTATCATTAATCGTTAATAAAAGATTACGAGCAATGCGTAAGCCTTCATTAATATCAAAAGTATGATCCATATGAGGATCGTTGATTAAACCTTTCCAACCTACAGTTGTGCGTGGTTTTTCAAAATAAACACGCATTACAATTTCAAGTTTGTCTTTAAGCTCTTCTCTAATAAGACTTAAACGTTGTGCATACTCCAGCGCAGCTTTCGGATCATGAATAGAACAAGGTCCAATTACTACTAATAGACGATCATCTTTTCCAGCTAGGATTTGATGAATAGCTTCACGGGCATGACGAACTGTAAAAGCCGCATTATCAGTCGCTGGAAACTTTTCCAATAAAGCCACTGGCGGTAAGAGTTCATTAATTTGTGTTATTTTAAGGTCATCATTTTGATAATTCATTCCCGTGTATCCACTCTATGTTATCTAGTCAATGTTATTATTGCTTTTCCAATCTAACCATTCGTTTTCTATCTGTAAACACCCTTTCAATCTAAAGCACCTATAGTCACCTTTCTAAAAATTTCAACATAAAGGGAAATAGCGCATTTAAGCAAAATAATGATTCAAAATTGCGTTAATAATAAGAATAAAAACAATGAATAGTAAGGCTGGAGAGAAAGATAACTCTACCAGCCTTTTTTATTAGGAGAGATAATTATTTCTGCTAGAGCGTTTTGCTGTTTTGATCCACAAGCGAGAACCATTAATCGCGATAGCCAGTAAGATGATATATTCAACAGACATTGCATAAACACCTTGTTTGTAGAATATAACAATACTAATCACGTTAATAACAGACCAAACTAGCCAATTTTCAACTAGTTTTCGTGTCATTAAGATCATCGCGACAATAGAAAGCACTGTCATTGCTGAGTCCCAGAATGGGTATGCATCAGGTTCAAGAACTGGCGTAGCTAAATTTGCACCAAAGACATTTAATATATCAACAGCAACAACGGCTAAATAGCCAAATACAGTATCAATATTGAAAGTAAGAGCGGCAATGGCAGCTATTGAAACAACAATTAAAAAGAGACGATGACTTGATTTTAACCAACGTATTCTTAACTCCGCTTGCTCAAAGTCATTCACTCTGCTCCATGCATACCATCCATAAATATTGGCTGCGAAGAAGAAAATTTGAAGTAATAAGCTTGCATACAGCTGAATTTGGAAAAATATAATGGCAAATAAGGTGACATTAATCAGTCCAAATAAATAGTTAATAATTTTTTCCTGACTGGCAAGCCAAATACACAATAGTCCAGCAATAGTACCGACAGCTTCAATCCATGAAAGTGGATATCCTCCCTCTCCTAACGGAATATTGACTAAAAGATTATTAATACTAAACCAACTCATGACATCCATTTTACAACCCCGACTTAATCATAGAAAAAAACAAAGAAAATATGGGTTATTGCGACATCTTTGCAAAGTAGTAAAGATATATTATAAATTCATATTTATAATAGTACTGTGTTTTTGATACTAAATATTATGTTGCTAGTTAATAAAAATAACAAATAAATGTTTTATATACTAAACAAATTATTCTGATTCACTTTTTAAACAATAAAAACGACAAATAACTTTATACGTTTTACTTACTAGAGAGAAATATGGAGCCAACAACACGTTTAATCGATCACATACTATCTTTTGCCCTCCTTGATCCTAGAATTGAAGCTGTAGTACTAACAGGATCATTAGGCCGCAATAAAAAGATAGACAGTTATTCTGATATTGATATAGAGCTTATCGGTCATGGTGCGACTGAACTCGCAAAAAACCGACATTGGTTATCACAATTTGGTGATGACCTTGTTAACTTACAATTAGAGTGTGAAGATCCTAAAGGTAAGCTTTGGCCTATTTATTTACATGTTTTAGCTCAAGGTCGCAAAATGGATATCATGATGGCAGAGCCTGAACGTATTTTTAACATGAAAAGTGAAGGGCTCAGCCCAGTTTACCAGCGTGGATATCAAATCCTACTTGATAAAACAGGTTTATGTGACGGGCTTCCTGAAATTAGCGTTATAACGCCTCCTATGCTTTCAAAAGAGGAAGCTTACAGTAATGCTCAAGAATTCTGGTTTGAAGCCACACAAGTCGCTGTAGCCATTCTACGCCATGAGTTTTGGTTTGCTAATTATCGCATGAATGATATGCGTGAATGGTTGATAGCCTTACTTGAACAAGTTGCATTACAAACATCAACACAAGATGTGTGGTATCAAGGAAAAAACCTAAAAGAGTGGCTACCTAAGTTTTATTCATTACGTTCATTAGAAAGTACACTTGCAATGAGTACCCCTTATGAAGCCGCTGCCGCCCTTTCTGTGATGATGGCATTTTTTCTTGATGCTTCAAAACAGCTAAATCACCCAATTGATACTGCGATAAAAACGCAAGAACTTGTCAGTAATTGGCTAATTGACAATGAATTTTTGACTGAAAATGAATACACCCAGATTACATCATCGATTGTTTGTCATTACTGATTTCAATGTGATTGTTAATTAAAGCGAGGTAGTTTTTTCAATTTTGAGAAAACTATCTTCATTGTTTAATAAAACAATGCACTGCATTATCAAAAAATAGAAAAATAGCTAAGAGTTTGTTTACTGTTCTGTTTAGGGAATGATAGATATACGGAGAAGGGATTGAAATGGTGGGTCGTGGGCGATTCGAACGCCCGACCAATTGATTAAAAGTCAACTGCTCTACCGACTGAGCTAACGACCCATTTCAATAAAAACGGATTGATGTTCGAAAATGGTGGGTCGTGGGCGATTCGAACGCCCGACCAATTGATTAAAAGTCAACTGCTCTACCGACTGAGCTAACGACCCTTTTTCGAACTCGCCACATTCTCTGTGGCAACGGCGGGTAATAATACTGATTTAATGTTTTTGTGCAATGTTTTTTTTCAAAAAAACATTCAACCGCTGAAAAAACAATCATTTAACCCCGAAAATGCAACATTTTACATTACGGGGTCAATAATTAGAGTGTTCCTAGCTGCTTTTGCGCTAATTTAGCGCCAGCGCTATTTGGATATTGCTTAATCACTTGTTGGTAAACAGCTTTAGCATTATCCTTTTGCCCTTTCTCTTGCATGATCAAACCTATTTTATAAAAGGCTTCACTTGCTTTTTGAGATTTTGGATAGTTTTTAACAACAATAGCAAATGTGCTTGCAGCCTGATCCTTATTACCTTTTAGATAATACATCTGACCCAACCAAAATTGTGCATTTGATTGATAGCTAGACTTCGGATAGTTATTGATAAAGTTGTTTAATTCAACAATTGCCTTATCGTAATCTTTAGAATTCAATACGATATCAATTGCTGCATTATAATCGGCCTTCTCATCACCTTGTCCTGAATTAGTTGCCGCAGGAGGTGTTGAAGAAGCAGTATTATCAGGTTGAGTGGCTTCTGTTGATGTTGAAGCTCCGCCACCAAGGCTATCTAATTGTTGATAGATGTTGCGTTGGCGTTCAACAACTTGATTTAACTGATATTGATTTTCCTGAATTTGACCACGTAACATATCAATATCACGCTGAGAATCAGCGAGTTGTTGCTGTAATTGGGTCAAAAGCTGGCTGTGAGCATTTGAAAAACGCTCAAGTTGGGCGAGTCGTTCATCGGTCGAACCTGAACCGATATTACTGATTGGCGCTTGGGCAATAGCGGCTACAGGAGCCGCTACGCCAACCAGTAACAACAGACTCATCAAGAAAGGTCTGAAGTTACTGTTGTTCATGCCGTTCTCTTAGTAATCCAGTACTGCACGACGGTTTTTCGCATAAGCGGCTTCGTCATGACCCAGTACAGCTGGTTTTTCTTTACCGTAAGAAACGATTGACAGTTGATCAGCAGATACGCCTTTACCTTGCAGGTACATTTTCACAGCGTTTGCACGACGTTCGCCCAGAGCGATGTTGTATTCTGGAGTACCGCGTTCGTCAGCATGACCTTCTACAGTGATACGTACTGATGGATTTGAACGCAGGAATGCTGCGTGTGCATCTAACAGGTTAGCGTAGTCTGAGCTAATGTCATATTTGTCAAAACCGAAGTAAACGATGTTTTGTTGTTTCAGTTGTTCTAATTGCTGACGTGCTAATTCTTCAGCAGTAGGACCTTGTTCAACAACTGGTACATTGTTTGTATCAGTTTGATCGTCGTTTTTGTTTGAGCTACATGCTGCAACAGCAACGAGTGGTAATGCTAACATCAACCCTTTAAACACTTTGTTTAATTGCATCTCTATTTGTTCCTTTATTTGTTTGCCATACATAATTTTTATGCATCACATAAACGGTGACCAGGCAGGTGATTTAACCTGACCGTCAGTCGCCGGAAGACGCGCTTTGAAACGTCCATCTGTCGATACTAGCTGCAAAATGGTGCCTAAGCCTTGTGTAGAGCTATAAATAACCATTGTGCCATTAGGAGCGATGCTTGGCGTTTCATCCAGAAACGTATCTGTTAGATATTGTACAGAATTAGTTTCTAGATCCTGCTTAGCGATATGTTGCCTACCGCTTGCAGAACTTACCATAACTAAGAAACTACCGTCTGGGCTTACTGCTGGGTTTTGGTTTTGTCTACCTTCCCAAGTAATACGCTCTGGTGTTCCTCCGTTAATATTAACCTTATAAATTTGAGGGTTTCCACCTTGATCTGAAGTATAGACCAAAGTCTGCCCATCTGGCATCCAAGATGGCTCAGTATTATTACTTCTACCATTGGTTACCTGTGTCATATTCCCACTTGCTAAATCCATAACATACAGATTTAAACTACCGCTTTTAGAAAGAGCAAATGCAAGTTTAGAGCCATCAGGTGAAAACGAAGGTGCACCATTATGTCTTGGGAATGATGCAATTTGGCGAATCTCACCTGTTGCTAATGTTTGTACCACTAAAGCAGATTGACCACTTTCAAAGGTTACATATGCAAGTTTAGCACCATCTGGTGACCATGCTGGTGACATTAATGGCTGTGATGAACGATAAACACGATCTTGGTTAAATCCATCATAATCTGAAACGCGCAATTCATAAGGATATGCGCCACCATTTGTCACAACAACATAAGCAATACGTGTACGGAATGCACCACGAATACCCGTCAGTTTTTCAAAAACTTCATCACTAGCGGTATGTGCAGAGTAACGTAACCATTTAGATGGAACTTTAAACTCGCTTTGAGATAAAACCGCACCTGGAGAGCCAGCAACATCAACTAACTGATAGCTCACTAAATATTGGCCATCCGCTGATGGTTGCACACGTCCTACGACAACAGAGTCAATACCTAATGCCGTCCAAAGTGCAGGTTGGACTTCAGAAGCAGTAACTGGTTGTTGAGGTATACGAGACACATCAATCGGATTAAATTTTCCGCTATTTCGTAAATCAGCCGCAATTATACCAGCAACATCTTCTGGCATTTGACCTGTGCCTTCCCATTTAAAAGGAACAACACCAATAGGGCGTGCAGTATTTACCCCTTGTGTAATTTCAATTCGAACTTCAGCGTTAGCCAGAGTGGTTACGCATAAAATCAAAAGCCCGAAAATAACATTTAATGCCTGCTTCATCATGTCTCCCTTTTATTATTGCGGTTATTACGCAATAACGCACAGAATAGTAACAAACGCTTTTCAACAACACCATACAACGCATCAATAACATTCTAAAATAGCTATAAATTAGTGTATGTTTTCCTACAATCAGACAGTTTTATGGTTTAAACTCAATTACTGATGATTTTACTTGTTCATAAACATCTTTCGGTGGCTTCGGTAGTGTAGCTGTATTCGCCGCTCTTAATGCCACTTGGCATAATGCAGGATCGCCACCTGCAATCTTCGCATTAATTAGCATCCCATCAGGTGCAATGCTAATTCTTAGCTCACAAGTTTTACCTTTGTATAATTCAGGATCAATAAACTTCTGTTCTATTGCAATTTTCAGTTGGCCTTTATAGCGATCTACACCTTCACCATTTGCGCCAGTACGATTTCCACCGCCTTGGCCTGCTGCTGATGCACCGCTTTGTTTGCTACCATCAGCCACTAAACCATCAAGTAAATTATTTACTGTTTTACTTTGCTGTTGAGCTGCCGCTTTTGCTTTGGCTTCTGCCGCTGCTTTAGCTTTCGCTTCTGCGGCAGCCTTTGCTTTAGCATCGGCTTCTGCTTTGGCTTTTGCATCCGCTTCAGCTTTGGCTTTAGCATCAGCTTCTGCTTTAGCCTTCGCTTCTTCCGCTTTTTGTTTCGCGGCTAATTCTGCTTGTTTCTTGGCTTCTGCCTCAGCTTGTTTTTTAGCATCAGCTTGTTCTTTTAAGATGCGATCGCGCTCTGCTTTCGCTTGTGCAGCCGCTTCTTCTGCAACTTTTTGTTCTTCTTTTGCTTTAGCGGCAGCTAATGCAGATTCACGTTTTTGAGCTTCTGCCGCTTCTTTCGCTTGTAAACGTTCAACTTCTAACGTTTTCAAACGTTCTTGTTCTTTCATTTGCTGCTGACGCAACTCTTCTTCTTGTTGCTCAGCACGCTCTTTTCGCTCTTGCTCGGCTTTTTGGACGTTAGCTTGTTGCGCTTTTTGCTGGTTATACTGTTGTACCACCGCATTAGGATCAACCATAATAGCATCAATAACTTGTCCATCAGATCCACCGCCACCACCTAAATCCCATTTCTGAGTTAATGACCCCCAGATAAGCAATGCGACAACGAGTAAATGCAAGGCGGTAGACAAGATAACTGAACCGCTCAATTTACTTCGGGTTGGTTTCGTCTTCTTTCCCACGCTATCATCCAAACTTATTTCAACCTAATTACATAGGCTGAGTCATTAAACCTACAGACTTAACACCTGCTTGACGTAACATGTTGAGCGCTTTAATTATCTCATCATAAGGAACATCTTTAGCACCGCCAATAAGAAAGACAACTTTCGGATTTTTTTCCAGTTGTCGTTTAGCTTCAGCCATAATCTGTTCTTGTGGTAATAATTCTAACACTTCCTGATCAACACGAATGTTGTATTGCCCAACACCTGCAACTTCAACAATTACAGGAGGGTTATCGTTACTTGAAACAGTTTGTGTCTCTGTTGCTTCAGGAAGATCAACCTCAACACTTTGCGAGATAATAGGTGCTGTTGCCATAAAAATAAGTAACAGCACTAATAATACGTCGAGCAAAGGAACAATGTTAATCTCTGATTTTACGCCTCGGCGGCTACTGCGACCCCGTGCCATCAGCTCTCTCCTTCTGCGTTAACTATTTCTTTTCTGCGGAGGTAAAAGCTTGGCGATGTAAAATCGTCAGGAACTCTTCCATAAAGTTATCGTAACTTTGTTCCAGTTTATTTACACGCTGCGTAAACCGGTTATAAGCCATAACTGCGGGGATTGCCGCAAATAAACCGATAGCTGTTGCAATCAGAGCTTCAGCAATGCCGGGTGCGACCATTTGTAATGTTGCTTGTTTAACACTACCTAATGCAATAAATGCGTGCATAATCCCCCAGACTGTACCGAACAGACCAATATATGGGCTGATAGAACCGACAGTACCAAGGAAAGGAATATTATTCTCTAAAGATTCTAATTCACGATTGAAAGAAACACGCATAGCCCTTGATGCACCATTAACAACCGCATCAGGAGCATGAACGTTTGCTTGATGCAAACGGGCAAATTCTTTAAAGCCAGAATGAAAAATTTGCTCTGAGCCAGATAATTCATCACGACGAGCTTGGCTATCTTTATATAAACGTGCCAAATCAGTACCTGACCAGAATTTATCTTCAAAATCTGCAACTTCACGATCGGCGGCATTCAGAACTTTAGTTCGCTGAATAATAATCGCCCAAGATGCAATAGAAAATCCGATTAAAAGCAACATGATCAACTTGACTAAAAGCCCTGCTTTTAGGAAGAGATCGATAACATTCATGTCAGCCACTACTTAAACTCCGCGATAATGGACTTAGGAAGCGCTACTGGCTTCATTTTTGATGAATCTACGCAGACAACGAGCACTTCTGCGCTGCACAATACACAACCATCTTCATTAATAATTTTTTGAGAAAATGTCATCGAAGCACCACGCAATGTGGTAATTTCACTTTCTACTTGCAAAAGATTATCAAGTCGAGCTGGCGCAATATATTCTATTGATAATTTACGTACAACAAATACAACATGATTATACTCCCGTAAATCATGTTGATGAAAACCTTTTTCTCTGAGTAGTTCAGTTCTAGCGCGTTCAAAATATTTCAGATAACTGGCGTGATAAACAACACCACCAGCATCAGTATCTTCATAATAAACACGAACAGGCCAAAGAAACTGCATAGTACCTTCCTTACATTTCCCGAGTTAAGCCCATAAATAATGTAGCTATAGGTTACCTAACTATACTTAAGCGGTCGCTCTAAGGGAATCGTAGTAACGTAAAGAATAGAAAACGCAGTTTTCAGGCGCCAATCATAAACTCTTCTTTGCAACACGCAATATGCTTTGTGCTCTGAATAGAAAAAATATTTTTATTAAGACAGCATAAAAATGCTTGCTAATTAGAAATTCATAGATTGTCTAATTTAGTAGTATTATTTTTAATGACAGAAAAAAACCAGTTAAAAAACTAGTTTTCCATATAAATCAATTAATTATTTGAGATTGGGGTTTCATGAAGATAGTGCCATTGCCAACTCCCATCATGAGAATTGCGTCTTAATAACACCACAGACTCGCGCATAAGAATTTTCTTATTTTCACTATGTGTTTCTTGATATCTGACAAGCGCCAAACAATCTGATTGGTAAATTATTTTATAATTATCCGTTTTTATTTTCAGACTACTTCTTTTTCCTGCATTTTGTCTGAACATCGCAATAACGTCATCATAACTCACCGCTTTTCCGCTGATCCCAACCATTGAAAACTCTTGAGATAAAAGATTTTCTATTTTTGTAATAGCAGCAACTGGTAGTGGATATTGCGTAAAAACAGTTTCAATCTCATCATGCAAAGATTTAATGCTTTCTATAATTAAATCACTATTAGAATTCATCTTGTATTTCCTGTGTAATAACTTTTGTCTTTAGTGTAAGTAATAAAGTAAGAGGTAATATGCCTATCAAGGCGCATATTAAAAAAGTCATGCTATAAGCAGTTTGTGGTAAACAAAAAAGAGAAAAAATATTAAATAACATAGCAACCATAGTTGCCCCAACACTAAAAACAACTTGTCGGTTAATATTCCAAATAACACTTGCTTGAACTAATTTTTTTGCACTAAAGTCATACAATGCTGTGGTTTGCGCCGTGTTTGCGCCAATTCCCCCACCCACTCCGATAATTAGATATGCAATAATAAGTAATGGAATATCTGTATTGCTATTTACAAAGGTTAATAAGGAGATACCAATACTGTGTAATAGCAATGCAATAATAAATAAGCATTTCATACCTAATTTATTATAAAGTGCACCACTTATTATCATTGAAATAAAGGCACCCAGTGCATACAACAACATAAAAATACCCGTGCCTTGAGCTGTAAATTTTAAATATTGTTGTAAATAAAAAATAGCGAGGATATTCACTCCAGTAAAAACACCTGGAATACAGTAGTAAATAAAAATAGAGAGCGATAGATTTCTATTTTTTAATAATGCTAGATTAATAACCGGCGATGAATGGCGTCGATAATGGTAATAATAAAGTACAGCAAAAATTGTTGAAAGTACGGCAATCACTAAAGCAAGTAATGTTGAGTGATATTCACCATATGCAGATAACGCAAACAATCCAGATACAATAATCAAACTAATAAGAATGATACCTTTAATATCAGGCATTACATTTTCTTTAGGTAAAGGCTCTTTTACCCAGATAAAGGCTAGAAACGCGGTTATCAATGAAAATGGAATATTGCTATAAAAAACCCAACGCCACGAAACCACATCAACAATAAATCCACCCAGTGTGGGTGATATTGCAGGTGCAATCAGCGCTATCACCATAATAAGCGTTGATATTTTACTTCTCTCATGCCCTTGAAAATATTGAAAAGTTAATGCTTGCCCTATTGGGATTAACAGTCCACCACTCACACCTTGAATAAAGCGCCAAAAAATAAGTTCGATGAAAGAGTGAGAATATCCCACTAATGCGACCGATAAACTAAACATCAACATTGACGTTACCATCAATGCTTTAATTCCAAAACGTTGAGATAACCAGTGACTCAATGGAATAATTAATGTTAATCCCAGAATATAACTATTTGAAACCCATGTAACAGAAACAATAGAGATCTGCATATCATCGGCAATTGCAGGTAATGCAATTGCTGACATAAAAATGTTAATGCAATCTATAAAGAAGCCCAGCAGAAATATAGATGCAATTCGATAGCGGTAAGTCATAAAAATCCTCCACGCATAGAGTACGGAAGATTGACGAATTTCGTCTATCTGACAAAATAGAATTTATTGTTTAATCAGAGTAAACAATCATGCAAAATCAAATTGATCGAATTCGCTCTTTTATTGCTGTTGTTGATACGGGATCATTTACTCAAGCGGCAAAATACTTGCGTTTAAGTAAATCGATGGTGAGTATTCATATCAAAGCGTTAGAAACAGAATTAGATGTGTCATTACTCAATCGTAATACGCGGCGATTTTCACTAACTGAAACTGGTGAAATGCTTTATCAAGATTTTCGCCAAGTGTTAAATCAGTTAGAACAAACTTTAGATAAGGCGCGATTAGGACAACAAGAATTACAGGGATCGTTGAGATTAAGCTCAACGGCTGAATTTGGTGAACACTATATTTTGCCATTACTTAATCAATTTATGCAGTTGCACCCAAAGCTAAAAGTACAATATGCGTTTAATTCTTCTATTGAGGATTTAATAAACCATAAACTTGATCTTGCCATTCGTCTTGGCACATTAAAAGACAGTAATTATCGCTCTACAAAACTGGCGGATTATGAGATAAGTTTAGTTATCTCACCTTATTTGTTGCAAAAGTTCTCAATAAAAACCATTAATGACTTGAACACTATTCCTTATTTAGCAAATAGTAATTTGCGCCAAAGTAAGCTTTCAGCCTCTTCAGAATTCAATACCCTTCTCTCTCAATTAGCTCAAGATGCCTGCTTCGAAACAAATACTATTGCTGCATTAAAGAAAATGGTACTAGCGCATTCAGGAATGGCTATTTTACCACATTGGTATATTCATCAAGAATTATTGGAAAATCAATTAGTAGTGCTATTTCCTGAACTATCGCTATTAACACAATCCGTTAATATTATTTTTCCTTATAGCGAATACATCCCAAGAAAAACACGTTTATTTATTGATTACTTAAAAGAGAATATTCAATTATAGAAACACGGGGATGAAAGAATTTAGCGCGGTTTTATAGAAAATAAAATACCTTATTTCTTTTTCATATTATGAGCAGAAATAAGGTATTTTTTTAGAAGAAAAAGTAACTTAACCCAACAACTAAAATAATAATTGCAGGGATTGGATGTAATAAACATTTTGCAACAACATGTTTAGGACGAAATGCTAGACCAAAAGTTGCACCAGCACACACAGACCAAATAAGAAGAATACCTTGCCAAATTGCAAGTGAACTTGTGTTCGCTGCAAATCGGCTAGGATCCCACATGACACAAAATGCCATGACCAACGCCATGATTAAAACAAGAGCCCTAATAGGGCCCTTGTCTAGTAGTTGGTAGCTTTTATCCAACATTATTCTTCACTTTCTGAAGTTTTTTTAGCTTCAGCGTGTTCGAAAGCCAGTCCTGCGATCACCGCAATACTACAAGCGAAGAGTGTGCCGAGGATCCATGCAAAATACCACATTCTCTATGCTCCTTAGTAAAGAGTATGATTATTGCCTTCGATAAATTTCTTATCGAGGCGACCGTGCATTTTCCAGTAACACCAAATGGTGTAAAGGAGAACGATAGGTACAAAGATAATCGCAACAACTGTCATTACCTGAAGAGTAAACAGGCTAGAAGTTGCATCCCACATTGTTAAGCTCACATCTGGGAAAGTGCTTGAAGGCATCACAAATGGGAACATAGTCACACCACAAGTCAGGATAACACAAGCAATAGTCAGTGAAGTGAACAGGAATGCCCAACCACCTTTGTTTGCTTTAGTTGCAACAATCGCCAGTAATGGAGATAACAGACCTAATGCAGGCAGCGCCCATAATACTGGATAGTTGTTGTAGTTAGTCATCCAAGCACCCGCTTCGTGAGAAACGGTTTTCAGCAGTGGAGATGATGGACCTGCTGTATCAATAGCACTTGTAATAATAAAGCCATCAATACCATAGATTAACCACACACCTGCTAATGCGAATGCGATAAACGTAATTAATGAGGTAATATACGTTGTTTTACGAGTACGCTCATGTAACTCACCAGTAGTACGCATTTGAAGATAGCTTGCACCGTGTGCAACAATCATCATTAAGCTAACCACACCCGCTAATAAACCGTATGGGTTTAATAGGCTTAACAGGTTAATCAGGGCGTTAGTCGTACCGTTATAAGATACACGTTGCATACTATCGACTTCTAATGGAACACCTTGTAGCAGGTTACCAAAAGCGACACCGATAACTAATGGTGGAACGAAGCTACCAATAAAGATACCCCAATCCCACATGCCGCGCCATTTTGGAGATTCCAGTTTAGAGCGGTAGTCAAAACCGACTGGACGGAAGAATAATGCCGCCAGTACGAAGATCATACCGAAATAGAAACCAGAGAATGCCGCAGCATAAACCATTGGCCATGCAGCGAATAATGCACCACCCGCTGTGATTAACCATACTTGGTTACCATCCCAGTGAGGAGCAACAGAGTTAATTAAAATACGGCGTTCAGTGTCATCTTTAGCGATCACGCGTAGTAACACACCCACACCCATATCAAAACCATCAGTGACTGCGAAGCCAATCAGTAAGATACCAATCAGTAGCCACCAAACAAATCGCAATACTTCATAATCAAACATAGTGGACTCCTGTGTTACTTACTTTGTGCAGAAGATGCGTTCTTCTGTTCAAAGTGATAGCGACCCGTCTTCAGGCTACTCGGCCCAAGGCGACCAAATTTGAACATCAGGAACATTTCAGCAACTAGGAATAATGTGTACAGACCACAGATAAGACCCATAGATACAAGGATATCAGCCTGTGTCAGTGAAGAAGTTGCTACAGCCGTAGGAAGGATTTCACCAATTGCCCACGGTTGACGTCCATATTCTGCAACAAACCAACCTGCTTCAACTGCAATCCATGGTAATGGAATACTTAACAGAGCAGTACGCAGTAACCATTTATAGTTACCAATACGGTTAGACAGAACTGTCCAGAAGGAAATCGCAACAACCAGTAACATCAGGAAGCCTGCGGCAACCATGATACGGAATGACCAAAACAGTGGTGCGACATTAGGAATAGTGTCTTTTGCAGCAGATTTGATTTGCTCTTCTGTTGCATCAACAACTTTATCAGTATAACGCTTCAGTAATAAACCGTAGCCTAAGTCTTGTTTAGCGTCATTAAAGGCAGCACGAATAGCAGGATCAGTATTACCTGAACGCAATTCACTTAATAATTCGTAAGCTTTCATACCATTACGAATACGAACTTCGTGTTGACTCATCAGATCATTAAGACCTAATACTGGTGTATCGAAAGAACGCGTTGCAATAATACCCATCACATAAGGGATTTGTAATGCAAACGAGTTTTCCATTTTTTCTTGATTAGGGAATGCAATCAGATTAAATGCAGCTGGAGCGGCTTCTGTATGCCATTCACCTTCAATTGCAGCCAGTTTGGTTTTCTGTACGTCACCCATTTCGTAACCAGATTCATCACCCAGTACGATAACAGATAATACAGCTGCGATACCAAAAGTAGCAGCAACTGCGAAAGAACGTTTTGCAAAACCGATATCACGACCTTTGAGCAAGTAGTAAGAGCTGATACCCAGAACAAAGAATGCACCAGTACAGTAACCAGCAGCAACGGTGTGAACAAATTTAACTTGAGCGACAGGGTTTAAAACCAGATCAGCAAAACTCAACATTTCCATTCGCATGGTTTCAAAGTTGAAGTCTGCAGCGACAGGGTTTTGCATCCAACCATTCGCAACAAGGATCCACAGTGCAGAGAAGTTAGAACCGAAAGCAACTAACCAAGTTACCATCAAGTGCTGCTTCTTACCTAAGCGATCCCAGCCAAAGAAGAACAATCCGACGAAAGTTGATTCTAAGAAGAACGCCATTAAACCTTCGATTGCTAAAGGCGCACCGAAGATATCACCGACGTAATGAGAGAAATATGACCAGTTAGTACCAAATTGGAACTCCATGGTCAACCCAGTTGCGACACCCAGAGCAAAGTTAATACCAAATAACTTACCCCAGAACTTTGTCATATCTTTGTAAACTTGTTTACCCGACAGAACATATATCGTTTCCATGATTGCCAGCATAAACGCCATACCCAGCGTTAATGGGACAAACAGGAAGTGATACATTGCTGTTAAGGCAAACTGTAACCGTGACAGTTCGACAATATCAAACATCTTGACTCCTTGCTCCTAGCAGGAAGACACCGACTTGCGGCAACCCGACTTTATTAAATTATAAAGCCTCATAACTACCAGCAATAAATGCCTCTAAAAACAACAACGAATATTAAAGACCAAAAACACAATACCTTACAAATAGTACGCTTATATTTACATATAATAAATATATTTTGCGTGACCCAGATTTGAATTCTGAGCTTAGGTCAACAATACGACTTTTAGGTTTGTAACAGCATATTTGATCGTGTGCCAATTTAAGCATATTCAGAAATTTTTGCCACAATTAATAACTTGACCCACATCAAAAAAACACTTTAATGTTAACTAGTTGCGAATAAATTACCCAATAGTTACCATTGTGTTAATGCAATGTTGTTTTTATTTTTAAGTGTAATTTACCTCCTTATATTTTCCATAAAAAAATTAACTTTTTATTTTCATAAAAGACTTAAAAATAAACACTTTTAATTGTGTTTTATTAATTTTAATATCAATTTCATTTTTTTGCAGGTAAATAATAAATATTTTAAAAAAATAATCTATTAATTAATAAGTTGAAATTTACAAAAATGTAAATATAAAAAAATACTCTTAATTATTTTATCTAATAAAGATATATAAAAAATCTGATCTTGATTATCCATTCCTAATGTTATTTCTTTTTTAGTTTCTTTTTTATTCTAAATAAACGAAGTGCAATAAATGTGTATTTAATTGATAAAGCACGAATCCGTTATTATCAATAAAAATAAATATCAATAAAAATCAATCAGATATCCAATAAAAATAAGTTATTTATTGAATGGAATGAGCAAAAACACAAAAACTCTTTTACTATATTCTCTTATCTAAATAGGGTGCTTTTCGAGATCCTCACGAACGTCTTATTATCAATTTTTATAACGGTAAGAAGGTCATAATTCATCTTTAATCGTCATTTTGATGTTTTATCATAATAAAAAGGTATTTTTTCCTATCAAAGAACTTACCTTCCCCCTCTTCCCCACGCATTCATTAACATGTTTAAAAGTCTATTTTCTTAGCAAAAATCAGTCTTACAGCGTGATCCTTGTATAAAATTAAAGCTAGTTATTACGATATTTATAGAAGCACTTATATTGAAAACAACATGAAACAAGTGTTCATTTTTTCTAACGACACTCTTTTTCACTCAAAACACGTATTTAAAATATTATTTTTAACAATTCAGGAGACTTATTTATGGTTTATATCATTATTTTTAGGCTCTACAAGAAAGTAAATAAATAGAAAAATGATGTTTTGAATACAGATCAATTTAAGAAAAAGACAATATAAAACAATTTATTAGCGTAAATTTAGGTAGGATATTGATGTGTTAATTACAATATCAGCTATTGATATGACTATTAAATGAAACTAGAAATAAAAAATGCCAGCTTCTTTTTAGAAAACTGGCATTTAAAATAGTATCAATCTGAAATTATTAACAGAATTGTTACTTACTTGATCAGTGATTTAATTGCTTCGCCGATATCCGCTAAGCTACGAACTGTTTTAACACCAGCAGCTTCTAGGGCAGCAAATTTCTCGTCCGCAGTGCCTTTACCACCAGCAATAATGGCACCCGCATGTCCCATACGTTTACCTTTAGGCGCTGTTACACCCGCGATATAGCCAACGACAGGCTTAGTGACGTGATCTTTGATATAAGCAGCCGCTTCTTCTTCTGCGGTGCCCCCAATTTCACCGATCATCACAATCGCTTCAGTTTGTGGATCTTCTTGGAATAGCTTCAGAATATCAATAAAGTTAGAACCCGGAATTGGGTCGCCACCAATACCAACACAGGTTGATTGGCCTAAGCCAACGTCCGTTGTTTGCTTAACCGCTTCATAAGTTAATGTACCTGAGCGAGATACAATACCTACTTTGCCTGGTAAGTGGATGTGTCCTGGCATAATACCAATCTTACATTCACCTGGCGTGATAACACCCGGGCAGTTAGGGCCAATCATACGTACGCCAGCTTCATCTAATTTAACTTTAACAGTCAGCATATCCAGCGTAGGAATACCTTCAGTAATAGTAATAATTAGTTTGATGCCTGCATCAATCGCTTCTAAGATTGAATCTTTACAAAATGGTGCGGGTACATAGATAACTGTCGCAGTTGCACCTGTTGCTTCAACAGCTTCACGTACTGTATTAAATACAGGTAAACCTAAGTGCGTAGTACCGCCTTTACCTGGTGTTACACCACCGACCATTTGCGTACCATAAGCAATAGCTTGCTCAGAGTGGAATGTTCCTTGGCTACCCGTGAAGCCTTGGCAAATTACTTTGGTATTCTTATCGATTAAAATAGACATTATTTTGCCTCCGCTGCTGCAACAACTTGTTTCGCGGCATCAGTTAAGCTTTTAGCAGCGATAATATTTAATCCACTATCCGCTAATTTCTTGGTGCCTAACTCTGCATTGTTTCCTTCAAGACGAACAACCACAGGAACATTAACGCCAACTTCTTCAACTGCGCCAATAATACCGTCTGCGATTAAGTCACAACGAACAATACCGCCGAAAATGTTGACTAATACAGCACTGACATTTTCATCTGACAAAATAATCTTAAATGCTTCAGTTACGCGCTCTTTTGTTGCACCACCACCTACATCGAGGAAGTTTGCAGGCTCGCCACCGTGGAGTTTAACGATATCCATTGTCCCCATCGCTAAACCAGCACCATTGACCATACAGCCAATGTTGCCATCTAATGCAACGTAGTTCAGTTCCCATTGTGCAGCTTGTGCTTCACGAGGATCTTCTTGTGAAGGATCGTGCATTTCACGCATTTCTGGTTGACGATACAACGCGTTGCTATCTACGCCTAATTTACCATCAAGACAAATCAGATCGTCTTCTTTAGTAATAACCAGTGGGTTAATTTCGATTAAAGCAAGGTCGCGCTCTAAGAAAATAGAGGCTAATCCCATAAAGATTTTAGCAAATTGACTAACTTGCTTGCCTTTTAAACCCAGTTTAAATGCTAATTCTCTTCCCTGATAAGGCATAGGGCCTGTCAGTGGATCAATAATGGCGCGATGAATAAGTTCTGGCATTTCTTCTGCCACTTTCTCAATTTCAACGCCGCCTTCTGTTGAGGCCATAAAGACAACGCGACGGGTACCACGGTCAACAACCGCTCCAAGATAAAGCTCTTTAGC
Source organism: Proteus sp. PR00224 (assembly GCF_016238105.1). NCBI lineage: Bacteria > Pseudomonadati > Pseudomonadota > Gammaproteobacteria > Enterobacterales > Morganellaceae > Proteus > Proteus sp. PR00224. The sequence continues at coordinate 105,981 of NZ_JAEHQU010000004.1, read as the reverse complement.
AATATCAGTTGCAGCTTCAACTAAAATCTGTGTAACAGGCTGACCATTAGCGTCTGTTTGATAAGTGACTAAACGTTTGCCTAACCATTGTTCAGCAAATGCACGGATCTCTTCTTTAGATTTAACGACTTTTACGCCGCCCGCTTTACCACGTCCACCCGCGTGAACCTGACATTTCACGACCCAAGGGCCCTGACCGATTTTTGATGCAGCTTCTTCTGCCTCGCGCGGCGTGGAACAGGCGAAACCAGCAGGTGCTGGTAATCCATACCGTGTGAAAAGCTGTTTTGCCTGATACTCGTGTAAATTCATGATGTTCTATCCATAATCTTGTTGAAAGTCGGGCTTTCTTATTTTTTTGACTATAAGCCAGAGAAATCTGGCTTCACGAACACACTGTACTTCTTTGATGCTTGTGTCTGTTGCTAAGTAGGCAGGAGGAGCATCTCCTGCCTAAAAGCGATATTTATTACCTATACATCCAGTAATAAACGAGCTGGATCCTCTAGCATCTCTTTAACGGTTACTAAGAAACCGACAGACTCACGACCATCAATTAAACGGTGGTCATAAGACAGAGCCAGATACATCATTGGTAGAATAACAACCTGACCATCTACTGCCATTGGGCGATCTTTAATTGCATGCATCCCTAAAATGGCACTTTGTGGTGGGTTGATAATTGGAGTTGACATTAATGAACCGAAAACACCGCCATTTGTGATAGTGAAGTTACCACCTGTTAAGTCTTCAACAGTTAACTTACCGTCACGGCCTTTTACCGCTAACGCTTTGATGTTTTTCTCAATATCCGCCATGCTCATTGCATCCGCATCACGTAATACTGGTGTTACCAGACCACGCGGTGTTGATACTGCAATACTGATATCGAAGTAGTTGTGATAAACCACATCAGTACCATCGATAGAAGCATTGACTTCTGGATAGCGTTTCAGTGCTTCAACAACCGCTTTAATATAGAAAGACATAAAGCCTAAACGTACACCGTGGCGTTTTTCGAATGCTTCACCATACTGGGCACGCAAATCTTTGATTGGTTGCATGTTGATTTCGTTAAACGTTGTCAACATTGCAGTGGTATTTTTCGCTTCTAACAAGCGCTCTGCTACACGTTTACGTAAACGTGTCATTGGTACACGTTTTTCGCTACGGTGAGATAACAGTGCTTGAGGAACTTCTGCTACCGGTTGTGCCGTTGATTTATTCGCAACATGACCTTCGATATCTTGGCGAGTTAAACGTCCACCCACACCACTACCTTTCACATCAGCAGGGTTAATATCATGTTCAGCCACTAAGCGACGCGCTGTTGGACTTAAGGCATCATTATTGCCTTTTTCAGCAATATCAGCACTTTGACGCTGTGCTGGAGTGCTATCTTGAGCAGGTTTCACATCAGCAGGAATGCCAGTGCTATCACCTAAACGAATACGGCCTAGTAATTGGCGTGAACCAACAGTAGCGCCTTCTTCTTCAAGAATACTTTCTAAAACACCTGCTTCACTTGCAGGGACTTCTAAAACAACTTTATCTGTTTCGATTTCAACCAGCACTTCATCGCGTTGAATGCTATCACCAGGTTTTTTATGCCAAGTTGCGACTGATGCGTCAGCAACTGATTCAGGGAGATCCGGTACTAGAATATCTACACTACTCATTTTCTATCCTTATTTATTCAACTTTCAGTGCATCTTCAACCAGAGCTTTTTGTTGCTCCTGATGAACAGAGGTATAACCAACTGCTGGAGAGGCTGATGCAGGACGTCCTGCATAACGTAATGTTGCGCCTGTAGGAATAGCATCACGGAAGTTATGCTGACTACAGTACCAAGCACCTTGATTCAGAGGCTCTTCTTGACACCAAATAAACTCTTTTACATGAGCATAAGGTGCGAGAATTTGCGCAATATCTTCGTGAGGGAATGGATACAGTTGTTCAATACGAATAATGGCAACGTTGTTTTGCTCATTAGCACGACGCTGTTCTAATAAATCGTAGTAAACCTTACCGGAACACATCACAACACGTTTCACATCAGCAGGTTTTAAATCATCAATTTCACCAATGACAGGTAAGAATTTACCATTTGCTAATTCATCCAATGCAGAAACCGCTAATGGATGACGTAACAGTGATTTTGGTGACATTACGATAAGTGGGCGACGCATACCACGTAACGCTTGACGGCGTAACATATGGTAAACCTGAGCCGGAGTTGATGGCACACAAACCTGCATATTTTGTTCTGCACACAGTTGCAGATAACGTTCTAAACGTGCAGAGGAGTGCTCAGGACCTTGGCCTTCATAACCATGTGGTAACAGCATGACTAAACCACACATACGACCCCATTTTTGCTCACCAGAGCTAATAAATTGGTCGATAACCACTTGAGCAACGTTTGCGAAGTCACCAAATTGTGCTTCCCAAATCGTTAAACCACGAGGTTCCGTTGTGGCATAACCATATTCAAATGCAAGTACTGCTTCTTCTGTTAATACAGAGTCCCAGACATTAAATTGTCCTTGAGCATTATGAACATTAGCTAATGGTACATAAACAGAGCCATTTGTTTGATTATGAATAACGGCATGACGATGGAAGAATGTACCACGTCCCGCATCTTCACCAGAAAGACGAATGGTGATACCTTGGTCAACTAAAGTCGCATACGCTAATGTTTCTGCTGCACCCCAGTCGAGTAGTTTCTCACCTTCTGCCATAACAGCACGGTCAGCATAAATTTTCTCAACACGAGACTGCATCACGATTTCTGAAGGAACGGTACTCACACGGCGCGCTAAATCTTGTAAACGCGTTTTCTCTACTTTATGTGGATACTCTTCATTCCATTCGTGATTTAAATACGGTTCCCATGTGTAAGAATGCAGACCCATTGGGCGGTATTCTTCAACAACACAATCACCACGATCCAGCGCATCGCGATAGAGATTAACCAGTTCAGTCACATCATTGGCATCAAGCAATGATTGTGCAACCAGTTTATCCGCATAAATTTTACGTGGAGTTGGATGTTTTTTGATTTTTTGATACATCAGAGGCTGAGTCGCATTTGGCTCATCAGCTTCGTTGTGACCATGACGACGGTAACAAACGAGATCAATCATCACATCGCGTTTAAAGGTATTACGGAAATCCAATGCTAAGCGAGTTACAAAAGCGACTGCTTCAGGATCATCTGCATTAACGTGGAAAATTGGTGCCTGAACCATTTTCACAATATCAGTACAGTATTGTGTTGAACGGGCATCTTTTGGATTTGAAGTCGTAAAACCAACTTGGTTATTGATAACAATACGAACTGTACCGCCTACTTCATAGCCACGCGCTTGAGACATGTTCAGGGTTTCTTGCACAACACCTTGACCAGTCACAGCAGCATCACCATGAATAGTGATAGGAAGAACCATATTGCTACGCGCTTCATCTAAACGATCACGACGAGCACGAACAGAACCGATAACAACAGGGCTAACAATCTCTAAGTGAGACGGGTTAAAGGCTAATGCAAGGTGAACTTGCGCTCCTTCAGTCGCAAAATCAGACGAGAAACCTTGGTGATATTTAACATCACCTGTTCCCAAATGCTCTTTATGAATACCCGCAAATTCATCAAATAAATCAGCCGGTTTTTTACCTAGGATATTAACCAGAACGTTTAAACGTCCACGGTGTGCCATACCAAGAACCACTTCACGAGTGTCTTGTTTGCCTGCATGGCGAATTAAATCTTTTAACATCGGAACTAATGCATCACCACCTTCTAAAGAGAAGCGTTTTGCACCTGGGAATTTCGCGCCTAAATAGCGCTCTAAGCCTTCAGCTGCTGTTAGCTCTGTCAGGAAGCGTAACTTTTCTTCTTTAGTGAATTGGTCTGCAACATTCACTGATTCTAAACGTTGTTGTAGCCAGCGTTTTTCTTCAGTATTAGTGATATGCATATATTCAGCACCGATTGAACCACAGTAAATGCGTTTCAGTGCTTCATATAAATCACCTAATTTCATCGTTTCTTTGCCGATAGCAAAAGAACCGACGTTGAAAGTTTCTTCAAAGTCTTCTTTAGTTAGATTATGGAAAGCGGGATCTAAATCTGGAACAGATTCTTGTTTCCATAAACCAAGTGGGTCGAGATTAGCGTTTTGGTGACCACGAAAACGGAAGGCATTGATGAGCTGCAAAACTTTAACTTGTTTTGAGTCCATTGCCGGATCGCTTACCGAGGTATGATATCGAGTGGATTCTTTTGCGAGGCGTCTGAAGTAGTCGCGGGTTTGAGAATGCGACTGTTCTATGCCTTGACTTGCGGGCAGTTGTTGAAAAATCTCTCTCCAACTTTCGTCAACAGAGTTTGGGTCAGTTAGGTAATCTTCATAGATATCTTCTATGTAAGACTGATTCTCTCCTGCTAGAAAAGTTGATTCTAGCCAGTCCTTCATTGCGCCGTTCTGCATTATGATCCCTTAAGCTATACAGCTTTAGTTCGCCGTGGATAACTAATACCGTGATTAAACGGTGTCGATTGCAAGGTTCTCTTATGACCCGCTATCTCGCAGGTTCTTTAAATATGGAGCTTTAGCTCTCAAGGAACCTTTAAGCACTGTCTTCAGTGTTTAAAGGTGCCTTACTATTTTTACCGCAAACGTCTAATTTAGTTTTTCCATTAACCGCCCTAACTATTTTAGGGCGGTTATTATTTTATGCACTACGTTTTAACAACATTGACTTAATATGACCAATCGCTTTTGTTGGATTAAGTCCTTTAGGACATACGCTGACACAGTTCATGATGCCATGACAACGGAACACACTGAACGCATCGTTAAGATCATCAAGACGAGATTCAGTTTCTGTATCACGACTATCAATCAAGAAACGATAAGCCGCTAACAATCCAGCAGGTCCGATAAACTTATCTGGATTCCACCAGAATGACGGGCAAGAGGTTGAACAACAAGCACAAAGGATACAATCATAAAGTCCATCAAGCTTTTCACGCTGTTCTGGTGACTGTAAGTTCTCACGAGCAGGAGGATTTTTGCCATTATTAATTAAATACGGGCGAATTTTCTCATACTGTGTATAGAACTGAGTCATATCCACTATTAAATCACGAATTACTGGTAAACCGGGTAACGGTCTGATCACAATTTTCTTACTTCCTTTCTGTAAAGATGAAATAGGTGTGATACAAGCCAAACCATTTTTACCATTCATGTTCACGCCATCAGAGCCGCAAACACCTTCACGACAAGAGCGACGGAACGATAAGGTAGGATCTTTTTCCTTTAATTGAATTAATGCATCCAACAGCATCATGTCACGCCCTTCAGGAACTTCGAGGGTGTAATCTTGCATATGCGGCGCATTATCAACGTCGGGATTGTAACGATAAATCGAAAATTCAAGTTTCATATTTAAGTCTCCGCAACTTCAATAACACCGCTAATTAATATGTACGCACTTTTGGTGGGAAGGCTTCACGCAGTTTTGGCTGCATATTGACTTCACGTCGTGTCATTGTTTCGGTTTGCGGTTGATATAATGTATGGCATAACCAGTTCGCATCATCACGTTCTGGGAAATCGAAACGGCTATGAGCTCCACGGCTTTCTGTACGGAAGTTTGCAGATACCGCAGTGGCATAAGCAGTTTCCATCAGGTTATCTAATTCTAAGCATTCAATACGCTGTGTATTAAATTCACTTGAATTATCATCCAGTCGTGCATTTTGTAAGCGCTCACGAATAACTTTCAGTTCTTCTAAGCCTTTTGCCATTGCATCGCCTTCACGGAATACCGAGAAGTTATGTTGCATACAAGATTGCAGCGCTTTACGGATTTCAACTGGATCTTCACCAGAGCGGTTGTTTTCCCAGCGATTTAAGCGAGTTAATGCGGCTTCAACATCAGAATCGCTCGCATCACGCATTGTACCTTGTTCCATCAGTGACTCTTTTAAGTGAACTCCTGCTGAACGACCAAATACAACGAGGTCTAACAGTGAGTTACCACCTAAGCGGTTTGCACCATGAACAGATACACAAGCAATTTCACCTACTGCGAACAATCCAGGAATAACGACATCTTCGCCCTTCTCGTTCACACGAATAGCTTGACCCGTTACTTTTGTTGGAATACCCCCCATCATATAGTGACAAGTAGGTATAACAGGAATTGGTTCTTTAACTGGGTCAACGTGTGCGAAAGTACGAGAAAGATCAAGAATACCTGGTAAACGAGACTCAAGAACTTCTTTACCCAGATGATCGAGTTTTAATTTCGCATGAGGGCCCCAAGGACCATCACAACCACGACCTTCACGAATTTCGATCATAATAGAACGCGCAACCACATCGCGGCCGGCAAGGTCTTTGGCGTTCGGTGCGTAACGTTCCATAAAGCGTTCACCGTCTTTATTTAACAGATATCCGCCTTCACCACGACAACCTTCAGTCACTAATACGCCCGCACCCGCAATACCCGTTGGGTGGAATTGCCACATTTCCATATCTTGCAGAGGAACACCTGCGCGAACAGCCATACCCACACCATCACCTGTGTTGATATGCGCATTTGTGGTTGACTGGTAAATACGACCTGCACCGCCAGTAGCTAAAATCGTAGCGTTTGCTTTGAAATAAACGACTTCACCCGTTTCGATGCAAATTGCAGTACAACCAACGATATCGCCATCTTGGTTTTTCACTAAATCCAGTGAATACCACTCTGAAAAGATGGTTGTGTGATTTTTTAAATTTTGCTGATAAAGGGTATGCAACAATGCGTGCCCAGTACGGTCAGCAGCAGCAGCTGTACGTGCAGCTTGTTCACCACCAAAGTTTTTTGACTGACCACCAAATGGACGCTGATAAATACGACCATCATCTAGGCGAGAAAATGGGAGTCCCATATGTTCTAGCTCTAAAATTGCTTCAGGGCCGGTTTTACACATATATTCGATAGCGTCTTGGTCACCAATATAGTCGGAACCTTTTACCGTATCGTACATGTGCCATTCCCAGTTATCCTCATGGGTATTACCCAGTGCAACTGTAATACCACCTTGAGCGGAAACAGTATGAGAACGAGTAGGAAAAACTTTAGAAATCAGTGCACAAGACAGACCCATTTGAGAAATCTGTAAAGCGGCACGCATACCAGCACCACCTGCACCAATAACAACGGCATCAAACTCTCTTACTGGCAGATTCATTACACACCCCACACCACAATTGTTCCATAAATAAGATAAACCAACAGCGCAACAACAATAATCAGTTGTAAAGTCAGGCGTAATGCCAGCGGTTTAATATAGTCCGTTAACACTTGCCACATTCCGATCCACGCGTGAATAAGAATAGAAAGCAGGGTCAAGATGGTGAACACTTTGGTTAAGGATGAGCTAAAGAACCCACGCCATACCTCATAGGTTATTTCTGTTGTAGCAATAAATCCCACAAGATAAAGAACATATAAAACAATAATAATGGCTGAGGCACGAAGGAATAACCAATCCTGTATGCCAGTACGGCCTAAAGTAGAAGAATTACTTACCATACTAATACCCCCGCCAATATTGATAAAATAACTGTAATAACCATTGATGCAGCCGCTGAGTTGCGACCTACAATCAAGGTTTCATCAATAAAGCCGAAGTCCATTAACATATGACGAATACCACCACAAATGTGATATGCCAATGCCGTTAGGATGCCCCACAAAATAAATTTCGCGAAGAAGCCAGTCATAATTTCAGCAGCTTGCTGAAAACCTTCAGGAGAGGAGAGAGAGGTGCCAAGTAACCACAGTAAGATGCCAACTGCGACTAACATGATAACCCCAGAGACACGATGTAAGATCGATGCGATAGCAGGGAGTGGAAACTGTATCGTCTGTAAATCCAGATTGACAGGTCTTTGTTTTTTCACAATTTATGCCCACACAGCTTTTATAATTTTTCCTTCCTCCGGACCTGGATGGAAATCAAACAGCGAATGGGGTACAAAGGCACATTTTAAGTAAAATGTTAAATCCGTCTATTTTACAAAAAGTGTGGATTCGTTACGCTGGTTCTCCATACAACAACGGTTCCGGAGACCTGCGCGCAGTATAAGTGCTTCACAAAATTATTACAATTACCACACAACTTGTGTGCCCGACATTTGCCTCGAACAGTGAGAGGGATCACTATTTAATACATCCGATGCAAAAATGATTATCATTTTTGACACATACACAACATTTTTATTACATTCACTGCATTATTTTAATGTTTATGTTTTTTTTGTGCGCAAACACGCTTCCAGAAACCTCAAACTTATGTAAAAGTGATAGCAGTACTAATTCTAAGTGCATTGCATAAAAAAGCACCTAAAAAAACATAACATCAAAAGCTCCTTAACATAAGTGACACACTATAGACCTAGACATTACGGGCACTAAATAAAACTCGGCTGGGTACCTTACATCAACTATAGTTTCACTATCGAAGTGCATCTTTATGAAGATACCCTCGATATTGTTAGGAGACATATAAGCGCTAAGGAGATTATAAATGGCTGATAACAAAGCTAAGCTAACGATTGCTGAAACATCTGTAGACTTGGACGTTCTATCCCCTACACTCGGTTCCAAAGTTATTGATATTCGTACTCTCGGCTCCAAAGGTTATTACACCTATGATCCCGGCTTTACCTCAACCGCCTCTTGTGAGTCAAAAATCACTTTTATTGATGGTGATAACGGTATCTTACTTCACCGTGGTTTCCCTATCGGGCAATTAGCGACTGAATCAACATACTTGGAAGTCTGTTATATCCTGCTGTACGGTGAAGCACCGACACAGGAGCAATACGATAAATTTAAAACCACAGTAACTCGTCACACCATGATCCATGAACAAATCACCCGACTGTTCAATGGGTTCCGTCGTGACTCACACCCAATGGCCGTACTGTGTGGTGTTACAGGGGCTTTAGCTGCGTTCTATCACGATGCATTGGATGTCAGTAATCCAGTTCACCGTGATATCACGGCTTATCGCCTACTATCAAAAATGCCAACAGTGGCAGCGATGTGTTACAAATACTCGATTGGCCAACCTTTTGTTTATCCAAAAAATGACCTCTCCTATGCAGGTAACTTCTTGCATATGATGTTTGCAACACCATGCGAAGAGTATGTTGTTAATCCAGTACTTGAACGTGCAATGGATAGAATTTTCATCCTTCACGCAGATCACGAGCAAAATGCATCAACCTCGACTGTACGTACTGCGGGCTCTTCTGGTGCAAACCCATTTGCCTGTATCGCAGCAGGGATCGCGTCACTTTGGGGGCCAGCTCACGGTGGTGCTAACGAAGCTTGTCTGCGTATGCTGGAAGAGATCAAAACGGTTGAACACATTCCTGAATTTATTAAACGTGCAAAAGATAAAAATGACTCCTTCCGTTTAATGGGCTTTGGTCACCGTGTTTACAAAAACTACGATCCTCGTGCAACAGTAATGCGTGAAACCTGTCATGAAGTGTTAAAAGAATTAAACCTCAATGACAGCTTACTTGAAGTGGCAATGGAATTAGAACGTATTGCCCTAAACGACCCGTATTTTATTGAGAAAAAACTGTACCCTAACGTTGACTTCTACTCTGGTATTATCCTTAAAGCGTTAGGTATCCCATCCAATATGTTTACGGTTATTTTTGCTATTGCACGTACAATTGGTTGGATTGCTCACTGGAATGAAATGCACGAAGATGGTCTGAAAATTGCGCGTCCTCGTCAGCTTTATACTGGTTATGATGAGCGCGATTTCAAAAGTGAAATTAAAAAGAAATAATTGAGTTTTATTAATTATTTATCTTGCTAAGCCCCGTTTAAATCGGGGCTTTATGTTTTAAAATTATCAACAAAATCTAATCAGCTTTTTAAATATTCTTGCGGAGTTTGCCCTGTCATTTTTTTAAAAAAGGTAATAAAGGCACTATCACTGGCAAATCCTAATATCTGGCTAATATCAATATAGCGATGATGGGTAGCTAACAACTCAATGGCTTTCATTAACCGCCATTGTTGGCGCCATTGTTGATAGCTCAGTCCTGTTTCTTTGTAAAATAAGCGTGTGATCGTTTTTTCACTCGCCCCTACGAACTTTGCCATTTCTTGTAATGCTGGCGGTAAATCATCAAAGGATAAACGACTTAGCCGTCTATCTTTAGGCATAAATAAATGATTGGGTTGTCGCGGTGCCTGAGTGATTTCATCAAAGAAAACTGCCAATAAATTAGCGTAGCGCCCTTCTTCCCATTGAGTATCAAAATCAGCAATGGAAATTCGCTCTAATATTTCTCGTAAAAGAGGTGAAATTGTTAATATTTCACTCTCAATTGGAAAATTATCATGAAATTCTTCACTAATATAAACTGAACGATATCCAACAGAGGCATACATTTCGACTCGATGCTCAACTCTTGGGGGGATCCACGCAATCCTCATGGGAGGTAATACAGAAACGCGGGTGGCCAAAGTAATTCGCATACATCCTGACTGCGTAAATAATAACTGCCCTCTATCATGAGAATGAAATCCTGAATCGTGCTTTCCCATTTCTGCTGCAATACCAACGACTGATGCAAGATGCTCTTCTGGCACAAAGTGGTCGTATTGATTAAGCCAAGCCATCACTTGTCCTATTTGAAATATAATATGTCTTTATATATATAACGAGACATTCATTATCTCTGTATTCTGTTCATCAAGATTTAAGGATGTAGGATAAAAAAGATGAACAAAAAACTCTCTTTATGGTTAGCAATTGCGTTAATGATGTTTCCACAAATTGCAGAAACCATTTATAGCCCAGCACTTACTGATATTGCAAACGGCTTTTATGTCAGTGCAAACGAGGCTGGACAAACACTTTCGCTCTATTTCTTTGCGTTTGCATTGGGCGTCATTATATGGGGTCGATTATGTGATGTCATTGGTCGTCGTCCGACAATGTTAGCTGGGTTGTTTATTTATGCTATTGCTTGCCTTGGCGTTTTTATGACCAATGACTTTTCTGTATTACTTGGGCTGCGCATGCTCTCTGCTTTTGGTGCTGCGGTAGGCTCAGTCGGCACACAAACCATTATGCGTGATGTGTACAGTGGTGATGAACTGGCTAAAGTTTTCTCTGTTATGGGGGCAGCTATCGCTCTAAGCCCAGCAATTGGGATGCTAAGTGGTTCATTATTAGTGAGTTATGCTGGTTACCAAGGTGTATTTAGTGGCCTTGCCCTCCTCGCTATGATTTTACTGTTATGGAGTACTTTTGCTTTACCTGAAAGTCGCCCTAAAACAGTAAAAACAGCACCGTTAGGAGAAACTGCAATAAACATGCTTAAGGATAAGCAAATTGCTAAAACAGTATTATTAATTGCCTTTTTTAATATCAGCCTATTTGCTTATTATCAATTGGCTCCTTTTATGTTTGATAATCAAGGTTATAGCGCAAGTACTTTTGGCTATAGTGGTATTGTGTTAGCAATAGGTGTGGGCATAGGTTCTTATATTAATAAAGCCTTATTAAACCAGCATTGGCAGTGTGAGAAATTAGTATTACTCGCGAGTTTTATTGCGTTGATAAGTGCAGTCGGTGTTTATTTATTACGTAACCACATTAGCTTTGTTATTCCGATGATGGCCAGTGTTGTGGCTTATGGCATTGCTATTCCAAATATTTTAGCCACAGCATTAGCACAATATAAAGATCGTTTAGGCACTGCGGGGGCATTATTAGGTTTATTCTACTATCTATTAATTGGTGGCGGGCTTGCTCTTGCGGGATGGGGTCAAAGTTTAGCAATCACTTTACTGATTTGTAGTCTAGGTTCATTGTTACTCTCTTTTTCTCGTCAAACGACAAAATAATAAATTGATCCCGCACTGAATAAAAGGTACGGGATTTTTTCTAGCAATATTAAGTTTCGTTTTTTACTGTTAATTTTTAATCAATTTAGCTAAGGGTTAACGCTTATTTTGCTAAACAGACAATTCTTAATCTTTTTAAATTCAACAAAAAACACCTTTATTCTCATTTCTTCATTTTCAGCACTTTTTCCTAATATACCTATTTATATAAAGCTAAATTGAATATTAATAAAGTTCAGTTAAATTTTTTAGCGTTTATCTCTATTAATTTAACCAATAACACCTCTTATCTTTATTTATGATAGTGATAATCAAATTGTTCGCATTGCTATTTCATGGTAAAAAAAACTGTTTATCCATACATAGCTTAAGGAACTGGCGTGATAAAAAAAATCTTAGACATTTTTCCTATTTTTGGGAAAAAAGACGTCGCAATTACTGAAAAACACCTCCAAGAATCCCTCGTATTACTTGCTGTATTCGATGAAGGATTACCTAAACGTGCATTAAATTATGTCCTTACAGGTGAAAACCCTGAAGTGCTTTTTGAATTAAATAAGCTGGATGCTTCAAAAGCGGCCGTTTACTTTGATAAGCCCGGTACGTTAGAGTGGTGGTATGCACATGGCGTAAATACAGGAAAATACAGTAAAATTATCACGCAAGGGCTAAATGCTCGACACAAACTCTATTCTAAAGTCGGTGATGGCTTTTCAGCAGAACAAGTGGCTCGTTACGGAAAAGTGCTGGCTGCGGCTTGCCAAGATATCAATATCAAAATAACAACCAAAGAAGTGCCATCTTGGGTGCTTTATCTGCTTATTGACGTATTTTATAACACCTATGAAAATGCGCGTAATCTAAACTTAGAACACCGTAAACATTGGAATATGGCATTTATTGCCAATATGGTCGAACAAGAAGCGAATATTGCAGGTGAAAATGCCTTATTTGCTGTGTTTGATAGAAAAGACATTTCTGAATACTATGCCACTAATCTTAAACGTATTTATGAATTAGATGATCTCTCTGATTATTTAATGACGCATCAAGAATTTATCCGAAAAGAATTAATTGAAAAACTTTCAGCTAACGGCTTAGTAGAACTGATTAATTACTTAAATAAGAATACCGTATTACGTGACACCTTTGCAGATATTATCGTTTTACTTGCCACCAGCAGTTTAAAAACCGTTAAAAAAGCCGCAGAGCCAATTTTAGTCACCTTACCGCCTGAAATTGTTAAACAAAATCTTACCCATGTTTTAATAAATGGTACGCCAAAACAACGTACTCAAGCAGCAGATTTATTTGCACGCCAAGGTGAAAACCGTGATGTACTAGAAGAAGCGTTAAAACATGAAACCTCAAAATCGGTAATGAAAAGTATTGAAAGCGCCCTACTACGTTTTAATGTTGCAGAAGATGCCAATACCGTAGAGGCCATTGAGACTCCTGATTTTACGCCATTAGAAGACACGCCATTACCTGATAGCGTTCGCGATATGATGGTCAATAACTTCAATGAGATCTTAGTCAAAGCCAAAGAAAATGCTGAACGTGAAATTGAAGAAAATAAAACGGCTAAACACACTTATAATTGGGCACAACGCCATTTAAAAGATTTATCTAAAATTGATGAAAAACAGTGTCGTGCAATAGTAGATAAACTGAATAGTGGACAAGGCTCTATTCAATCAAATGAAATTCAAATCATTAAACATAAAAATCGTGTTTTAAATTTACCTGAATATACTCTATTTCATGCTGTACGTGTGATAGTGAATAATCGCCAACATGCCGATCACTTCTCCTCTCATTATTTTAATGGCGAAATTCCTGAACGCTTGTTTAGTGATATTGAATTACGCCATCTTGAAGACGTGCTGCAACGTTGCAACTTTAAAAATGCAACCCGCCTGACTGCTGCATTATGTTTAGAATCTTATGAAGATGGTTTAAAACGCTTCCGTAGACCAGAGCAAATTTGGCCTTTCTTCTCTCAACATCCAGATTATATCGCTGAAGCGCTGAATTTAATGCCAAGTCAAAGCGAGCGTCGCTATCGCCAGTTTGAAATTTCACAAGGCATTAAAGTACTAGGTCGTTTCCCTACCATTCCAGCACAATTCGTGCCTCGAATTATGGAGCTGGCATTGGGTGAAAATAAAATGCACCGCGTTTCAGCGCAGAATTTACTTGAGACACTACCAAATATTCATACAAGTGCTCAAGAAGGTTTATCTTCTGCGAAACAAGAAATTCGCGTTACCGCTATTGAGTGGTTGGCACGTTTAAAAAATCCAGAATCATTGCCTGCATTGAATGCCTTATTGAAAAAAGAAAAACGCGAAGTAGTACGAGCCTCTTTATTAACAGCGTTAGAGGAACTTGGTGAAGATATCTCAAGTTATTTATCACCAAAAACGCTATTAGCTGAAGCTGAAAAAGGTCTTAAAGCCAAAGCACCTGCAAGCCTTGCTTGGTTTAACTTTGATGCTATTCCTGCATTAACGTGGGAAAACAAAAAAGCAGTTGATCCAGCGATTATTCGTTGGTGGATTATTCTGGCAGTAAAACTAAAAATGCCAGGAGGAAACGCGTTATTACAACGTTATATCGGACTGCTTTCTACCGATAGCCAACATAAACTTTCAAGCTTTATTCTGCATACCTTCGTGGCTCAGGATATTAAAGGACCAACACTTGAAGAAGCGATGTTAGAAGCGCGAAAAAATGCCCCTTCTCGCTTAACGCAATACAAAGATTGGGCTAAACGTTATCCTGAATATTATGCTAAATATGAAACCTATACTTTAGAGCAAGTGATTGAAGAGATTAAAAACGAGGTGCTACGTCGTTATTTAGGCTCTGCCATTAGTGATAAAGGTATGCTTGCCCTGGTTTGCGGTATTGAAGGCCATGTTGCAGTATCTGTATTACGTAACTATATGCGTGATCACTATCAGCGCCGTGCGCAAATTGAAGCCATGATTGATGCGGTAGCATCAAGCAATGATCCTATTATCATTCAGCTTCTTCTTTCATTATCACGTCGCTATCGCACCGCGTCTGTACAAGAAAAAGCCCGTAATTTAGTCACGCAAATTGCTGAGCGTAATGGCTGGAGTGCTGATGAATTAGCAGATAGAACCATTCCAACCGCAGGCTTTGATGATACTGGTACATTAGTACTGGAATATGGTGAGCGTATCTTTACCGCGAAGATGGATGCAAAACAAAAACTGGTCTTGTTTAATCCTGAAGGTAAAGAAGTTAAAGCCTTACCTGCTGCGCGTAAAAATGACGATGCAGAGCTTATCAAAGAAGCGAAAAAACTCTTCACTTCAAGTAAAAAAGAACTTAAACAAGTTATTGAGCTACAAAGTGTGCGTTTATATGAAGCCATGTGTGCTCAACGTCAGTGGTTAAGCGCAGATTGGCAAGAATATATCTTAGCTCACCCAATCATGCATAAACTGATTGAACAACTGGTTTGGCAAGAAGTGAAAGATGGCAAGGTTATCAATACATTCCGTCCTTCTGATGACGGTGCATTGCTTGATCTAGAAGATGATGAAGTGACTTTACAAAACGATTCGTTGATCCAGCTTGCTCACGCAGCATTGGTTAATGAAGATGAACGTAAGGCATGGATGGCTCATTTCAAAGATTACAAAGTGAAATTCTTGTTCTCACAAATGGAACATAAAATCCCTGAGTTAGATCTAAAACTGACTGAGATTGAAGATAGAAAAGGTTGGATCACTGATACCTTCACACTACGTGGCATTTTAACCAAAATGGGCTATCAACGTGGACCAGCTGAAGATGGTGGTTCGTTCTCTCACTATTACAAATTCTTCTCTAGTTTAAACTACTATGTAAATATCGGTTTCAGTGGTAGCTATGTTCCAGAAGAAAACATTCCAGCGGTCTTATTTGATTTGAGCTTTGAAAAAAATCAGCAAGATTACTGGGATCGTAATAATGTTGAGCTAAAAGATGTACCACCCATTCTATTAGCAGAAAGCTATGCTGATTATCTAAAAGTCGCTGAAGCTTGTGCAGGATTTGATCCTGAATGGGAAAAGAAAACACCTTGGTAAAGAATAGGGATAATTAGGAAAAAATATGGCTAAAAAAGCACCCGCAGATCAACAAGCAATTAGGGAAAGCGCTGAGGTTCGATTTGCCCAAGAGTTAGAGCGTTTAACAAAAGCTGATGCTAATAATCCTAAACCACAAGGATGGCTTCGCTCTCCTCGTGCTGTACGCCAATTTATTTTAGGTGATGATGCATTAGGCATCACACCTAAGTTTTTCGGCGATGATGCATTGGTTGATCGTGCAATTGTCACATTATTGGGTAAACAAGGTTTAATGCTGGTTGGTGAACCTGGTACAGCAAAATCAATGCTCTCAGAGCTTTTTGCTGCTGCCATCAGTGGTGATTCAGGATTAACTATCCAAGGCACTGCCGGCACAACAGAAGATCATATTAAGTATTCTTGGAACTATGCATTGCTATTAGCAGAAGGCCCAACAGAACGCGCTTTAGTGGGATCACCACTTTATCAAGGTATGTTGCAAGGTAAAATTGTTCGCTTTGAAGAGATAACCCGTTGCCCGCCTGAAATTCAGGATGTGCTGGTTTCCTTGATGTCAGAGAAACAATTGATGATCCCTGAAATGGGTGATGGTGCACGTATTAGTGCAAAACCGGGATTTAACCTTATTGGTACAGCAAACTTACGTGATCGCGGTGTTCATGAAATGTCGGCTGCATTAAAGCGCCGTTTTAACTTTGAAACCGTGAAACCTATTCGTGATCCTGCATTTGAAATTAGCTTAATCCAATCACAGCTTGAAAATGAATTAGGCTCTTTAGCAAATGAAGTCACTGTACCCGCAGATGTTGTGGAATTACTGGTCACAACATTCCAAGAGTTGCGTTCAGGTAATACGAAAGATGGTGGCAATATCAAAACACCTGATGCGGTTATGTCAACCGCAGAAGCCGTGAACATTGCTTATGCTTGTGCTTTAGAAGCACATTATTTAGGTGATGGTGTAATGAATGCAGGTGCAATTGCCCGCCAACTAATTGGTGTTGTATTAAAAGACAATGCTGATGATATCAAACGTATTCGTTATTACATGGACAACGTAGCCAGAGAGAGAGCAAGAAACAGTAAAGAGTGGAAAGCTTTCTTTGATGCATCAAAAGAGTTTTGGCAATAAAACGCTAAGACTCGTGGCTACGCATTAAAATACGTTATTTATCTATTAAAGGCAGAGTTAACTCACTCTGCCTTTTCACCCAGAAAAGGGATCGACACGGTGACGCTACCTTCAATACCTTTACCAGAAAGAATTGACCAAGCACGACTGAAATGGACGTCGTTACAGCAACAACATCTCTATTTTGCCCCTGTACGCCACCATAGCCCTGCTTGTGCTTATGCAGTTTTATCATTAATTGATTCTGTAAAACCCGATTATATTTTAATTGAAGGTCCAGATACTTTTAATTCGCTTATTCCTAGCCTAACAGATAAAGATACCCTGCCTCCTGTTGCGATTATGGGACAAGCAGAGTATTTGCATAATGATGGAAACCAAGGAGATCGTGAGAAATCACTACACTCTGCCTATTTCCCATTTTGTGAATATTCGCCTGAATGGCAAGCTTTGCGGGGTGGTTTGCGCATCAATGCCAAAACACGTTTTATCGATTTACCTTGGGCTGCACAAGTTAATAACGAAGAATATAGTGATTCACAGAGTCGTAGCTTACAAAAAGAACGTTATTTAGCACATAGCCAGTTTATCGCGCAATTAGCCAAAAAATGCCACTGTCGTGATCATGATGATGTTTGGGAGCATCTTTTTGAATTACGCAATATTGAAGCCTTAGCAGATTGGCAAACACTGTTTAATGACACCTTTATTTGGTGCGCACTAGCACGACTTGATTATGAACCTGAAGTGCTTGAATCTGAAGGCTCTTCACAACGTGAAGCACATATGCTCACTCATATTCAAGCCATCAAACAACAAGAGCCCAATGCCAAAATTTTAATCGTCACTGGGGGATTCCATACTCTTGCATTAATTGAAGGTCTAGCACATTCACAATCTCAATCTTTCGCCATTTCTAGCACAGAACAAAAGCAATTCACTAAAATGCAAAAAATGGGTGAAAATGAACAAGCTTGGCTTATTCGCTACAGTTTTGACAGATTAGATGCACTTAATGGTTATGCTTCAGGCATGCCTTCTCCCGCATTTTATCAACAAGCCTGGCAAAGTTTAATGCAACAACATCATGATAAATCAGAGAATAATGATGCGGCAAAACAACCAACTCAAGTTTATCGCAATAAAATGGGGATTGCTTTTCTAAGCTCAGTAGCTCAGGCGATCAGAGAAAAACAATTTGATAATCCACCTAGCTATTTAGCTGTAAAACTCGCAGCAGAGCAGAGTTTACGCCTCGCTTTACTAAGAGATCATGCAGGTACAGGTCGCTATGATTTACTCGATGGTTTACAAAGTGCCTTTATTAAGGGCAGTTTAGATGATAGCCAAAGCGAGTTATGGACTGAAATTAAAACCTGCTTTTCAGGCTATCTCTTAGGTAAAATTCCATTAGGTACAGCAACGCCTCCTTTAGTTAATGAAACCTATGAACGAGCTAAAGCTTTTCGTTTCAAACTGGATGATACATTAGCAAAAACCACTAAATGTGATGTTTACCGTAACCCGCAACATCGCTTAAGAAGTCGCTTTTTACATTTATTGGCTTTCTTAGAGATCCATTTTGCACACCGTGTAAATGGCCCTGATTTTCTTTCTGGTCATCAATTAGATCTGCTATTTGAAGAGTGGCAATACGCTTGGACACCCAATGTGGAAGGCGAGCTGATTTCATTATCAGAGAAAGGCTCTCAACTTGAAGCCATCGCCCTAAGTAAGCTGTTATCAATGGAAAAACAGCTTGAAGAACAAGGGCAAAGCCGTTCAAGCCAAAGTGCAGTCACGTTATTAATCCAAGCAGCATTAATTGGGCTTCACCAGCGCATACCATCACTCTTTAAACTGTTAGATAGCTATATTCAGCAAGATTTTCGTCTTGAGTCACTCACTCAATGTGGACATAAACTGATCCATTTATGGCGAGGTCGCCAATATCTTGATATTACGGATGAGCTTTCACTTGAAAATCGCCTACATCAAGTTATTCCTCAAGCTTTCTTTTGTTTAGAACAACTGGCTCAAGGTGATGAGCAACAACAAGAAAGCAATTTACAAGCTCTGCTCTCTTTGCGTGAATTGATTGAATTTATGCCATCACTCAATAATCAGCATGATTATAAAAGTGATTTCTATCAGCAACTCAATCGTCTTGATGGTCAATTAGATACCGTGCCTTTATTAAAAGGTGCGGTAGATGCATTACGTTATTTAGGTTCATATATTGACGAAAATACGTTGGTCACCGCGCTAAATACGACCTTTAGCACAGGTAGTTCTCCCGAACATGCCATTGGTTATTTTGTCGGGATGATGCGAACTGCACCAGAGCTAGTTATTCGCTTACCGTTATTAGTCGATCACTTAAATACTTTGTTACAGCAATGGGATGAAGAACGATTTATTCAGATCTTACCTGATCTGCGTTTTGCCTTTAGCCAACTTAATCCCAAACAAAATGCAGAGCTTGCACAATATATTGCCAACGATATTGGTTTAGATACGCAAGCGTTATCTTTGTGGCAGTCAGACTTTAGCGCCAAACAGATGATTGAAGCCACCAAGCTCAATCAAAAATTACAACAGCGAATAATGGAACAAGGCATGCTTTCTTGGTTTGATGCTAAGAAAATAGAGAAAGGAGATACGACTCATGAGTCAGCATAATGACGATATGCCTGAAGATAAAATAAAACAAGCAAAACGCTGGCGCCTGATTTTAGGTCAATATGCTGATGATGCTCTTGGACAAGCCACTTTTAATACTGATGATTTAAAAGTGGAGCGCACGCTCGATTTTCTCTATCGCCGTGAATATCAACGCCGAGGATTACGCCAAGAGCGAGGACGTCATGGATCACTCGATGCCTCTCAACTCACCGCGGTGAACTGGCTTAATCAAGCACGTAAGCTATTCCCTAATAGCACATTTGAACGTATGCAATCACAGGCGATTGAACGCTATCAAATTAGTAGCTTTCTTAAAGATCCCAATACGTTAAAAGCGATGGAGCCAACAAAAGCATTAGCTAAAACATTATTAAGTTTACGCGGACGCATGAGTGAAGAAACACGAGATGCGGTTAAAACCATTATTCGTAAAGTGGTTGATGATATTTTACGTCAAATTCGCAATAACTTTCGCCAATCATTAACAGGTCGCCGTAACCGTTTTAGACGCTCTTTAGTACCAAATAGTCGCAACTTTGATTGGCGCGCAACTATTGCGGCGAATTTAAAACATTACGATACTCAAAATCGCCGTTTAGTCATTGAAACACCTTATTTTAACTCACGGATGCAACAGCACTTTCCATGGGATGTTATTCTTTGTGTTGACCAAAGTGCGTCAATGTCTAGCTCAATTATGTATGCCGCTGTTTGCGCCAGTATTTTAGCTTCATTACCTGCTGTTAATGTCTCTTTAGTGGTTTTTGATACCCAAGTTGTCGATTTATCACATTTAGCAGACGATCCCGTTGAAGTTTTAATGACTGTACAATTGGGAGGCGGTACTGATATTGCAGGTGCAATGCAATATTGCGAAAGCTTAGTCAAAAATCCTAAACGTACGGTTATTTCACTTATCAGTGACTTTGAAGAAGGTGGATCATTAAACCGCTTATTAGATTGCACACAACGCCTTAATAGCCAACAAGTTAAATTATTAGGGCTTGCGGCACTTGATGATGAGGCTCAACCTGTTTATGACTCTGCAATTGCTCAGAAACTTGCAGACAGAGGCATGCAAGTTGCAGCGTTAACACCTGAACATTTCGCACAATGGTTGGCAGAGGTAATGCAATGAGTTGGCAAACTGTTTACTTTCATTACGATGAAGACGCGCTCACTGTATTTGCTAATACAGGATTATTAAGACGCGCAAAAAAAGATGTTGATAACGAAAAAGTTTCACTCACTGATGCCAATACAGGGCAGTTTAGTAGTGATGGACAAAATGTTGTTTTACATGAAGCGGGGATCCAACAAGCCAGTTGTGATTGTTCGGCATCAGGTTGTTGTAAACATATTTTAGCTGCCGTTTTATGGTTACAAGCCAATAATAGTGCTGATAATTCAAATGACGATAAGAGTGGTGAAGCATCATCAGAAGCCATTACTGAACAGATTGAAATCGCCCCTCTGTTACCCACGCTATTTGCTCTTGAGCCGGAAGTATTAATCAAAAAAGCAGGAAAACCCGCCTGTCGTGCGGCCATTAAATTAGTTGAGCAGTGGGAAACAACAACATTAAATTTAGAAGACACAGGGACACAGTTAAAAATTCAACTCCCTGATGTTGATGAGCCTGTTATTTTCTTACAAGGTAGTGGTTACGATGGCATGTTATCGCCTTTTTCTGACTCACAGAAAAAAGCATTCCACCTTGCTATTGTGGCTAAAATATTTGAACAACATGCTCAACCTTGGGTTTGGCCTGAAGATTTAATCATTGTGCAATCTTCAAAACGCCCTCTTAATGATGAAGAGTCAGCGTTAATAACAACCATTGAACAGTTTATTTATGATCTCTTACGCCAAGGGTTATCACATATCAGCTTAAGCAGTGCCACACAGTTGCACTTATTGAATATGTCGGCTCGAGCAGAGGATTTACCTCGTTTAGCGTCTTATTTGCGAACATTAAGCACCCAAGTCAAACTATTAGCAGAAAGACATTTCACTATGGATGAAAGCAATGTCTTGCGCTTATTGGCTCATATTTCAGCCTATCTATTCCAATTATCCAATGCGACACCTGAACAGTTAAAAGTATTACGAGGACAACTTCGTCGTCAATATGACGATAAAAAAACGAGTCTCTCGCTTATTCCAATTGGTGCAAACTGGTGGACAGCACAAAGTGGTGCATTAGGAGCCACCTTTACCTTTTGGGATAGAGAAGAGAAGCAGCTCTTACAAGCGACACAAGCACGCCCTAATCAACTTGATACTCTGTTTAACCGTTATAGTGTTTGGAATAGTTTATCGTTATGGAAACAAACATCCGATAAGTTAATGCGCCGCCCTTTTTTATTACAAGAGCCTCGTATTTCTGATGAAGGAAAACTGGCGACTATTGGCGAAAGTTTTGCTCAAAGCCAAACTGATTTTCTTGATATTACGGATTACCAAAATCTACAAACTGAATTAGGGATCAACAATTGGCAAGCGTTGCCGGACTATTTTGCTAATCAACCTGAAGGATTTCTTTCGCCTCTCGTCTTACATATCAAAAGCTATAAGCCATTAATTTGGTATGAAATAGAACAGTGCGTTATTTGGGATGTTTCAGATAATCATGACAATTCAGCCTTCTTACGTCTTTATTGGGAAGGAACGATGCAAAATAATCTGGAAGAATTACGTTATCTCACTAAACGAGAATTAGAGATAGTTGCAGTCACGGTACAGCCTGTTCGACGTGATTTAAATATGGATTTATTGCCAACGACCATTTGGCTTAAAACGACAAAAGGTATTGAACTGTTTTATCTCGATTTTGACCAATTTCCGCGTAAGAAAAAACAGTCTGAGTTTATTAGCCGTATTCAAGAATATATGGCTAAACGTAAACAACAAACGGCGATGCATCACAGCGAGCCGACCTTGGCACAAAAATTCTGTCGCCCTATTTTGTCAGTATTAGAAGCCCAAGCATGTACTGGGAGAGAATTGCTTTCTGAAATGCAAAAAGAGCAGTTAGAGATAAGCAAGCATACTGCTGACGATTTAGGAATGACATTAATTGCCAACCAATTAGCTCGTTATCTGACATTAACGACACGAGATCCACAAGCTTTATTACAGTTAATTTGGCTATGCGATAATCTGCAACAATTACAAAGCCCATTACCCATTCAGCTTAATGAGTAATAATAAGTAGTAATAAGTAGTAATAAGTAGTAATAAGCAAAAAGCTATCTCTCTTTAATTAGAGAGATAGCTTATAGGATAAGAATAAATAGGCTTATGCTGGATTATCAATATCGACAAATGTCACATCGAAGTGATGTGTTTGAGCAAGCCATTCACCTAATGCTTTAATACCATAACGCTCTGTCGCATGATGTCCTGCTGCAAAAAAATGAACGCCCATTTCTCTTGCGATATGAATAGTTTGTTCCGAAACTTCACCAGTCACAAAAGCATCCACACCCTGCTCTGCTGCATCTTGAATAAAGCCCTGTCCACCGCCTGTACACCAAGCAATATTACGAATAGTTTCAGGTGCATTATCACCACAATGCAATACATTGCGTTGTAATGCTTTTTCTAAACGTGCTTTTAATTCAAGAGGTGTTAAAGGTAAATCAAACACACCTTTAGGCACCAAAGGTAATATTTCACCTTCAACTTTAACGCCCATTTTTAACGCTAACTGAGCGTTGTTACCTAAGATTGGGTGAGCATCTAACGGCAAGTGATAACCAAAAAGATTAATGTCATTACAAAGTAATGTCTTTAAGCGATTACGCTTCATTGAGCGAATAACAACAGGCTCATTTTTCCAAAAGTAACCGTGGTGTACTAAAATTGCATCCGCGTTTAATCGTACAGCTTCATCAAGTAATGCTTGGCTTGCCGTTACACCCGTTACTATTTTTTGAATATGAGGGCGTCCTTCGACTTGAAGTCCATTAGGTGCATAATCTTGAAAGTTTTCAATGCTTAACTTCTCATTAATCACTAATTCCAGATCAGTATTCTTCATTTCATTTATTTCCCTGTTATCACGAATGCCACTATTTATCTAACAATAAGATAAATAGCAATAGATGAATCGCCTTCGTTTAAATGACTCATTACTGTTTATTGTAACGTAAAAATTGAAGGTTATTTACAGATAAGGAAAAACAAGAAGGTAGCACCAAAAAAGTGCTTAAAGAGGGATAAGAATAACGCCTACTTTTGCAGGCGTTATCTTAATATTCTGTTATTTGTGACTATTTAGTGCCACTTCTGATTTTGCCAACCAAACGGGTTTATCACTTGTTTTAGACCATACACGGTGTATATAGCTATAAAATTGTGCGCGTTTAGGATGAAAAATCATAACAGGAAATGCCACAACACCTAGCGCAACAGCACCAGTACGACGGGCTAAAACATGTTTTTTTGTATATTCGTTATAAGCTGGCATAGTGCTCTCCTGTATAGAGATTAATTTGATGACTGAAATTTTACCTCATTTGATGAAATTTTACTACTGATCAGACCACTTAATTCGTGCGAAAAATCACCTTTATTTTGCTTGATATGTAATTAAATTTCATAATGAAAACAAAAAAGAAACAAAAATGACATAGTTATTAACAAAGTAAGATCAGTATTTTTACTTAATTAAGTTCATAATAAATAATTTCAGCCATATATTATCAGAAAGGAAAAAAATCAAACCGGTGAGGAGATATGAGATATTCGAGAATGAGGTTTACTGCTAAAAATACAGATCCACTGCTAAATAGTATTATTATGAACAATATATTCAACAGTGAATAATTAAATATTTATTCAGGAAAATCAAG
Source organism: Proteus sp. PR00224 (assembly GCF_016238105.1). NCBI lineage: Bacteria > Pseudomonadati > Pseudomonadota > Gammaproteobacteria > Enterobacterales > Morganellaceae > Proteus > Proteus sp. PR00224. Next base: position 81,234 of record NZ_JAEHQU010000004.1, on the reverse strand, counting down.
AGAATCAACATCCATTGAATGGTGAATAAGGCGAGCAATAAATAAGGTATTATTCTTTGGTAGATAATAGATTGAGTGTTTTTTAAACTCCAATCGTCTCATACCATTACACACCCAACTACACTCTCGCCCAATCCAGAGTGCTCTAGCAAGTAGCTCAAATGTCCGTTTCAAGTCATCATGATATTTCTTTGCCTGAATTACACCAAATTGTTGTATGGTATAACGCGCAATTTGATAAATATCTTCTTCTGCTAACTCAGAAAGTTTATACATTTAAATCCTTTTCAGCTCTTGCAAAAATATCATCCATGTTATTTTTACTTTCTGGTGAATTCACACCATCTAGCACCATTTTACGAACTATTTGGATCCGTTCTTCTCTAATTTCCATCATACGTAAAGCGTCTCTTATTACTTCAGAGGTATTTCCATAACGTCCTGAGTTGATCATTTCACCAACAAAGCCATTAAAGTGTTCACCCAAAGTCACACTAGTTACTCGAGCCATAAATCCTTCCTACATTGTATTACTTAGTAATACAACATTAGCAGTAAATTCATTCTTTCGCCAGTTAATACCATAAAAAAATACCCCAAAATCGAAAACCAATTTTGGGGTATTATTTAATAAATAGAGAATTTTATATCTTAAAATACCCTAAACTTTATTTCTTAACCGTTTTGCCTTTACCGCGTAGGGTTTCGGTTAACCCTTTAAGGAAATATCTCACGAGTTGATCGCCACAGTTACGATAGTTTTTATGTCCAGGCTTACGGAATACTGCACTGAGTTCTGGCTTAGAAACACGGAAGTCTGCAAGCTCATAAATCTTTAAAATATCAACATCTTTTAACTCAAAAGCGACACGCAGTTTTTTTAAGATAATATTATTGGTTATACGTTTTTCAACTTCAGGTGCTGGAAAATTCTCATCTTTGCCACGACGATAAAAAATTAGACCATTTAAAAAATGCCCCATCGCATTATCGTCACACTCAACAAACTCAGGCTCATCGTCTTTTTTCAGCCAACTATTTACTAACTCTTTTGTGACTGTGAAATCAGCCAGTTTCATGATTTCAACAACATGTGCATCACTTAGATCCAGCATGTAACGTACACTTCGTAAAACAAAATTATTTTGCATTGTATTGATTATCCACTCTATTTTTAATTCTAAATCAACCTCAATGATGGATATCAATGCTGTGATCTAAAAATATTCAATAATTAAAAAAATACACTCTACCTTTAGGTAGAGTGTTATTCTATATAAATAGTTTATTGTACTAACTTATTTGTTAGCAAAAACATTATTTACTATTTCAATGGCTTCTTTTTCAATTAATTCACGATGCTCAGGGCCACGGAAGCTTTCACAGTAAATTTTATAGGCTTCTTCAGTGCCAGAAGGACGAGCCGCAAACCAACCGTAATCGGTCATTACTTTTAAGCCACCAATAGATGCACCATTACCTGATGCATGTGTTAAACGTGCAGTAATTGGATCACCTGCTAAGGTGCTTGCAGTCACCATTTCAGGTGATAAACGTGATAACAACGCTTTTTGTTCATGGGTTGCTGATGCTTGAATACGGTTATAGCTTGGTGAACCAAAACGTTGTGCTAATTCGTTGTAATGCTCTTGCGGATCTTTACCTGTTACAGCTTTCATTTCAGCAGCCAACAGACATAAAATGATACCGTCTTTATCAGTTGACCAAGGTTTACCATTAAAGCGTAAGAAAGATGCACCTGCACTCTCTTCACCACCAAAGCCAAACTCACCACTAAATAAGCCTTGAACAAACCATTTAAAGCCAACAGGCACTTCAACTAATTCACGACCTAAATCTGCTACAATACGGTCAATCATTGCACTTGAAACCAGTGTTTTACCCACTTTTACATCTTTAGCCCATTGTGGACGATGACGGAAAAGATAGTTAATTGCAGCCGCTAAATAGTGGTTAGGATTCATTAAACCAGAAGGTGTCACAATACCATGACGATCGTAATCAGGATCGTTAGCAAAGGCTAAATCAAATTTATCACGTAATTGTAATAAGCCTTCCATTGCCCATGGTGATGAACAGTCCATACGAATAACACCATCGTGATCAAGCGTCATAAAACGGAATGTCTGATCAACTTGATCGTTAACTAATTCAAGATCAAGATCATAATACTCACCAATACGTTTCCAGTACTCAATGCCTGAACCGCCTAATGGGTCAACACCTAATTTTAAGCCCGCTTTCTTAATTGCTTGCATATCAACAACGTCACCTAACGCTTTGACATAAGGCATAATTAAGTCTTGTGCTTGAATATAACCACTTGCTAATGCTTCATCATAAGAAAGACGATTGATCCCTGCTAAATTGTTCTCAAGCAGTTCATTGGCACGTTTTTCAATCACTGAAGTTAAATCGGTATCAGCAGGTCCACCATTTGATGGATTATATTTAATACCGCCATCTTCGGGTGGATTATGAGATGGAGTGATCACGATACCATCAGCAATATCTTGATGTGCTTCGTTGTATGTCAAAATAGAGAAAGAGACTGCCGGTGTTGGTGTATAGCCATTATTTTCTTGAATAATCACTTTAATTTTATTGGCAGCAAGTACTTCTAAAACAGAAATAAATGCAGGCTCTGACAGTCCATGAGTATCTTTACCCACGTAACATGGCCCTGTTACTCCATTCTTAGCACGTACTTCAGCAATAGCCTGCGCAATTGCCAGAATATGTGCTTCATTAAAGCTATGGCGATTTGCACTTCCACGATGACCAGATGTACCAAATTTCACACGATGAGCGTTATTGCTAGCTTCTGGTTTAAGTGAATAATATTGAGACGTTAATTGCGCCACATTAATCAGATCACTTTGACGAGTATGCTGCCCTGCTCTTGGATGAATTGCCACAAATCTTCTCCTATTTGACATCACAATCACGCTTTAAACAAAAGCCTTTGCAATGCATCAATTAACAATAGTGGTTAGATAGTTCCACACACCTTATCAATCTCATTTGCAGGGAATTGCATATCCTGCATGATGCTTTGTACCATCGTTCTCTTACGCTCTGTGTTCGAGTTAGTGATAACCCAAAACGGCGTGCCTGAAATATGGCGCGGTTTTGTATGACGTCCACTATCGAGTAATGTTTGTTCATCACCAGCAAAATAGATGCGTGTTCGTCCATGTACTGTTTCAGCAGATTGAGTAAAAGTAGCGCTATCTAGGCTATATAACGTAGAAAGGATCTGTAAAAAACGATCAACTGATTTTGTTTTTTCTGCGTAACTATCAGATAACAGCAGTTCTCGCATTTCACGGATCGGATTTTTTGCTGGTGTTATAGGTGTAGGTTCAGCTTCCTGTTTAATAACAGGTACTTGTACTGACTCAGTGACAACGACTGGTTGTACGGGCTGTTTGGCATCGAGCTTCAGTAGACGCCTTAAAATATCTGAAGCGCTTTCACCGATATGTCTAGTTTCGCTAGCAATATAGCGGTAAAGTTCGTCATCAATTTCTATCTTTTTCATTGCTACCCAGTACTATTTTCAAAAAAAAGTAATTAGGATTATAAGATATAATCTTTAAAAACAAAATAGGCAAAATTTCAATAACTTAAAGAGGATCTATTCAAGATCCTGCCATTTTAAAGGCTAAGCTCGGTATTTATCCTATTGTTTATCTTGGTATCATCTTCTATTCTTTGAACTTATTCGCACAAAGCCAGTTTTAAACGCCGCTATATCACACTATCCCAGCCCCCAAATAATATAAAATTCTAATTATTTATTTTTGAGCAATGTCAAGATTTCAACTTTTTGAATAAGTTTGGAATATACATCTGGATAATGGCATTTTTATGGTTTTTTATAAATTTCTCTTATTAATTATTTCTGAACTTCATTACTCTTTCATATTATTGCGATAAGTTGGCTTAGCATCTTGTGCATGTCATCATAGAAGAAAATCGCAATCATCTTGGTCATTAATATGAAACTCAATACATTACTAAATTATCAATTACACCAACCTGAAACGACACCTGTATCTAATTTACCTATCGTCTTGATCCATGGCCTCTTTGGTGATCTCAATAATTTAGGTGTTTTAGGTCGTGCACTTCGTCAAGATAATACCGTGATACAAATTGATGTGCGTAACCATGGACACTCTCCTCATAGCGAAAGTATGAATTATCAAGATATGGCGCAAGATGTGCTCGCATTGCTTGATAGTTTAACTATCTCAAAAGCCATTATTATTGGGCACTCAATGGGAGGCAAAATTGCGATGGCGATGACAGCATTAGCTCCCGAACGTATTGCAAATATTGTTGTGATTGATATGTCACCCGTTGCTTATAACGTTCGCCGCCATGACAAAATTTTTGCAGCGCTTGAAGCCGTAACAGAAGCTAAAGTCACACGTCGTCAAGATGCTGTGGAAATAATGCGTCCTTTTATTAAAGAGGAAAGTGTGATCCAATTTTTACTCAAATCATTCAAAAATGGTGAGTGGCTATTTAATTTACCTGCAATAAAAAATGCTTATTCAGACATTATTGGCTGGCAAGAGGTGCCTGCTTGGCATCATCCTGTATTATTTATTCGTGGCGGTTTATCACCTTACATTTTAGATGAGTATCGTGAAAACATCGCTCGTCAATTTCCGCTCGCGACTGCCTTTGTTGTCGCAAATACAGGGCATTGGGTACATTCAGAAAAGCCAGATACCGTTATTAAGGCTATTCGTCGTTTTTTAGCGAAAGCTTACTTAACAGCTTAAAATAACGTCACTGAAAAATGATAATTTACTAGAATGTATAATTATTGTGCTTAAAAATAGCGTCTGTTGATAAAAAGACCAAATCACAATAAGTTAAACTCAGGAAGCAGTGGCGAGACATCACTATGTGGGGTATTATTGGGCGTTTCGCAATTTAGTCATTGGTATACGCCCTTTCACAGCAAAATTTATGGCAAAAGAACAAACTGATCGCACCACACTGGATTTGTTCGCAGATGAACGCAGACCTGGGCGACCTAAAACAAACCCGCTTTCTCGGGATGAACAGCTTAGAATTAATAAACGCAATCAATTAAGACGTGACAGAGTTAATGGTTTACGTCGAGTTGAGTTAAAATTAAATGAAGATGCTGTAAATGCTCTCAATGAGTTGGCGACAGAAAGAAACGTCAGTCGTAGTGAACTTATTGAAGAAATATTACTAGAGCAATTGGCGCAAAATAACGCCTTAAAAAGGCATCAAAACAAGAATAGCTAGCAGATAAACCACACAAATTCGACAGAATTAGCCTGCTATTTTCGTCAAAATACGTTTTTAGTTTTCTATTATGAAAACACAATGCTTATCTTTCACTAGTAATTGTTCAAACACAGACAAATATACTCTAAATATTTTGAAGTGTAGCTAGGTGACAAGTGAATGAATCACTAGAAACATACAAGAAGTATGTGACTTGTGGAAATATACGTAGTCAATAACGCTACAATTTGAAATATAACGAATTTAGAATAAAAGAGGTTATCTCACTTTATGGCAATCATAGGAATATTCTTCGGCAGTGATACTGGCAACACTGAAAATATTGCCAAAATGCTTCAAGAAAGACTGGGCGCTGATAATGCCGAAGTTCATGATATTGCAAAATCCAGTCAAGAAGACATCGAAGCGTTCGATATTCTGTTACTAGGTATTCCTACTTGGTATTATGGTGAAGCACAATGTGATTGGGATGATTTTTTCCCAACACTAGAAGATATTGATTTCAATGGTAAGCTTGTTGCACTATTTGGTTGTGGTGACCAAGAAGACTATGCAGAATATTTCTGTGATGCAATGGGTACTATCCGCGATATTATTGAACCTCGTGGTGCAGTTATCGTAGGACATTGGCCAACCGAAGGTTATCATTTCGAAGCCTCTAAAGGGCTTGCAGATGATAATCATTTTATCGGTCTTGCGATTGATGAAGATCGTCAACCAGAATTAACCGAAGAGCGTGTTGACGCTTGGGTTGCTCAAATCAAAGAAGAAATGAGCCTAGACGAAATTTTGGGATAATATAAATACTCAATATTGAGAATGATAATTATTCAATGGTGTGCTAAGATAGTGTGATAGGTGGGGTGTTTATTTTTAAATATCATGCCTATAATCAATGAGGTTATTTATTCACCCGAGTATTAATGAATAAAGCCCATTTGTGAGCACAAAAATTAAATTCACCATTAGCAACAGGATTAAATCCGCATGACCGACAATAATAAAGCGTTAAAAAATGCTGGGTTAAAAGTTACACTTCCTCGCTTAAAGATCTTGGAAGTGCTCCAGGATCCTGAGTGCCATCATGTCAGTGCTGAAGATCTCTACAAAAAACTTATCGATATCGGTGAAGAGATTGGTCTGGCAACAGTGTATCGCGTCTTAAACCAATTTGATGATGCTGGTATTGTTACCCGACATAATTTTGAAGGTGGTAAATCAGTATTTGAATTAACTCAACAACACCATCATGACCATTTAATTTGTCTTGATTGTGGCAAAGTTATTGAGTTTACAGACGATGCAATTGAATTACGCCAAAGAAATATCGCTGAACGTCATGGTATCAAACTTTCCAATCATAGCCTTTATTTATATGGCCATTGTGCTGAAGGTAATTGTAAAGAAGATAGCCACGCACATGATGAGAAATAATTCATTCTGGATAATCTCTCAGTAAAAAAAAGGAACTGTGAACAGTTCCTTTTTTATTGCCCTATGTTATGAACCCAAATATTATCGTGTAACTAGTTCACGCTCTAATAACTGGACAATAAACTGATTTTTTGAGATTGCATGTGCTGCAACGGTTGCATTCAATCGAGTTTCTAACCAAGCAGGATAACGTAATGTAAATGCTTTAAGTTTATCTTCCTCTTTAAAAGGCGTAATTCCTTCTTCAATGCAAGTTTCAACAAACTCCGTTAAGGAAATAGCCCCTTCTTTTTGTAATCCATCAATACTATCAGCCACAAAATCACAATATCCATTTACATCTAAAAATTGTCCTCTGAAGGCTTTAATTTCAGATTCATAAACAACTGATGCTGGATGCCCACTTATTATCATGATATTCGTACTTTTAATCATGCTTTACTCCTATCACATTCTCAAACCATTCACGTAGACCATTTACAGAGCCTTTATCCATAACATTCTCAGGATGAGGTTGGTGTGTTTGATAAACAGATCCCATTAAAATAAATTTTCGTCTAGAGCCATTACCATTTTTAACTTTCCCACCAAGATTATTTATTAGGCTCTTTACATCATCCACTTAATTCCTGACTTTGGAGGCACTGTTAGTATATCAGCGAGTGTCTTATAGTGTTTGGAACTCAGTTCGTTGGTCTTTATCATCATTCATTCCATTGACGTCAACATATGACGTCATCTTAAAAAGAACATAATCTATAACAATTCACTTCGCCACACTAATACTGTGTTTGATATGTTTTAAATGCACCACTATCGTAAAAGTAACGATAACTAACAGTGACCAAGAGCCCCACTTCCCTGCATGCACGGCAGACCAAGCACCAATTTGGTTTGGATATTGCCAAACACCGAAGAACGTACCAAAATTCTCAGCAAGCCAAATAAAGAAACCAATCAGAACAAAAGCAAGTAATAAGGGCATTTTTCGCTCTGTATCATAAGGCGTAAAATAAACCACACTACGAGCATAAAGACCTAAAATAAAGGCTGTTAAATACCAACGATAATCACCAATAAAATGATGAGAAAAGAAATTAATATAAATCGCAAGTGCAACCAATGTTGCCAGCCAATAAGGTGGATAATGTTCAATTCGTACCTTTAAAAAACGCCATGCTTGAATTAAATAACTCCCCACAGCCGAATACATAAAGCCTGTAAATAATGGGACTTCCCACAATTTTGTGTAAGCAAAATCAGGGTATTTCCATGAACCAATTGCCGCTGATGTTTTAAATAACTCCATCACAAAACCAACAATGTGGAAAAAACAAATCGCTTTTAATTCATCCCATGTTTCTAACTTTCCCCACACCATCCATAATTGAAAAGCGATAGCGAGAATAAGAAGCACATCATAACGAGGTATACCAAAAACACCGTTGCTTGGTGTTGCAAATAAAATAAAAAAGAAAAATCCTGCAAATAAACAAGAACGTGCCTCTTTCACACCAAAAAAGAGAAATTCAACAACAAATCGTTTTATACCTTTAAAGGGCTTCAATGGTGGTTCTAATAAAAAATCATCCAATCGCTTTAACATGTTTCTTCCTGAAAACTCGCATTATCGAACAGCCTTCAATGCAGAATAATAAATAAGGTGAGATAAAATGAATGGCAAGAAATTTGCCATAGAATAAAAAAACGTACAAGGATGAAAAGGACGAAAAAGAAAGGAATGAAAAAATAAAGGTATTTACCCCCCACTACGATACCCACTCTGACTGCCTTTACTTAGGGTAAATACCTTACGCAAATTCTGCGAAATAACTGAAGCACAGGAGATAAACATAACCCACTCACATTTATCTCAGACGACATGACATGACGACTTTACTTCATTACTTTTACTACATACTGCGATTTTAAAACGACTCTTTACTTCGGCTCTTTTACTTCTTACTACTGCTGCTGACTACTTCACTTTATTAACGAGGCTTATTTGTAAGGTTCTTCTTAATTAATGCATCTCTATCTTTCTACTACTTATTTTTACTTATCGTAATCGTATTTAGCTTTTTTAGTTTTATTCAGGATAAAGTGCAATTAATACACTTTATCCCTATGCTGATATTAGAAAATAGTGAATGGCATTATCACGTTAAACTTAACGTCTTTTTCATCTTGGAAGATATTACCAAAACCACCGTCATAACTTGGAATATCGGAGTGGTTATCGTAACGGGTATAATGAAGCTTAAAGAGAGTACCTTTAGCGCGACCTTCTTGAACCGTATACATAATATCCGCATTCCATGCACTTTCTCTGATACGCTGACCTTGGTCATAAACGGCTTTACCACTTGGTTTCGCATCCCATGCGTAAATATATGAAGTGCCGACAGCCCAACCTGACAGATCCCAGTTTTTCAGATCATACATAACGCCAGCATAAAGTGCTTTTTCTCCATTGGCGTTAAAGTCAGAACGACCATCCCACCAAACATCAAGACGACCGTTAGAGGTTGCCCAGCCTGGAGTCATACGTTGTAAGAAATAACCTTGATTACCTTCAGCTTTAACCCACGTTCCTTCTACTTTGAAGTCAAATACATTGTAGGTATAACCAAAAGTCAGTGCTTGTAACCATGCCAACCCATCATAAACGTCATTAACACCACCGCCGGTAACTTTATCTTTAGCACCGTAGAATTGGTAAGACGTTCTTAATGCATTGTCAGCAATTGGAAAATCATAAGAAACTTTACCAAAATACTGATCGATATAACCATCGGCCTGACCAAATGCAGCTTCTAACACTAGGCTGTTTTTAAAATCATATTTGGCGCCAAAAGAGTGAAGATAGCTGATATTGGTTTCTAGATCAGCTTTACGGAAGTTATACATATTCCGATACCACGGTGCTTTATATTCATCAGTCCACATATATGAGAAAGATAATTCACCGCTTTTATCGAAATCGAAAACAGCACCCGCTTCAGCACCGCGATAAGTCCCCGGTAAGAAGCTCCAATGTGGACGCAATAAGCTTTGGCCTTTAGGTTGAATATATCCACCTTGAGCCCAGAAATTGCCTAATTTGAATTTCGCAGCCGCTTTATAAACACTCATGCCACTGCGATCGCCAGTCCATTTTTCATCCCAGCGACTTTTTGCATCACTAAAACCAATTTCATTAGGTGCAGCTGGGCCACTGTTATTCAATTCAGCCGCACCAAAAGCAGCTAAATCAATACCAATAAAATCACCAAGGTAGCCTGATGAGAAATCTAGATTAGCGTTGAAAGTAGAATGGTGTAAGTTAGCTTTGTATTTGCCGTAATCAGGACTATTTGGTGTTAACTCTTTTCTATCACGGTCACGTTGCCAATAAAAAAGACCGCCTGTTAAGGTTGAGTCATCAATAAACCCTTCAGCATGAGACATTTTTGCAGGTAGTGCAGTTACAAGCAATGCGCCCATAACGGCAAGTGCCACCCTGCCTGGTTTAGCATGTTGCATAACCATAGCATTGTTTCCTCTTTGACTTTGACTAAAAAAGAAATAAGCACAATGCCTATTTCCAAATATAAAACCCCAAGTGGGGAAAAAACCTAAATTAGGTTAGAAACAGCATATTTTTCGCGACGCGAATTATCAACCTAAAAAAAAGAATTTTTATCAAAATATGACAAAGGGCACATAACCAAATGATCGTTTCATTTTCTTGCTTTTATAATTATTGATTAAAACCAATCATAATTAATTGATTTAAATGGATTTTATAAAACAATCTTTAAATGATATGAAATTTCGTTTTTATAGAAAGGAATAATAAGCAGTATTTATAAATGATCTTTTTTAACCATGTGAAATAGGTGGTATTAATCACACTTTTCTTATTACAGTTTTATTTAGCGTGATGGTATGAAAAAACAAAAGAATAAAGTGATAGTGAATAAACTATTTCAAATGAAATAAATGAAAAGTTATCACCTAAAAAAGAAAAAACGAGAGACTAATCAAATTAAGAATGGTAAATATTTAATATCAATAGATGAAAAATCATCCAAACTAAGATGTAAAACAGATAAAAAATGCTCGATAAATAATTATCGAGCATTTTATTCATTAAAGTACTAATGTGTCTTAAAACGCGGCAGCAGATTAACCTTGCTGAGAAATCTTCGCCCAAGTATCTCGTAAGCCCACAGTACGGTTAAACACAAGTTTATCCGCTGTTGAAAGCTTATCAGCGCAGAAGTAGCCTTCACGCTCAAATTGATACGCTTTTTCGATAGCGGCATCTTTTAAGCTACGTTCAACAAAACCTTCACGAATAACTAATGATTCAGGGTTAATTGTTGATAAGAAATCATCTTCTGCTGCTGGGTTTGGTACGCTAAATAGACGGTCATAAAGACGGATTTCAGCAGGAATAGCATGTGGAATGCTTACCCAGTGAATAACGCCTTTTACTTTACGCCCATCAGCAGGATCTTTATTTAGAGTCTCTGCATCATAGGTGCAGTAAATGGTCGTAATTTCGCCTTGTTCGTCTTTTTCGACACGTTCTGCTTTAATCACATAAGCATTACGTAGACGCACTTCTTTACCTAGCACCAGACGTTTATATTGACGGTTTGCTTCTTCTTTGAAGTCTGCGCGATCAATATAGATCTCACGGCTAAATGGTACTTCACGCGTACCCATTTCTGGCTTGTTTGGGTGATTTGGTGCAACAAGAATTTCTTCACCTTCTGGCATATTTTCAATCACTAAACGAACTGGATCGATAACCGCCATTGCGCGTGGTGCATTTTCGTTTAAGTCATCACGAATACAAGATTCCAAAGCTGCCATTTCGACGTTGTTTTCTTGTTTCGTCACACCAATACGTAGGCAGAATTCACGAATAGATTCTGCGGTATAACCACGACGACGTAAGCCTGAAATCGTTGGCATACGAGGATCATCCCAACCATTCACAATGTTTTCTGTCACAAGCTGATTCAGCTTACGCTTTGACATCACTGTATATTCAAGGTTAAGACGCGAGAATTCATATTGACGAGGATGACAAGGGATAGTGATATTATCCAGCACCCAATCATATAAACGGCGGTTATCTTGGAATTCTAAAGTACATAAAGAATGTGTGATATTTTCCAGTGCATCAGAGATACAGTGGGTAAAATCATACATTGGATAAATGCACCATTTATTTCCGGTTTGGTGGTGTTCAGCGAATTTAATACGATAAAGAACAGGATCACGCATAACAATAAAAGGTGATGCCATATCAATTTTCGCACGTAAACACGCTTTACCTTCTTCAAAGCCACCCGCACGCATTTTTTCAAACAGCGCTAAGTTTTCTTCTACGCTACGTGAGCGATAAGGGCTGTTTTTACCTGGCTCTTTTAATGTACCGCGGTATTCACGAATTTCTTCAGCACTTAACTCATCAACATAAGCTAAGCCTTTATTAATCAGCTCAATCGCATATTGATAAAGTTGATCAAAATAATCTGAGGAGTAATGAATGCTACCTTCCCATTGGAAACCTAACCACTGAACATCTTTTTGAATTGAGTTGATGTACTCAATATCTTCTTTTACTGGATTGGTATCATCAAAACGTAGATTACATTTTCCCTGATAATCTTTAGCAATACCAAAATTCAGGCAAATTGATTTCGCATGGCCGATATGAAGATAGCCATTAGGTTCAGGTGGGAAACGCGTTTGAACGCTATCATGTTTCCCGGTAGCCAGATCTTCGTCAATAATTTGACGAATAAAGTTCGTTGGGCGGGCATCTGCCTCATTCATGGTCATTTTTTCCTCAAAGCAAAACGCATAATTAACCCACTATAATCCAATAAGCAGGTTTCATAAATACCTTAGCTAAATACACCCCTGAGATATTTATCAAAATAGAGATAAAAAAACGGGAAGTTCGAAAGACTCCCCGTTTTATCGTCTTATTTAACCATCTCTTTATAGAGGATTAAATATCTATATAGAATTTATTTTAACACTTTGTAGATAACCGTTTTATTTCCGACCACAACACCTGCAACTTGTTCAGCAATCTTATCAAAATCATCGATATTGCTGACAATAACAGGGCTTATCATCGATTTAGCATTAGCGTTCAGATATTCAAGATCTAATTCTAAGATAGGTTGACCAACTTTAACGTCTGCACCTTCTTCAACTAAACGCTTGAAGCCTTTGCCGCCTAATGCAACGGTATCAATGCCCATATGCACAATGATTTCCACACCATTGTCAGTCTCAATACAAAATGCATGGTTTGTATCAAAAATCTTAACAACAGTACCTGTCGCAGGCGCCATCACGATATTAGAGGTTGGTTTGATTGCTACACCATCGCCAACAACACCACTAGAGAACGCTTCATCAGGCACTTCTTTTAATGCCACCACTTCACCATCAAAAGGTGCAATCATTTCAAGTAACACTTTTGCATTGGCATTCGCTTGTTTTACGGGTGCTTTTTCAGTAGAAACTGTTGAAGCAGAAGCACCTTCATAAGCAGGCACAGGACCTTGTGTTAATACATCGCGCATTGCGTTAGCGACAAGCTCTGCTCGTGTACCCACAATCACCTGAACACTTTGTTTGTTTAAGCGAATAACGCCTGAAGCCCCTAAACGTTTTGCGTATGCATCATTAACAACGCCAGAGTCTTTTACATTAAGACGTAAACGTGTAATGCAAGCATCAATACCCGTTAAGTTATCAGAACCACCGATAGCCGCGATATATTGGCGAGCTTCTTGTTGAATACCTTCTTTACTATTTGCTGGCGCTGTTTTGATATCTTCATCATAACCATCAGCAGTTTCATCACCGGTCACTTCATCTTCACGACCTGGTGTTTTCAGGTTAAATTTAGTGATAGTGAAACGGAAAATACCGTAATAGATAAAGAAGAAAACAATACCCTGAACAATCAGCATGTACCAATGAACAGCTAGTGGGTTACGTGAAGATAAGAACATATCCACTAAGCCTGCACTAAAGCCGAACCCTGAAATCCACTCCATGCTTGCCGCGATATAAACAGAAATCGCCATTAAGAATGCGTGAATAACATAAAGCACTGGTGCGACGAACATAAAGGAGAATTCAAGCGGCTCAGTAATACCAGTGAAGAATGCGGCAAACGCACCCGCCATCATAATACCAGCCACTTTTGCTTTGTGTTCTTTACGTGCGCAGTGATAAATAGCAAGAGCTGCACCCGGTAAACCAAACATCATTACTGGGAAGAAACCTGCTTGATAACGACCTGTAACACCCACTGTTGCTAAGCCAGAATCAATAGCTTGCTGACCTGCTAGGAAGTTAGGAATATCATTAATACCAGCAACGTCAAACCAGAATACAGAGTTCAACGCATGGTGTAAGCCCACAGGAATTAATAAACGGTTAAAGAATGCGTAAATACCCGCACCTAATGCTCCCATATCTTTAATGCTTTCACCAAAGCTAACTAATCCGCCATAAATCACAGGCCAGATATACATCAGAATAAAGGCGACGATGATCATTAAAAACGAGGTCAAAATAGGAACTAAACGGCGACCACTAAAGAACGACAGTGCGCGAGGCAGCTCAACGCTACTGAAGCGGTTATAAAGCTCGGCTGAAAGTACACCAACTAAGATCCCAACAAACTGGTTATTTATTTTACCAAAAGCAACTGGAACCTCTTCTAAAGGTAGGCCTTTGATCATTGACACCGCGGCTGGAGAGCAAAGTGTTGTCACAACTAAGAACCCAACAAACCCTGTTAAAGCGGCAGCACCGTCTTTGTCTTTCGACATACCATAAGCAACACCAATGGCAAACAAGACTGACATATTGTCGATGATAGCAGCACCAGATTTGATAAGTAAGGCAGCAAGCGCGTTATCACTACCCCAGCCTACTGGGTCAATCCAGTAGCCAATCCCCATCAGAATTGCTGCTGCAGGTAATGTAGCGACAGGCACCATCAGCGCCCGTCCTATCTTCTGCAGATAACTTAAAATATTCACAAACTCCCCCTTGGATAGCCCCTATATTGGGATCTTATTCATACTCATTCATATTTTATAAGAAAAATGATGAGCTAATTATTTAATTCCATTTTTAGTCTAAAAAATTTATTTCGTATCGCAAATTAATTAGTCATAATTTGTGAGTTAAGTCACCAATATAGTATATTTTTTAGCTGAAATGCTGGCTAAGTCAGAAAGCTTATTTTATGATTAAAAATATCTTTTGGCGGGACATTTCGATCATCAGCTAAAAATGAAAAGAAATTCGTGTTATACACTCTAAATCATTCGAGTTGCAGGTAGGCGGCAAGCAAAGATATCCCGATGAATATACTCATGTATGTGATTCGGGTAGCTGAGCGTAGCCAACACCCCTGCAACTTGAAGGATGACGAGTATAGATGAGCCACTGATAATCACACGATAAAATAACACGTTACTGAGTTATCAGATTTGTCTTTTTTCTATGAGGTTACTATGAGGTTAATCCCCCTATCCACGGCAAAACAAGTTGGTAAGTGGTCTGCAAATTATATCATTGAGAAGATCAATGCGTTTAATCCAACAGCAGAGCGCCCTTTCGTGCTTGGTTTACCAACTGGTGGCACACCATTGGCGACATATAAAGAGTTAATTGAATTACATCGTGCAGGAAAAGTCAGCTTCCAACACGTTGTAACGTTCAATATGGATGAATATGTTGGTATTCCATCAGATCATTCACAAAGTTATCGTACTTTTATGTATGAAAACTTCTTTAATCATATTGATATTAAAGATGAAAATATCAATTTATTAAACGGTAATGCAGAAGATCCACAAGCAGAATGCGAACGTTATGAGGCTAAAATTAAGTCTTATGGCAAAATCAATTTGTTTATGGGCGGTGTAGGTAACGACGGTCATATCGCATTTAATGAGCCAACGTCATCACTTTCTTCACGTACTCGCATGAAAACGCTAACAGAAGACACTCGTTTAGCAAATTCACGCTTCTTCGATAATAATGTTAATCATGTTCCTAAATATGCACTGACAGTTGGTGTAGGTACATTATTAGATGCTGAAGAATTAATGATTTTGGCAACTGGTTTTAATAAAGCGCAAGCAGTACATGCTGCAACAGAAGGCGCTGTTAACCATTTATGGACGATTTCCTGTGTTCAACTTCACCCTAAAGCCATTTTAGTGTGTGATGATCCTGCAACAATGGAATTACGAGTAAAAACATTGCGTTATTTCCAACAGATTGAAGCGCAAGAGTGTCAGAAATACCAAGACTAAGTTTAGTAAAATAAGTACCTACTGATTAAGTAGTGGAAAAGGCTAAGCTCTCTTACTTATCAGCCAGAATTTGCTGGCTGATATCGGATTTTTAGATTGACTTCCCTTATCAGGAGACAAAGGTATGTTTGCCTTAACAAATGCTGTTATTTATACAGGTTTCGACCGTTTAGAAAACCACGCCATTATTATTAACGGCTCCCGTATTGAGCAGGTTTGCCCACAGGATCAACTGCCAAAAGATATCACTGTTCGTGATATGAAAGGTGCAATTGTCTCTCCCGGTTTTATCGATTTACAGGTTAATGGCTGTGGTGGCGTACAATTTAATGACACGCCTGAAAATGTCACCGTTGAAACGTTAGAAATTATGCAAAAAGCAAATGAACGTTTAGGTTGCACTAGCTATTTACCCACGTTAATTACCTGTTCTGATGAATTGATGAAAATAGGCATTGACGCAACTCGTGCTTATATGAAGAAACATGAAAATAAAGTGTTGGGATTACATTTAGAAGGCCCTTATATCAATGTAATTAAAAAAGGGACTCATGATCCACAGTTTATTCGCCAACCTAGTGCACAGATGATTGACTATTTGTGCGATAATGCTGATGTTATCGCTAAAATAACCCTCGCGCCTGAAATGGTTGATGAAAAGTATGTTCGTCAATTAATCAAAGCAGGTATCATTGTTTCTGCGGGTCACTCCAATTCGACTTATGAAGAAGCACGTAAAGGATTCCGTAATGGAATCTCATTATCGACTCACCTTTACAACGCAATGCCTTATATTACAGGCAGAGGTCCGGGGCTTGTAGGTGCCATTTATGATACACCTGAGGTTTATGCTGGTATCATTGCCGATGGTTTACATGTTTCATGGGCAAATATTCGTAACAGTAAGCGTCTGAAAGGTGAAAAACTACTTTTAGTCACAGATGCAACTGCGCCAGCAGGGCTTGATCCTAGTAAAAATGAGATGGATAGCTTCGTTTTTGCGGGTAAAACCATATATTATCGTAATGGTCTTTGTGTCGATGCAGATGGCACATTAAGTGGATCATCACTGACCATGATTGGTGCAATTAAAAATAGCGTGATCCATGTAGGTATTCCATTAGATGAAACATTGCGGATGGCAACACTTTATCCTGCTCGTGCAATCGGAATGGAAAAAGAATTGGGAACAATTGAAGCAGGAAAAATTGCAAACCTCACTTCTTTCGACAAGGACTTCAACCTTTGCACAACGTTTGTCAATGGTATCGAAATAACTGAATAACTAATGGATGTCTATGCTGATGAGTCATAACAACACTGAAACGCAAATTGGCAATATCGATCTTGTTAAACAACTTAACAGTGCGATTGTGTATCGACTGATTGATCAACACGGGCCAATTTCCCGTATCCAAATAGCCGAACAAAGCCAACTAGCGCCAGCCAGTGTGACTAAAATTACTCGTCAGTTGCTTGAACGAGGCTTAATCAAAGAGGTTGATCAACAGGCATCAACAGGTGGACGTCGCGCAATTTCTATTATTGTTGAACACCGCAATTTTAATACAGTCAGTGTGCGATTGGGGCGTAATGATGCCACCGTCGCTCTTTACGATCTGAGCGGTAAAGTCATCATTGAGCAACACTACCCTCTAGAGCAGAGTACTCAAAATGGAGTTGAAGCCCTGCTCATCAATGCAATTGATGACTTTATTAAACAAAATCAACGTCGCATTCGTGAGCTTATTTCAATTTCCGTGATTTTGCCCGGTCTTGTTGATCCAAATAAAGGCATTGTTCGTTATATGCCTCATATGAAAGTAGATAATTGGGCTCTGGTAAATAGCTTAGAAAAACGCTTTAGCCTGCCTTGTTATGCTGGGCATGATATTCGAAGCCTTGCACTAGCTGAAAACTATTTTGGTGCCACACGAGATTGTGAAGACTCACTACTCGTCCGGATACATCGTGGTGCAGGTGCGGGTGTTATCATTAATAATAAAATTCTGCTCAACCAGCGTGGTAACCTTGGGGAAATTGGTCATATTCAAATCGATCCTCTAGGTGAACGTTGCCATTGTGGTAATTTTGGTTGTTTAGAAACGATTGCATCCAATACTGCTATCGAAGCCAAAGTGCGCTATCAATTAGAGCAAGGCTACCCAAGCCAGTATTTATCGCCAACACAGTGCCAAATCCAAGATATTTGTCGAGCTGCTGTAAAAAATGACCCGCTAGCAGTCGAAACCATCAAACAAGTGGGTTTACATTTAGGTAAAGCGATTGCGATCGCTATTAACTTATTTAACCCACAAAAAGTGGTTTTAGCGGGTGAATTGACTGAAGCAGCTGAAGTTTTACTTCCCTCAATTCAAAGTTGTATTAATACGCAAGTATTAAAAGAATTCAGAGAAGAGCTTCCTGTCGTCACATCAGAGCTTGATCATCGTTCTGCCATAGGGGCTTTTGCCTTAACTAAACGCGCAATGCTTAACGGAGAATTGCTTCAACAGCTATTAGAAAAGTAATTTATTGTCGATAAATTATACTTTTTGAGTTGAATGTATACTTTTCTGACCTTTATTGCAAAATAAGTCTAAAATTCAATCAGTAATATCCAAAGAAAAAGAAATGTAGCGTGATTTTTTCACCTCATTTCTTTTTTTATGCTCATTGTTCTTCATCTTTTCCTTCTTTCACTTAATATCATTTCTCTTACTGCTTTGTTTTTTCTTTTTATTCACACACTATTGCGCCTTATTCTTTGAGATATTTTTCATCAACAAGGTTGTTTTTTGGATCTTTTTTCGACAAAATGATTAACCATCGAGCAAACGGACACGTTTCTCGAAAATTAATGCAAAAAGCAGTTGACGGATTTGTCTGTAATACGCATAATGCGCCCCGCAACGCCGACGAAGGTTATGCAAAAAAAAGATGGCTATGTAGCTCAGCTGGTTAGAGCACAACACTCATAATGTTGGGGTCACAGGTTCGAATCCCGTCATAGCCACCATCTTTTTGCGGGAGTGGCGAAATTGGTAGACGCACCAGATTTAGGTTCTGGCGCCGCAAGGTGTGCGAGTTCAAGTCTCGCCTCCCGCACCATTTTAACCTCGTCAAGAATTTATCAGTTGGGATATCGCCAAGCGGTAAGGCACCAGGTTTTGATCCTGGCATTCCCAGGTTCGAATCCTGGTATCCCAGCCATATTTCTGATAAATAAGTGTGTTGACAATTGAATTAGCGGATGGGGTATCGCCAAGCGGTAAGGCACCAGGTTTTGATCCTGGCATTCCCAGGTTCGAATCCTGGTACCCCAGCCATCTTTCAAAAGAAAGATAGCTAGATTCAATAAGGCTATGTAGCTCAGCTGGTTAGAGCACAACACTCATAATGTTGGGGTCACAGGTTCGAATCCCGTCATAGCCACCATTTTTTGGGATATCGCCAAGCGGTAAGGCACCAGGTTTTGATCCTGGCATTCCCAGGTTCGAATCCTGGTATCCCAGCCATATTTTGAAAGAGAGACTCGCAGAGCGAGTCTTTTTTTCTGAAAAGTTGTATGCGGGAGTGGCGAAATTGGTAGACGCACCAGATTTAGGTTCTGGCGCCGCAAGGTGTGCGAGTTCAAGTCTCGCCTCCCGCACCATTGATTACTAACGTGTTTATCACGAAATCAACAGATAAGACTCGCAATAGCGGGTCTTTTTTGTTTTTATCTCTTCATTTTTTCCTATCTGTTATCTAAACATCATTCTTCCCCCTTCTTTTCTTATTCCTCTACTCTCAAAGATCAACATTCTCCACATCATCATTTTTTATTTATTCTCATCACTCCACACTTTATTGATCCCTCTGTACATATATCTCTCCAGATACTATACTCCCCCATAGTATATTTAAGGATTATGTATGCCACACTCACCAGCAGAAAAAAAAGCCGCGTTAACTCGCGTAAGAAAAATTAAAGGGCAGCTTCTTGCATTAGAAACTGCACTTGAAAATGAAAATGAATGCGGTCAGGTATTACAACAAATTGCCGCCATCAGAGGTGCTATTAACGGTCTGATGGCAGGTGTGCTCGAAAGTCATTTACGTGAAGGTCTTATGGATGCCGTCGCTTCTCCTGAAGATCAAAAAAATTCCGTTGATGATGCCATTTCACTTATCCGCACTTACCTGCGTTAATAACAAAAAGGATACACCATGAAATCTCGTGCTGCGGTCGCATTTGGACCAGGAGAACCTTTAAAAATCGTTGAAGTTGATGTAATGCCACCTCAAGCGGGTGAAGTGCTCATAAAAATTAGCCACACAGGCGTTTGTCATACAGACGCATTTACACTCTCTGGTGATGATCCTGAAGGTGTATTCCCTGCAATTCTTGGTCATGAAGGTGCTGGTGTAGTTGTAGAAGTTGGTGAAGGTGTCACTAGCGTTAAACCAGGCGATCACGTTATTCCTCTGTACACTGCTGAATGTGGTGAATGTCTATTCTGTAAATCAGGCAAAACAAACTTATGTGTTGCAGTCAGAGCAACGCAAGGTAAAGGTTTAATGCCAGATGGAACAACACGTTTTTCTTATAACGGGCAGCCTATTTATCACTATATGGGATGCTCTACTTTTAGCGAATACACTGTGGTGGCTGAAGTTTCTCTAGCAAAAATCAATCCAGAAGCCAATCACGAAGAAGTTTGCTTATTAGGTTGTGGCGTAACAACCGGTATTGGCGCGGTTCACAATACAGCAAAAGTGCAAGAAGGTGATTCGGTTGCAGTGTTTGGTTTAGGAGGCATTGGTCTTGCTGTTCTTCAAGGCGCAAGACAAGCCAAAGCAGGTCGAATTTTTGCGATTGATACTAATCCTGAAAAATTTGAATTAGCACGTCAATTTGGTGCTACAGATTGCTTAAATCCTAATGACTACGACAAGCCCATTCAGCAAGTCCTTGTTGAAATGACACAATGGGGTGTTGACCATACTTTTGAATGTATTGGTAACGTTAATGTCATGAGAGCTGCATTAGAAAGTGCACATCGTGGCTGGGGTCAATCCATTATTATTGGTGTTGCTGGTGCAGGACAAGAGATCTCAACTCGTCCTTTCCAATTAGTCACAGGTCGTTCGTGGAGAGGCACCGCTTTTGGTGGTGTTAAAGGTCGTAGCCAATTACCCGGTATGGTTGAGGATGCAATGAAAGGCGATATCGAACTTAAGCCTTTTGTTACCCATAAACTACCGTTAGAAAAAATTAATGAAGCTTTTGATTTAATGCACGAAGGTAAATCAATCCGTACAGTTATTCATTTCGATTAATCATCTTCAAACCTATGTCTCATAGGTTTGTCTTTGCTTTTAAAGGAGTCAAAATGGAAAGGATTGAACGTCACGCCTGCTTTGGCGGTTGGCAAGAAGTCTATCAACATACATCAAAGACGTTAAATTGTGAGATGAAATTTGCCATCTACCTTCCTCCTATGGAAGAAGAACAAAAATACCCTGTTTTATATTGGTTATCAGGCTTAACCTGCAACGAACAAAATTTTATTACTAAATCAGGCGCTCAACAATTTGCGGCACAACATGGCATTATTTTAGTCGTACCTGATACCAGCCCTCGCGGTGAAAATGTCGCTGATGATAGTGCTTATGATTTAGGGCAAGGCGCTGGCTTTTACCTTAATGCGACACAATCGCCGTGGAATACTCATTACAATATGTATGACTACATTGTTGATGAGCTTCCTACACTGATAGAAATGCATTTTCCTGTGACTCATCAACGTGCTATTAGTGGGCATTCGATGGGAGGTCATGGGGCATTAACGATTGCATTGCGAAATTCGGCACGCTACCGCAGTGTGTCAGCGTTT
The DNA here is from genome assembly GCF_016238105.1 of Proteus sp. PR00224. Taxonomy (NCBI): domain Bacteria; kingdom Pseudomonadati; phylum Pseudomonadota; class Gammaproteobacteria; order Enterobacterales; family Morganellaceae; genus Proteus; species Proteus sp. PR00224. Next base: position 59,231 of record NZ_JAEHQU010000004.1, on the reverse strand, counting down.
TCTCCGATAGTAGCACCGTCAGTTGTTCCTTGGGGTAAAAAAGCGTTTAGCGCTTATTTAGGCGATGATACGACACAATGGCACCAATATGATGCGGTGGCATTAATTAGCCAAGCAGAAAGTGTATTACCTATGCGTGTTGATGTCGGACTCGATGATCCTTTCTATCAAGAGCAACTGAAGCCTGAATTATTTTCACAAGCTTGTGATGCAAAACAATTTCCTTATCAATTGAATTTACATCAAGGGTACGATCACAGTTACTACTTTGTGGCGAGCTTTATTGGTGAGCATATTGCTTTTCATGCCAAGCATTTAAAAGCATAACAACAATGCGATGATCTTATTGCTGATATTCAACTCAGATCATCGCATTTCTAATTACTTAATACCTAACGCATAACGTAATGCCGCTTCTTTCGCTTTTCCTGCATGTTGAGCAGCTAAAAGACCGATATTTCTAACAACTTTTAAACCCGGTAATTGGTGGCTAAAGGCGTGATAAAATACGTCCATGCCCGCTTGCATGACTAAATTATCAGGCATACGACGGCGCTGATATTTCTTCAATAACGCCATTGAATCCCAAGGCTCAAAATGTTTTTTGGCATCAGCGACTAAATCTAAGAAACAATCCACATCACGGTAACCTAAATTAACGCCCTGTCCCGCTAAAGGATTGATGGTGTGAGCCGCATCTCCCAACAAAACAATGCCTTTATCAACGTAACGACTTGCATGCTGACGCGTTAATGGGAATGAACCTGCAGCAATAGGTGTCGCTTTACCTAATCGCTCAGGAAAAGCATGTTGAATTTCTTTTTCTAACTGCGCCATTGTCATATTTTGCAGTTTTCTAATTCTGTCAGGCGAGTCATACCAAACCAAACAAGCCCAATTATCAAAAAGCGGTAAATAAGCACGAGGACCTGAAGGGTAAAAACGTTGCCATGTACCCTTTTCAGGAGGCAACTCTGTTTTCACAGTGATCAGCATACAAGATTGACGATATTGCCAGCCATTGCTACCGATACCCGCAAATTGGCGCACTTGAGAGTTTGCACCATCCGCACCCACCACTAAATTTGTGGTCACTTCACTGCCATCTGAAAGGGTTACTTTCCATTTATCATCTAAATAAGTCATTTTACTTAGACTATTTGGACATAATAAAGTGATATTGCTATAACGTTCAGCCTCTTGCCAAAGGGCTAATTGCAAAATTCGGTTTTCAACCATATAGCCTAATTCAGGTAAACCTAAGCTTTTAGCATCAAAAACCACATGGGCATTTTCTTCTTCCCATGTTTCTAAGGTAAGATAAGGCGCAGAACGCATCGCTAAAACATGTTGCCATGCACCTAATTGTTTTAATAGACTAACAGACGCGCAACTAATCGCAGAAATACGGATATCAGGATGAGATGACGCATCAAAAGGTGCTGGAGACTGCCGTTCAATCATTGCAACACGCAATCCTTCTTGCGCCAGCCCAATTGCAACAGCAGCGCCAATCATCCCTCCACCAGCGATGATTGCATCAAAATCGTTTTTTACATTACTCATCATTGTTATGCCATAACTCATTACTTTAAATAATAGGTAAGCGCTGTTTCAGTTTATTTCGATTAAACTAAACGCCATAGAGAATTAGCGCCGACTTGCTCTAGTCACTGACCACACAAATGACTACAATAACCGCCTTATTGGCTTATTACACGCAACGTTTTCCAATGATTAGCTATTGTCTCACTGAAAATACCGGATTTACACAATGTCGACGATAAAAAAACTGTACATTAAAACTTGGGGCTGTCAGATGAATGAGTACGATTCATCCAAAATGGCAGACCTACTCGAAAGCACCCACGGTTATCAGTTAACCGATGTCGCCGAAGACGCGGACATTCTACTGCTAAATACCTGTTCTATCCGTGAGAAAGCACAAGAAAAAGTCTTTCATCAGTTAGGACGTTGGAAATATTTTAAAGATAATAAACCCGATATTATCATTGGCGTCGGCGGTTGTGTTGCTTCTCAAGAAGGTGAATACATCCGTCAACGTGCGCAGTGTGTCGATATTATCTTCGGACCACAAACTTTACACCGTTTACCTGAAATGATTAATCAGGTTAAAGGGACTAAAAGCCCTGTTGTCGATATCAGCTTCCCTGAAATTGAAAAATTTGACCGTTTACCAGAGCCTCGCGCTGAAGGTCCTTCTGCTTTCGTCTCCATCATGGAAGGCTGTAACAAATACTGCTCTTTCTGCGTAGTTCCTTACACTCGCGGTGAAGAAGTTAGCCGCCCTTGTGATGATGTGCTATTTGAAATTGCTCAATTAGCGGCACAAGGTGTGCGCGAAGTAAACTTGTTAGGTCAAAACGTTAACGCCTACCGAGGCGCTACTTTTGATGGTCAAATCTGTAGCTTTGCTGAATTAATTCGCTTAGTCGCCGCAATTGACGGCATTGACCGCATTCGCTTTACTACCAGCCACCCTATCGAATTTACTGACGATATTGTTGCGGTTTATGAAGATACTCCAGAATTAGTCAGCTATTTACACTTGCCAGTGCAAAGTGGTTCTGACCGCATTCTAACATTAATGAAGCGTAACCATACTGCACTTGAATATAAGAGCATCATTCGCAAACTACGCAAAGCACGTCCTGGTATTCTGATAAGTTCAGACTTTATCATTGGTTTCCCGGGTGAAACCCAAGACGACTTTGAAAAAACCATGCAATTAATTGCGGATGTTAATTTCGATATGAGCTTTAGTTTCATCTATTCAGCACGTCCGGGCACCCCAGCGGCTGATTTACCTGATGATGTCAGTGAAGATGAGAAGAAACAACGTTTATATCTGCTACAACAGCGCATCAATCAACAAGCAATGAACTTTAGCCGTGCAATGTTAAATACGGTACAGCGTATTCTAGTTGAAGGACCTTCACGTAAAAATGTGATGGAGCTTTCTGGTCGTACTGAGAATAACCGTGTGGTTAACTTTGAAGGTACACCAGATATGATTGGTAAGTTCGTTGATGTTGAGATTGTTGACGTTTATGCCAACTCACTACGTGGTAAAGTCATTAGAACGGAAGACCAAATGGATTTACGTATTCACGAATCTCCAGAATCCGTCATTGCACGTACACGTAAAGAAGATGAATTAGGGGTAGGTGTTTACCAACCTTAATTGATCAGATTGAACAAAAGGATAATCAGTGACAGTAATAGCACATGCACAGGTAGCGACCCAAGAAATCTTCTTAGAGCCAGCTGACAATGCCCGTTTAATGAGCCTATGTGGTCCATTTGACGATAATATTAAGCAACTTGAGCGCCGTTTAGGTATCGAGATTAATCATCGTGATAACCGTTTTAAACTCACGGGAAAATCATTGTGTGTCAATGCAGCCGCAGGAATTTTACGTCGCCTGTATGTGGAAACCTCGCCAATTAAAGGCGTGATCCCCGATATCGACCCTGAACAAATTCACCTTGCAATCAAAGAAAGCCGTGTGCTTGAGCAAAGTGATGAGCATGTTCCTGAATTTGGGAAATCAACCAATATTCGAACTAAGCGAGGTGTGATAAAACCTCGTACACCGAATCAGGCACAATATATTGCCAATATCCAGACTCATGATATTACTTTTGGTATTGGGCCTGCTGGTACAGGGAAAACTTATCTGGCTGTTGCTGCTGCTGTTGATGCTCTTGAACGCCAAGAAGTGCGTCGTATTTTATTAACGCGTCCTGCGGTTGAAGCGGGTGAAAAACTGGGCTTTTTACCGGGCGATTTAAGTCAAAAAGTCGATCCCTATTTACGACCACTTTATGATGCGTTATTTGAGATGTTAGGTTTTGAAAAAGTTGAGAAACTAATAGAGCGTAATGTCATTGAAGTCGCCCCCCTCGCCTATATGCGTGGACGCACATTAAATGACGCCTTTATTATTCTTGATGAAAGCCAAAACACGACCATCGAACAGATGAAAATGTTCTTAACACGTATTGGCTTTAACTCTAAAGCGGTTATCACTGGGGATATTACCCAAATTGACCTGCCAAGAGGCAATAAATCAGGCTTACGTCATGCCATTGAAGTTTTATCTGATGTTAATGACTTAAGTTTTAACTTTTTCCATAGTGAAGACGTTGTTCGCCATCCCGTGGTTGCCAAAATTGTTATCGCCTATGAAGCTTGGGAAACGGAAGATCAAAAACGCCGCCAAGCTATCAAAGCAGAAAAAGAGAAGCTTCAGAGAGAAAATCATGAGTGAAGTTATCCTTGATTTACAAGTAGCAAGTGAAAATGCGCAAGGGCTTCCTACTGAAGCCCAATTTATGACATGGTTAGAAGCGGTATTACCGCAATTTCAACCTGTAAGTGAAGTGACTATTCGTATTGTTGATGAGGCAGAAAGTCACGAACTGAATCTCACTTATCGTGGAAAAGACAAACCGACTAACGTGCTTTCTTTTCCCTTTGAGGCTCCGCCTGAAATTGAATTGCCGTTATTAGGTGATTTGATTATTTGCCGCCAAGTGGTAGAAAAAGAGGCGGTTGAGCAGAGTAAGACTGTTGAAGAACACTGGGCACACATGGTTATTCATGGATGTCTCCATCTTTTAGGCTATGATCATATTGAAGATGATGAAGCCGAAGAAATGGAAGGTTTAGAGACAGAAATCTTACAAAATTTAGGTTATGCAGATCCCTATTTGATTGAAAAAGAGTAACAGTTCTCTTATTTTTATGATAAATACTATATCTAATTAACCATTCAATGAGGAAAAATAGTTAAAACGCCATGAGCGACGACCAATCTTCGAGTAACGATAACCCTGGTCCTAAGAAAGGGTTTCTCACACTGCTTAATCAGTGGTTCCACGGTGAACCTAAAAACCGTGATGATCTGATGGAGCTTATCCGCGATTCTGAACAGAAAGAATTAATTGATCCCGACACCCGCGACATGCTTGAAGGGGTAATGGATATTGCTGAACAACGCGTTCGGGACATAATGATCCCTCGCTCGCAAATTGTCACACTAAAACGCAATCAAACCCTTGATGAGTGTTTAGATGTGATTATTGATTCAGCACATTCTCGTTTCCCAGTCATTAGCGAGGACAAAGATCATATTGAAGGCTTATTAATGGCAAAAGATCTACTGCCATTTATGCGTACCGACGCAGAGCCATTTAGTATGGATAAAGTCTTACGCTCTGCTGTTGTTGTGCCTGAAAGCAAACGGGTTGATCGCCTATTAAAAGAGTTCCGCTCTCAACGCTATCATATGGCGATTGTGATCGATGAATTTGGAGGCGTATCTGGACTCGTCACAATTGAGGATATTCTTGAACTTATCGTAGGCGAAATTGAAGATGAGTATGATGATGAGGATGATATTGATATTCGTCCATTAAGTCGTCACGCTTACTCAGTTCGAGCTTTAACCCAGATAGAAGATTTCAATGAAGCGTTCGGTACGCATTTCAGCGATGAAGAAGTTGATACGATTGGCGGTTTAGTCATGCAAGCCTTTGGTCACCTTCCTGCTCGTGGTGAAACTATTACCATTGATAATTACCAATTTAAAGTTGTTATGGCAGATAGCCGTAAGATCATTCAGGTTTATGTGCATATCCCCGATGATGCGCCAATCCCTGAACTAGGTAATGATGCATAGGATATCAATGAATAAGATCTCTTTCTTAAACCGCCAGTGGGTTCGCGCCCTTCTGGCGGTTTTTTTCGGTGCCATTGGCACATTAGCATTTTCGCCATTTGATTTTTGGCCTGCGGCGTTAATTTCACTACTTGGCTTATTACTGATAATCACTCACCGCACAACTCGTCAAGGCGCATTCCTTGGTTTTGCTTGGGGATTTGGGTTATTTGGTAGTGGCGTAAATTGGGTTTACGTCAGTATCGCTGATTTTGGTGGTATGCCGTTTGCGATAAATATCTTTTTAGTGATTTTATTAGCACTCTATTTATCACTCTACACGCTATTATTTGCAGGATTACTGAATAAGTTTTTTCCAAAACCAACGCTCTGGCGGTTTGTATTTGCAGCTCCTGCATTATGGCAAATCACTGAATTCTTAAGAGGTTGGGTGTTATCAGGTTTCCCTTGGTTGCAGTTTGGTTATAGCCAGATTGATGGCCCATTAAAAGGTATTGCACCTATTTTTGGTGTTACCATGATAACGCTACTCCTAACCATTATCAGTGGATTAATTGCGTTTGCACTCTATCGCAAATCGATTTATAGCGTCGTGGTTGCACTGCTTTTATTAGTATTACCTATCAGCTTTAAGTCCTATCAGTGGTATCAACCTTTGCCTGATGAAACGCAAGAAATTGCATTAGTCCAAGGTAATATTGCACAATCGTTAAAATGGGAACCAGGTACATTAGAGAGCACATTAAAAACCTATCTCACCTTAAGTCGCCCTTTTATTGGTAATGCAAATCTCATTATTTGGCCTGAATCTGCGATCCCTGATGTTGAAATTCAACAGCAAGGTTTTTTAGCAGAATTAGATAAGCAATTAAGAGAGCAAGATACCCATTTAATGACGGGAATTATTGATGCTCGACCGACATTAGAAGGTTATCGTTTCTACAATAGTGTCATCACATTAGGTGAACACTATGCTTATCAATACCCAGCAACAGATCGCTATAACAAACATCACCTTGTTCCTTTTGGTGAATATGTACCATTAGAATCGCTATTACGCCCACTTGCGCCTTTCTTTAATTTACCGATGTCATCATTAAGCCAAGGTGAATATGTACAGCCTCAGCTCACTGTCAATGATGCCAAAATAACCGCAGCTATTTGTTACGAAATTATTTTAGGTGAACAAGTCCGCGCTAATTTTAAACCCGATACACGATTCTTATTAACGATTTCTAATGATGCGTGGTTTGGTAATTCAATCGGCCCTTGGCAACATTTTCAAATGGCAAGAATGCGCTCTTTAGAGTTAGGAAGACCATTATTACGCTCAACGAATAACGGTATTACCGCCTTTATTGCAGCCAATGGTGATGTTATTTCTCAACTTCCTCAGTTTGAAGAAGGTGCTTTAGCAGAAAAAATCACACCAACAACTGGGTTAACCCCTTATTACAAGTGGGGTAATACACCATTGTGGATAATGGTTGGATTATTTTTTATCATCGCCTTTATTAAACGGCGAGTTGAGTAAAGCAAAATAAAATAACGGAATTCAATATAATAATGAATTCCGTTATTTTTAATCGATTAAAGCTTAAAATGATTGCTTGTATACCGTTCAAAGGCCAGCCCACCATAAACGTAGTTTTAATCCCCACGAAGATGACCAACCGCTCGTAAAGCCTACCATTTCCCCTTTATAAACAATAACAAATGAAGGTGTTGCACTAATTTCCCACTGCTGAGAAATCTCTCCTCGGCTATCATTTATTACAGGAAAGACCAATCCTTTAGACTGAATACCGCGTTCTAACTTTGCGTTATCACCAGAACGGATCGCAACAGATGTCACGTTATAGCCATCTAGTGCTAACGAATTTACTGAGGGAGTTGTGAGTTTACAAACTCCACACCAAGTTGCCCAAAAATAGATTAACAAAGGCTTTTCAGCACTCAATTCAGCTAAAGAAACAACTTTATTATCAACAGTATATAGCTCAGGCAAATTCGTTAAGGCTGGTGGCGTAGGTTGACGCCACCAATCCATTGCAAAAGAAGCTAAAACGAAAATGACAATCAGAACAATCAGTTCTTTACTCCACTTTCGTAAGCGACTACGCATTATTTTTTCACTTTAGCCAGTTGTTCTTTAACAATCACTTCTAGCTGAGCGTAATCAACAGCACCAGGGATAACCATATCGCCAATAACCGTTGCAGGTGTACCTTGAATACCTAACTTACGAGAAAGATCTAAGTTGTTTTGTAACACTTTTAGGCTTTCATCGGTTAATTTCACTTTGCTTGTATTGGTTGTTTTCATTGCATCATCAATACTTGCGTTATCGAGCATTGTTTTCTTTTGCATTAAACGTTGGTGTAATGCTAAGAATGCTTTCGGATCTTCTTTCCAAACTGAAAGCACAGCTTGAGAGGCTTTTGCAGAACTTTCACCTTTAAATGGCAGTGGTTTAATAACCACGGCAACTTCAGGATAATCTTTTGTGATTTGTTCTAATAATGGGTCGAAGCGTTTGCAATAAGGACAGTTATAATCAGTAAAAGAAACCAACACTAACTTAGCGTCTTTGGCACCAATACGAGGGCTTGCTGCATCGTTATATAATGCGTCATGCTCTGCTTTTAATGCAGTACGGAATTGAGCTTGTTGCTCATCTGCTTTTTGCGCTTGTAATGCTGTGATAGCTTCTTCCAAAATTTCTGGATTTTTAATTAACGTATCACGAACCAGCGCGCGAACTTCTTTTTCCTGATCCGCACTTAACGCTGCTGCTTGTACATTTGCACCAAAAAGTAACGAAGAGATAACCAGTGCAGAAAGTGTTTTTTTCATTATTGGGCTCCTTTAGCCTCAGAAAGAACTGTCAATGTTGAATCTTTATTTAAAATAGGAGGTAAAACCACGCCATCTTTATGGCAAGGTCCATAAACTTGGTTAAAAGGTACTGCAACTTGACCACGTTGTTTTAAAAATTGAGTGATCTTATCGGAGGGTTTAGTCCAATCCCCTCTTAATGCAACAATATCTGGCGCAGAAAGTGCAGTTTGGATCTCTTCTCGCAATAATACATTGTATTTGTTTGCTTTGCAGGTTACACACCAATCTGCTGTTACATCAACAAATACGCGTTTATTTTCTGCTAATGCTTGGTGTATCGCTTCTTCTGATAAAGGTTGCCAATTTATCGTATCTTGACCCGCAAGTGTTTGGCTTGCTGGTTGCTCCACAAATAGATAGGTGCTTCCCCCTAAAAGGAAGGCTACCACGGTAGAAATCAATAATACTTTTTTGCCATAATGTTTTGCGATAGCAAACAATAACAACAGCCCAATAATAACAAAAATACCTGCAACTATTGGCATTCCTAAGTGAGGGATCAAGAGCGTTATTAGCCAAATACTCGACAACAGCATCATAAAGCCCAAAACAACTCTTAGGCGATTCATCCATTTACCTGGTTTTGGTAGTGCTTTGGCGATAGATGGAAATATTGCCACTAAGATCCAAGGCAAACTCATTCCAATTCCTAGGGCAGTAAAAATAAGCCATAGTTCATTTAGAGGCGCTATAAGTGCATAAGCGACTGCGGTTCCTAAAAACGGTGCTGAGCAAGGTGTCGCGAGTAAGGTTGCAAATGCACCTTCCCAAAAGTGTCGGCTATATCCTTGTCCACCCGCTGTTGCCATTTTAGTATTCATATTGCTACTTAAACGCAGTTCAAATAATCCGAATAGATTTGCGGTAAAAATAGCGGTAACTAATACCATAAAGCCAATAAACCAAGGACTTTGGAATTGGATCCCCCAACCTAAAGCTTCTTGGCTATAACGTAAGCCTGTCATAAACAGAGCTAGCGCCCAAAATGAGACTAAAATACCTAAAACAGAAACAGAAAATTGCTTGCGAATAACGCCTTTATCACGATTTTCGAGATGTAAAATTGATCCCATTTTCATCGCAAGTACGGGTAATACGCAGGGCATTAAATTCAGAATTAAGCCGCCCAATAGTGCAAAAGCAAGAATACCCCAAAGCCCAATACCTGAATTAGAAGATGGAGCAGTCTCCTCTTTTCCATGCCCTATTATGTCATTAACTTGGCGAGAGAAATCTTGGTCAGTAATAACAAAAGAAAGTACCTTACCTGAGATATTACCAGCAGCATCCCCCCAATCATCTGTCACATCAACCGTGACAAATAAGTTTTTATCTTGATGCTTTAATTTTGGAATACCGTAAAGCATACCTTCAGGAGGATCGAGATAAATATTAGGTTTAACCCAAGCACCTTGCTCTTTTTGTAAAGAGATAGTGAGTTGGCTATTGTTATAACCAGAAGAAACTGATGATATTAATCCCGTTCCAACAGGAATTTTGGCCATTGCCTGATTATATTGCCATTCAAAATCAGCAGGCACAGGTTCGGTAAGATCTAAATCTAAAGTGTAGTCAGTCAGAATGCAGACATTACTACATGTTGATAAAGTTAAAACCCCTGTTAAACGATCAGCGTGAACAGGAGATAACTCAATGGGGAAAATAACTTGTTTATCATAACCTTGTGTGTGAATACCTGCTACATCAAAAGCTGAAGGCGAAGGCCAATGCCAAATCATTGCATTTACATCTTGCGACCAATTAATTTCAGGGGCAACACCACCTTCTCCTGGAGAACGCCAATACGTTTTCCATCCAGACTCAAGCTGTACTTCAAGTAAAACTTTCACATCACCTGTTGGGAACTTTTGTGCTGTCGCCCTAACTTGTGCATGAGAATTATCAGGCGTGGTTAACCAGCCTGTATCTGCTGCTTGAGAAGTAGATAAAGTAAATAGCGTTAATATCAACGCCATAACAAAAGAACGAAACATAACAACTCCCTAAAAATTCCTACAACGCTACACATAGAGCCACGTCCAAAATAGACGAGCAATCTTTTAGCTAAAAGGAAATTTCTAATCCCTCAAAATACAATAATGAAGGTGAAGTCTGATTGGTGGAGGTGGATGATGGTGTTTTTTCTGATTACGCTGACGCGATACATAGATAGCAGCCATGCTTAACAATAGTAATACAACCCATGAATGGAAAAATGGCTCTATTGTTAATGGAGGAACAGATAATAATGATTTGGCGCTTAATTCACAGGTAGATAATGAAAAAGTGTGCTCTGTTACGCTATTCTCATCAGCAATTGGTGTTGATAGTGGGTATTGTGTTTGAGCAACAGCTGTTGCTAAGCGCTCACTAATGATGTGGGCACCTAATGAACGCTGAACAATGCAACACAAGATCAGCAAAACTGTTATCACCACTAGCCAGCGACCTGACCGCCAATTACTCATAGATGTTCCTCATCAATATGACTCGCTATCTTAACGGTAATCCACAGACAAACAACTCCTTAAGACAAACTTTACAAATCCCTACTTAGTTTATTTTTCGCATCATCTCAAATTTTCATCTTTAACCTTTATTTCTATAAGGTTTCTACTACAATAATTTTAAATATTGAAAACAACTTCCAAAAAAATAATCAACTACATTTGATTTCATTCTTTTATTGGGAGATACCTCTCGTATTTCACAAATTGCACTTCCCAACAGTATGTTATTTGTTCTATCTATTAACATTATCAAAACAAATTAAAACAAAAAAGCAACACAAAGCAAAACACCAATATCACTTATCACCACGACAGGAGTTATTATGCGCATGCGTAAACTAGCATTATCATTAATGATCTTAGGGGCGGCAGGAGCAGTACAGGCAGAAGAACTCACTGGAACCTTAAAGAAAATCAATGACAACGATATTATTATTGTTGGGCACAGAGAATCCTCTGTTCCTTTCTCTTACTATGATAATCAACAGAAAGTCGTTGGCTATTCGCAAGACTATTCCAACCTAATTGTGCAGGCTGTAAAAGACAAAATAGGCAAACCAAACTTACAAGTTCGCCTCATTCCTATTACGTCTCAGAATCGTATTCCATTATTACAAAATGGTACATTTGATTTTGAGTGTGGCTCAACAACCAACAATGAAGCTCGTCAGCAACAAGCTGGTTTCTCTAATACTATTTTCATCGTAGGTACACGTTTACTGGCGAAAAAAGACAGTGGAATTAAAGATTTTGCTGACTTGTCAGGTAAAAACGTTGTCGTAACATCAGGAACAACGTCTGAAATGTTACTCAACAAATTAAATGATGAGAAAAAGATGAATATGCGCATTATCAGCGCAAAAGATCATGGAGACTCATTCCGTACACTTGAATCAGGTCGTGCTGTTGCCTTTATGATGGATGACGCATTACTGGCTGGTGAGCGTGCTAAAGCGAAAAAACCAGGTGAGTGGGAAATTGTAGGAACCCCGCAATCTGAAGAAGCTTATGGTTGTATGTTGCGTAAAGATGATGCTCAATTCAAAGCACTAATTGATGAAACTATCGCTCAAGCACAAAAATCGGGTGAAGCAGAAAAATCGTTCAATCGCTGGTTTAATGCACCGATCCCACCTAAAAACCTTAACTTAGAATTCACCATCTCTGATGAAATGAAAGCATTATTTGCATCACCAAATGATAAAGCATTGAATTAAAAACACATAAGTAATTGATGCAAAATAAATAATTATAAAGTATCTGTTGGACAGACAGATCAGTGAAGTTTGGGGCAGCCGTTCCCTGCCCCTCTTTTTTCACCGGAGGTGAAATCATGTCGATTGATTGGGATTGGGGGATATTCTTCCAAGAAGCCCCTTTCGGAAACACCACATACTTAGGATGGCTGATTTCTGGCTTTCAAGTCACCATTGCCTTATCTTTATGCGCTTGGATTATTGCCTTTCTTGTCGGTTCTTTATTCGGAATTTTACGCACAGTACCTAATCGCTGGCTTTCAAGCTTAGGCACTGTTTATGTTGAGTTATTTCGTAACGTACCACTTATTGTTCAATTCTTTACGTGGTATTTAGTTATTCCTGAACTCTTGCCTCAATCTATTGGCGACTGGTTTAAAATGGACTTAGCGCCCAATGTGCAATTTTTTGTTTCATCAGCACTCTGCTTAGGTTTATTTACCGCCGCGCGTATGTGTGAACAAGTTAGAGCCGCAATAAACTCATTACCCCGCGGACAAAAAGCCGCAGGTTTAGCATTGGGCTTAACTTTACCTCAAACTTATCGTTATGTTTTATTACCCAATGCATACCGAGTCATTATTCCACCAATGACATCCGAAATGCTCAATCTCGTGAAAAACTCAGCGATTGCCTCTACTATCGGACTTATTGATATGGCGGCACAAGCAAATAAACTCCTCGACTATTCCGCGAAAGCGTATGAGTCATTCACAGCAATCACTCTGGCCTATGTATTTATCAATGTCATCATTATGCTAATAATGCATTGGCTTGAAAAACGCGTTCGCTTACCCGGCACAACAGGAGGTCAATAATGTACGAATTTGACTGGAGTTCTGTTGTTCCAAGCCTACCATTTTTAGTCGATGGAATGGCTATCACACTAAAAATCACTATCACTGCTATTGTGGTCGGTATTTTATGGGGAACGGTGCTTGCCGTTATGCGCCTATCTACCTTTAAGCCTATTAGCTGGTTTGCAGCCGCTTACGTTAATACCTTCCGTTCTATCCCATTAGTCATGGTATTGCTGTGGTTTTATTTAATTGTGCCTAACATATTACAAAATGTTCTAGGACTTTCACCTAAAAGTGATATCCGTTTAATTTCAGCAATGATAGCGTTCTCTTTATTTGAAGCGGCCTATTACTCTGAAATTATAAGAGCAGGTATTCAAAGTGTTAGCAAAGGACAATTTTCAGCCTCACTCGCGTTAGGTATGACCAAATCACAAACCATGCGTTTAGTGATCCTACCTCAAGCCTTTCGAGCCATGATCCCGCTTTTACTGACTCAAGGAATTGTATTATTCCAAGATACATCCTTGGTTTACGTTTTAAGTCTTACTGACTTTTTCAGAACAGCGGCAAATATTGGAGAACGAGATGGTACACAAGTTGAAATGATCCTCTTTGCTGGTTTTGTTTATTTTGTCATTAGCTTCGCTGCTTCGATGTTAGTAAACTTTCTTAAAAAAAGGACTACCTAGATGATTTCCCTAAAAGACGTATCCAAATGGTATGGTCAGTTTCAAGTACTGACTGAATGTTCCACTGAAGTTAAAAAGGGAGAAGTTGTTGTTGTCTGTGGACCTTCTGGATCAGGTAAATCAACACTGATCAAAACAGTGAATGGCTTAGAGCCGATACAACAAGGCGAGATCTTTGTTAATGAAATCAAAGTAAATGACAAGCATACTGATCTTGCTAAATTACGAGCAAAAGTGGGTATGGTTTTCCAACATTTTGAACTATTCCCTCACCTCTCTATTATTGAAAATCTTACACTGGCACAAGTTAAAGTGCTTAATAGAGAGAAAGGTGCCGCAAAAGAGAAAGGATTAAAGCTATTAGAGCGAGTAGGATTAGCAAGCCATGCTAACAAATATCCAGCTCAGCTTTCTGGTGGCCAACAACAACGTGTCGCCATCGCTCGCGCATTATGCATGGATCCTATTGCAATGTTATTTGATGAACCTACATCAGCACTTGATCCTGAAATGATTAATGAAGTACTTGATGTAATGGTAGAGCTTGCAAATGAAGGTATGACAATGATGGTAGTGACCCATGAAATGGGTTTTGCTAAAAAAGTTGCTGACCGTATTATTTTTATGGATGAAGGTCGAATTGTGGAAGATAGACCTAAAAATGACTTTTTTGATAATCCAAAATCAGCGCGAGCAAAAGATTTCCTCGCTAAAATTCTACACTAACCCCCACATCTCCTCTGCTGGCGTGCTTTTTTAGCACGTCAGCCCCAAATAATAATTTCGATTAACCTCGCAACTAAATATCAAATAATCTTCTTTTTTCGCAATATTCCTATTATTTTTTCAGAAAATACGCATTTATTGTCTTTTTGCTCTAACTCTTTCCAAGATATCTCGCAATTGTCTTGAAAAAGTTATGCAAACAGTGGCTTTCATTGAGATCAATAGTTGTGGCTATTAGACAAAATCAGCTATGCTATGCAAGTCTTAATTTCATAATAGCGGTTACCCTCCGGTAGCCATTAATTCACCATAGGATTATCGGTGCCATGCAAGAACAATATCGTCCCGAAGATATAGAGCAAACTATCCAGGAACACTGGGAAAAGAACAATACATTTAAAGTGACAGAAGATAATAACAAAGAAAAATATTACTGCCTGTCAATGCTACCTTATCCTTCTGGCCGACTACACATGGGACACGTCCGTAACTACACCATTGGTGACGTGATTTCCCGTTATCAACGTATGCTAGGTAAAAACGTCTTACAGCCTATTGGTTGGGATGCGTTTGGCTTACCAGCAGAAGGTGCCGCAGTAAAAAATAAAACCGCCCCTGCACCATGGACTTACGAAAACATCAATTACATGAAAAACCAGTTAAAAAAACTGGGTTTTGGTTACGATTGGGATCGTGAAGTCACTACCTGTACACCAGAATATTATCGCTGGGAACAGTGGTTTTTTACTAAGTTATATGAAAAAGGCTTAGTTTATAAAAAGACCTCTGCTGTTAACTGGTGCCCACACGACTTAACAGTTTTAGCCAACGAACAAGTTATCGATGGCTGCTGCTGGCGTTGTGATACCCCTGTTGAGCGTAAAGAAATTCCACAGTGGTTTATCAAAATTACCGAGTATGCCGAAGAGCTGTTAAACGATTTAGATACGTTAGATGAGTGGCCTGAACAAGTTAAGACCATGCAACGTAACTGGATTGGTCGCTCTGAAGGTGTCGAAATTAAATTTGATGTTGCTGACAGCAACGACACAATGACCGTTTATACAACGCGTCCAGATACATTTATGGGTGTCACTTATGTTGCAGTTGCAGCAGGTCACCCATTAGCGCAAAAAGCTGCTCAAAATAATCCTGAAATTCAACAATTCATTGATGAATGCCGTAACATGAAAATGGCAGAAGCCGATATGGCAACAATGGAGAAAAAAGGGATTGCAACAGGTCTTTACGCTATTCACCCATTAACTAAAGAAAAAGTCGCTATTTGGGTTGCTAACTTTGTCTTAATGGAATACGGCACGGGTGCTGTAATGGCGGTTCCAGGTCATGATGAACGTGACTGGGAATTTGCAACTAAATACAATTTACCAATTAAAGCTGTTATTGCAGATGCTGAAGGTAACCAACCAGATGTCTCTGCCTGTGTATTCACTGAAAGAAATAGCCTGATTAACTCTGGTGAATTCACAGGTCTTGATAACCAAGCTGGCTTTAACGCTATTGCTGATAAACTGGCACAAATGGGTGTTGGTGAGCGCAAAGTTAACTACCGTTTACGTGACTGGGGTGTTTCTCGTCAACGTTACTGGGGTGCGCCAATTCCAATGGCGACTTTGGAAGACGGCACTGTTGTTCCTGTTCCTGAAGATCAACTGCCAGTTATCCTGCCAGAAGATGTCAAAATGGACGGGATCACTAGCCCAATCAAAGCAGATCCTGATTGGGCAAAAACCACAATTAATGGTCAACCTGCGCTGCGTGAAACGGATACTTTTGACACCTTTATGGAATCTTCTTGGTATTACGCTCGTTATACCTGCCCTGATTACGATAAAGGCATGTTAGATCCTAAAGCAGCTAACTATTGGTTACCTGTTGACTGGTATATTGGTGGTATTGAACACGCCATCATGCACTTAATGTATTTCCGCTTCTTCCATAAACTGATGCGTGATGCCGGTTTAGTAAACTCGGATGAACCAGCAAAACGCTTACTGTGCCAAGGCATGGTATTAGCGGATGCGTTCTATCACACTGGTGAAGATGGTGCTCGCCATTGGGTATCTCCTGCTGAAGCGATTGTTGAACGTGATGAGAAAAATCGCATCATTAAAGCGACTGACAGCGAAGGTCATGAATTGACTTATGCTGGCATGAGCAAAATGTCTAAATCTAAAAATAACGGTATCGACCCACAAACTATGGTTGAACGTTATGGTGCAGATACCGTTCGTTTATTTATGATGTTTGCTGCTCCACCAGAATTAACACTGGAATGGCAAGAATCTAGCGTTGAAGGTGCAAACCGTTTCTTACGTCGTTTATGGCGTTTAGTTCACGAGCACACTCAAAAAGGAGCGACACAGTCTCTTGATCTTTCTACACTGACAGAAGAACAAAAAGATTTACGTCGTGACTTACATAAAACGATTGCGAAAGTATCTGATGACGTAGGTCGTCGTTTAGCCTTTAACACCGCGATTGCTGCCATTATGGAGTTAATGAATAAATTAACTCGTGCAACACAAGAAACAGAACAAGATCGTGCATTAATGCAAGAAGCATTAGAAGCGATTGTTCGTATGCTTTCTCCAATCATTCCTCATGCATGTTTTGTTATGTGGCAAGCATTAGGTGGCAAAGAAGACGTTGATGTTGCGCCATGGCCTGTTGCTGATGAAGAAGCCATGATTGATGACACTAAACTGATTATCGTTCAAGTGAATGGTAAAGTTCGTGGTCGTGTTACTGTTCCGGCTAATTCAGAAAAAGAATATGTTCAGGAAATGGCGACAAAAGAGTACAGTGTTGCAAAATACTTGGAAGATGTGGCTATTCGTAAAGTCATCTATGTTCCAGGCAAATTACTGAACATCGTTGTTGGCTGATAAGGAGGCCTAGTGCGATATCTATTTTCGCTATTTTTCGGTTTGGCGGTGTTAATCACCGCTGGCTGTGGTTTTCACCTTCAAGGTAAAACTCAGGTTCCAGCAGAATTAAAAACGCTTTATCTTAGCTCTGGTGACCCTTATGGCCCATTATCTCGAGTAATGCGTCAACAACTTAGACTTAGTGGTGTTCAGCTTGTTGAGGATCCAACAGCCAATATCCCTATTCTTAAAATTGTCGGCTCATCAGAAAGTAAAGAAACCGTATCTGTGTATCAAGACGGTAAATCAGCAGAACGTCAGTTAACATTTGTGCTTGATGCGCAAGTGATTATGCCTGATGGTACGATTTACCCAATTTCATCACAGGTTTCACGCCCATTCTTCGATAACCCATTAGAAGCATTAGCGAAAGATGCTGAAAATGACATTATCAAGCAAGAGATGCGTGAACAAGCGACAGCAATATTAGTGCGTAAATTATTGGTTGTTCACAACGCTGAACGCCAAAAAGCCGTACAAGCTGAGCAGGCAAAACAGATAATCTCACCAGCCAAATGATCCGCTTATATCCAGAACAACTGAATGCGCAGCTCCAAGAGGGGCTGCGCCAAAGTTACCTACTCTGGGGTAATGAACCTCTATTACTCCAAGAGTCTCAAGATGCTATTCAATCCGTCGCTAAATCCCAAGGATTTATCGAGCATTATCAATTTACCCTTGATAATAATACAGACTGGAATGAAATTTACTCGCTTTGTCAATCGCTAAGCCTTTTTTCTCAAAGACAATCTCTTTTACTGCATTTACCTGAAAATGGCCCCAATGCAGCGATGTCAGAGAAACTCACTCGCCTATCTCAAGAATTGCATCAAGATTTATTGTTGATTTTACGTGGCAATAAACTCACAAAAGCGCAAGAAAACAGTGAATGGTTTAAAACATTAAGCCAACATGGAACCTATGTTTCTTGTCTGACACCTGAGCTTGATAAATTACCTACTTGGGTTGCGCGTCGAGCAAAACAAAAAGGGTTAGCGCTGGATGAACAAGGTAATCAATTACTTTGCTACTGTTATGAAGGAAATTTACTAGCACTAGCACAAGCCATCGAGCGCCTTTCGCTGTTGTACCCTGACGGTAAATTAACGCTCCCAAGAGTCGAAGCGGCGGTCAATGACGCGTCACATTTTACCCCTTATCACTGGGTTGATGCATTACTTGCAGGGAAAACACAACGAGCATGGCATATATTGCAACAACTCAAAAGAGAAGACTCTGAACCTGTTATTTTACTCAGAACTTTACAGCGTGAGTTAATGCAGCTGATTACGCTACATCGTGAATCTAAAACAGCTTCATTAAAAACGATTTTTGATAAACATCGAATTTGGCAAAACCGACGCCCAATATTCACAGCAGCACTACAACGTTTATCTGAACATCAATTGCTGACAGCAATACGATTACTTGCAACAATTGAAATTACTATTAAGCAAGATTACGGACAGACAGTTTGGCCCTCGCTCAGTGCTCTGGGCTTATTACTTTGTGGAAAAGCACTACCAGAAGGATTTGTCAGTCATGCCTAGAACCAATCACTCAACACCTTTAATTAATCAAGCCATCGCTTTATATGGTGGTACATTTGATCCTATTCATTATGGGCATTTGCGTCCTGTTGAAGCACTCTCAGGATTAATTGGTTTAAAAGAAGTGATTTGGTTACCTAACAATATTCCTCCTCATCGCCCTCAACCAGAAGCATCCTCTCAACAACGTCTTGAAATGGTGCGTCTTGCGCTTGAGCCGTATTCCTCCTTTAAAGTGGATACCCGCGAGCTTGAAAAACCAACCCCCTCTTATAGCATCGAGACATTAAGAGACTTCAGACAAGAAATTGGCGAGAAACAACCTTTAGCCTTTATTATTGGTCAAGATTCATTGCTTTCAATAAATACGTGGCACAAATGGGAAAGTTTATTAGACGTGTGTCATTTATTAGTTTGTGCTCGTCCTGGTTATCAAACTCATTTTGAATCAGCGCAAATGCAAGCATGGTTGGAAAAGCACCAAACCAAACAGCAAGAAGATATTCATTGCTTACCCGCAGGTAAAATATTCCTCGCTGACACACCACTTTATAATATTTCAGCGACAGACATTCGAGCTCGCCACAAAGCAGGTTTAGATTGCCACGATTTGCTACCCAACTCCGTTGAAAACTATATTCGCCAACAACAACTTTATAAATAACGTATTCTTTTTAAAGTTGTTCTCTTAAATAATTAAAAGCAGATGGATAAGGCGAAAAATAGCGTTGGTTAATCAAATAGTCATCGGGGTAAATGGTTAACCAATATTGGAGTAAATCATAAGGTTTAGAGAAAGGCACGACACCTTGACGATATAGCAAAATTGTCTGTGATATTTCTTGTTTCTGTTGCGAACTCAGATCTCGCTTAAAGTAACCCGCCATATGCATTAATGCATTAGTTTGTCCTTCTCGACTTGGTGCAACGCTTAATGCCTTCATTAACTTTTGTTGATATTTAGATGCAATTTCATCAAGAGAGATTTCGTCAGAAAGATTAGCGATATAACGCCCTAATTCACGATAAGCTACTTGTGAATAAGCCATAATTAAATATTTATATCGACTATGAAATTTAATCAAAGCCCCTTTACTTAATGATTGATTAACCTGTTGTTGATAATCGCATAGTGTAAAGAATTGAGTAAGAAAGTGATCGAGAACAATAGGCTGCAAAAGTTGCTCAAGACTTAATTGAGGTAAAATAAAACTTGATGGCGAAACAAGTCTGTCCCCTTCTTTTCCGATATAACCATAAATCGGCAACGGATGATCTCTGTTTTGGAGATCTATCCGCATAATGCCTATTTTTTCATCTTTAACGACACGACAAAGTAACGCTAACTTTTCTTGTAATTGGCGATCGCTGTTACTCACAATTTCTGAAGATAGCCCGAGATAATTTTCTTTTCTTTCCATTCTTTTTCTCTCTAACTAAAAAGTATGAGTATTAGTCTGTATAATCTAAACGTAACAAAGTCAAAACACGCTAATTAGGTGTTTAATCAGCATTGACAGACGAGGTTTAGCTGTTATTCTCACCTCTGTTCCCTTAAGGGAACTGTAAGGTAAAACTGTCGTCTAAACGAAAAAGTTCTTATCTGCCTTCTTTTTGTTATTTATTATGACGCAGTTAATGGGCATATATGAATTTTTCTAAATCAAACGTCGAAAAACAAGAAAATGAGATTTATGTTCTTGTTATTGCTAACTGGAATTAATCATCCAGTAAAATAGATTTATTGGTATAAATTCCTTTAAAATAGCATTCATATTCTAAATAATTTGAGATGCAGTTAGACAACAAGTGGAGTAAGTCGCTAGGCATATGCCACAGTATATAACTAGTGCGAATAAATGTAGTCAACAACGCTACAACTTGAAGTATCACGAGTATGTTATTTTTCGATTGAATTAACTCATTAGATTAAAGGTGATCCTTTTGCAAGGCTCTGAATTACAACAATTTATTATTGATAAACTTGAAGATTCTAAAGCTCAAGACATTATTGCATTAGATGTCCGCGGAAAATCAAGTGTAACTGATTACATGATTATTTGTACGGGTACATCAAGCAGACACCTCATGTCTGTTGCAGATAATCTCGTTGATGATTGCCGCGAAGCGGGATTACAACCTTTAGGTGTTGAAGGACAAGGCGTTTCTGACTGGATTGTCGTTGATCTTGGTGAAGCCATGGTACACGTCATGCAAGAAGATAGTCGCCGTATGTACGAACTTGAAAAACTCTGGAGCTGAGTTTGAAATTACAGCTCATTGCCGTTGGTACAAAAATGCCGGACTGGATACAGACCGGCTTTATGGATTATCTTAATCGATTCCCAAAAGACATGCCTTTAGAACTTATCGAGATCCCCGCTGGTAAGCGTGGGAAGAATGCGGATATTAAACGTATTCTCGAAAAAGAAGGTGAACAAATGTTAGCAGCAGTAGGTAAAGGAAATCGTATCGTCACTCTCGATATTCCTGGCGCTCGCTGGGATACGCCAAAACTTGCAGAACAACTTGATCGATGGAAGCTTGATGGTAGAAATGTCAGCTTACTCATTGGTGGCCCCGAAGGATTAGCACCCGCTTGTAAAGCTGCGGCTGAACAAAGCTGGTCTTTATCTCCTTTAACAATGCCACACCCCCTTGTTCGTGTCGTGGTTGCAGAAAGCCTTTATCGAGCATGGAGCATTACCACAAACCATCCTTATCATCGTGAATAATCAATAAATTGGCGGGTCAGTAAGTGAAGTCAAATGGGATGAAAAGAAAAAAACGTACCCCGTTTCGAGATTATACTGCGGAATCAAAGCTATTTATCCGTCGTGTGATTGTCGCATTTTCAGTAATTATTATATTGAGTGGAGTTTTGGTTTTTAACCTCAATCACTTACAGATCGCTCGCCATGATGATTATCAAACACGTTCAAATGATAACCGAATTAAATTAGTACCGATTGCTCCCAGCAGAGGCATTATTTACGACCGCAAAGGTATCCCTCTTGCGCTCAATCGTACTATCTATCAATTAGAAGTTGTGCCTGAGAAGGTAACAAACTTACAAGAAACACTTGAAAGTTTAAGGGATGTCGTTGACTTAACGGACGAAGATATTGCTGCATTTGAAAAAGAGCGCAAGCGCTCACGTCGATTTAGTTCTATTGCCTTAAAAACAACATTAAGCCAAGTACAAGTCGCACGTTTCGCTATCAATCAATACCGTTATCCTGGCTTAGAAATTAAAGGCTATCAACGTCGCTATTATCCTTATGGTTCAGCATTAACGCATGTAATTGGTTATGTCGCAAAAATTAACGATAAGGATGTTGAACGCCTTGATAAAGAAGGTTTATCACCTAACTATGCTGCGACTCATGATATCGGCAAGTTAGGCATCGAACGTTATTATGAGTCTGTTTTGCACGGTACAACAGGCTATGAAGAAGTTGAAGTTAATAGTCGTGGTCGAGTTATTCGCCAGTTACACGAACAACCTCCACAGGCAGGTAAAGATATCTATCTTACCATCGACCTTGAACTGCAAACCTATATTGAAACATTACTCACCACAAGCCGAGCTGCGGTTGTAGTAACCGATCCTCGCAATGGTGAGATTTTAGCGCTTGTATCGAACCCTAGTTATGATCCTAACTTATTTGTTGGTGGGATTTCGAACAGCGAATATCAAGGGTTACTAAATAACCCAGATAGACCGTTGATCAACCGTACAACCCAAGGTCTTTATCCACCTGCATCAACCGTAAAGCCGTTTATGTCTGTTGCTGCATTAAGTGAAGGTGTAATCACAGCCAATACAACAATTCATGATCCCGGGTGGTGGCAACTTCCTGGCTCTGAAAAACGTTATCGAGATTGGAAACGTTGGGGACATGGAAAACTTAATGTTACAAAATCTATCGTAGAATCTGCGGATACCTTCTTCTACCAAGTTGCTTATGATATGGGAATTGATCGTATATCAACTTGGATGGGGCGCTTTGGTTATGGCGAATATACAGGTATTGATCTATCCGAAGAACGCAATGGCATCATGCCAACGCGTGAGTGGAAACAGCAACGTTATAAAAAGCCTTGGTATCAAGGTGACACGATCCCCGTAGGGATTGGGCAAGGTTATTGGACAGCAACGCCAATTCAAATGGCGAAAGCTTTAATGACATTGATTAATGATGGTCAAGTTAAAACCCCTCACCTACTTTACGGTACAAAACTTGGCAATGAAATGTTGCCTTATGTTGATACCGAAACACGCCAAATTGGCGATATCAACTCAGGTTATTGGGAATTAGCAAAACACGGTATGTATGGTGTGGCTAACTTCCCTAATGGTACAGGTCGCCGAAGTTTTGCTGATGCTCCTTATAAAGTAGCAGCAAAATCGGGAACTGCACAGGTGTTTAGTTACGAAACCTACAATGCGAGCCAATTGGCTGAACATCTTCGTGACCACAAACTGATGATTGCCTTTGCGCCTTATGATAAGCCGACCGTAGCCATCTCTATTATCCTAGAAAATGGTGGCGCAGGCCCTTCTGTCGGTGATATTACAAGACAAATTCTTGACCACATTCTCCTTGGTGATAACAACACGGTATTGCCAGCTTCTCCACCAGCACCGCGTGGTTCAGAGGAATAATACTCATGACTGAAAATAATAAGAAAAAATCCTTCTGGACACGGATCCATATCGATCCTCTATTCTTACTTTGTATTATTGCTTTATTAGGATACAGCGCATTTATTATGTGGAGTGCCAGCGGGCAAGATCCAGAAATGATGCAACGTAAGTTAGGACAAATAGCAATGGGATTTATGGTCATGATCATCATGGCACAAATCCCTCCCCGAGTTTATGAAAGTTGGGCGCCTCATCTCTTTTTCTTTTGCGTTATCTTATTGATCCTCGTTGATGTTTTCGGACAAATCAGCAAGGGAGCACAACGCTGGCTCGATTTAGGTATTGTACGTTTTCAGCCCTCAGAAATTGCTAAAATTGCCGTTCCTTTGATGGTGGCGCGATTTATGAATCGAGATGTGTGCCCACCTACGTTACGTAATACCGCCATTGCTCTGGTCATTATTTTTGTTCCAACATTATTAGTTGCAGCTCAGCCCGATTTGGGGACATCCATCCTTGTTGCTGCTTCAGGGCTATTTGTTCTTTTCCTTGCTGGAATGAGCTGGCGTCTTATTACTATCGCAATTGTACTTGTTGCCGCCTTTATCCCCATACTTTGGTTTTTCCTCATGCATGATTACCAGCAAGCACGGGTAATGATGCTTCTGGACCCCGAATCAGACCCGCTTGGCGCAGGATATCATATCATCCAATCTAAAATTGCCATTGGTTCTGGTGGATTACATGGAAAAGGATGGTTACAAGGCACTCAATCTCAATTAGAATTCTTACCAGAGCGCCATACAGACTTTATTTTTGCTGTATTGGCTGAAGAACTCGGATTAATTGGTGTTTTGATACTACTGACTCTCTATGTACTCTTAATCGCGCGAGGCCTTTACCTTGCGACGAAAGCACAAAATACATTTGGTAGAGTAATGATTGGCGGGTTAATGCTAATTTTCTTTGTCTATGTTTTTGTCAACATAGGAATGGTGAGTGGCATCCTTCCTGTTGTGGGGGTTCCGTTACCGCTGATGAGTTATGGAGGCTCCGCCCTTATTGTGTTAATGGCAGGGTTTGGTATCGTGATGTCAATTCATACACACCGAAAACTACTATCGAAAAGTTTATAATGAGGTTTTTATGCGTCTGCAATGGGTTTTGATTGGTATCAGTACATTGCTACTGTCAGGGTGTGTTATTGATAAGCCGAATACCAATAAACAGCCAGCACCATTACCCAATGTGCCAGCTCAACGTGTTCTCGGTGCAGAGCCTCGTTACGAGCCTTATCACCCTACGGCAAATCAAGATTACCGAAAAAATGGGGTGGTTTACCGTATTGTGACTGATCCTGCAAACTTCAGTGAACGAGGAGAAGCGGTTGTCTATGATAGTTTAGCGATGAGTCGTTTAACTACCATTGGTGAGCGCGTAAATCCCTATGAATTTGCCGCTGCGCATCCTACATTACCGATCCCAAGCTATGCGAAAATCACAAACTTGCTCAATGGGCGCACAATGGTTGTACGTATTAACGACCGAGGCCCCTATGTTAATGGAAAACAAATCCAAGTTACGCCAGCGGTTTCTGATAGCTTACGTTTAATGCCGACAACTCCATTGCTTATTGAAGGAATTGTTGTTGACCAAACTGGCCATATGAGTGGTATTGGTACACATGGTGCGCAGATAGAGAAAAAAACAACGGCATTACCTGAGCGTCCTAATTTTAATGCTCAACCAGCAACGCCAGCGCCATTAGCGACATCAACGCCTACCAACAACAATATGCCAGTTGAGCCACCTGCTCCAACGCCAGTTCCAGCCCAAACTACAACGCCAGCGCCAGTTCCAATGCCCGCTCCAGTAGAGACAGAAACAAAAGCGCCAAAACCAGTATTATCCTCAAATTCCATAGCACAAGGCTTTTATGTTCAAGTCGGTGCTCTCAGTAATGAAAATAACGCACAACGTTGGCTAGATGATTTAGCATCATCAGTTAGCACCCAAGGTGTGATCAATAAAACAGATGGATTATATAAAGTGCAACTCGGCCCTTATTCATCTAAGGATCAAGCCGAAGTGATAAAAAGCAAGCTGAAACAAGTTAAAGATATCACTGGGTTTATTATTACCCAATAAAGGATAATTTTACGTAAAATCCTTTTTATATCAGCAAATTCAAGCGTAGAATCGTCTGGATTTGCTGATATTTTATTTATCAGTCCCTATTTTTCCCTGAATTTTCGGATTAAACAAACAGAATGAAACAGATACTCCCAGCAAAATTACTAAGAACAAGCCTATTAAGTGCCACTTTTGCTTTACTCACAGTAAGTCATCAAAGTATTGCGGAAGATTCCCTAAAAACAATGATACCCGCTGTTCCTAGTATCGAAGCCGAATCTTATATTCTTATTGATTATAATTCTGGGAAAGTACTGGCTGAAATGAATGCCGATGTTCGCCGTGATCCTGCAAGTTTAACCAAGATGATGACCAGCTATGTTATCGGTCAATCTATTCGTGCAGGTAAAATCTCTAATAGCGATATCGTACCCATTGGTGAAGAAGCATGGGCAACCGGTAATCCTGTTTTTCGTGGCTCTTCTTTAATGTTCTTAAAACCGGGTGATCAAGTTACAGTTGCACAGTTAACTCGCGGCATTAACTTACAATCAGGTAATGATGCTTGTGTCGCAATGGCCTCTTATGTTGCGGGCAGCCAAGATACGTTTGTGACCATGATGAACGATTACGTTAAACGCCTAGGTTTACAAAATACACAATTCCAAACCGTTCATGGTCTTGATGCCCCAGGACAATACAGCTCGGCTCGCGATATGGCGCTAATTGGTGCGGCATTAATTCGTGATGTACCTGATGAGTATGCTATCTATAAAGAAAAAGAGTACACCTACAACAATATCCGCCAAACTAATCGAAATGGTTTGTTGTGGGATACCAGTTTAAACGTTGATGGTATTAAAACAGGCCATACTGCATCTGCTGGCTATAACCTTGTCGCTTCTGCAACTGAAGGCGATATGCGTTTAATTTCTGCGGTTATGGGTGGTCACTCATCTAAAGGTCGTGATGCCGAAAGTAAAAAATTACTCACTTGGGGTTTCCGTTTCTTTGAAACTGTAAAACCATTGCAAGTGGGTAAAGAGTTCGCTGCTGAGCCTATCTGGTATGGCGAAACAGATAAAGTACAATTAGGGGTAGATAAAGATGTTTATTTAACTATTCCTCGTGGTCGTTTAAAAGATTTAAAAGCAAGCTATGTTCTTGATAATGTAGAATTACATGCACCCGTGACCAAAAACCAAGTTGTGGGAACAATTAATTTCCAACTTGATGGTCAAGTTATTGAACAACGTCCGCTTGTTGTGATGAATGAAGTAAAAGAAGGTGGCTTCTTTAGTCGTATTATCGACTACATCAAATTATTATTCTCACACTGGTTTGGCTAAGGCTTGAAAAAGGTAAATGTGACCACATATAACTATTATCTAGATATTGGCACAAACACATTTACCATTTACCCTAATTACCAGTATCGCATTCCTTATTATTTAAGGAATGCGCTTTTTATTTGCTAAGATTAGGTGTAGACATAAATTATTAAAACAACAGCACCTGTTGTCTTAAGGAATTACATTATGATGAAAACAAAATTAAACGAACTGTTAGAGTTCCCATGTTCTTTCACTTATAAAGTGATGGGTCACGCAAAACCAGAATTAGTGGATCAAGTCGTTGAAGTTATTCAACGCCACGCTCCTGGTGATTACACACCTTCAGTGAAACCAAGTAGCAAAGGTAATTACCACTCTGTTTCTATTACCATCAACGCAACTCATATCGATCAAGTAGAAACGTTATATAAAGAATTAGGTGAACTTGAACTGGTACGTATGGTTCTGTAATCTCTTCTTTTAATAGATAACTTTTTAAAAGCGCCTTTTATCATTAAGGCGCTTTTTCTTATTCTGCATCCCTTCATTTTTCATCCTACCGAGGAAAAAAAACATCTCAATCTGGTAGTTCATTTACTGGAGCGTTATACTGCTCTTCACAATTACGCTACAAATGAAGATTTTCACGGTGCAAGACAAGACAATCATTATTCGCCAATTAGGTGTGAAACCCTATTTACCGGTTTCTGATTCTATGCATCAGTTTACGGAAAAACGGGAAAGTCACACACCTGATGAAATATGGCTCGTTCAACATGAACAGGTTTTTACCCAAGGCCAAGCAGGTAAAGCTGAACACTTATTAAATACGGGGTCTATTCCTGTTATTCAATCTGATCGTGGTGGTCAAGTGACTTATCATGGCCCAGGTCAACAAGTAATGTATGTTTTAATTGATTTAAAACGCAATCATGTAGGTGTTCGTCAATTAGTCACCGCTCTTGAAAACACCGTTATTGATACGCTAGCGGAGTTTAATGTAGAAGCTTATGCTCGTGTTGATGCGCCCGGCGTTTATGTAAAAGGTGATAAAATTTGCTCTTTAGGATTACGCATTCGTAAAGGTTGCTCCTTTCATGGACTTGCGCTCAATATCGATATGGATTTATCCCCTTTTGCACGAATAAATCCTTGTGGTTATTCTGATCTAAAAATGACGCAGTTAATTGATTTTGCACCAAATACGACAACGACACAGGTAGCACCGTTATTAGTTAAGCATTTTTGTACACAACTAGGATTCCAACCACAGCAATAAAAATGCTATAATTTTTTTAACATTTGTCATATTTTTTTAAAACCCTGATTACCTCAGTCACATCGTGTTAATCACTCTAGATAACTGGAACTGGCACAATTATGAGTAAACCTATTCAGATGGAACGCGGAGTTAAATATCGCGACGCCGATAAAATGGCACTTATTCCTGTTAAAACAGTCGCTACAGAACGTGAACAACAGCTACGCAAACCTGATTGGATGAAAATAAAGTTACCCGCTGACTCAAGTAAAATTCAGGGTATCAAAGCAGCAATGCGTAAAAATGGTCTTCATTCCGTCTGTGAAGAAGCCTCTTGTCCTAACCTTGCAGAATGCTTTAACCACGGAACAGCAACCTTTATGATCTTAGGCGCGATCTGTACACGCCGTTGCCCATTCTGCGATGTTGCTCATGGCCGCCCAAATGCCCCCGATCCGCAAGAGCCAGAAAAACTCGCTCAGACGATTAAAGATATGGGGTTACGCTACGTCGTAATTACTTCCGTAGACCGCGATGATTTACGTGATGGCGGTGCTCAACATTTTGCTGATTGTATTGCTGCAATTCGTGCAAAAAATCCAACGATCCGTATTGAAACATTAGTCCCTGACTTCCGTGGTCGTATGGATAAAGCACTTGAGATCCTCACAGACACACCACCTGATGTCTTCAACCATAACTTAGAGAACGTTCCTCGCGTTTATCGTCAAGTACGCCCAGGTGCTAACTATCAATGGTCATTGACATTGTTAGAGCGTTTTAAGCAAGCTCACCCTGATATTCCTACTAAGTCGGGTTTAATGGTCGGCCTTGGGGAAACCAACGAAGAAATTATTGACGTTATGCGTGATCTGCGTAAACATGGGGTAACGATGCTGACATTAGGGCAATATTTACAGCCAAGTCGTCACCATCTTCCTGTTCAACGCTACGTCAGTCCTGATGAGTTTGAATATATGAAAGAGCAAGCACTTGCGATGGGCTTTACCCATGCAGCTTGTGGGCCGTTTGTTCGCTCGTCTTATCATGCTGATCTTCAAGCTCAGGGGATTGAGGTTAAATAACAATTAATCTCTCATGCTTAACATTGCAATTGCTGTATTTATAGGTGGTGGTTTAGGTAGCGTATTGCGCTGGCTGATTAGTTACCGCCTAAATTCTATTTTTCCTCATTTTGCTACAGGCACCTTTATTGCTAACTGTATTGGTGCTTTTATTATTGCCTTTGGTATCGCTTGGTTTAGCAAAGCGCCACATATTGATCCTATTTGGAAAATTATGCTAACTACGGGCTTTTGTGGCGGTCTGACAACATTTTCAACCTTTTCTGTCGAAGTTGTCGCACTCTTAACTGAAGGAAAGATAGGATGGGCATTAAGTACGATGGGTGCTAACTTGGCGGGTTCATTTTTAATGACCGCATTTGCGTTTTGGTTACTACGAGAGATGTAATACTCGGAATGTAAAAAATCGTTAAAAAACAGGTTTTGCTCTAGGTATATAAAAACCCGTTAAAAAACGGGTTTTTACTGTCTCAAAGAAGTCGTTAATTAGATAGCGACAACGTTTGCAGCAGATGGCCCTTTCGCGCCGTCAGTAACTTCAAACTCTACTTTTTGACCTTCAGCAAGGGTTTTAAAGCCTTCTGATGTAATAGCGGAAAAGTGTACAAATACATCTTTGCTGCCATCTTCTGGAGTGATAAAACCAAAACCTTTAGTTTCGTTAAACCACTTAACGTTACCTTTTAATTTAGACATCAAGTTTACCTTTAAAATAGAAAATAAACGCAAGCGTTTTGCGTTGGCTATAGTAAAACAAAAATGATGATTCCCTGTCCACAGTCTAGATCACGAAACTCACATTTTTTTTCTGCCAAATGATTAATATTCAGACAAATCCCATGCCTTAACGTATAGTTCACTTAAGAAACAATACTTAATACTTACAATCTGAACTATTCATCAATTTCTACTTTTTCATAGTGAAGTAGCCAACGCTTAATATCTAATCCACCAGTATAGCCGACCAACTTACCGTTATGACCAATCACTCGGTGGCAAGGAATAATTAAAGAAATTGGATTGCGCGAGTTTGCCATTCCTACCGCTCTGCAATAATTGATCGAACCTAATGTAAGCGCTAATTTTTTATAGCTCCAAATTTCACCATAAGGGATTGTCTGTAATGTCTTCCAAACACGGCTTTGAAATTCAGTTCCTTCAGGCGCTAATGGCACTGAAAACGTCGTGCGTTTACCCGCAAAATACTCTTTTAATTGTTGCATACATTGCTTAATCACGGGGCTTGTGTTTACAGCAACCTCTTTATCATTCACAAAATAGAGACTTGTGATCCCTTTTTCATTTGCAGTGATAGAGATATAGGGTTTCGGAAATCCTTTCGGTGCATCGAGATAGTCTTGGTACATAATGTTTTCTCTGCTGATTTGTCTTTAATAACAAGATTAAATCATGCTTGATTGGTAAAGCAATCATCTAATTACTCGTATATCTAATAAAAATTGATCAATCGAGCGATCTAAAAATAAAATTAATTCACTAACTATTTAATTTTAATGATAATCATTATCAAAAACGAAAATCACCATATATTGTGTGGTTGAAAATAAATAAATCTATATATAGTATTTAAGGACTTCTCATTATGGATGTGAAAACAGACGCATCCATATTTTTATAAGGGTTATTTTTATGTCTGTTATCCTCTATACCAAACCGAATTGCGTTCAATGCAGTGCCACAGAACGCGCTTTAAAACAGAAAAATATTCCGTTTGTTGCAGTTGATCTCACCAAAGATACACAAGCCCTCGCTCACATTGTTTCTATGGGATATCGCCAAGTACCTGTAGTTGTTCACGGTGAACAACATTGGTCGGGTTTCTGCCCTGATAAAATCAGACAGATCACGCTCTAAAGGAGCATCTCATGCAAACTGCACCTTTGATCTATTTTTCAAGTCGTTCTGAAAACTGCCATCGCTTTGTACAAAAGCTCAATTTAAAGGCGACCAGAATTATTGAAGATGAAACCTTGCTTGCAACACAACCTTTTGTGTTGCTTTGCCCAACTTATGGCGGTGGCGGTACTAAAGGTGCAGTGCCTAAAGCGGTTATTCAGTTTTTAAATATTCCTGAAAACCGTCAATTAATACGTGGAGTCATTGCTTCTGGAAATACTAACTTTGGTGCAGCTTACGGATTAGCAGGCGATATTATTGCACAAAAATGCCAAATCCCTTTTTTGTATCGATTTGAATTATTAGGTACGCCAGAAGATGTAAACCGCGTAAAAACAGGTTTAAGCACATTTTGGTCAAGCCTTACTGACCAATGCGTCACGAGATAATTAACATGACACAATCAACAGAACAACTGGATTACCATGCATTGAATGCCATGCTAAATCTCTATGATGAGCAAGGTAATATTCAGTTTGATAAAGACAAAT
Organism: Proteus sp. PR00224; assembly: GCF_016238105.1. Classification (NCBI taxonomy): domain Bacteria; kingdom Pseudomonadati; phylum Pseudomonadota; class Gammaproteobacteria; order Enterobacterales; family Morganellaceae; genus Proteus; species Proteus sp. PR00224. The sequence goes on along the minus strand of NZ_JAEHQU010000004.1, from coordinate 27,265 downwards.
TAGCGACACACCATTTTTTTCGTCAGCATGTAAATCAAAACACAGTATTTTTTCATGATCTAAGAGAAAAATTAGAATTCTTAGTTCAACAACACTATTACGAAGCTCAAGTGTTAGAACAGTATGAATTTGCCTTTATCAAACAGCTATTCAAACATGCTTATAGTAAAAAGTTTCGCTTTCAATCGTTCCTTGGCGCTTTTAAGTATTACACCAGTTACACCTTAAAAACATTTGATGGCGAGCGCTACCTTGAGCGCTATGAAGATCGCGTTTGCATGGTGGCTCTCACGCTTGCACAGGGTGATACTGATCTTGCACTTCATCTTGTTGATGAAATCATTAGTGGCCGTTTTCAACCCGCAACACCGACTTTTTTAAATTGTGGAAAGCAACAGCGTGGTGAATTGGTTTCCTGCTTTCTACTGCGTATAGAAGATAATATGGAGTCTATCGGTCGTTCGGTAAATTCCGCATTACAACTTTCTAAACGTGGTGGTGGCGTTGCATTTTTGCTGACTAATTTACGTGAAGCTGGTGCCCCCATTAAACGTATAGAGAATCAATCTTCTGGCGTTGTTCCTGTTATGAAGATGCTTGAAGATGCTTTTTCCTATGCCAATCAGTTAGGCGCAAGACAAGGAGCTGGTGCTGTTTATCTTCATGCACATCATCCAGATATTTACCATTTTCTTGATACAAAAAGAGAAAATGCGGATGAAAAAGTGCGAATAAAAACCCTCTCTTTAGGCGTTGTTATCCCTGATATCACATTTGAATTAGCGAAACGCAATGAAGATATGTATCTCTTCTCACCTTATGATGTACAGCGTGTTTATGGCGTACCTATGTCAGAGATCAGTATTAGTGAAAAATACAGTGAAATGGTGAATAACGCGCAAATTCGTAAGAAAAAAATTAAAGCGAGAGAGTTTTTCCAAACACTTGCCGAAATTCAATTTGAATCTGGCTATCCTTATATCATGTTTGAAGATGCAGTAAATCGCGCCAATCCTATCGCTGGTAGAATTAACATGAGCAATCTTTGCTCTGAAATCTTACAAGTCAACAGCGCAAGTGAGTATCACCCTGACTTAAGTTATCGCCATATCGGTCATGATATCAGTTGTAACTTAGGTTCTATGAATATTGCTATGGCAATGGACTCACCTAACTTTGCACATACCGTCAGCACTGCAATTAGGGCATTAAGTAATGTCTCTGAAATGACGAAAATTGAGTCCGTTCCTTCTATTGAAAAAGGTAATCTCGCTTCTCATGCCATTGGTTTAGGGCAAATGAATTTACATGGCTACTTAGCCCGTGAAGGAATTTATTATGGCTCTGAGGAAGCGTTAGATTTTACTAATATCTATTTTTATACCGTCACTTACTATGCGTTATTAGCTTCAAATCAATTAGCGATTAAGAAAAAGCAGCACTTTAAAGGCTTTGAAAATTCAAAATACGCAACGGGTGAATATTTTAATAAATATGTATCACAACAGTGGTTGCCTAAAACTCAAAAAGTCCACCAGCTATTTAGCCAATCTAATATTCATATTCCAACACAGGAAGATTGGCAGACTCTCAAGCAATCTATTATGACGCATGGGATCTATAATCAAAACTTACAAGCAATACCACCGACAGGGTCTATTTCCTATATTAACCATTCTACATCAAGTATTCATCCTATTGCCGCGCCAATAGAGATCAGAAAAGAAGGTAAGATTGGGCGAGTTTATTACCCTGCTCCCTTTATGACCAATGAAAACCGTCAATATTATCAAGATGCATATGAAATTGGAGCTGAGAAAATTATCGATACCTATGCCGAAGCTTCACAACATATCGATCAAGGGTTATCACTGACGTTGTTCTTTTCTGATGAAGCCACAACAAGAGATATTAACAAAGCGCAAATTTACGCATGGCGTAAAGGTATTAAAACCTTGTATTACATACGTATTCGACAATCTGCATTAGCAGGTACTGAAATCAAAGGCTGTGTTTCGTGCGCACTTTAATAATAACAATAAGGAGAACATAGCATGTCATCACCTTTATTAAGCCACGTTAATGCGATTAACTGGAATCGCATTGAAGATGAAAAAGATTTAGAAGTTTGGAACCGTTTAACCATGAATTTTTGGTTACCTGAAAAAATTCCACTCTCTAATGATATTCCCTCATGGAACACGCTGACTCAAGCTGAAAAACAACTGACGATCCGTGTTTTCACAGGGTTAACTTTGCTTGATACGATCCAAAACACCGTAGGCGCACCTACTTTAATGCCAGATGCACTCACGCCTCATGAAGAAGCAGTATTATCTAATATCTGTTTTATGGAAGCGGTTCATGCTCGTTCTTACAGTTCGATATTTTCTACACTCTGCTTAACAACCGATGTCGATGAGGCATACCGTTGGAGTGAGGAAAATCCTTACTTACAAAAGAAAGCAGAAATTATTTTGCGTTATTATCAAGATAAAGATCCTTTAAAGAAAAAAATCGCCAGCGTCTTTTTAGAATCCTTTTTATTTTATTCAGGATTCTATTTACCAATGTATTGGTCAAGTCGAGGGAAATTAACCAATACAGCTGATTTAATTCGTCTTATTATTAGGGATGAAGCCGTTCATGGTTATTATATTGGCTATAAATTTCAAAATCAGTTATTAAATAAATCAGAATTAGAAAAACAAGATATTAAAGATTTTGCTTTCTCATTATTATTAGATTTATATGACAATGAAGTGAAATATACCGAAGATCTTTACGACACTGTAGGTTGGACAGAAGACGTCAAAAAATTTCTTCATTATAATGCAAATAAAGCATTAATGAATTTAGGGTATGAAGCTTTATTCCCTGATGAAATAACTGATGTCAGTCCTGCAATTCTTTCTTCATTATCACCAGATGCAAATGAAAATCACGATTTCTTCTCTGGTTCAGGCTCATCTTATGTTATTGGAAAAACCATTAACACTGAAGACGATGATTGGGATTTTTAAGGTTTATTAGCCTAGTTGAAGTTAAGATAAATAACACAATACATTCAATTTAATTATGTATCACATATAAAACATAATACACTGAAAAATATAGACTATTTTTTGGTGTATTTTTATTTGTTCACTAAACAATCTAATTGATTGATTTTTGCCGTTCAATATTGTCAAAAAATCAATTTTTTTCGAATAATTTTAGCTTACATTAAGTAGATAGAGCTTATAATAAGATAACAAACATTAATTTAACTAATGCATTATGATTTTTTTTCATTTAATTTTCATCTCTTTTTCCCTTTTATTTTGATATTGAGTTTTCATTTTTATTGAGATCCTAATCAAAATAACAATATCTCTAAAAATAAAGTTATTTCAGTTAGTTAGAAGATAATATCTCTTTTAATAAATTTTATTTATTTCACTTTATTTAATTATTAATCATATTAAAAATAAAGAAAAAACAGCCAAATTATTTAATTAATTATAATTAACATAGGGTTGTCAGACTCAATCATTGTGGTAGGGTATTTCTCTTACTAAAAATCTTATTTAGGAAAAATAACAACACTTATTTATTAATATTTAATTTATTCCTTTCAATATTTAAATAGGAAACACTATATTGCATGGCAATTAAACTCGAAGTAAAAAATCTCTACAAGGTATTTGGCGAGCACCCTAAACGCGCTTTTGAATTATTAGAATCAGGTATGAATAAAGATCAGATTTTTGATAAAACAGGGCTTACAGTGGGCGTTCAAAATGCAAATCTGGCAATTGAAGAAGGCGAAATATTTGTCATCATGGGGTTATCTGGTTCAGGTAAATCCACTCTAGTCCGCCTTCTCAATCGTCTGATCTCTCCGACAAAGGGAGAGGTGCTTATTGATGGTGAAAATATTGCCACCATGTCAGATAAAGAATTACGACAAGTTCGTCGTAAAAAAATCAGTATGGTGTTTCAGTCATTTGCATTGATGCCTCATATGAATGTGCTTGATAACACTGCATTTGGAATGGATCTCGCGGGGTTAAGCAAAGATGAGCGTTATAAAAAAGCGATGGATGCCTTAGAGCAAGTCAACTTGGGTAGTTACGCAAACTCTTGGCCTGATGAGCTTTCTGGTGGGATGCGTCAACGTATCGGCCTTGCGCGTGCGCTTGCTAATGATCCTGATATTTTGTTAATGGATGAAGCCTTTTCAGCACTCGACCCGTTAATTCGTACTGAAATGCAAGATGAGTTATTAAGCTTACAAGGCGATAAACAGCGAACCATTGTCTTTATCTCTCATGATCTGGATGAAGCGATGCGTATTGGTGACCGAATTGCCATTATGCAAGGTGGCGTTGTTGTCCAAACGGGAACACCAGATGAGATACTCAACAATCCAGCAAACGATTATGTGCGTACGTTTTTCCGTGGTGTTGATATTAGCCACGTATTTAGTGCAAAAGATATAGCCAAACGTCGCCCAGAAACCTTACTGCATGTTGCGCCCGGTTTTGGTCCTCGATCTGCATTAAAAGTACTCGAAGATGAAGATAGAAACTTTGGCTATCTCATTGAACGAGGAAGAAAATTTGTTGGTATTGTTTCAGTCACATCTCTTGAAGAGGCACTCAAGAATAAACAACCTATTGAGTCAGCTATTTTACCTGAGCCTTGTGCCATTAATGGTGATACACCGTTAAACGAGCTGATTTCAACGGTTGCACAATCTCCCTGTGCAATTCCTGTTATTGATGAAAAAAACCGTTATATCGGCTTAATTTCTAAAGGAATGTTACTACAAGCACTGGATAAGGAGACGCCAAATGAGTAATACAACAGATCAAAATACAGTTTTGGATACAAAGATCCAAGAGGCTGCGACAAACGAAACTGCACAAGAGACAACCAATCACGTAAATGATGATCCTTGGGCAACAACAGATACTAGCGCAACAGAAAGCGATCCTTGGAGCAGTGCTGACAGTATATCAACAGATGCCGATCCGTGGGGTGCAGGCAGTGGTACTGACAATATTGACACCTCATCCGCTGGCAGTGATTGGCTAGATGCCGCATCGACGGATGTCGCACCCGATTCTTTCAATCTTATGGATCCGTTTCACAATACGCTGATCCCATTAGATTCATGGGTTACCGATGCGATTGACTGGATTGTGTTGCACTTTCGCCCTGTTTTCCAAGGTATTCGTGTACCAGTTGATTTGGTATTAAGTGGTTTTGAAAATTTCTTAACCTCAATGCCAGCACCTATCGCCATTATTCTGTTTTCTCTGATTGCATGGCAACTTTCAGGCAAAGTCATGGGGGTCGCATCCTTTATCTCATTAATCTTAATTGGTGCGATTGGTGCTTGGTCTGAAGCTATGGTTACCCTTGCATTGGTACTCACTTCATTACTGTTTTGTCTTATTATCGGGCTCCCATTAGGAATATGGTTAGCTAACAGTGATAGAGCATCCAAAATTGTTCGGCCTTTACTGGATGCAATGCAGACAACACCTGCGTTTGTCTACTTAGTGCCTATTGTCATGTTATTTGGTATTGGTAACGTACCCGGCGTTGTGGTCACCATTATTTTTGCCTTACCTCCAATTGTGAGATTGACTATTTTAGGGATCAAACAAGTCCCTGAAGATTTAATTGAAGCGGCACAATCATTTGGTGCAAATCCTCGTCAAATGCTGTTTAAAGTGCAATTGCCACTCGCCATGCCAACGATTATGGCTGGTGTAAACCAAACACTGATGTTAGCGCTTTCAATGGTTGTTATTGCATCAATGATAGCCGTTGGTGGATTAGGTCAAATGGTATTACGCGGTATAGGTCGCCTTGATATGGGACTTGCTGCCGTAGGAGGTGCAGGTATTGTTATCCTCGCCATTATTCTTGACCGATTAACACAATCTTTAGGTCAAAACAGCCGTCATAAAGGCAATCGATGCTGGTATATGACAGGGCCTATCGGTTTAATTTGTCGACTCTTTGGCAAAAAAGCATCGTAATAAATATTTTCACTATTTATTTAAAATCAGTATCAAAAATCAATACAAGAAATAGAGGCGACAGTTCGCTGTCGCTATTTATCTCTTACCATCACAACAGAAGGAAAAACTATGCGTAATCCAGTTATCTGGGCAACAGTATTGTCCGCCACACTGATAAGCACCCAGTTATCCGCTGCTGATTTACCTGGAAAAGGGATTTCGGTTCAACCCGTGCAAAGTACGATTTCTGAAGAAACCTTTCAAACGTTAATCGTCAATAAAGCACTAGAACAATTAGGTTACACTGTTCAGCCAATTAAAGAAGTTGACTATAACGTTGCTTATTCCTCTATCGCCAATGGTGATGCAACTTTTATGGCAGTCAGTTGGGTTCCTCTTCATAATTCACAATATGCAGCGGCGGGAGGTGATAATACCTTTTATCGTAAAGGGGATTATGTCGTTAATGCAGCTCAAGGTTACTTGATTGATAAAAAAACAGCAGAGAAATATAACATTACGAATATTGAGCAATTAAAAGATCCTAAAATTGCCAAATTATTTGATGCCAATGGTGATGGCAAAGCTGATTTAACAGGTTGTAATCCGGGATGGGGTTGTGAAGAAGCGATCAACAACCACTTAAAAGCCTATGGATTAGAAAAATCTGTCACACATAACCAAGGCAATTACGCGGCAATGATGGCAGATACCATTACTCGCTATAAAGAAGGCAAACCCATTTTTTATTACACATGGACGCCTTACTGGATAAGTGATGTATTAAAACCGGGTAAAGATGTTGTTTGGTTACAAGTCCCCTTCTCTTCGTTACCAGGTGATGATAAAACCGATACCACATTAGCAAATGGTAAAAACTACGGCTTTCCACCAAGTACTATGCATATTGCAGCAAATAAAAAATGGGCTGAAGAAAATCCCGCTGCGGCAAAACTCTTTGAAGTGATGAAAGTGTCTGTTGCCGATATTAATGCGCAAAACTTGCGTATGCATAATGGTCAAAAATCACAAGCAGATATTGAACGTCATGCTAATGCATGGATCAAAGCCCATCAAAAAACCTTTGATGGTTGGATTGAACAAGCTCAGGCTGCTGCAAAGTAATCAATAAATAATCTTAAATTAAGATTATCACAAAACAGGTCACATTATTGTGGCCTGTTTTTATTTATAAAAAACTAAAATTACATGTAATTAGGCAAAACGAGTTTATATAAAAATTAAAAGATCTTAATACAACTTTATTATTAAGATTATTCTTTTTATTAATGGCAAAGATATACCTGTCTTTCATTCTCTCATTTATTCAATTATGATTATTCCTTTCTCCAGTTGCCATTTTGGCATTTTCATTTTTATATTTATTATTTTAAATAAGGAATAAACTGTGTCTTACACTAACAAACCAGTACCTGAAGAAATTAAACGTTGGAACTGGGGTGCTTTCATGTTTAATATTATTTGGGGTTTCGGTAATAAATCCTATCTTCCATTATTAGTACTTGTTCCTTTGCTTAATCTTGTTTGGATCTTTGTCTGTGGTATTAAAGGGAATGAATGGGCTTGGAAAAGTGGTGATTACGATTCTGTTGAAACCTTTATGAAAGTGCAAGAAACATGGAACAGAGCGGGCTTTATTTACTTTATTATTAGTATCATTATGGCTGTTCTTTTCTTTATTTTCTTCTTCACTACCATGATGGCAATGATTGCAACTTCTGCATCACACGGTTATTAATTCAATATCTTGAGTATTGAATTCTAAATGACAATAAACCCCATAATATCTATGGGGTTTATTTAAGCGACCAAAGGCCGCAGTTTTTATTTTCAGTAATATTAGAAACGTTTTACCACAGTAAATCGATAATCACGTCCTACACCTGAAACTGATTCACCTAAATAAGGGTAATAATCACGGTTAAATAAATTTGCGACCGTAAAACGAACCTCAGTATTATCTATAAAAGAAGGTTCCCAATTCGCAAATAAACCGTGGATTGCATAACCTTTACTTTTTGGTAATGACCAATAGCCAGCATCAGGATCAGCATCTATTGGCGAGCGGCGTTGAGCGCCAATAAAATCGCCCGTCCATCCCATATTGACATTAATACTTGGTACTTTTACGCCAAGGGTGGCATGTAAAGCGTCAGGCTGGATCTCTGCAATCCATGTTTTTTGACCAAACCACGGATCACGCGGTGATTGGTCACGTTTTCCTTTCATTGTTGAATACGCTAAACGACCGAATACATTAGGGCTATTATAAAAGGCTTCAATTTCCAACCCTTGAATATGGTAACCCGGTAAATTACGGTAATTACCTATTGAAGGCGGACAATTTCCATTATGCCCATCCACTTTTTGGCTTTCACAATAGACACCACGGCGGCGGAAGATTTCGTCTTTGCCACGAGTATCAAACAGTGTTGTTCTTAATTGCAGTTGGTCTTCTTGCTGAATAACACTTTCAAAGTCTGCAATTGCACCAATTCGTGCAGCTCTTACTGTTTCTTTATCTAGGTGGCGACTTGTTCCCGTTAAGCTAGAAACACTTCCTTGAACTTCATACTGCTCATCAATCAATGGCGCTCGCCATGTGTAGGTTAGATCACCAAAGAATCTGAAATTCTGATTCATTTTCCATAATAAACCTAAGTGAGGCGTTGCCCCGCTATAAGTCACATCCGAATAATCATGGCCATAATAGGGATCAGGATCTTGATAAGTGATAGCTCGGCTTCCTTTACCTTGATTTTTAACGATATCGTAGCGAACGCCTGGTGTTATCGTCAGGTTTCTATAACTCATCGAATCTTGAAGATAGAAACTGGTTGTCGTTTGCGTACCTTCTGGCATATAAGGAGGCGCATAATATCCATAGTTATAATTTGGATTCTTAGCTTTATCACGAGTAAACATTAAGACATCACGATCATTACGATGCCAACGTGTTCCCACTAATACTTTATGCTCTAAAGCACCTTGCATAATAGTGCTTTCATTTTTAATTTCAATTTGATGATTTCGATAATCTACCCAACTTTGATTTCCCATGCTGCTGCTAAAATAGGAGCTTGCTGTCTCTGGGCGACTATCGTTTTGCTTAGTTTTTGAATAACCGTAGGTAAGCGTTAAATTAATTAGATCAGAATCAACTGGCTGAATATTCCATTTCACACTGAAGGTGTCATCTTTTTGATCACGATAAACTAATTTACGTTTCATCGCCGCATCAAAGCCATATTTATCCACTTCAGCTTGGCTAGGTTTAGCTAATTCATCCCGTTTAGCCGCCCAAGGTGTCCAACCATCACTTTCTGATCGTGATGCTGATAACGTTAATGTTTGTGCTTCAGTTAAATAGATATTCGTTTTAATTAAAAAAGAATCTTGGTCTGACTGTGAATAGCCAAATTTAGTCCCATCAGGGCGTCGCAGATCATCACTTTCACGGCGGTTGAAATAGAATAATCCGTCAGCTTGACCATCAAGTAATTTGCCATATACCGCACCACTATAACGATTTTGTCTGTCGTTAGTATGATGTCCGTATTTTAAAAACATCCCAATATTCTGATCGGGTAATAATAAGTCATCGGGATCTTTGGTTTCAATTCTCACCGAACCACCAAATCCGCCATTTCCTTGAGTAATATTATGAGGCCCTTTATCAACATCAATACGACGTATTAATTCAGGATCAATAAAAATTGAACCTTGACGATATTTCTCAAAGGTTTTAGGTGTACCATCAAGGGTGATTTTAATATCTTCAGGATTACCCATCCCCCAGATATTTAATGTTTGACCACCTGGTCTGGGTGAACCCGATGATGAAATTCCGGGTAATTTATCCACCAGCTCTGCAATATTATTAGGCTGAATTCTATCGATATCTTTTAATGTCAGAACGGTACTTCCTGCATCAACACTCGAATTGAGCTCACCTGATACATAGATAGGCTCAAGAATAATCTTTTCACTCGATTTTGGTTGTACAGGACTCTCCGACTTTGTGGATGTCGTTATTTCTGGTTTTACACTTTCAGTTGCATAGCTATTTAACGAAGTGAGTGAAGTCAATAATAATGCAATCGCTGATGACGAAAATGAAAATATCCCAATTCCCTGACGATAAGCATCATTTTTTGCTAAGAAATGGATCATAATAGTAGTATCTTTTTGTATGGTTATTAGTTTGATAGATGGTTAGAGCTGTAACTAACAGCGCTAATTATGATAATGATAATAATTATCATTATCTAGTTTTTTTGCATTTATCACTCAATACAGATAACTACTCTATTGATACACTCCTGTTAGATTTAAATCTTACCTAAAATGATATTTTTAATAAATCAAACTAATTTCATTAGTTACTATAAGGTATTTGATATTCCTTATTTCATTCCTCTTATTTCATTCCTCTCATTTAATTCTCTAATTATAATTACGAATATATTACTAAAGAAAATTTAATCATTCTTAAAATAAAAAGAATAAAACAGACACGGAACAGTCTGATAATTACAATTATGCGTATCTTATTTTCCCTTTTTTAAAGCGCTAAATAATTATTAATTCAAGTAAATTTCAGATATTAGTTTTATGTTTAAATCTTAAATAAATTAAACCATTGAAATAAAGATATTCAATGGGATAAAAATCAGCTAATAATAAAATAATAATTTTGAGGCAATATACGCACTTTTGAACACAAGGATGCGTCATGACAATTTATGACCTAAAACCCAAATTTCAATCTCTATTGCGCCCTTATGTAGAACAGTTATTCACAAAAGGGATCACCGCAAATCAGGTCACGCTCTCGGCTTTACTGTTATCCATTGCCGTTGGTGGGTTACTTTTACTTTATCCTTCCCCTCGTTTATTTTTATTACTCCCTTTTGTCCTCTTTTTTCGTATGGCGCTTAATGCCATAGATGGCATGCTTGCACGAGAACATAATCAAAAAAGTGCGCTTGGGGCGATATTAAACGAAGCCAGTGATGTTATTTCAGACATTGCACTCTATCTACCTTTTGCTTTTATTTTTCCACAAGCCTACTGGTGGATCATGCTGACACTTTTTTTAATGATAATGACTGAGTTCTTAGGCGTTTTAGCCCAAACTATTAATGCTTCTCGTCGTTATGATGGCCCGATGGGAAAAAGTGATAGAGCTTTTATTTTTGGTGCTATTGCGTTTTTTATCGGATTATTCCCCTCACTGACATTATCAGAAAGCACACATTATCTTTTTATTATTATTAATTTATTACTTTTGTTGACTTGTTATCACCGAATTCATCGCGCACTAAAAGAAGCAACGATGACAGATAAAGATAAGGATACATCGTTATGAATCAACAGCCGCAATATCAAACTCAAAGGAATATGATTGAGTCTGAATTTACCACCAGCGATAAGACACCGTTGTATTATCGTCATTGGCCGGCTCAAATTACCACTGAGCCAAAAGCAATTATTTTATTTCACCGAGGACATGAGCACTCAGGCCGTGTTGCTCATCTCGTTGATGAGCTAGATCTTCCTGATTTTTCAATGTTTGCTTGGGATGCTCGTGGGCATGGTAAAAATGAAGGTGCTCGTGGTTATAGCCCATCAATGGGAACATCAATAAAAGATATAGACGAATTCGTTCATTACGTTTCTTCTAACTATAATATTCCAATGGAGAATATTCTGGTTGTTGGTCAAAGTGTAGGTGCCGTTTTAGTTACTGGTTGGGTACACGATTACGCTCCCAAAATTCGTGGCATGGTGCTAGCTTCTCCTGCATTTAAAGTGAAATTATATGTTCCTTTTGCACGTACAGGTCTTGCCTTAATGCAAAAAGTTCGCGGGCTTTTTTATGTTAATTCGTATGTGAAAGCGAAATACCTAACCCATGACCAAAGTCGTATCGACTCTTTTAACCAAGACTCACTAATCACTCGCCCTATTGCTGTCAATATTTTATTAGAGCTTTATAAAACAGCAGATCGTGTTGTTGAAGACGCAAACGCGATTACTTTACCAACACAGTTATTTATTTCAGGCAATGATCATGTTGTTCACGCCAAGCCTCAACATCTTTTCTATGAACGTTTAAACACATCAATTAAAGAAAAACATGTTCTACCAGGCTTTTACCACGATACCTTAGGTGAGAAAGATAGAGTTATCCCTATCAATAAAATGCGCAGTTTTATTGAAAAATTATTTGCACAACCACTTTATCAACATGATTACCAATATGAAGATACTTGGAGCCATAGTGCAGATGTTTATCGCACATTACAAACCCCTCTTCCTACATATTGTCCAAAAAGACTTTATTACAAAATACTTAGCCGTTCTATGAGCACTTTAGGTAAAGCATCTGAAGGTGTTGCTCTGGGTTACGATAAAGGTTTTGATTCTGGATCAACTCTGGATTATGTCTATCGTAATCAACCGCAGGGAAAAGGCTTATTTGGTCGTGTCGTTGATAGACAATATTTAAATAGTATTGGTTGGCAAGGCATTCGCCAACGAAAAATTAATATTGAAAATACAATTCGTTATGCCATTCGCCAATTAATACAAAATAATATGCCTGTGCATATTATGGATATCGCCGCAGGACAAGGTCGCTATCTTTTTGATGCTGTTAATGATTATGGTAAGGTCGATTCGATTTTAATGCGCGATTATAGCGCTATTAACGTTGAACAAGGCAGAATGGTGATTAAAGAACGTCACTTAGAAGATAAAGTGCGTTTTGAAGAAGGTAACGCTTTTGATGCAGAAAGCTTGAGTACTGTTTCGCCTTCACCAACATTAGGTATTGTCAGCGGGCTCTATGAATTATTCCCTGAAAATCATCTGTTAAAAGAGTCTTTAAAAGGGCTATCGCAAGCCATACCAAGTGGCGGTTTATTAATTTATACCTGTCAACCTTGGCACCCCCAACTTGAAATGATTGCGCGTGTATTACCGAGTCACCAAAATGGACAACCTTGGATCATGCGTTGCCGTAGTCAGGGTGAAATGGATGCTTTAGTTAATGAAGCTGGTTTTGAGAAGTTAGATCAACAAATTGATCATTGGGGTATTTTCAGTGTATCAATAGCAAAACGTCGCTAACGGAATGCACCATCAATAACTGAGCTATCGCTATATGGCAACATATAGCGATAGTTTTAAGTTGTTGTAAAAATAGAAACATAAACAAAGAAAGGAATTTTAGTATGGGTGGAACCCAACACACTCAAATAACATCATCGAGAAAAAGTATCTGGCTTGCTGGTATTGTATGGCTGTTGTTTCTTGCCCCATTTTTCTATTTAACTTATATGCAAGTTAACACTTACACTTCCACTTTATCTGATGTTCCTTCTTTTGTTTATTCGTGGGAAAAAGCGATTCCCTTTTTACCTTGGACAATCATTCCTTATTGGAGTGTGAATATTGCCTATGGTATTTCACTGATTATTTGTACAACATTGAGAGAACAATTTATACATGGGCTACGTTTAATTGTGGCCTCTCTTATTGCTTGTGCTGGTTTTTTATTATTTCCTTTAAAATTTAGTTTTATTCGCCCAACAACAGAAGGATTTTCTGGTTGGTTATTTACCCAATTAGAAGGTTTTGATTTACCTTATAATCAAGCTCCTTCTTTGCACATTATCTTATTGTGGATACTTTGGTTACGTTTTCGCGCACATACGCCTAAATCATGGCAATGGTTTTTAAATTTATGGTCATTGCTTATTGCTGTTTCTGTACTGACAACATGGCAGCATCACTTTATTGATATTATTACAGGCTTTGGTGTTGGCGTATTTATCTGTTATTTATTGCCAATAAATTCACGTTGGAAATGGCATTTTACTGGCAGCAGACGCAGTTTACGTATTGGTAAAAACTATGCGTTATCAGCAATGGTGTTCTACCTGTTATCTTTTGGTTTACAAGGTTTCTTTTGGGTTTTTCTCTGGCCTGCAATCACATTAACTTTTGTGACTTTAGGTTATTTAGGGGCTGGAGCTTCTATTTTTCAAAAAAATGCACAGGGTGAAATTCCCCTTTCTGCACAGATAATCCTATTACCTTATCGCTTTTTTGCTTGGTGTACTTATCGCTATTATTTAACTTGCTGCCAAACACCCAGTTTAGTAACTGAAGGTATTTTATTAGGTGGACGCCCACTTTATAAATTAAAAGCAAATGCAGTTTTTGATTTAACCTGTGAATGGCCAAGAAACAAATTTAGCCAAAATCAGCTTTATTTAGCCCAACCTCAAATCGATTTATTACCATTATCTCCAGATGATATCAGCAAAGCCATGTTGTCTATGGAACAACTTAGCCAAGTAGGTACTGTTTATATTCATTGCAAATTAGGCTATTCACGCAGTGCAACCATTGCGGTTGCATGGCTCGTTTACAATGGCACAGTAGATACTTTGGAAGACGCAATAAAACAGGTGTATCAAACACGCCCTCAAGTGATCTTAAATTCAGAAACACAAGAGGCATTACAAATTTGGTATTCACGTTTCCAACAAAATAGATAACGAGGCAACTATGCTGACAACAAAAACTAGCGGTAAAGTCATTGTGTCTTTAACTCAAAGTTGGCGCTACTTACTGCTGTTATCACTGTTACCTTATATAAGCACATTGCCTGTATTTAGCCTTTATTTTCACAATAAATTGGCTTTCTTTGTTGCTTCTCTTTTATTTTTATTTACTCAATATCATCTTTTTCGTTTATGGCTTGATAGCCATTTTTTTCAAGCTCTTTATCGTTATCAAGACGATGTTAGTTTTGATGAAAGTCTCTCTATATTATTTCCTAAACGTCCCCAAAAACAGATTATGGAAGCCCGTTGGCTAGGGACTAAACGCCTATTTTCTTTTGCCGTGATTGGCGTTTCAATTCAATGGATATGGTGTTTGGCTATGCTCTTTTTTACGCTTTTTAGTTATTAACAAGCAAAACCCAATGTTTATTTATTATATAAAACAATATGTTATAAAAATATATTCTAAGGTTTTGTATCAAATTAATTGAACATCTCTATCACAGTAATTCTTTTCTCAAAAAAATGACTCATGTTACTATCATTTACCTTACAAATGATTTGTTACGAGTATTATGGAAAACACCGCACCACAAACATCGCTAAGCAAAGGTCTTATTTTACTTATGGCGGTTGCCACAGGTATGGTTGTTGCCAGTAACTACTATGCACAACCTCTACTTGATTCAATCGCAAACTATTTCCACATATCTGCTACTTTGGCTGGATTTATTGTCACCACCGCACAATTAAGTTATGCCATAGGGTTAATGTTATTAGTGCCTCTTGGCGATATTTTTGAACGTCGCTCACTCATTATTACCATGACATTAATTTCAGCAAGTGGCCTATTAATTACCGCCATGGCATCTAATATTTGGGTGATGTTAATAGGAACTGCACTCTCAGGCATGTTCTCCGTTGTAGCTCAAATTCTTGTTCCTTTTGCTGCAACGCTTGCCGCGCCACATCAACGTGGAAAGGCTGTCGGAACGATTATGAGTGGCCTTTTACTCGGGATCTTACTGGCGAGAACCGCATCTGGGTTAATGGCGTCATTTACTAATTGGCAGGGTATTTTCTGGATAGCCAGTATTTTTCTGGCGATTTTAGCCATCACCTTATGGCGCTGTTTACCCACTTATAAAAGTGAAACCAACTTAAATTATTTCCAATTGCTAGGTTCTATTTTCAAATTATTTGCAACAACTCCCATATTAAGAACTCGCTCATTAGTTGGTGCGCTTATTTTTGCTCACTTTGGTTTATTGTGGACCTCAATGGCCTTTTTATTGGCTTCTGATCCTTTTAATTACTCGGATGCTGTGATTGGTTTATTTGGTCTTGTAGGTGCCGCAGGTGCATTAATGGCGGGTAAAGCGGGTGTATTAGTAGATAAAGGAAAAGGCAAGAAAACCACCACAGTAGGATTAATCATCCTCTTTCTTTCTTGGGGTTTTATCATTGTTGCACCTTATTATCACTGGGTTGGGCTCATCAGCTTTATTATTGGCGTTGTCCTGCTAGACTTAGCTGTTCAGGGTGTTCATGTCACCAATCAGAGCACCATATACCGTATTTTACCTGATGCTAGAAACCGCCTGACTGCCGCTTATATGACAAGTTATTTTATTGGTGGTGCGCTAGGATCTTTACTATCAGGTTATGCTTATCATCAATATGGATGGACAGGTGTTTCTATCGCCGGATTAGTCATTGGTGTTATCGGTCTGATTGTTTGGTTTTTAGGTTATAAAAATGATCCAATAATCCACGCCGAATAATTTTTAGACCCAAGGATGGGTTATATTATTTCTTCACCCCCCCACTAATCAGAATAAAATATGAATGTTTTAACAGCGTGATTACTATTAATGTATATCATCATCCCATTCTTTATTAAGAAAATTATATCAATCCACCCAATAAAGCACTGTATAAATAATTTCATTTCGATACTATCTACATAACAACCATTGATAGTGATAATAAATTTATTACGTGTTTTATCGTAAAAAATGATCCCTTTTTTCGCAAATAGACTACTATTCATTGTCAGATAAGTGATAAATTGATTTTATTAACTTATTGCAAAGAGATAAGTACCTATCTTTTTTTTGTGTTATCATTCAGAAAATTTATGAATCAGGTAACATAATCAAAAAAACATAGTGACTATAAATAATAAAAATTGCTAAATTGTGTGTTTAATATACCATTTAACATGTTGATAACAAAATTATCCTAATTTTCGAAACTAACAAGGTGTCTAAAAATGGAAAGCTCATTTACGCCAACAGAAGAATTACTAAACACTCGCGCTACACAACAGAAATCGCTTAACAAAGATATTCCTTATCAAGAAATTTTGTTAACTCGCCTTTCTATGCATGTTCAAAGCAAACTTCTTGAAAGTCGTAATAATATGTTGAAGTCTCAGGGTATTAACGAGACATTATTTATGGCACTAATGATTTTAGATACGACAGAAAATCGTAGTATTCAACCATCAGAATTAAGTGCAGCTTTGGGCTCTTCAAGAACAAATGCAACCCGTATTGCTGATGAACTTGAAAAGCAAGGTTGGATTGAACGTCGTGAAAGTCATAATGACCGCCGTTGTTTACATCTCCATTTAACTGATGCAGGTGAAGAGTTTTTAAATAGCTTATTACCACCGCAGCATCAGTGTTTAAAACAAATCTGGTCTGTATTAGATCAATCCGAACAAAGACAGCTTGAAACGCTAATGCGTAAGTTATTATTACAATTAGATACTTTGGCTGAAAAAGGTTGTGAATAAGTAGCATAATAAATAGTTTTATTGATCTAATCCTATTTACGCCATAAATCGGCAAACATACTTACCCATTAGCATTTATAATTTACCTTCACGCTAATAATTATTCTAAGATTGACTTTATAATTATGTTTCCAGTTTTAATACTGGAAACATATCTAATGATGTTTTTCTGGTTTTATGGAGATCTTCTAAATGAGTGTTAATGAGGAAAATACCCCCCCTCAGGCTCCCATTCGCAATAAAAAACGAACTCGCCGAAATGTTCTACTGTTGCTAACTATCCTATTTATTGTTGCTGGCGCAGCTTACACAGCTTATTGGTTTTTGGTGCTAAGACATCATGAAACGACAGATAATGCTTATGTGACTGGCAATCAAATCATGGTGATGCCACAGATTTCTGGTTCTGTTACCACCGTTTATGTGGATAACACTGATTTTGTAAAAGCGGGTGAACCCTTAGTTTTATTAGATTCAAGTGATGAAAAACTGGCATTAGAAAAAGCAAAAACAGCATTAGCTAATAGTGTTCGCCAAATGCATCAGCAAATCATCAACGGCCGTCAATTAAAAGCAAACATCGTTTTACGCGAAACAGAGCTCACTAAATTACAGAATGATCTTCGTCGCCGTGAAGTTTTAGGCGAACGCAATGTTATTGGTAAAGAAGAACTTCAACACGCCAGAGAAGCTGTTTCTACTGCAAGAGCGGCTTTAGAAGTTGCAAGAGAGCAATATAATGCTAACCAGGCAATTATATTAAATACACCAATTGCAAAACAACCCTCTGTTTTACAAGCATCAACTGATGTTCGTAATGCATGGCTTGCCTTAGAACGTACTAAAATTTTAAGCCCAACAGATGGCTATGTTTCACGTCGTAGCGTTCAAGTTGGCGCACAAGTCTCACCAGGTAAACCGTTAATGGTCGTTGTTCCTGTAACGGGTATGTGGATTGATGCCAATTTTAAAGAAACCCAGCTCGCCAATATGCGTATTGGCCAACCAGCAAAAATCACAACAGATTTTTACGGCAAAAAAGTTATTTATCACGGTACGGTATTAGGTTTAGATATGGGAACAGGGAGTGCTTTCTCATTATTACCTGCGCAAAATGCCAGTGGTAACTGGATAAAAGTCGTTCAACGTTTACCCGTTCGTATTTCATTAGATGAAAAAGAATTAGCAGAAAAACCATTACGTATTGGTCTTTCTTCTGAAGTGACTGTCGATACGATTAACCTTGATGGAAAAGTATTATCACACAGCGAACGCCAAACACCTGCTTACCATACTGATGCTTTAACCATTGATATGTCAGAGATTAATAAACTGATCAATGAAATCATTGAACAAAATGCAGGACAATAAAGGCGAGGTGTAAAGGTGATCAAAGAGCCATTACAAGGAGGAAAACTTGCTTTAATGACCATCGCCCTTGCGTTGGCAACCTTTATGCAAGTTCTCGATTCTACAATCGCTAACGTAGCCATTCCAACTATTGCAGGAAACTTAGGTGCCTCTAACTCACAGGGGACTTGGGTTATTACCTCTTTTGGTGTGGCGAATGCTATTTCTATCCCAATTACAGGTTGGTTAGCAAAACGTATTGGTGAAGTTCGACTCTTTATGTGGTCAACGGCACTTTTTGCGTTAACCTCTTGGCTTTGTGGTATTTCGCAAAGTCTTGAAATGCTTATTTTCTTTCGTGTGCTTCAAGGTTTAGTAGCTGGACCACTTATTCCTTTGTCACAAAGTTTGTTATTGAATAACTATCCACCAGCAAAACGAAATATGGCGCTTGCACTATGGTCAGTGACTATTGTTGTTGCACCGATTTTAGGCCCTATCTTAGGTGGTTACATCAGCGATAACTATCATTGGGGATGGATATTCTTTATTAACGTTCCATTTGGTGTGTTGATTATTATGTGTATATCAAACACCTTATCTGGGCGCGAAACAAAAACTGAAATTAAACCAATAGATACCATTGGCCTTGTTTTACTCGTCGTGGGTATAGGTGCTTTGCAAATCATGCTTGATCAGGGTAAAGAGCTCGATTGGTTTAATTCAACAGAAATTATAGTCCTCACTATTGTGGCGGTGGTCGCACTTAGCTTCTTAATTGTTTGGGAGTTAACAGACGATCATCCAGTGATAGATCTTTCACTCTTTAAGAGTCGAAACTTTACCATTGGTTGCGTCACACTCAGCCTCGCCTATATGATCTATTTTGGTACTATTGTTTTATTGCCACTACTTTTACAAGAAGTCTTTGGCTATACAGCAACATGGGCTGGATTAGCATCAGCATCCGTAGGTTTATTGCCTTTAATTATCACACCAATTATAGGTAAGTTTGGTGGTAAAGTGGATTTACGTTATATCATCAGCTTTAGCTTTATTATGTTTTCTGTGTGTTTTTATTGGCGAGCTTATACCTTCGAACCAGGAATGGACTTTGCCACTGTGGCATGGCCACAATTCTGGCAAGGTTTAGCAGTTGCGTGTTTCTTTATGCCATTAACGACAATGACATTATCTGGGTTACCACCAGAAAAAATGGCATCAGCGTCAAGTCTTTCGAACTTCTTAAGAACATTGGCAGGGGCAATTGGCGCATCGTTAACCACAACAATTTGGACACAAAGAGAATCACTTCACCATGAAACCTTTGTAGAAAAAATTAATCCACTCGATCCAGATTCGCAAATGGCGTACCAACAAATGAATGATCTGGGTCTTTCAAATGAACAAGCGTCAGCGTATTTAGCTAAGACTATTACAGAACAGGGATTGATTATTTCAGCCAATGAAATTTTTTGGTTAGCAGCAGGTATTTTTCTTATCATGATGATTGTGGTTTGGTTTGCTAAACCGCCATTCTCACCAGGAAAATAATGCTATTAGCGTAGATCTTATAAATAAAAATCCCGCTTAAAAATCATAATGATTAAGCGGGATTTTTTATTCTTTAAAGCAATAAAGCGATTAGCCTTGGTGCTGACGCCACCATTCTGCTAATAACACACCAGAAGCCACTGAGACGTTTAAACTTTCAACGTGCCCAGTACCACCGATGTAAATGCTCATATCACCTTGATTTAATGTGCTTTCACTTAAGCCATCTTTCTCTTGACCTAAGATCAGTACCATTTTCGCTGGTAATTGTGCTTTTGATAATGGCACACTGCCTTTATGGCTTGATGTTGCCACCAGCGTATAACCCGCTTTTTTAAATTTATCTAAAGTTTGAGCAAAGTTATCAGCATCAATACCTTGGATATATTCAGCACCACCTTCTGCGGTACGAACAGCAGCACCAGATTCTAATACAGCGGAATCAGGAGAGATAACCCCTTTCACACCAAAGTGCGCACAACTACGCATAATTGCACCGACGTTATGTGGATTTCCCACATCTTCAAGTGCTAAAACGCAATCATGTTCAGGTGCATCTTTCAAATAGGTTTCTGCATCATGACCAACACGTTTTTTAATTAAGAAGCATACGCCACCATGGTGATCGGTACGAGCCGCTTTGACCATCTCTTCTTCTTCAACAACATGATAGGCTTTACGATTTGCAGCCATCCATTTTAGTGCATCACGAAAACGTGGTGTCACATCTTGTAAAAACCAAGCACGAACAATAGCATCAGGACGATTTTTAAACATAGCCTGACACGCATTTTCACCATAAATGCGCGTTTCTTCTAAACGTTGGCGGCGCAACTGTTCAGGATCGATTTGGCTCTTACCAGTAATGCCATCGTGCTCTTTAATTGCCTCTTCGCCAGCAGGGCGAGAAACTGTTTTCCATGGAGAAAAACTTCCGCCTTCGCTATCGCGAGAAGGTTTTGATTCATTACGTGATGCGCCACGCCCTGAAGGCTTACCTGCACCGCGGTCATCACGACGAGAAAATTTGTTATCACCACGTCTGTTATCGCGATTTTTATCGTCGCGGTTATCACCACGTCTATTATCACGATTTTTGTCGTCACGGTTATCACCGCGTTTGTTATCACGGCTATCACCACGACCATTTTCAGGACGGCGGGATGGTTTTTTAGGTTTATTATCGGCATTGTCCTCACTACGGACATACATTACTTTTACCTTGCCGTTTTTACCTTCATAAGAATCGTTCATTTGTCTCTCCAACTGCAATAGGGGCGCAGATTACATGATAGTTTAGCAACTGTCACCGAGAGAATCACGCACAGGAATCGATAAACTAATCAGGATCAATTGATAATTAACTCCATCTCATGCATAACCAATATATCAGTATGATTTTTATGATAAAAACAGACTGAATAGTTTGTTTGTTTTGAACATGATAATATTCGATTCTTTTTTATGAGTATTGGTCAATCTGTTATGCGTGACAATGCAGTCTCTCGACTTCGTCAATATCGACTTTCGATTTCGACTCGCCCTTTTAAAGCACGAGGTTTTCGTACCAAACGTTGCTCTTTTTGCTTATTACCTGAAAAACAATGTCTTTGTGACACGATTGTCAATCAACCTGCAAAAAGCCAATTTTGTTTATTGATGTATGACACCGAAGTGATGAAGCCAAGTAATACGGGGAAATTAATTGCCGACGTATTGCCAAACACGCAGGCTTTTTTATGGTCCCGAACCGCTCCAGAACAGGCCTTGCTTGATCTAATCAATACACCAGATCGGCAAGCTTATGTTGTCTTCCCTGAAAGCTATGCGTCAAATGAACGTGTTGTATACAACCAACTCCCTGCAAATAGCAAACCACCTTTGTTTATTCTCCTTGATGGCACTTGGAGTGAAGCACGCAAAATGTTTCGCAAAAGCCCTTATCTCAATTCATTACCCCTCTTTTCTTTAAATGAGGCAAGTAAATGTGAGTACATACTTCGCCAAGCAGCAAGGGAAGATCAACATTGTACAGCAGAAGTTGCAGCTTCTATTTTAGAGAATGTCGGCGATATTCAAGCCTCACAACAACTTTTTTCTCATTTTAGTTACTTTCGTCAACAATATTTACTTGGAAAACCAGACCGGAGTCAGGCAAAAGAAGATCAAATCAGCTACATTGAATAGCAGTTGATAATGAAACTCTGGAGTGGATATGAGCCAACGAGGTCTTGAAGCACTATTACGTCCTAAATCTATTGCGGTGATCGGTGCCTCTGAAAAATTAGGTCGAGCAGGAACCACCATGATGAAAAATTTGCTCAGTGGTGGATTTAATGGCCCAGTGTTTCCGATTAATCCTTCTCGTGGTTCTGTCTCTGGTGTTTTCACTTATCCTTCTATTGATAAATTGCCTCAAGTTCCTGATCTCGCGATTATTTGTACACATCATCGTCGCAACCTTGAGCTACTAAAACAATTAGGTGGATCTGGTTGCAAAGCCGTGATTGTGCTTTCTGCACAACCTGAACAATTTCAGCCAATAAAATTACTTTGTCAGCAATATCATATCCGTTTACTTGGCCCAAATAGTTTGGGGCTTTTAGCACCGTGGCAAGGTTTAAATGCCAGCTTTTCACCTCTTCCCGTTAAAAAAGGAAAGTTAGCTTTTATTTCGCAATCAGCGGCTGTCGCCAACACGATTTTAGATTGGGCTTATTATCGTAATATCGGCTTTTCCTATTTTATTGCGCTAGGTGATAATCAAGATATCCAAGTCGATGATTTATTAGATTTTCTAGCAAGGGACAGTAAAACCAGTGCTATTTTATTGCATCTCGAACATATAAAAGATGCACGACGATTTATGTCAGCATCTCGTAGTGCTTCGCGTAATAAACCCATTCTGGTGATAAAAAGTGGTCGTACTCAAAAAGCTCAACTGTTATTGGGCGATACACCGAGTTATGACGTGGCTTATGATGCCGCTTTTCAACGTGCGGGTTTATTACGAGTACAAGATACCCATGAGATGTTTTCTGCCGTTGAAACACTTAGCTATATGACGCCTTTAAAAGGCGAAAGATTAATGATTATGAGTAATGGCTCTGCACCTGCTGCAATGGCAGTTGATGAGCTATTTTTGCATTCAGGAAAGCTCGCACAACTTACAGATGAAACAAAACAAAAACTACAAAGTGTTATTCAAGAAGAAAATGCCATTCGCAACCCGCTAAACTTAGGTGATGATACAACGGTTGAACGTTATATTTTGGCATTGAATTGTTTGTTAGATAGCCATGATCATGATGCTTTACTCCTTATTCACACACCAAGTGCCATTGCTCCTAGCATTGAAACTGCGCAACGAGTCATAGAAGCCATCAATAAACACCCTCGACGTAAATGGCTTACCGTTTTCACTAACTGGGGCGGAGAGTATTCCTCTCAGCAATCACGCAAATTATTTAGTGAAGCAGGAATTCCAACCTATCGAACACCTGAAGGTGCCGTCACTGCATTTATGCATATGGTGGAATATCGCCGTAACCAGAAGCAGTTAAAAGAGACACCGGCATTACCTTTAGATGTCAAAATGAATACGCAACAAGCACATCGTTGCATTGAAGAGGCATTAAAAAATAAGCAATATCGATTAGACACACACCAAGTTCAGCCAATTATGGAAGCTTACGGCTTTAATACTCTTCCTACTTGGATTGCCCATAATGCACAAGAAGCTGTCAATATTGCTGAAAAGATTGGTTATCCTGTTGCGCTGAAGTTGCGTTCTCCTGATATCCCTCATAAGTCCGAAGTACAAGGTGTTATGCTTTATCTTCGAGACAGTACAGAAGTATCATCAGCAGCTCATGCTATTATAGAGCGTGTTACAGAACTCTACCCTCAAGCACAAATTCAGGGATTATTGGTGCAAAGTATGGCGAATAGAGCTGGCTCTCAAGAACTACGAGTCGCAATAGAGCAAGATCCTATTTTTGGTCCATTAATTGTATTAGGTGAAGGGGGAGTTGAGTGGCAAATAGAAACTAAAGCTGCAGTTGCTTTACCACCTCTTAATATGGCGCTTGCCCGTTATCTAGTTATTAATGCGATAAAAAGCGGAAAAATACAGCCTAGAAGCGCTTTACAGCCTCTAAATATATTAAGTCTAAGCCATTTTTTGGTGCAGGTTTCTCACTTACTTTTAGATTGTCCACAAATTGTCAGATTAGATATTCATCCTCTACTGGCTTCAGGTAATGATTTTACACTACTCGATGTCGCGATGGAGTTAGCGCCTCTACAAGGCGATCCTCATCAAAGGCTCTCTATTCGCCCTTATCCCAATGAATTAGAAGAAACCTTCTTTCTAAGAGATAACAATCCTTGCTTTATCCGCCCTATTTTGCCGGAAGATGAACCGTTACTTAAAACCTTTATAAACCAAGTAACAAAAGAAGATCTTTATTATCGCTATTTTAGTGAGATCAGTGAGTTTACGCATGACGATCTCGCGAATATGACCCAAATTGACTACGATCGAGAAATGGCTTTTGTTGCAATCCGAAATCCAGAAGATCGGCCTGAAATCATTGGTGTTGCCCGTGCAATGGCAGATCCGGATAATCAGCATGCAGAATTTGCTATTCTTGTGCGTTCTGATTTAAAAGGAAATACTTTAGGTCATCAACTTATGACTAAACTTATCAACTATACTAGAGAACATGGCATTAAACGTTTGACCGCGATAACCATGCCTGAGAATCGCAACATGATAAGTTTAGCGAAAAAACTGGGATTTTCTGTTGAAGTACAATTTGATGAAGGAATAGTCAATCTTGATTTGCAGCTTGGAACATCAAAAGATGGCCCAACGCTATAATCATAAGAGAAAGTTTCTTTATGTGATTGTTCACGCATCCTTTGATAAATTAGCTATATATGATGATTTTATGCGTACATCCCATATAACTAATGTTATGATCAGAAGATCGGTTAAAGAAAATCTACATGGACGATGGCTCCATCTGCCATCATAAACAAGAGAATTAAGCACTGTGATGTTGTCTAAACTAAAACTTGCTAAGCATCAACAACACCTTGCACAACTGCCTAAATTAGCTCAGTCAGTTGCTGATGTTGAAACGCTTTATCAGACGTCCGCGTTTCGCAGCACCTTATTGAAATATATTGCTCAAGCAAAGAAAGAGATCTTTATTACGGCTCTTTACCTAGAGCACGATGAGGCTGGTGAAGAGATCCTTGATGCGCTTTACAGCGCAAAACAACAACGTCCTGAATTATCCATTACAGTTATTGTTGACTGGCACCGTGCTCAACGTGGGCGTATTGGTGTCTCTGCTGATGCAACGAATGCAGATTGGTACTACCACGTTGCACAGCAACACCCTGATGTCGAGATCCCTATTTACGGTATTCCCGTAAACACTCGTGAAGCATTAGGTGTATTACACCTTAAAGGCTTTATCTTTGATGATACGGTTATCTATAGTGGCGCAAGTATTAATAATGTTTATTTGCACAAACTAGATAAATATCGTTATGACAGATATCACATCATCCAAAATAGCGAATTAGCCTCCACAATGAAGCAGTTTATTGTGACTGATCTTTTGCAATCAGAAGCGATTCAACGATTGGATATCAAAGATAGAGTTCGTTGTGCCGAAATTAAAAACTGTATTCGTCAATTTCGTTTCAATTTACGCACTCGTGATGGCTATGATATTAAAGCCAATGCGTCTAACAACGAGCTGGCAGTAACACCTTTAATGGGTTTAGGTAAGAAAAATATCTTAAATAAGACAATTTCTCACCTTATGGCTTCTACTGAAGAAAAGCTTGTTATTTGTACACCTTATTTTAATTTACCTGCGATCCTTGTACGTCAAATCAGTCATTTATTAAGAAATGGCAAGCAAGTCGAAATTATTATTGGTGATAAAACTGCAAATGACTTCTATATTCCACCAGAAGAGCCATTTAAAATTATTGGTGCTCTACCTTATCTCTATGAGATCAATCTGCGTAAATTTACCCAACGTTTCCAACGCTTTATTGATAATGACCAATTAACAGTAAGACTTTGGAAAGATAACGATAATACCTATCACCTAAAAGGCATGTGGGTTGATGATAGCTGGCAATTAATTACTGGTAATAATCTTAATCCGCGTGCATGGGGATTAGATTTAGAAAATGCCATATTAATTCATGATCCTAAGCATGAATTACATGAGCAACGACACAATGAGTTAGCCTGTATTCGCCAACATACTATTGTCGTAAAACATTACCAAGATCTAGAAAATATTAAACTTTATCCTCTAAAAGTGAAGAAATTAATCAAACGATTACGACGTATTCGTGTTGATAGATTAATTAGCCGTATACTTTAAACGCTAACGCTTCCCGTCTTAAAGCCTTACTTAAATATCAGTAAGGCTTTTTTGTTTTCTAAAATTATCTTCTATACTTAATAAGCACTTATATTAAAATATTTTTATCAGTGAAAAGGCTTTTATTTTTTATGAAACTAAGGCTTAAATGTGGTTCTCTGATCATTTTATTATCAATAATGACTTTAACGGGTTGTCAGTCATTTCATTTTGCCAATGATAATTGGCAAGGCAAAGATAAAGCTCAACATTTTTTATTTTCTATGGTTGCTTCAGCGGGCGCAAATGCGTATGCAGATCATCAAAATTATGGTCATAGAGAAGGATTATTAATTGGGCTCTCGTTTTCGATTAGTTTAGGTGCAGCAAAAGAGCTTTATGATAGTCGTCCAGAAGGTACTGGCTGGAGCTGGCATGATTTTGCTTACGATGTTGCGGGAGCTGCGGCGGGTTCATTGCTTTATCAGCAATTAAAATAGTGTTTTATTTCTCAAAAATAAAATAGAGACAGAG